>NZ_CP051461.1:2350895-3094290 GCF_012584515.1 Polaromonas vacuolata | reverse complement strand
CCACACTAGACGTCAAAAGCATTGCCGCTTACACCGCGCCAGGAAAAATGCAAGGCACAGTCGACTTCTTGTTGGCCATTATTCCTACTTCGGTAGTAGATGCGTTTGCCAAGGGCGAGATTTTGCAGGTTTTGCTGTTCTCCATCTTGTTTGGTTTTGCGCTGCACAAATTTGGTGGTCGCGGCACTATGGTGTTTGACTTTATTGAGAAAACTTCTCATGTGTTGTTTGACATTGTCGGCATCATCATGAAGGTCGCTCCTATCGGCGCTTTCGGTGCCATGGCTTTCACGATTGGTAAATACGGCGTCGGCTCACTGATTTCCTTGGGCATGTTGATGGCTACCTTCTACGGTACTTGCTTGATCTTTGTCTTCGGTGTGTTGGGTGTGATTGCCAGGGTGCACGGCTTTAGTATTTGGAAATTTGTCAAATACATCAAAGAAGAATTGCTCATTGTGTTGGGCACTTCGTCGTCTGAGTCGGTACTGCCGCGCATGATGCAGAAGATGGAAAACTTGGGCGCACGCAAGACCGTGGTTGGCTTGGTGATTCCTACTGGTTACTCATTTAACCTCGACGGCACGTCCATCTACCTGACCATGGCTGCGGTGTTTATTGCCCAAGCCACCAACACGCCCATGACACTGATTCAGGAAATCACGTTGCTTGCCGTGTTGTTGCTCACCTCTAAAGGCGCAGCAGGTATTACGGGCAGCGGCTTTATCGTGTTGGCCGCAACCTTGTCAGCTGTTGGTACGGTGCCGGTTGCCGGCCTAGCCTTGATTTTGGGTATTGACCGCTTTATGTCTGAAGCCCGCGCCTTGACCAATTTGGTCGGCAACGGCGTGGCAACACTGGTAGTGGCTAAATGGACGGGCGACTTGGACACCAAACGCATGCATGCGGGTTTGAATAATGAGACTTGGATAGAGGCTCAAGAGCCGGAAGTGTTGCTGGACAAAAAAGTCGAGCATATGCATGTGAAAAAATCTGAGTAATAACTGACCCAGTCGTGCGCTCAATAGCGGGCGTAACCGCTAGCGCAACATCGACTTTTAGTGAACTTTCATAATGGGTTTGTTACATAGCTCTACTTGAGTAGAGCTTCGATTCAGTATTTAGTAAGTATGATTAACATTCGTGATGTTTTACATGCCCACTTATCTCTGACTCGACGACCATGACCCCATTCCATTTGCCGCTAGTTTCGATCGGATTGGTTGAGCGCGAAACCGGTTTAAATCGCTCTACCTTGCGCCGCTGGGAAGCAATCTACGGTTATCCCTGCCCCGTACGTGCGGCCAATGGGGATCGCATGTATGCACCGCAAGACTTGCCGCGTTTACAACTCATTAAACGTTTGCTAGAACGCAACTTACGCCCTAGCGCTGTGGTTGGGCTCAGTCTTGAAGAATTGATGGCGTTGGAGATAGCGCATCCCGCGCCTGTGGTTGATGCGAACGAAGAAGCCGCGCACGCTTGGGTGATTGAAGCGCTACTCAATATCCGCAGCCCGGATACCAGCCGTCTTAAACGTACTTTGACAAACGCGCTTCAGGCACAGGGCTTGAAAGTGTTTGTAGTCACTACGCTGCGTACCTTGAACAATGCGGTGGGCGCAGCTTGGAGCGCTGGTCTGGTGTCCGTTTTCCAAGAACATTTTTATACCGAGACCATGGCGAGCTTTTTGCGGGAGGTCTTGCTGACCTTAAAGCCGCAACCTAATCGTCCCTGCATAGTGCTGACCACACCGCCTGGCGAAGCGCATTACCTTGGCTTGTTGTCGTTGCAGGTGTTAATGGCTCAAACCGGTTGCCGCTGCGTTGCGTTGGGCACGCAAACACCGGCCGCAGAAATCGCTGCTGCGGCCAAGCACTATGGCGCCGATGTCGTGGCGCTGTCTTTTAGTATTTCCTTTCCTGCCCGCCAAGTCCGGCCTTTCTTGCATGACTTGGCGCAGCGTTTGGAATGCCCGACTCGTATCTGGGCTGGTGGCGCCGGTGCGCAGCGGCTCAAGAACTTGCCAGTCGGGGTTCAGACTTTTTCCAGCATGGATGCTGTGCAAGCTGCTTGCGTGGATTTCAGTCCTCGGTTTTTGTGATTTTTCGTGGTCGGCCAAAATCGTCTATGGCCACATACGTCAAGCTCGCTTCGGTGACTTTGACGTATTGGCGCTGCTTGCTGAAGTGCTCGGCAAAGACTTCAACCTGCACCGTGATAGAGGTATTACCCACTTTGGTGACGCTGGAGAAAAACGACAAGATGTCGCCCACCCGCACTGGCTGCTTAAAAATGAACTGGTTCACCGCCACGGTAGCCATGCGGCCTTCGACGTAGCGCGCCGGGATCACAGAGCCAGCTAGATCTACTTGAGCCATCACCCAGCCACCAAAAATATCGCCATTGGCGTTGCAGTCCGCTGGCATGGGAATGACTTTAAGCACTAGCTCCTTGTCGGTGGGAAGCGGTACGGCTGCGCCTGGTGCGGGTTTAGCTATGGGGTCGGCACTCAATGGGTTGGACATAGGACAATCTGCGAAGAAATTAAAAAGAGCAATTATCATGCGCGGCTATCAAAGCACCCCTTCTTCTCAGGAAATTACTTCTTCCCAAATTGTTACTGGCTCTGCCGCAGCACCAGTGCCAGCTGCTGGGCGCGGCGACTGGGAGACGCTCAAACGCCTTTTCCCCTATCTCTGGGACTATAAGTGGCGGGTCATTGCAGCGCTGAGTTTTGTGCTCGCCGCCAAACTTGGCAATGTGGGCGTGCCGCTGCTGCTTAAAGATTTGGTCGACTCAATGAGCATCAAACCTGGCAATGTGCAAGCGGTGCTAGTCGTTCCGGCGGCCTTGCTGCTGGGTTATGGTTTGCTGCGATTGTCAACTTCGCTGTTTAGCGAACTACGCGAATTGGTGTTTGCCAAAGCCACCGAGGGCGCTTCACGCAAGATATCGCTAGAGGTGTTTCGCCACCTGCATGCGCTGAGTTTGCGGTTTCACCTTGAGCGCCAAACCGGCGGCATGACGCGCGACATTGAGCGCGGCACGCGCGGCGTGCATTCGCTGATTTCATATTCGCTCTACAGCATCTTTCCGACTATCTTTGAAGTCGCACTGGTGCTGACGCTGCTGGCGGTCAAGTTCGACGCCATGTATGCCTGGATTACGCTCACTGCACTGGCTTTCTACGTCACCTTTACTGTGACGGTGACCGAGTGGCGCACTAAGTTTCGCAAGGAGATGAACGAGCTAGATTCCTCGGCTCACAGCCGCGCGATTGACTCGCTGCTCAATTACGAGACCGTCAAATACTTTAATAACGAAGACTTTGAGGCCAAACGTTACGACGAAAACCTCAACCGCTACCGCCGCGCTGCGGTCAAAAGTCAGACCACGCTGAGTCTGCTCAACACCGGCCAACAACTCATCATCGCGGTGGGCTTGGTCGCCATGCTTTGGCGTGCGACGCAGGGCGTAGTCGATGGGCGTATGACGCTGGGTGACTTGGTCATGGTGAACGCTTTCATGATTCAACTCTACATTCCGTTGGGTTTTTTAGGCGTGATTTACCGCGAGATCAAGCAAAGCCTGACCGATCTGGACAAGATGTTTAACCTGCTTGAAAAAGAGCGTGAGATTGCCGATCAACCCGGTGCGCTACCCCTGCAAATTGACGGCGAGCCCACGGTTCGGTTTGAGAATGTGAGTTTTGCCTATGAGAGTTCGCGGCCAATTCTTAAAGGTGTGAGTTTTGAGATACCGCCCGGCAAGACGGTTGCGGTGGTGGGCTCATCGGGCGCTGGCAAATCGACCTTGGCGCGCTTGCTTTATCGCTTCTACGACGTACAGCAAGGCCGCATCACGATTGCCGGACAGGACATCAAGCAAGTGACTCAATCGAGCGTGCGCCAAGCCATAGGCATAGTGCCGCAAGATACGGTTTTGTTTAACGATACGGTGGAATACAACATCGCTTACGGTCAGACCGGCGCCAGTCGTGAGCAGGTTATATCTGCCGCCAGAGCGGCACGCATTCATGACTTTATCGCCTCTACACCGCGCGGCTACGAGACCATGGTCGGTGAGCGCGGATTAAAACTCTCGGGCGGCGAAAAACAGCGCGTTGCAATTGCCCGCACCTTGCTGAAAAATCCGCCAGTGGTGATTTTTGATGAGGCTACCTCGGCGCTGGACTCAGCCAATGAACGCGCCATACAGGCCGAACTACGCACCACGGCGCAAAACAAGACCACTCTGGTCATCGCCCACCGACTGTCGACGGTGGTCGATGCGCATGAAATTTTGGTCATGGAAGTTGGCTGCATTGTTGAGCGCGGCACGCATTACCAGTTGCTGGCGCTAAACCAAAAATACGCCAGGATGTGGCTGTTGCAGCAAAGCGCAGAACAAGAACTCGAACAAGGCGCAGAGTGAAGTCGTATACAAATTTTGGCCTAAATCGGCCACGTTTACTGCGCTTGCGCAAAGCATAATCTCGGCCATGGATTCCAAATGGTTAGAAGACTTTATCTGCTTGGCTGAAACGCATAATTTCAGCCGTGCAGCGCAACTACGCCATGTCACTCAGCCCGCTTTTTCTCGCCGTATACGGGCGCTTGAAGTATGGGCCGGCGCTGATTTGGTTGACCGCACGACTTACCCGGCGCGCTTGACCGCTGCGGGCGAGACTTTGCGAATCCAAGCGATGGAAATACTGCAAGTGGTGCAGTCAACCCGTGCCATGCTCAGAACCTATGCCTCAGTTGGCCAAGACGTGATTGAGTTTGCGCTGCCGCATACGCTGGCATTTACCTTTTTCCCGGCGTGGGTCGGCGGGTTGCGTGAAAAGTTCGGCCCCATTAAGAGTCGGTTGATCGCGCTCAATGTGCACGATGCAGTGTTGCGCTTGGTCGAAGGCAGTTGCGATTTGATGATTACTTACCATCATGAGTCCCAGCCTTTTCAATTAGATCCCGCGCGCTACGAAATGGTTAGCTTGGGCCAAGAGCTGCTCGCCCCCTATGCCAGGCCTAACGCCGATGGCGAACCTGAATTCAAATTGCCTGGGCTGCCAGGTCAGCCACTGCCTTATTTGGGGTATGCGCCCGGTGCTTATCTGGGCCGCATGGTTGACCAAATACTCAGGCAAACCGCATCACCCGTGCATCTGGACAGAGTTTATGAAACCGATATGGCAGAGGGCCTTAAGGTCATGGCGCTTGAAGGCCATGGCCTAGCTTTTTTGCCTTTTAGTGCGGTGAAAAAAGACTTGCGTGCCAAAAAATTGGTCAGCGCCGGCAGCGGTATGGAAGTGACCATGGATATTCGCGTTTATCGTGAACGGCCAGCGTCTAGAGACGCCGTCAAAGGCTCAGCTCAGGCGCTTTGGACTTATCTAGAATCTCTTGCCAGGTCACAAACGGTGACACGATCGAGACGACCAAAAATCGCGGACAAAGCAGTGTCACCCTAGTAGAAACCCTTGCTAGTTATGATGCAGTTGCATAGACCGCTTTAAAAACGGCATTGGCTTTTTGATGTGATCGGTTTTACAGTTTCGGCTTGTTAATTGCCACAGTCATGCACGGTGTTTCAAGCTGGCATGAATGCTGCGTCGATATTTCGGCACTAGTTTTACTGTCTTTGATAGCCGTCCGCGAATGATTTGACGTGTAACGGCACAACGCAAGTAAATTCTGCTGTGATTGCCCTTTCCTTAGTAGCGATTGCTTAGTCTTCCGATAGAATTCATTTTTTTTTAGTCCCCACACAGGAGCCACCATGAATTTCAAACTCATCGCTTTGTCGATAGCCTTGTTTGCCGCCGTAGGCGCACAGGCCGATACGCTGGCCAAAGTTAAGGCCTCCGGCATCATTACTATGGGTGTTCGCGACTCTTCAGGCGCACTGTCCTACACCTTGGGTGACGGCAAGTACACCGGCTACCACGTTGAAATTTGCCAGCGCATCATTGCAAACATTGAAAAAGCGGCTGAGCGCAAGCTCGAAATTAAATACCAACCCGTCACCTCGCAAAACCGTATTCCGTTGGTGCAAAACGGCACGGTTGATATTGAGTGCGGCTCCACCACCAACAACGCAGCACGTCAAAAAGACGTCGCTTTTGTTAACACCACTTTCGTTGAGGAAGTGCGTATTGCAGTCAAAGCCAACTCTGGCATTACCAATATTGAACAGCTCAATGGCAAGACCATAGCGACCACCACCGGTACTACCTCGGTGCAAACACTGCGTAAAAATAAGCGTGCGAATGGCGTGGACTTCAAAGAAGTTTTCGGCAAAGACCACTCGGACAGTTTCTTGCTGTTAGAGACCGATCGCGCTGATGCTTTCGTCATGGACGGCTCAATCTTGGCCGGCAACATTGCCAACGCTAAAAAGCCAGCTGACTTCAAAATCGTGGGTGACGTGCTCAGCACCGAGCCTATCGCCATCATGATCCGCAAGGACGATCCACTGTTAAAGCGTATCGCTGACGACACGGTCAATACATTGATCAAGTCTGGCGAAATGAACAAGCTCTGGACCAAGTGGTTCTTGCAGCCAATCCCACCCCGTAACACCATGGTTGGTCTGGCACTGAGCGCAAGCACCAAAGCTGCTTGGCAAGCGCCTAACGACAAGCCTATGGAAGCTTACGTGCAGAAGTAATTCGGCGCGTCATCTCTAACAAACCCCGTCCGGTTCATCTTGGCGGGGTTTGTTTTATCTGTCTATTTGCTTATCTTCCAATCTAGCCCACGCTCTGTGCGTTATGGGCAACAATAACAACATCTATAACCGTAAGCGGGAGTGACCATGAGCTGGGACTGGACTGTATTTTTAGCCGACGATGGCAGCGGGCGCACTTACCTTGAGTGGATGATTCACGCTTGGGGCTGGACCTTGGCTGTTGCCGGTGCCTCTTGGGTGGTGGCAATGGTTTTGGGTGCTTTGATTGGCACGGTGCGAACCTTGCCCAACAGCCCGGTGCTGGTGAAACTGGCCAATGCTTGGGTAGAGCTGTTTCGAAACATTCCGCTGTTGGTGCAGATTTTTATTTGGTATTTCGTTATACCCAAAATTTTCCCCTCCATGAAAGAGCTGTCTAGTTTTGTCTTGGTGGTTTTTGCGCTCGGTTTTTTCACCTCTGCGCGGATTGCCGAGCAGGTCAGAGCTGGCGTGCAGTCTTTGCCGCGTGGTCAACGCATGGCCGGTATGGCGCTGGGTTTGACGACGGCGCAGACTTATCGCTATGTGCTGCTGCCCATGGCGCTGCGCATCATCATGCCGCCGCTCACTAGCGAATCCATGAACTTACTGAAAAACTCTTCCGTGGCTTTTGCGGTCTCGATTGCCGAGCTCACTATGTTTGCCATGCAAGCGCAAGAAGAAACCTCGCGCGGCATAGAAATTTATATCGCTGTGACAGCTCTCTATGCCGTGTCTGCTTTTGCCGTCAATCGCATCATGGCATTGGTCGAGAAAAGCCTGCGCATACCCGGCTACGTAGTGGCTGGCTCTAACGGCGGAGGACATTGATATGTTCGGACTAGACCTGAGTTTTTTAAGCTGGGAAATCATCTCGAAGTTTGTTCTCCAAGGTTTTTACTTCAGCCTACAGCTGACCGTGATCGCCACGATTGGCGGCATAGTGCTGGGCACTTTACTGGCCTTGATGCGTCTGTCAGGCAAGGCCTTCTTGACCGTGCCGGCGACTATCTACGTCAACGGTATGCGTTCGGTGCCGCTGGTGATGGTGATTTTGTGGTTTTTTCTTTTGGTGCCAGCAGGCTTTTACAACATCATTCCTGGCGGCAGCAATCACCGCGCAGAGATCTCGGCCATCGTCACCTTTATCGCTTTTGAGGCGGCGTATTTCAGTGAGATCATGCGCGCCGGTATTCAGTCCATTTCGGGTGGTCAAGTCAACGCTGGTCGCGCGCTAGGTATGACTTACGCGCAGAACATGCGGCTGGTGATTTTGCCGCAGGCGTTTCGCAACATGGTGCCGATTTTGCTCACGCAAACCATCATTTTGTTTCAAGACACCTCCTTGGTTTATGCCATCGGTGCTTACGACATGCTCAAGGGTTTTAGCACCGCAGGCAAGATTTACGGCCGCCCCGAAGAGGCTTACCTGCTCGCTGCTGTGGTTTATTTTGTGATGTGTTTTAGTTTGTCTTGGGCGGTTAAACGCCTGCAAAACAAAATTGCCATCATCCGCTGAGCTAGTTTGAAGCTCTCTCATAGACAAGCCATAAACAAGCAATACAGACGAAAAGTACACTGGAGAATACGATGATTGAAATGAAGCAAGTGTCCAAATGGTACGGCGATGTGCAGGTTCTCAATGGCTGCACCACGAGTATTAAAAAAGGTGAAGTGGTGGTGGTTTGCGGCCCTTCTGGCTCGGGCAAGTCAACGCTGATTAAAACCATTAATGCACTCGAACCGTTTCAAAAAGGCGAGATATTTGTCGACGGTCAAGCCGTGCATGATCCCAAAACCGATTTGCCCAAGCTGCGCAGCCGCGTCGGCATGGTGTTTCAAAATTTCGAACTGTTTCCGCATTTGAGCGTGACTGAAAACCTGACGCTGGCTCAGCTCCGGGTCTTGGGTCGCAATAAAGATGAAGCCCGTACCCATGGCCTGAAGTACCTAGACCGCGTCGGTTTGATGGCGCACAAAGACAAGTTTCCTGGTCAACTCTCGGGCGGTCAACAGCAACGTGTTGCGATTGCGCGTGCGCTCAGCATGGACCCGATTGCTATGTTGTTCGACGAGCCAACTTCTGCGCTCGATCCTGAAATGGTCGGCGAAGTACTCGACTGCATGACCAGTTTGGCACAGGACGGCATGACCATGATGGTGGTGACGCACGAAATGGGTTTTGCGAAAAAAGTCGGCAGCCGAGTGATCTTTATGGACGTAGGCGGCAAAATTTTGGAAGACTGCTCAACCGAGGAGTTCTTCAGTCATCCTGAAAATCGCCAAGCCCGGACAAAAGAGTTTTTGAACAAAATACTCTCGCATTGATTTTTTGTGCTGACTGGCGCTGGGCCAAGCCTCACGTTGGCGCCGTTCTCAGTTGCCATAAAGTTCAAACCGCTTAGTCTACAAACCTAGTTGGGCGGCTGATCATTTCCCTGATATTGAGTTTGTGGTTTTAGATTTCAGGGCTAGCCAATGCGACAATCCGCGCATGCCAACCACAACCCCCCAGCAACTCACCATCACCCGCCCCGACGACTGGCACTTACATGTGCGCGACGGGGAGGCACTCAAGACTGTTGTGCCGCATACGGCGGCGCAATTCGGTCGCGCCATCATCATGCCGAATTTGCGCCCACCGGTCACCACCGCTGCGCAGGCCTTGGCTTACAAAGCACGGATACAGGCTGCAGTGCCTGAAGGTGTGTCTTTTGAGCCGCTGATGACGCTATATCTGACCGACAATCTGCCGCCTGATGAAATCGCGCGCGCCAAGGATGCCGGCGTTGTCGCCCTAAAGCTTTACCCAGCAGGCGCGACCACCAATAGCGACGCCGGTGTGACGGATTTACGTAAAACTTATAAGACCTTGGAGGCCATGCAGCGCCACGGCTTGCTGCTGCTACTGCACGGCGAAGTGACCTCGCCCGAGATCGATTTATTTGACCGCGAGGCGGTTTTTATTGACCAGCAGTTAATTCCGCTGCGGCGCGATTTTCCCGAACTCAAAATTGTCTTTGAGCACATCACTACGTTAGAGGCCGCGCAATATGTGCGCGACGCCGGCATTTATACAGCGGCCAGCATTACCGCGCACCACTTGCTCTACAACCGCAACGCGATTTTTACTGGCGGCATACGCCCTCACTATTACTGCCTGCCGGTGCTCAAACGTGAAAAGCACAGGCTAGCGTTGGTGGATGCAGCAACGCGTGATAACGCCCGCTTTTTCCTCGGCACCGACAGCGCGCCGCACCCGGCTCACCTCAAAGAACATGCGACAGGCTGCGCCGGTTGCTATACCGCGCATGCGGCCATGGAGCTATATGCCGAAGCATTTGATGCAGCGGGTGCGCTTGACCAATTAGAGGCTTTCGCAAGCTTTAACGGTGCCGACTTTTACGGCTTGCCGCGCAATCTTGGCAGCATTACATTGCGCCGAGAAAATTGGTTGCCGCCTACCAGCTTTGCGCTGGGCGAGGCAGAACTTAAACCACTGCGCTCAGGTGAGAGTTTGGGCTGGCGGTTGGTGTGAGTCTGCGCGGCATGTCGGCGATTTCGACTTCGGCACCGGCTTTAACATCTGATTCTTTTGCCAGCTCCATCAACACCGTCACAGATTGCATAGACTGGCAGCGGCCTTGGCTTGACCATCTGGCTGGTTTTAATCCTAGCCAAGCTGGACATTGTGCGAGTGTTGCCGACTTTTTAAATCAGGTCGGCTCTGCGCCAGTGCACTTTGTTCCGCAGACTGCGTTGCCCCAAGGCCAGGCCTATGAGCAGTTTATTTTTGCCACTGGCACTGTGCCGACGCGTGAGAATTTGCATGATTTTTTCAACGGGCTTTGCTGGCTAGCATTTCCTCAAACGAAGAAAAAACTCAACCAACTCCAAGCCGCAGAAATAGCTGCCTCTGGCGTGCAAAATCTGCGCGGTCCGGTGCGTGATGCATTGACAGTGTTAGATGAAAACGCGGCTTTTCTAAGCGCGCCAGCGCCGCTGTGGGACGCGCTTGAAGCGCGTGACTGGCAGCGCTTGTTCGTTGATCTGCGACCGCTTTGGGCGCAGGCTAAATTGGTGCTGTTTGGTCACGCCTTGCTAGAAAAACTAGTCATTCCGCGCAAGGCGATGACTGCCCATGTCTACCGGTTGCCGCTGGCGTTGGGCGATGTGTCTGAGTGGGATAAATGCGTGGCGGAGTCGCTGAGTGCTGAGCAGCTCAAAAGCAAACCTTTTTTGCCGCTGCCGGTGCTAGGCGTGCCACTTTGGTGGCAGGACAATGCTGACTTTTCCTTTTACGAAGATGCTCTGGTTTTTCGGCCGCGACGATAAATCGACAGGCCTAAAGCTGTGACTTAATAGTTCGCCCAGCCATTGCTTGCAAATTGCCTGCTGATTGAACGATAAAGTCCGAATATTTGAATACTGTCAAAAAGCTTTCAATTTTTTGTCTTGAATCTGAGCACTAAGGCCATACCTAATCATCGAGAATTTTTTTGTTAGCGGCCATCGGCTGTCTTCCATACACTTTGCTAACTGATCCCCCAACTGGAAAAAATATGAAACGCATTTTATTGTTTGTGATGACCAACCTTGCAGTGGTGCTGGTGCTGGGTGTTGTCGCTAGCTTGCTGGGCGTCAACCGTTTTCTAACGCCTAACGGCCTTAATTTGGGCATGCTGCTGGGCTTTGCTTTAGTCATAGGTTTTGGCGGCGCGATCATCTCGCTTTTGATCAGCAAACCGATTGCTAAATGGAGCGCCGGTGTGCACATCATCAAAGAAGCCCAAAACGCTGACGAGGCTTGGATTGTCGAGACCGTACGTAAGCTCTCTGTCGCTGCGAATATTGGCATGCCTGAAGTCGGTATTTTTGAGGGTGATCCAAATGCCTTTGCCACCGGCGCTTTCAAGAACTCAGCCTTGGTTGCCGTGTCTACCGGTTTGCTGCAAGGCATGACGCGCGACGAAATCGAGGCCGTCATTGGTCACGAAATCGCCCATATTGCTAACGGCGATATGGTCACCATGGCTTTGATACAAGGCGTCATGAACACCTTTGTGGTGTTTCTCAGCCGCGTGATTGCTTACGCGGTTGACAGCTTTTTCCGCAGAGGTAGCGACAACAATTCCGGCCCCGGCATGGCTTACTACATCAGCACCATAGTGCTGGACATTGCCTTGGGTTTTGCTGCCGCGATAGTGGTGGCGTGGTTTTCACGCCAGCGCGAATTCCGCGCCGATGCAGGCTCGGTGCGCCTACTAGGTCGCAAACAACCGATGGTTAATGCGTTAGCCCGTTTGGGCGGCATGGTGCCCGGCGAGTTGCCTAAAACCATTCAAGCCATGGGCATTGCTGGCGGTATTGGTAAATTGTTTTCTACCCATCCACCGATTGAAGAGCGTATTGCTGCTTTGCAAAACGCTCAGCCCGGCCAAGTTTAATCCCGTCAATAAAACATAAAAAAAGCCGCTGCAGTTTTTGCAGCGGCTTTTTTGTGGGCGCTAAAAATGAGTGCTAAGACTCATAAAGCGCTGCGATCCATCGCTATTTGGCATAAACCAGATCGCGCAGTCCCAGAGAGATGATGGGCACATAGGAGATGATCATTAGGCAAACTATTATCACCAGCACAAATGGGATTAAGTCCTTGATCATTCGGTCTAACGATATCTTTGCCACCGTACAGGCCGCAAATAGATTCACACCAAACGGCGGCGTGATCATGCCCAGTGCAAGGTTGACCACCATGATCATGCCAAAGTGCACAGGATCAATCCCAAAGTGCATGGCTACCGGTGCAAGAATGGGTGCCAACACAATAATCGCCGCACCGGTTTCTATGAACATACCAATCAAAAATAGCGTCGCATTAACACCGATCAAAAAGTAAAACGGCGATTGCAAAACATCTTGCAGCCACAGACCAATGGCTTCTGGCACGCCAGCGCGGGTGATCAAAAACGCAAATAAGCCTGCATTTGCAATGATGAACATGATCACGGCTGATGAGATGACCGATTTACGCAGAATGCGGTACAGATCAGGGAGCTTGATTTCGCGGTAAATCACAATACCAACGACCAAAGAATAAAACACCGCTACCGCTGCCGCTTCAGTCGGGGTGAATACACCGCCGTAAATGCCACCCAAAATAATCACTGGCATGAGCAGCGCCCAACCGGCTTTCCAAGTGGCTTGGCCCACGGAAAGACGACCATCACCATCGGTCTTACCCCAGCCTTTGATGCGGCAATAAATCCAGACAAACAGCATCAGGGCGCAACTGATCAAAATGCCCGGTCCAATACCGGCGACAAACAACTCGCCGATAGACACTTCAGCGCTCACGCCGTACAAAATCAGCGGAATCGATGGGGGAATGATCACGCCTAGCTCAGCACTGGTTGCCTGCAGCGATGCCGCCCAAGTCACTGGGTAGCCATGTTTAATCAGCGCCGGAATCAAGATGGCGCCAATCGCAAATGTGGTCGCCACTGAGGAGCCTGAGACGGATGCAAAAATCATGCAAGTCAACACGCAAGTCATGGGTAGACCACCCTGAACACCGCCGACCAAAGACTTGGCAAACTCCACCAAACGGCGAGAAATGCCACCCGACTCCATGATGTTGCCGGCCAGTATGAAGAACGGAATTGCGGCCAGTGGGAATTTGTTTATCGCATTAAACATCTCCTTGACCGAGATCAACATATTTATATTTTCGATTTGAATGCCCACAATCGAAGCCAGTCCTATGGAGACGGCGACTGAAACAGTCAGGGCAAAGCACAGCATCATGGTGCTTAACATCACAGCGCTCATATCGCGGTCTCCAATTCAAGGCGCTGGGGGTCCAGCAGGTTGGCAAAGATGCTGATCAAGCTAAATATGCCGCCGACTGGCATGGCTAAGTAGGCCCAAAACATGGAAATACTTTCCAGCCCCGCCATAGTCTGCACGCGGCCGCGCAAGGCATAGTCCCAGCCCCACCAGACGATGACGCACATCAAAGCAGCAGCTGCCAAGCACACGACCCACTCTAGGAAACGACGCATGCGCGGCGGACTCCAGCGGTAAAGCACATCTACCGAGACCATGGCGCCTTGGCGAAAGGCGATTGGGACAGCCATAAAGACCATCCAGATCAGGCTAAAACGGGTCAAGACCTCAGTCCAATCGATAGGCATTTCAAGAACAAATCGGGTGATGATTTGCAGCATGCCCAAACACGCCGCCACCATCATCATTGCGCAAGCGATGAGCAAGGCAATCTGGCTGGTCCAGCGTTCTAAGCGGAGAAAATTTTCTTTCATCGCAGTCATGGCCTGAAAAAAGTGATTGACAAAAAGAAACACCCGAAAGCTTTAAAGCTTCGGGTGTTAAGGGCTGCTAAAACAACAGGAATTACTTGTAGTTGCGGATTTTGTCCATGTTGGCTTTGCCGAATTGCTTCTCAAAATCAGCATACACAGGTGCCAACTTGGCCACGAACTTAGACTTGTCTATGTTCTCTGTCACTTCAACGCCTTTGCCGCGCAGGTAAGTCACGCCCATGGCGTCATCTGCATCAACCCGGGCCCGATTGGCGACGACGGAAACTTTGGCCGCTTCCACAAACACTTTTTGATCAGCGGTGGGCATCTTGTCGAACATTTGCTTATTCATCAAAAAGATGGCGGGCGAATAAACGTGGCCAGTGAGGGAGACGAATTTTTGTACTTGGTCAAGTTTTGCCGCCATGATGACTGACAGTGGATTTTCCTGACCATCAACCGTGCCTTGCTGCAAGGCAGTGAATACTTCGGCCATGGCCATAGGTGTTGTGACAATGCCCAAGCCTTTGTAGGCTGCCACGTGCACTGGATTTTCCATGGTGCGAAGTTTCAGGCCTTTGAGATCATCCGGACCATTCACAGTGTGCTTGCTGTTGGTCATATTGCGCATGCCGTTTTCGCCCCAAGCCAAGGCTTTGAAACCCTTGGAGTCGAACTTGGCCAACAGGTCTTGACCGATAGGGCCATCGAGCACCGCGCGGGCATGTGCTTTGTCGCGAAACAAAAACGGAATATCTAAAATCTTGGTTTCGGGCACGAAGTTCGGCACTGGGCCAGATGAGGTGAAGGTCAGGGCCTGCGTGCCTAGTTGTACTGACTCAATCGATTCGCGCTCGCTGCCTAGTGAGGCGTTATAGAAAGTCTCAATTTTGTAACGGCCATTAGTTTTTGCAGCAACTTCTTTCGCAAAAGTATCAATCGCAATACCTTGGTGCGAGTTCTGAGCGATAGAAATATTGATCTTCATGATGGTCTGAGCAGACGCAGCGCCGGCTAAACCCATGGCAAAAAACAGGCCGACAGCTAATTTATTCAATTTCATAAGAGGCTTCCTCAGTTTGTAATGCTTGTAATCGATCAGAACGATAATTTGTCATACAACTTATTGTGGGCCAATTGAAAGCTTGCTTGCATCGGGATATTCCCTAACGCATCCGTTCAAAATTTGAAGACGTGTGCTGATAATCGAGCGCAGTTCTCTCTCACCTTCAGAGTTTCAGGCTTTGTTTGCGTTGAATCAGTCGCGTCAAGCGAGCAAAAAAAAAGCCCCGCATGGCGGGGCTTTTGTCAAAGTATCAGGCTGTGCTGGCCTGCGCTTTAACGCTGACTTTATTTGTCCAGATCTGGCTCAGCTGATTGTGCTGTTGGTTCGGCCGCTGCTTGTGTCGTTGGCTTGGCTACCGCTATTGATTCCGCAGCAATTGGCGCTGGCTGCATCATTGCCAGAACGCGGCTGACTTCGGCCGGGTTCATGCCGTACATAGAGGCAAATTCAGCCACGCTGTGACCACTGGCTTCGAAGGTGCGTACCAGCGCTTCGCGGCGAGCCGCTTGCATGCGAAGTTCTGCAAAAGCATCGTCGAGCAGTGCGTTTTGGCTCTCGTTCTGAACTCTGACGCGGTCCATATAGTCTTCCCGACTTAGACCGGATGCTTCTATCGCGTGGATTAAACGCAGCGTGAGCTTTGGTTTTAAGTCCTCGCGGGAGCGCGCTTGACGGCGCCGGAATAACTCGATGATGGCGTGATGCACATGCTCGGGTGAGACGGCTTCGACTGGCTGGCCGTCTAGGTCGTGACGTGGATGGCCATCGGCTACGCATTCGAGATATCGCGTTGAGCGCGCATGCTGGCCCATGGCGAGTTTTAGTTCATCGCGCTTGAAGTCGTCAGGATGGCGTGCCAGCAATTCTTGGTAAACACCCAGTTTGAGCGGCAAGAATTGCGCGCCAAATAATCCTGGATAGAGTTCAAACAAGCGCTCAAGTGCAGGGCTGGCCTGGCGCTTGAGCGCATGCGGCTGGCGCGCTGCGGCTGGCGGCTGGCGCTGACCGGCCGCTTGATTATTGTTTTGAGCACGGCTTTGATCATCATTTCGTCCGCCACCACTGTTGGGTCGGCGGCGACCGCGGCCGCGCGATGGCTGCTGCCCAGGCTCGCTGACTTGGTCGCTGTGCTGCGGCTCTTGGCTTTGTTCTTGCTGTTCTGACGCCGGTTGCGCCGCTGGATTGACCGCGTGCATGGTGTTTTCAGCGCTGCTTTTGTCGCCCGTTACGTGGGTTGTACGGTTGTCTTGAGTAGTGTCTGTCATCGTCTCTATCGAAGTGAAGTTGTCCGGGCTGAAAAAAACCTGCCGCTATTATCGCGGCCTGAGCATGGTGAATAAATTTTCTGGTGTGACGGTAAAGTAGTCTCCTGGACCGCCGCCGCGCAGCACATGTTGCGCCGAGGCCGTATCGTAGACGCCATTTTTTAGTAACGCACGCTGTATGTGCACGCCAACGACTTCGCCCAGCACCAGCCAGCTTGGTACGGCTAGGCCGTTGGCACTTTGGAGTTGCACGATTTGGCTCACGCGGCACTCGAAAGCGACTTGGCTGAGAGCGACTCTGGGTGGTTTGACGCAGATTGAGGCGGCGGTTTCAAGGCCGGCTAGTTCAAATTCGTTAATTTCTGGCGGCACTGCTGCGCAAGATAGGTTCATTTTCTCGGCTAGCGGCACGGTGACCAAATTCCAGACGAATTCTCCGGTTTCTTGAACATTGCGCAGACTGTCTTTTGCGCCAACGCTGCAAAAACCAATGATGGGCGGGGTGTAGTTAAAGGCGTTGAAAAAACTATATGGCGCTAAGTTGAGTTGGCCTTGCGCATTTTGGGTTGAGATCCAGCCAATCGGGCGTGGTCCGACGATGGCGTTAAACGGATCGTGCGGCAGACCATGGCCTTGTGCTGGCTGGTAAAAATGCATTGAATCGTTCATGCGACTGCCTTTGTGTGAGTGATGCTGCGGGCCACGGCTTCGGCCACTTCTATACCGTCTACGCCGGCTGAGAGTATGCCGCCCGCGTAGGATGCGCCTTCGCCAGCCGGGTATAGACCGATGACGTTTAGGCTTTGAAAATTCTCGCCACGGGTAATTTTTAGCGGTGAAGAGGTGCGCGTTTCGACACCGGTTAACACCGCGTCATGCATGTCAAAGCCGCGAATTTTTTTGCCAAATACCGGCAGCGCCTCGCGCATGGCTTGTATCGCGTAGCTTGGTAGGGCGCTGGATAAATCGGTCAGCTTGACGCCGGGTTTATAAGACGGCTCGACACTGCCTAATTCGGTCGAGGGCCGACGGTTGATAAAGTCACCCACCAATTGCGCAGGCGCTGCGTAATTGCTGCCGCCCAGCACAAAGGCGTGGGATTCGAGTTGGCGTTGAAACTCAATACCCGCCAGTGGCCCGCCGGGATAGTCCGCTGGTGTGATGCCCACGACTATGCCGGCATTGGCGTTGCGCTCATTGCGTGAATACTGACTCATGCCGTTGGTCACCACGCGGTTGGGCTCAGATGTTGCTGCCACCACTGTGCCGCCTGGGCACATGCAAAAGCTGTAGACCGAGCGGCCGTTGTCAGCATGGTGAACCAACTTGTAGTCGGCAGCGCCTAGCAGTGGATGGCCGGCATGCTGACCGAGCCGTGCGCTGTCTATCAGGCCTTGTGGGTGCTCTATGCGAAAACCTATCGAGAAGGGCTTGGCCTCCATGAACACGCCGCGCGCATGCAGCATGGCAACGGTGTCGCGTGAGCTGTGGCCAAGGGCTAGCACGACATGGTCGGCGCGCAAGTCGTAGCTGCTGTTGTCGGCTAGGTTTTGTACTGTCAGGCCGCGAATTTGGCCGGCTTCAATTTGTACATCGCTGACGCGTTGTTCAAAACGCACCTCGCCGCCTAGCGCGATGATTTGTTCGCGCATATGCTCCACAACTTTGACCAGTTTGAAAGTGCCTATATGGGGTTTGCTGACCAATAAAATTTCGGCCGGCGCGCCAGCTTTGACGAATTCGTGCATCACCTTGCGGCCTAGATGGCGCGGGTCTTTGATCTGGCTCCAGAGCTTGCCGTCAGAAAAAGTGCCGGCGCCGCCTTCGCCAAACTGCACGTTGGATTCGGGATGCAAAATATTTTTGCGCCACAGCCCCCAAGTGTCCTTGGTGCGTTCGCGCACTTTTTTGCCGCGCTCCAGCACGATAGGACAAAAGCCCATTTGTGCCAGCAGCAGCGCTGCAAAAATACCGCAAGGACCAAAGCCAACAACGACGGGTCGCAGCGCTGGGGCGGCGTTGAGTTGGGCGACCGGGTAGTAGTCTTGGTCGGGCGTGATGCGGATGTGGGGGTGGCCTTCAAACTGCTGCAGTAGTTGGGCTTGGCGCTCGTTAGAGGCTAGGCATACATCGGCGATGTAGACCAGTAGCAAGTTTTGCTTACGCGCGTCGTAGCTGCGCTTGTAGATGGTGTGGCTAAAAATGTCTGTTGGGTCTAAAGCCAGGGTCTGGGCAATTAGCTGGGGCAGGGCGTCAGGCCCGTGGTCTAAAGAGAGCTTGAGCTCGTTTATGCGAATCATTGGCGAGGAACTTTCGTGGATCTGTTTTTCGGATCGAGCGTGTATTTTAAGCCGTCTGATCACCCGGTTTGCGCGCCTCGCTTGGCGAGGTTTGTAAGTGTCTTGGTATTCGGCTCAGAAAGGGCTCAAAAAGCGCGGATAATCCTGACCTGTGAAGCACGCCAGACCGCCGCTGGTGCTAGCCGCAAGGCCGAGACTTCGGGAAACCGGGGTAACGGGTCGAAAGACCGCACTGGAGGAACGTCCGGACTGCATAGGACAGCATAGGAGGTAACCCCTCTCCACCGTGAGGTGAGGATTAGAGCAACAGAGACGAGTCGGCCCCGGGGCAACCCAGGGTCGGGTGAAACGGGCAATCTCTATGCGCAGCAATACCAAGTAGGCCAGCGCGCAGCAATGCATTTTGTGGTCCGCAAGAATCGCTGGCGGGTAGGTAGCACCGAGCCGGGTGGGCGACCCCCGGCCCAGATTAATGGCGGTCACACCGGGCTGTTTTTGTAACTTGTTACACGAACAGCTTGGCGCACAGAATCCGGCTTATCGGCGAGCTTCACACTTATTTCAAACCGGCTTGGAGTGCTTGGCTTAGCACTCCAATTCGTCATGGACGCACTTGCAAGCACGGTTATATCCGTGCCTTGTTCCGTGCCTTGCAGAACTAGCGCCCACGCAAATGGCTAGGCGTTTCAAACCGACTTGCCAGCACGGTCAGTGACAGGGTAAGCACCAAATACACCACCGAGATGGCCAGATAAGGCTCCCAGTAACGCGAATAAGCGCCGGCTACTGTGCGTGCCGCCAGCGCCAGCTCGGCCAGTCCGATGGCTGACACCAAAGACGAATCCTTAATTAAAGTCACGCCTTCGTTAACCAAGGCCGGCACCATGCGCCTGAAGGCTTGCGGTAAAACTACATGCCGCATGGCTTGCACATGCGTCAGTCCCACGCTGTAAGCGGCTTGGGTCTGGCCGTTGTGAATGCTTTGAATACCGGCGCGAAATATTTCTGAGATGTAAGCGCCGGCGTTGAGTGTCAAAGCCAATGCGCCTGAGAAGAAAGCACCATTGTTTTGGCGAAACTCTCGTGCCGCTTCGCCGCTGAGCAGTAGCCCGGTGTCCGGATGAACCAGCAGTGGCATGAGCGCAAAGTGCACCAGCAGTATCTGCACAAACAGTGGTGTGCCGCGAAAAAATGTAACGTATAGAGTGGTCAGTGCGCGCAGCAAGCGCAGGCCAATTTGCCAAGCCAAATGGCGCGGCTTGGGCGCTTCGCGTGAGCTGCTAACCAGTCCAAAAAAGATTCCCAACACCAGACCCGCGCTGATGGAAACCAAGGCCAACTTGAGTGTCATGAACAGGCCACTGACGAACAGCGGCATGTAATCGACCAGAATATCCCAGCGCAAATCCATAAATTTTCTAGCTTACTTGGCTGCTGAGGCCGCTGCCGACGCGGCTGCTGCCGGTGCAACTGTTTCTGCGCCGAAATAGCTGGTGTAGATTTTTGCGTAGCTGCCGTCGGCCTTAATGCCGGCCAGACCTTGGTTCAGTTTTGCTAGCAATTCGGTATTGCCTTTTTTGACCGCAATACCGTATTGCTCAGCGGCAAAGCTGTTGTCGGCCACGGTGCGAAATTTCGCGCCTGCGTTGTTGTTGACGTAGTGAACCACTACGCCGTTGTCGGCCACGACGGCGTCTACGCCGCCAGCTTCTAGCTCTTTTAGCGCCAGTGGTGTGGATTCAAAACGCTTGATGTTGGTACTGGTTTTTCCTTGCAGCTTGCTGATGGCTTCGTCGCCGGTAGTGCCGTTTTGAACGCCAACTTTGAGGGTTTTAAGGTCTGTGAATTTGCTGATTTCAGTTGCGCCGCGTATGGCGATCAATTGGCGTGCATCAAAGTAGGGGGCTGAAAAGTCCATGCTTTCGCGTCGCTCTGTGGTGATGGTGACGGCAGAAACCAGTAAGTCGCGGTCGCCTTGGTTTAATGCGTTAAATATGCCTTCCCAAGGTGTGTTGACAAAACGTACCTGAATCCCAGCCTTAGCGGCCACAGCCTTGACCACATCTATGTCAAAGCCAACAATTTCGCCGCTGGCGTTTTGTGACTCAAACGGTGCGTAAGCTGCATCTGTACCAACCACATAGACCCGGCTTTCTACTGGCGCGGTGACACTTGCTGCCACCGGCGCTTCGGTTTTGCCGCAGGCGCCAAGCATCAGGCCCAGAACCAAACCCAAACCCAGACGGGAAGACGTGTTGAGAAAGTGGCGTGTGGAAAGTGTTGACATGTAGGCCTTGAAAAAAAGGGGGGAAGGGCAATAGACAGGTTGGCAGAAAAAAAACGCAGGGGCCGCGTTCGTTTGGCGCTTATCGAGTGACTGCGGTATGTAGCGCTGAAGTGCTAATCGCAGACTTTTTTCAGGCATATCAGGTTTGACAGGCCTTTTTTGTCTCTAAAAAGTATAAACCGTTTATCCGGTCCACATGTGCTTGCAGAGAACGCTTAGCCACTGGCCAGATGCGCTCGGGCACATCGTCATAAGCCAGCGCTACCCAGTCGTCCAGTGATCCCTCGGGCTGAGCTTGCATTACTGCGAGGATTTTGGCCTCGCGTTGAAGGCGGTGCGCTTTGAGTTTTGCGATGACTTTTGTCGCTTCGGCCAGCACGTGGCCGTGTGCTGGCAGTATGAATTCAATGCGGTGTTGCTCGCAGGCTGCACCCAAGCGATCCAGCGAATCCAGATAGGCATTCATTTCACCGTCTGGCGGATTAATCACCGTGGTGCTGCCGTTAAGAATGTGGTCGCCGCTAAACAGCAAGCCATCTTCTAGCAGCAGCAGGCATAAATGGTTGGCCGCGTGGCCGGGGGTGTAGATCACTTGCAGGCTGTGGCAAAACGGGTCTGTGTTTTTGGGACCGCACAGCGTCAGTATTTCGGCGTCTGCTAGTGTTCGATCCGGCGTGAACTGGCTGTCGGCGCGCGCCGTGTCGGTTGACGGCAATCCTAATATCGGCACCGGTGTTTGGCTTTTTGCTTGAGCCAGTGCTTGCAGCGGCCGCGCACCGGGCGAGTGGTCGGGGTGAGAGTGGGTGCAGATAATCATGCGAATATCGCCGCCGGCTGCCGCATACAGGCGCTGCAAGTGATCCATGTCGGCAGGACCCGGGTCAATCGCGATAAAGCCGGTGCTGCTGTCTCCCACCAAATAACTGTTGGTGCCCGGCCCGGTCATAAAGCCGGGGTTGGGCGCTGTCAGGCGCATTAGGTTTTTGAGCAGCGGCACGGCTTGCTGGCTCTGCCAGTCCAGCGTATGCAACATTTGGCCATCGGGGCAGGTCAGCATTAATTCGCCGTAAGCACTGTCGTGCTCCATAAAGCGCTCTTGCTGGCCTTTTAGCCAGCCGCCGCGTGGGCATGAATTCCAGAGCGGCTGCTCGCTGGCGCAAGCGGCTAATACCTGATCGACTGTGCTGTAGGTCTGTAACCATTCGAGTGTGCGCAGCGTCGGAAAAATCATCATGAAGCTGCCGGCTGCATGTCTAGTCAGGGCTTGGCTAGCGCTGACCCAGACGGGCTCGAACTGCTCGGATTCGTCGGCAACCGGCTCTTGTCCTTCTGGCATGCGGGCGACTAAAAACGGCACATCAAAGCGGCGGGGGTTATCTAAGTTGGTGACCCAGTGGGCCAGCACAAACACATCTTGCCCGGCCAGTGTCAGGCCGCGCTGACTGCATTGTTCAGCAAACGGCGCTTTGCGGTCCATGGCGGCGATGTCTGCGCTACTGGCGTGACTGCCGTCTGGGCGGTGCGCCAGCAGTACACCTAACTCTTCAAAGCTTTCCCGGATGGCTGCAATCGCTTGGGTCAGGCGAAGATCGCTTTGGCTGGCGCGGCGCGTGGATTGACTGTGCGCCAGCGCGTCGGCGGGGTCTATCCCACCGCCGGGAAAGACAAAGGCGTTGGGCACAAAGCTGGCCGTGGCAGAGCGCCGGGTCATCAATACTTGTAAGCCTTGTTCGCTGTCGCGCAACAGTAAAACGGTGGCTGCCGGGCGCAATGCGGCGGGTTCACGCTGGGGGTAAAGTAATTGAGTATTTCTAACCATTAAACAATTACATCATGGAGACTGGGATGCTGAATTTACGACGCGGATTGTTGGCTTTATTTGCATTGTCTTTAACTACTTTTGCGACCGCCCAAAGCGGTCCAGCCTGGCCAACCAAGGGGCCGATACGGCTGATCGCTGTGTTCCCGCCAGGTGGCTCGGTCGATCAAGTGGCGCGGATTTTGTCCCAGCCCTTGGCCTTGGCGTTGGGCCAAGCGGTGATTGTTGAGAACCGCGGTGGTGCGGCTGGCTCAATCGGTACGGCCGCAGTGGCGGCGTCGCCAGCCGATGGCTACACCTTTGCCGTGGTGTTTGATACCCACGGTGTAAATCCTAGTTTGTTGCCCAATTTGCCTTACGACACGCGCAAAGACTTGGTGCCGATTACTTTGGTGGGTACGGGCGCCATGGTGTTGGCCACTGCTGTCGGTTCTGAGTACAAGACTTTTGCCGATGTGTTGGCCGCGGCCAAGGCTAAAAAGAATGTCAGCTACGGCAGTATTGGTTCGGGCAGCTTGGGTCATCTGGCCATGGAATTGCTGGGGAAAAGCGCCGCCTTAGATTGGCAGCATGTGCCTTACAAAGGCGGTGGCCCGTTGATGACGGATGCGATTGCCGGCCATGTGCCGCTGTCTATCGGTTCGGTGTTCTTGACTAAGCCGCATATTGACAGTGGTCGCTTGCGGCCGCTGGCGGTCACCACTAGCAAGCGCTCGCCGGATTTGCCGAATGTGCCGACTGTCGCCGAGAGCGGTTTTGCTGGCTTTGATGCGCCCGCTTGGTGGGCCGTGTTAGCGCCCGCCAAAACACCGCCGGCTGTCATGCAGCGCATGAACACAGAGATCAATAAAATTTTAAAAAATCCTGAGATTGCCAAAAAACTTACCGCCCAAGGTATTGGCATTGTGGGTGGTTCCTCAGATTCAGCGCAGCTGTTTATCAATAAGCAAATTGATGTTTGGGCCAAAGTCGTCAAGGACAACAACATCAAAGCCGATTAACAACTTAGTAAAAGAAGCAGGCTTTGCAGCCTGCTTTTTTTTTACTGCTCGGGTGTCACGCCCAAAGCCACTAAAAAGCGCGCCACCATGTTGTAAGTGGCAATTGCACTGGTGAGCTCGACGATTTGCGTGGTGTCAAAGTGCTGCCTAAGCGCCTCGAAAACCGCGTCACTGACCTTTACGTCTAGCGTCATTTGCGCTGCATATTCAACCACTAGTTTTTCAACTTCACCTAAACTGCTGACCGTTACATTGCGCGGTGAGCGGCCCAGCACAGCGCCTAGCTCGTCAAGCTCTAGCTGCGTGCCGCCAGCGGTTAAAAAGTCTGGTGCGTGGTGTTTGTATTCGTAATGCGCGCCGGTCAGCAAGGCGACTGTGCAAATTCCGAGTTCGCGCAGCTTGGGGCTAGTGGGCAGTTCGCTGCGTACGGCTTTGAGATAAACGTTCCAGCCGCGTGCCAAGGGTTCGCTCCACAGCAAAGCGCGGTCTAGGTTAATTAGCTCGCCGCCGCGCCTAGCCAAGATGGCGTTAACCAGTTCTTTGGGTTGTTCTTTGAGCGCGGGAGTCCAGTCAGGAATACGCATATTTTTCAAGCCTCGGGTTAGTTGTTGTACCAAGCTAGCTAGAGTAGCGCTATCCGGGCGGGATAATAGGTTTATGCGAATCAAGTTTACAAAAATGCAAGGTGCCGGCAATGACTTTGTCATGCTCGACGAAACTCGTGGTCAATATGGCTTGTCCAGCGCTCAATATCGCTTTCTAGCTGATAGACACTTTGGTGTCGGTGCTGACCAAATATTGTCGGTGCGGCCCTCGCCTAGCCCCGGCATAGACTTTGAATATGTGATTCATAACTGCGATGGCGGTGAGGTCGAGCAGTGCGGCAATGGTGCGCGCTGCTTTGTGCGCTTTGTACGCGAGCAAGGGTTAACTAATAAGTTACTAGTGCGTGTAAAGACTTTAAGCGGCGTGATAGAGCCTTGTATGCAACCAGACGGCCGTGTGACGGTGAACATGGGCGCGCCAGTCTTCGAGCTGGCGCAGCTGCCGTTTGATGGCAGTGGCTTGTCGCCCATGCTGGTGGGCCAGTGGGAGCAGTGGCCGCTGGCGCTCGAAGGCCGCGAATCTGAGGCTGCCATGGCGGTCGCGCTGGTTTCAATGGGTAATCCGCATGCGGTGCAAGTGGTTGCTGACGTGGACAGCGCAGCCGTGGCCGGCAGCGGACCCTTGATCGAAAACCACCCGCGCTTTGCACGCCGTGTGAATGCCGGTTATATGCAAATTGTCTCGCCTAGCCAGATCCGTTTGCGAGTTTATGAGCGCGGCGCCGGTGAGACGCTGGCCTGTGGCACAGGCGCCTGCGCCGCTGTCGTGGCGGGTATACGCTTGGGTTTGCTCGAGCCACAAGTCGATGTGCAAATGCGCGGCGGTGAGTTGACGGTGGCGTGGAGTGGCCAAGCCAATGCGCCAGTTCTGCTCACTGGCCCGGCGACCACCGTGTTCGAGTCCGAGATCGACGTGCCGGATGATCTTTAGTCGGCACTAGTCGCCACTATTCGCCAGTTTTTCAAAACTACTTAAATTAGTGACAATGACTTCATGAATCCAATTAATAACGCCATCACCGAAGACGACATTGCCAGCTTTTTGGTCAACACGCCGGATTTTTTTGAGCGCCATGCCGCGCTGCTTGCCAATGTCCAGCTCTCCAGTGGCCACGGCAATCGGGCGATTAGCCTGCAGGAGCGTCAAGCCTTGTTGCTGCGCGACAAGATCAAAGCACTCGAAGCGAAAATGGTGGAGATGATTCGTAACGGTCAAGAGAACGTCACGATTGCCGCCAAACTGCAGAGCTGCACGCGCCACTTGCTTCTCACCGCCCATGCTTACGATTTGCCGGCCACGATAGTGGCGGAGATTAAATCTGTTTTCGACGTTCCGCAGGCGGCCATTAAAGTTTGGGGTGTTAACGACGACCAGCTCGATCAAGACTTTTATGCTGGGGTTAGCGCTGATGCGCGAGCTTTTGCCTCTTCTTTAAGTACGCCTTATTGCGGTTTAAATGTTGACTTCGAGGCCGCCGCTTGGCTGCCCGAGCCAGCATTAGCTCAATCGGTGGCGTTGATTCCGCTGCGCGCTGCCACTGGCCTTGATGCCTTTGGTATGTTGGTACTGGCATCACCAGATGTGGCGCGCTTTCATAGCGAAATGGCGACTGACTTTTTGGCTCAGATTGGCGACTTGTCCGGCGCCGCGCTAACCCGCCTGTTGTCGGTGCGCGTTTAACTTTCACTATGCAAGGTCCTCGGCCCAATCGTTACGCGCCTCCTAACCCTCTCCCTGTTGCCGCTGTGTTGGTGCCGCCGGGTCAGGGTCATGCGTTGGTCGAGCGCTATCTTGAACACGTTAGGGTAGAAAAACGTCTGGCCCAGCGGACTGTCGAGCTGTATTGCCTAGACTTAGAAAAACTTGAAAACTACGTTTTGCTCGCTGGCCTGGAGTTGACGGCGGTGCAAGGCAGTCATGTGCGGCGCTGGGTCGGGCAAATGCATTCAGGCGGACGCAGCGCGCGCGGCATTGCGCTGATTCTCTCGGGTTGGCGCGGCTTTTATCGCTGGTTAGGCCGTGAAGGCATGATTGCGAGTAATCCGGTGCAGGATGTGCGGGCGCCCAGAGCGGCCAGACCGCTGCCTAAAGCACTGGGCGTGGATGAGGCGGTGCAATTGGCTAATTTTGCCGCCCCGTTAGAAATAGATTCTCAAAGCCCATTCTTAGAAGCGCGCGACCGCTGCATTACCGAGCTGTTGTACGGCTGTGGTTTTCGCATCGGCGAGTTGGTTGGTTTAGATATTCAGGCCAGCGCCAAGTCGCGTGGCTGGATTGATCTGGATGATGCCCAAGCCTTTGTGTTGGGCAAGGGCGAGAAGCGTCGCAGCGTACCCGTGGGCGGACCCGCGCTGCTGGCGCTCAAGTCTTGGTTGGCGCTGCGCCCGGGTTGGGCTGGGCTTGATGCGGCTTTGTTTATCAACGCCAGTGGCGGTCGACTAACGCCTCAACATATTCGCGTACGCCTCAAGCAGCGATCGCGACTGGCGGGGCTGGCAACACCGGTTCATCCGCATATGTTGCGTCACTCTTTTGCCAGCCATTTGTTGCAATCCAGCGGGGACTTGCGTGCGGTGCAAGAGCTGCTAGGACACGCCAGCATCACCACGACTCAAAGCTATACCCGGCTCGATTTTCAGCATCTGGCGAAAATCTACGATGCGGCCCATCCGCGGGCTACTAAAGCTGCCGCGCCAGTCCTTCGGACTGCACCCGAGACGCAAAACAATCTAGGCCAGCGAAAAGACCCGCTCGCCAAGCCGGAAGACAACTGATTGTTTTAAGACGCTTTGACGGCCTTAGGTGCGCGCTTGACCAAAACTATTAACGCCAAACTCCTCACCTAAGACAACTGATTTTTTGGACTCTGGCGCCGGGCTTGAGTTAGATAAGTCTATTTTTTTCCAACGCGGTTTTTTTAGCTCTGGCAGACCCTCAATAAGCGGAAATACCGCACGCTTGTCACTCGGCAGGGCTGCCGCTAGGCGAGCTTCTAATCGCGCCATCAGCACTTGCGCGTCCAAACCTTGCTGCGGCACCAATGCATAGGCGATGTGAACGCTGGCGACGCAGTTCTCTTGCAGTCCCTTGTAGGGCATCAGGCAGCGGGCGACTATGCGCGGCCTTAGTGAGGCCGCTTCTTCGCTGCTAATCGGCCCTTCGACCAACATGCCAAATCGCCGTGTTGACAGACGTGCTGCACTGTCAATTTCACGGGCGGTCGAAAGTAAGCGCTCGGCAACTCGCAGCGGTAACTCGTCTGCGGCTTGACGACCAAATTCCCGGTAAATCTGCTCTGTGTTGACGATGTCTATCAACAGCACTGCACTGGAGTGCTTGAGGCGGGTGGACCGACCAATCATGCGCTTTAAGCGTTCGACCAGCACATAGCCATTAATCAAGCCAGTTTCTGGATCAACTCGGTCTAGTCCGCTGATGCGGCGTATGTTTTCGCGCCGCTGTGCGCTGCGCAGCATCTGCACCACCATGATGATGGGTAGTTGCAATGCTAGGCCGATTTGCGAGCTGTAAACGACAAGACCGCTAGGCTCTAGCAGACCAGCGTTCTTTGCCAGCAGACTCATTTCGGCCAGCACCATGGGCGTAAAGCCCAGTATCAGCCAGGGGGCGAAACGGTCGCCACGTCGCCAGGCCCAGAACAGCGCATAAGCGCCTAATAGCTGTGGCAAAAAAATGTAGGCATGAAAGATATCAATGCGCTGCTCGGTCGGCATCTTCATCATCGCAAGGGCGATTAATAGGCCTAAGACGGTCATCAGCACAAGCGATAGGTTTAGCCGCCTAGAACGCTCGGGAAGGGCTACTACTACAGAGATAAAAAGCAGTGCAGCTGACATTTCCAGCGTGGGCAGTAAAGTGGTTGAGACGTCATTCCACCAAGGCTGATTCGGCCAGAGGTGAAGCCCTGCTGTACCTGTGCGTCTGGCCTGTGCTAAGCCGGACACCGCAACGCTCAGGGCATAAACACCATAAGCTGAGTCGCGCAGCGAGACTGCACTGAGCAGCGAGATAGCAACGGCTAGTCCAGCCAGTCCAAAGAAAATTCCAAGTAGCAGCGAATTGCGCTGCTCGGTGCGGCTTAGGTAGGCTTCGCTGATGAACTCCAGCGGCGCAATAATTGGCCGACTGTTTTCGATACGTACCAAAAAGCGATGTTGTATCTCGGCCGAGACTGTAATCGGCATTATGGGATAACGGCTGGGTAGAGGCCAGTTATCGACGGCTACCAAGTCGCCAGCACTTTGCGCCTCCCAAAGGCCGACAGAGTTGAGTGTGAAAACAGTAATTTTTTCGACTTGTGTGCTCGGCATTTGCAGATACCAGCGCTCTGCGTCTGGCGCTGGCGGTACGGTAAAACGCAGCCACAGTATTTTGTCTTCATTCAGTGGGTAAAGCTTAGTGCTGCTGCTCGGCTGCCAAGAGACGGCAGCGTCGGTGCTGAGATTTTCTGGCGTTCTCCCAACGTCAGTGCTGACCCAGTAATCGCCCCAATCACTCAGTGCAATCGGCTGGGCTTGCGTGTCTAGATCAAGAATGCTGCGTGGCCAGACGTTCTGACTTGTGAGTAGTGCGATAGTAAGTAACAGGCTACTAAAAATCGTTTTTAGCCAGTGTTGACAAGCGCGTGAGGCGTGCCGCAATCTACTGAGGCGATAAAGGCTATGAAAATGTTGCGCTAGTTTCATGAGTTGATTCAAGCAAAGAAACGCTGTCCATAAAGTGTTACTAAAAGAGGCGAATTGTCTCGTCTCTTTGAGATTCTGACAATCAACAATTTGTATAAAAAGCTGTAAGCAAAAGAAACATATTGGCAGTGACGTGAAAATGTTTGGGATTCGTTTGAGCCGCGACAATACGCGCATGAAATCAATACAACTTCTGCCCGGTAAAGAACGCTCACTGCTGAGGCGTCACCCTTGGATCTTTGACGGCGCCATCGCCACTGGCGAGGCTGACGCCGGCGAGACCGTGCGGGTCGAGAGCCACCAAGGTCAGTTTTTGGGATGGGCGGCTTTTAGCCCGCGCTCAAAAATCCGCGCTCGGGTCTGGAGTTTTGATGTCAACGAGACGATTGACGCGGCTTTTTTTGCCGCTCGTATCCAAGCTGCAATTGCAGCGAGAAGCCGCTTTGATATCCAAAGTGACGGCATGCGGTTGGTGCATGGTGAGTCCGATGGCTTGCCGGGGCTGGTGGTTGACCGTTATGGTGACACTTTGGTGGTGCAGTTCTCAAGCTGCGGCAGTGAATATTGGAAAGCGGTTATCACCCAAGAGCTACTGGCTCAGACCGGCTTGCAACGCCTTTATGAGCGGTCAGACGCCAGCGTACGTAGTCTGGAAGGCTTGCCTGAAGCGACTGGCTGGCTGGCCGGCTCGGGCGACACTGCCATGCTGCTAAAAGAACACGACTGGACGCTTAGCTTAGATATCGCCGAAGGCCATAAAACCGGTTTTTATTTAGATCAGCGCGATAGCCGACAAAAGTTTGCCCAATATGCACGCCGGCTTAATTTTCAGCGCGTGCTTAACTGCTACTGCTATACCGGTGGCTTTACCGTCGCTGCGCTGGCTGGTGGTGCTGCGCATGTGACGTCGATTGACTCCTCAGGCCCTGCCATAGACCGGGCGGCTGCGAATGTGGCGCTGAACGGATTTGCTGTTGAGCGCAGCACATTGATGGATGCGGATGTCAACGCCAGCTTGCGTCAGTTCATTAAGGATGGCTTGAGTTTTGACGCCATAGTGCTTGATCCGCCCAAGTTCGCGCCTACCGCTGCGCATGCGGAGCGCGCCGCACGTGCGTATAAAGACATTAACCGTTTGGCCTTAAGTCTGCTAGCGCCCGGCGGCGTGTTGTTTACCTACTCATGTTCGGGCGGTATCAGTGCAGACTTGTTCCATAAGATAGTCGCTTCGGCAGGCATCGATGCAGGTATCGATGCCTTTATCAGCGAGCGCATGGGCGGCGCGCCGGATCACCCTATGACGGTTAATTTTCCTGAAGGTGAATACCTCAAAGGCTTGGTGCTGGTGCGTAAATAGCCAGCCATTGTGGTTGTGATGAACGCTAAGAGCTGCTTGGTAATTAGCGTTTCGGTTTGGTGTTGCACTTGTGTTGGCACTTAAGCCCCCAACTTAAAGAGTTTGAAGTTTAAGGATATAAGTATTCTTCAGGCTTAGTTCTTTTTTTAATTAGATTTGTTAGGTAGAAAACACCATGAGCTTGATTCCTGTCACGATACTCACCGGCTTTTTAGGCTCGGGCAAAACCACCTTGCTAAAGCGCATATTGACCGAGACCCATGGTCAGAAAATTGCCGTCATTGAAAACGAGTTTGGTGAAGAAAACATTGACAACGAGATTTTGGTCAACGACACACAAGAAAACATCATCCAAATGAATAACGGCTGCATTTGCTGCACGATTCGCGAGGATTTACGCGATACGTTGCAACTATTAGCAGCCAAAAAACGCAAGGGTCTACTGGACTTTGACCGTGTGGTCATAGAAACCACCGGTCTTGCCGATCCAGGTCCGGTGGCACAGACTTTTTTCATGGATGAAGAAATTGCCGAGCAGTACCTGCTTGACTCCATCTTGACTTTGGTTGACGCCAAGCATGCGCAAACCCAGCTCAATGGCCGTCAAGAAGCGCGTCGTCAAATTGGCTTTGCAGATCAGATTTTTATCAGTAAGACGGATTTAGTCGATGCGGATGAAGTTCAGACCTTAATGCAGCGTATTAAGCACATGAACCCACGTGCGCCGCAAAAAGTCGTGCATTTTGGCGAAGTCGCGATCAAAGACGTGTTTGATTTGCGCGGCTTTAACCTTAACGCCAAACTCGATATAGATCCGGATTTTCTTAAAGAAGATGATCACGCTGGCCATGATCATGTGCACACCGCTGATTGCGACCATGCCTCACACGCGGCCGAGTCGGGTCACCACCACGCGCATGACGATGACGTCAAAAGTTTTGTGTTTCGTTCAGCCAAGCCCTTTAGCCCGGCTAAGTTAGAAGACTTTTTAGGCGCTATTGTGAATATTTACGGTCCGCGCATGCTGCGCTACAAGGGCGTTTTGAATATGGAAGGCACTGACCGAAAGGTGATTTTCCAAGGTGTGCACCAGTTGATGGGCAGTGATTTAGGCCCAGCTTGGGCTGCAGGCGAAGAGAAAATCAGCAAAATGGTCTTCATTGGCATAGATTTACCCAAAGATATTTTTAGTCAGGGGCTTGAACAATGCCTAGTTTGAGTTAGGCTCCTTGCAACTTGTGTAAAGTGCGATGTGGTTTTAGGCTTGTATCGATTCGACAACGGTTTACCCCGATTTTTCTCTTGCTAGCAAATGAGCCGATACAATCGGCCGCCGAACAAAATTGATGTGCAAAAATGTCTGGTGGTGTTAAAAACTACCAAATAAAATGTCGTTACTAATTGTTACGGTGCGAATACCAATAGTTGCATGACTTTTATTGGCGCACCTTGTGCATGTAATGAGAAAAAAGCTAAGAATTAAGCCTAGAAAGTCATCGGTGAGAAGCCGGGACGACGGGTTGTCAGCGCTAAATGCGAAGACAAGCCGCCTCACCCGGGCGCAGATTCCTGAGGAGACAGACAGTGACAGCAATTGCCAAGAAGTCCAGTACATCTAACGCTAAAGCCGAATCCATCGTGAAAACCAAATCCGCGCCCAAACCCGCAGCCAATAAGTCTGTTGATGCTGCTGTCAAAATAAAAGTTGCGGAGAAAAAAGTGTCGGATAAAAAGTTAATGCTAAAGCTGCCCCCCAAAGTAGCAATTAAGTCCGCACCCAAAGCGACGGCACCGGTCAAAGTATCAGTAGCTGTCAAAGCACCGGTGCCGGAACTTGCCGTGCCTGAAGTGGTTGCGCCAAAGCCTGTGGCAAAGGTGTTTCGGGTCAAAGCCAGTCCAGCTGGGGTCGCAGATGCGGGTCTTAAATCTGCCCGACCTGTGGTTGCCGTGGCTGAAAAAGTCGCGCCAGTTGTGGCTGCTCCAGCACTCAAACCGGGCCGCCGAAGCTCGGTTCGTGCAGCCTCACAGCTGCCGCCGCCAGCGCCCATGCTGCCAACCCACGCACCGGATGCTGCAAAAGCCACTTATTCGACCGTAGTTGAACGAGTGATTGCACCGCCGCCGCATGTTGCCGCTCAAAAAGATCCAAAACTTGCCAATAACTGGAAGACCAAGACGGCTCAAGAGTTGACGGATGATGAAGTCAAAGCTATGCCGGACGACGAGTACATGAACGAAAAACAGCTCGCTTTTTTCCGCCATAAACTCTCGCTGCTCAAGCAAGATATACACAACAGCGCAGGGAAAACCACCGAGCACCTGCGTGAAGACACTGTTGTAGTGCCTGATCCAGCCGATCGTGCAACCATTGAAGAAGAGCACGCTCTGGAGCTTCGCACACGCGACCGCGAGCGCAAGCTGCTTAAGAAAATCGAGCAATCCATCACTCGTATAGATACCGGTGACTATGGTTACTGTGACGAGACGGGTGAGCCCATAGGCGTCGGTCGGTTGATCGCTAGGCCTACTGCCAACCTCTCGTTAGAAGCTCAGCAGCGGCGAGAACTCAAGCAAAAAATGTTTGGTGACTAAAGCTGCCTAACGGTTATAACTTCAAGTTTGGCGTTGGCTATGTCAAAAGAAGACTCTCACCCTAGCTTGCTCTCCAAGATGGCGAAGTTCGTGCGCAACCCTGCCGCGAGCTGGTCCGGTTCAGATCCGGGCAGTCGCACAGGTGAGGAAGCGGCCAGCAAACAATTGCTCAAGGAATTAATTGAGCGTAAGCGTCGTAATGATTTCGTTCGCAGGCGCGAGTTCGATATGCTTCGTAAATTGCGAAAACGCGAAGCCAAGGTCGGTCAAAACCTCAATGCTAGGCCGTCTTTTTTCCAAAGTAGCATGCCGTCCAAGCATGACGACAGAGCCAAAACGCTTAAAAAAATTGATGAGATAGAAGCTCAAATGTCTATGCAGTGGTGGAAAACGAACGCGCATAATTCGCGCGATTCGGCCAGCACTTCAGCCCAACCACCCAGTGATACTCGGCCCGATAGACCTATCGACACGCCCACTCAGCTTAACGATTACGAAATTACCGAGATTGAAGAAGACGCTTTTCTACGTTCTCAGCAGGAGTTGCAAGCCAAATCTCCAGAAGACCAACCTGCGCCAACGTTCCCGAATACATTGCCAACCGCGGGTAACTGGCTTAATGCGCAAATATCTGTAACGGCGCGCGCCCCCAGTGCTAGTGCGCACCAGGGTAGCGAAATGAGTAGTTTTAACGAATCTAAGCTGCAGGCTATTGAAGTTGAAGAAGCTCAAGTTGGCGCTTGTCTTGAGGAAGCCGCTATTCTTTTTGCTAATGGTGACGTCGACGGTGCTGAGGCTGGATTGCTTGAAGTGCTGTCTCCGACAGACTTATGTTCTCAGCATATTGAAAGTTGGATGGCACTTTTCGACCTTTACAGGGCGAGTGACCAGCAGGAAAAATTTGAATCCGCAGCACTGGAGTTTGTTGAGCGTTTTGAGCGCTCGGCGCCGCAGTGGTTTTCCATTCCTGCGATGGTTAAGCAATTGACTAAGACCGATACGCGCTCGCTCGGTAATGGCCCATCTGCAGACTGGGTCTGCCCTTCGGTTGTTGGCATACAAACGGTGGCCACTTTGCGCGCTGCATTAGATAAATTTCCAATGCCTTGGCGTCTAGATTGGCGAAATCTTAAGTTGATAGAAGCTGCAGCACTCGTGTCCTTGAGCAAAATCTTTGCCACTTGGGCGCAACAAAACGTACAACTGCATTTTTTTGGAAACGAGCAGTTGCAAAATGTTTTGCAGGCCGCCACTGTGTCGGGTGATGACGGGGTTGACGCTGGCTGGTGGTTGCTACGCCTTGATGCTTTGCGCGTGACCTGTCAGCCAGAAGAGTTTGAATCAGTTGCAATCGATTACTGCGTTACCTATGAGGTGTCACCGCCCTCTTGGATTACTGCTGTATGCCGATACAAGCCCTTGAGTGACGAAGCGTTTAAATTAGACAATACCGCCTTTATCCAAGATGTTTATAGTGATTCGTTACCCAACACTGTAGTCAGTGTGAATGACGGTGATACCCAAATGAGTGGCTTAGCCTCACAACTTAGCCGTTTAGTGTCCGTTGAGTTGTCTGGCCAGATACTCGGCGATGCTATTGCTGTTTTCGATGCGTTGGAGTGCCAAATGATGGGCATAGAGGTGATGGAAATTTCTTGTGCGAAATTGATTCGCGTTGATTTTGCGGCTGCAGGCACATTGCTCAACTGGGTGACGACTAAAGTATTGGAAAACCGCAGAGTGAAGTTCACCGAGGTCAATCGGCTGGTGGCTGTATTTTTCAAGGTCATTGGAATTTCAGAGCATGCAGAGGTTGAAACTCGAAATGATTGAGTACGCTGCTTGACTTAATCCCTTTTTAAATATTCTTGGCGTGCAATGCGCCTTTTAGCTGAGTGCTCACAAGCGTTTAGCCGCAATCAGACTCCTACAATCTTTCTCGCCACGTCGCGCTTTTGGCGATTGCGATATCAACCATTACGTTTTTTAACGAATACTTATGTCTTGATTTGACGTTGGTGGCTTGAGACAACACATACACTTTTTAACCTAAGTTCTTAATTTACAACACAATTTTTGTACTTGCAACTTTGCTATACGGCCTAAGTTGTTGATTTCATTGAAAAAAATTGTTTCAAACTACTTGTGCTCTATGACTTTCCTGATAAAGTGGTAATAAGTGCAGTTTGGTGGTGAAAAGTGCTTTATTAAAGGTTTTAACGGTGTTTCAAGGTGCATCTTTTGTGGCTCTCGATGTGAAGGGACGGCTGTCAGTGCCGACCCGGCATAGAGACGTGCTCAACGCCAATGCATCAGGCCGGCTCACCATGACTAAACACCCCCACGGCTGCATCATGATTTTTCCGCGCAATGAGTGGGAGAAATTTCGCGATCGTATCGCCTCCTTGCCCATGCAAGCCCAGTGGTGGAAGCGCATATTTTTAGGAAACGCAATGGACGTCGATATGGACGCTACCGGCCGCGTGTTGGTTTCTCCTGAATTGCGCAAGACCTCTGGCATTAGCAAGGAGACGGTTTTGCTCGGCATGGGCAGCTATTTCGAGCTCTGGGACGCAGATATTTATGCGGCTCAAGAAGCCGAGCAAATGAAAGCTGAGATGCCCGATGTATTTAAAGACTTTTCTTTTTGAAAGATAACGGTGCAGGCCATTTGGACACACCGAACCGTCTTGTTAGACGAAGCTGTAACAGCGCTTCGCATCAAGCCGGACGGACACTATATCGACGCGACCTTCGGCCGCGGCGGACACTCACGTTTAATTCTGTCGGCGCTTGGCCCTGTCGGTCAGCTCACCGCGTTCGACAAGGATCTTGAAGCTATCAGCGAAGCACAAACCATTGCTGACACGCGCTTTTCAATCCGCCACGAAGGCTTTAACCAACTCCACACCATGGCCAGCAACAGTGCTGACGGCATTTTGATGGATTTGGGTATCAGCTCACCTCAAGTTGATAATCCTGCGCGTGGCTTTTCCTTTCGTGGCGATGGCCCGCTAGACATGCGTATGGACACCACGCGCGGTCAAAGCGTCGCTCAGTGGTTGGCCGATGCGTCGGTCGAGAGCATGACCGAGGTGATTCGCGACTATGGAGAGGAGCGTTTTGCTGGCCTAGTGGCTAAGGCGATAGAGCGTTATCGTCTGGCGCACGGGCCACTCAAAACCACTGCTGAGTTAGCTGCTGTTGTGGCCAGTGCTGTCAAAACCCGCGAGCCGGGTAAAGACCCGGCGACCCGTACCTTCCAAGCCCTGCGCATTTTCATCAATGCCGAACTGGAAGAGCTACAGCAGGCGCTGGTCGCCTCACTGGCGGTGCTAAAACCAGAAGGTCGTCTAGTGGTGATCAGCTTTCATTCGCTAGAAGACCGTATCGTCAAGCAATTTATCGCCGAGCACTCGCGCGAGGTGTTCGACCGGCGTGCGCCATTTGCCGAACCCAAGCCTATGCGCTTGAAGGCTCTGGGTCGCATCAAGCCGAGCGAAGAAGAGGTCACCGGCAATCCACGTTCGCGCAGCGCCGTGATGCGCACAGCAGAGCGGACCGAGGTTTCGCTGTGATGCGATTTTCTTTCGTTTTGCTCCTGGTTTCACTGGGCAGTGCGCTGTTGGTGGTTAACACCCAGTACGCTTCGCGCCACTTGTACATGGAGCTAGAAAAGGCCAACGCCTTAGGCTTGAGGATTGAAACAGAAAAAGAGCGCTTGCAGGTTGACCGGCGCGCCCAGGCCACGCCGCTGCGCGTCGAGCAATTGGCCCAAGATAAGTTGCAGATGCGCACCACCACACCGGCCGTAACGCAATATGTCAACCATGGCGTAGCGATTGCTACCAGCCAGCCATGAGTAAAAGTGTGCGCTACAGCTCAAGCCCCTTGCTGGCTAGCAAAACGCCGGTCTGGCGGAGTAAATTTATTGTGGCCGCGATTGCTCTGTCGTTTGTCGGGCTGTCCGGTCGTGCCGCCTATGTGCAGGTGATAGGCAATGATTTTTTTCTGCGCCAAGGTGAAGTGCGGTTTGCCAGAACGCTAGATCTACCAGCCAATCGCGGCCGTATTCTGGACCGTAACGGCCTGATTCTTGCCTCAAGCGTACCGGCCGCCAGTATTTGGGCCTCGCCCGGAGACGTAGACGCTACACCTGAGCAGTTGCGCGAACTCGCCGTGTTGCTAGAGATGCCGCTGGCCGAGCTCAATCAAAAGCTGGCCGACGAGGATAAAAACTTTGTCTGGATAAAGCGTCAAGTCGATGACCCAGTGGCCCAGAAAATTCGTGCACTGGCCATCAAAGGCATACATCAGCGCAAGGAATACACACGTAAATATCCGGAAGGCAAGACGGTTGCCCATGTCGTCGGTTTTACCAATATTGGTGACCACGGCCAAGAAGGCATAGAGCTGAGTTTTGACAAAGAATTGTCAGGTCGAGCCGGCTCACGCCGCGTGCTTAAGGACCGTATGGGTCGTGTGGTCGAAGACATAGGCGACCAAATGCGGCCCATGGATGGCAAAGATATTCAGTTAAGCATAGACAGTAAAGTGCAGTTTTTCGCCTACCAAAAGCTACGTGATGCTGTGACTAAACACAAAGCTAAAGCCGGTAGCGTGGTGGTGCTCGATAGCATCACTGGCGAAGTACTGGCGCTGGCTAACTACCCTAGTTTTGACCCTAACGATAGGCAAAATCTTAGTGGTGAGCAGTTGCGTAACCGGGCATTGACCGACACTTTTGAGCCCGGCTCGACGATGAAGCCCATCACCATCGCGATGGCATTAGAAGCTGGTCGTGTCACTCCGCAAACGTTGATAGAAACCGGTCCTGGTCGCTTCAATATAGGCGGCTTCACCATCAACGACACGCACGACTACGGCACGCTGACGGTAGAAGGCGTGATACAGAAGTCCAGCAATGTGGGCGCGCTCAAGATTGCTCAAAAAATGAGCCCGCGTGAAATGTGGGATACCTACGCCGCACTGGGTTACGGTCAAAAACCGCAGATTCAGTTTCCGGGCGCGGTCGCTGGCCGGGTACGGCCTTGGAAGACATGGCGTCCGGTCGAACAAGCCACCATGGCTTACGGTTATGGCTTGTCGGCTTCGCTGTTTCAAATGGCTCGCTCGTACACCTCGTTTGCGCACGATGGCAGCATCATTCCAGTGACTATGCTTAAAAGTGCCGAACCCGCCATTGGCATACCCGTGTTCTCTGCCAAAAACGCCAAAGCCGTGCGCCAAATGTTGCAAATGGCAGCTGCCCCAGGCGGCACTGGCCCGTTAGCGCAGACTGTCGGCTATTCAGTCGGCGGCAAGTCCGGTACTGCCCACAAGCAAGTGGGCAAAGGTTACGCCAGCAACAAATACCGCGCCTGGTTTACCGGTATTGCACCGATTGAATCGCCGCGCATTATTGTGGCGGTCATGATTGATGAGCCCAGCGATGGCCAGTACTACGGCGGCCTGGTGGCCGCACCAGTGTTTAGTGAAGTCGTGCAGCAAACGCTACGCATGATGGGGGTGCAGCCTGATCTCACGGTCGAGCCCAACATAGTTGCCCAGACGGTGAAGGAATCGTTTTGATTACCAGTCTGAACAGTCCTGATGAAGCTGCAGCCTGGCTGCGCGCACGCGTGACGGGTAGCTTGTCGACGGACAGCCGCCAGCTCAATGCCGGTGATGGCTTTGTGGCTTGGCCTGGCGCTAGTGTTGATGCACGCCAATTCGTTCAGGCAGCGCTGGACGCTGGTGTCACCGCTTGTTTGGTGGACGCTGATCAGCTGGCGTCTTTTGGCTTTTCTGACGCGCGCATTGCTTGCTATAGCGGATTGAAAATTAGCACCGCCGCCATCGCAGCCGCTTTTTTTGGCCATCCCAGTGAGCAGCTGCAAATTACTGCTGTGACCGGCACCAATGGCAAGACCTCGACTGCTTGGTGGCTGGCACAAGCCTTGTCCAAGTTAAATCGACGTTGCGGCTTGGTGGGCACATTGGGAATTGGTGAGCCCAACGCCATGGTCCATAACGGCCTGACTACGCCAGACCCGGTCTTGCTACAGCAACAACTTCGGCGCTTTGCCGACCAAGGTTTTGCCGCTTGTGCCGTCGAGGCGTCCTCGATTGGTCTGGCCGAGCAGCGCTTAGACGCGGTTCGCATTCCAGTCGCGGTGTTCACTAATTTCAGCCAAGATCACCTCGACTATCACGCCTCAATGCCGGCTTATTGGGCGGCCAAAAAAGCTTTGTTCAGCCGCCCAGGCTTGACCGCCGCAGTGATCAATATCGACGACGAACACGGCGCCAACCTCGAGTCCGAGTTGTCGGCGCGCAGCACAGAGCCGCTGGATATTTGGAGTGTTTCTGTCTGCCGCAGTGCCCGATTGCAAGCGCAAAATATGACGCAAAATTCGCAATCAATGGCTTTTGATGTCGTTGAGGGCGATCAGCGCTTTGTCGTTAGCACCAGCAGTGTCGGCCTTTACAACGTCTCTAATTTGCTTGGCGTTATAGGCGCAATGCGGGCCATGGGCGTGAGTCTGCTGGATGCTGCTCAGGCCTGCTGCGGCTTAACGCCGGTACCAGGCAGGCTCAACACCGTGTCTCACCCAGATGCACCATTGGTTGTGATCGACTACGCACACACGCCCGATGCATTAGAAAAAGTATTAACGGCTTTGCGGCCTTTGGCCACTAACCGCGCTGGTCGGCTTTGGTGCGTGTTCGGCTGCGGCGGCGAGCGTGATGCCAGTAAGCGCCCATTAATGGCCGCAGTGGCACAAAAAAATGCCGATTATGTTGTCGTCACCAGCGACAACCCACGCAGCGAAAGCCCTAGTGCCATCATCAGCCAAATTTTGCTGGGTTTGACGCATTGCGATGCCGTCGATGTGCAGTCTGACCGCGCGCAGGCGATTACTGACACCATTTTGCATGCGCAGCCCCAAGACGTAGTGCTGCTCGCTGGCAAGGGCCATGAGACATATCAAGAAGTGGCGGGTAAAAAAATACCGTTTACCGATTTAGCCCAAACTCAAGCCGCCTTTCATATCCGCAGCGCAAAGGGGTCAGCATGAGCATGATGACCCTAGCTCAAGCAAAGTCTTGGATTGAAGCGCCCAACTTGCCGGTGCAGTTGATTGGGGACACTGCGCTCAGCATTAGCCGTGTCCACACCGACAGCCGTACGCTACGTGCTGGCGACTTGTTTGTCGCACTCAAGGGCGAGCATTTCGATGCGAATAGTTTTCTCGGCCAAGCCAAAGCGCAAGGCGCATCCGCTGCGCTGGCTCACTCTGGTTTGCTGGCTGCTGGCCTGAGTGGTCTGCAAGTGGCCGATACCCGCCTGGCCTTGGGCTGCTTAGCCGCTGGCTGGCGCGCACAGTTTGACTTGCCGCTAATTGCCGTGACCGGTAGCAACGGTAAAACCACTGTCACGCAAATGATTGCTTCAATTTTGAGTGCCTGGAAAGCCGATTGCGCATTTGCCACGCAAGGCAATTTAAACAACGACATTGGCGTACCCATGACGCTGCTACGCTTAGCCGCCAATCATCAGATCGGCGTGGTCGAACTGGGCATGAACCATCCCGGCGAAATCGCTGCATTGGCGGCTATCGCCAAACCAACTATTGCGCTGGTCAATAACGCTCAGCGCGAGCATCTGGAATTCATGCAGACGGTAGCCGCAGTGGCGCAGGAAAACGGTGCTGTCATAAGTGCTTTGCCGCCAAGCGGTGTAGCGGTTTTCCCCGCCGATGATGACTACACGCCGCTGTGGCGCGAGCTAGCGGGCAATCGGCAGATAAGCACTTTTTCGCTGAACGAGAATATTGCGGCGGATGTCAGCGCAAGCGCCCAATGGCAGGGCAATAGCTGGCAAGTCGCCGCCAAGACGCCGATCGGCTCGCTTGATTTTGAGCTGTTTGTGGCTGGCCGCCACAATGTTAAAAATGCACTGGCCGCTGCTGCGTGTGCGCTGGCCGCTGGTGTGCCGCTAGCGCTGATTGCCAAGGGCTTGCAGGATTTCGAGCCCGTCAAGGGTCGTTCGCGCTCTATTGCATTAAAGATTGGCGATCAAGTCCTAAGCTTGGTCGACGACAGCTATAACGCCAATCCTGATTCAATGCACGCTGCCATAGAGGTACTGGCTGAACTACCCGGTCCACGCCTGTTGGTGGTGGGTGATATGGCCGAGGTAGGTGATCAAGGCCCAGAGTTTCATGCCGAAGCCGGTGCCCATGCGCACGCTAGCGGCATTGAACAATTATTTTGCTTAGGCCAGCAGTCGGCATTGACCAGCCAACGCTTTGGCCAAGGTCGGCATTTTACTGACATGGGCATGCTTATCAGCGCCGTGTTGGCTGAGCTGCCGTCTGTGCGCAGCTTGCTGGTGAAGGGCTCGCGCTCCATGAAGATGGAGCAAGTAGTGCAGGCTGTTCAGGCAGCCCAAGACAACAAATTACAAGACAACGCATTACTCGCAAAGGAAACGCCCCATGCTGCTTAGCCTGGCCCAATGGCTTCAAACCACGTCCCCAGAATTTAGTTTTCTGCGCGTCTTTCAATACCTGACTTTCAGAGCCGTGATGGCGGCCTTAACCGGCTTGCTAATTGGCTTGAGCGCTGGCCCCTTCGTGATACGCCGGCTGATCGCGCTCAAAATTGGCCAACCTATCCGCGACTACGCCATGCAAACTCACCTGAGTAAAAGCGGCACGCCGACTATGGGCGGGGTGTTGATTTTGCTGTCAATTGCTATTTCCACACTGCTTTGGGCCGACTTGTCTAATCGCTTTGTCTGGATTGTGTTGCTGGTGACCTTGGGCTTTGGCGCTATCGGCTGGGCTGATGACTGGCGCAAAGTGGTTCACAAAGATCCCGAAGGCATGCCTTCGCGGGAAAAGTATCTATGGCAATCAGCGGTCGGTTTGGTCGCTGCGCTGTGCTTGGTTTTTAGTATTTCCGAGAGTTCTAATTCACGCGCTTTTGATTTGTTCATCAGCTGGGTCAGTTCTGGCTTTGACATGAGTTTGCCGACCAAGGCTGGCTTGATGCTGCCGTTTATGAAAGAAGTCAGTTATCCGCTGGGCATTTTGGGCTTTGTTGTCATGACTTACTTAGTCATAGTGGGTTCGAGTAACGCGGTGAATTTGACTGACGGTCTGGATGGTTTAGCCATCATGCCGGTGGTGATGGTGGGTTCTGCTTTAGGCGTTTTTGCCTATGTGACTGGCAGTGCGGTTTACTCTAAATACCTGTTTTTCCCGCACATACAAGGCTCTGGTGAGCTGCTAATTTTCTGCGCCGCGCTAGCCGGTTCTGGTTTGGCGTTTCTGTGGTTTAACACCCATCCTGCGCAACTCTTTATGGGCGATGTGGGTGCGCTGGCGCTAGGCGCTGCGCTGGGCACGATTGCTGTCATCGTGCGCCAAGAAGTTGTGCTGGCCATCATGGGCGGCATCTTTGTCGCAGAAGCGCTCTCGGTCATGCTGCAAGTGCTTTACTTCAAGTACACCCGTGCGCGGTATGGCCAAGGTAGACGCATTTTGAAGATGGCACCGCTGCATCACCACTTTGAGAAAAGTGGCTGGAAAGAGACCCAAGTCGTGGTGCGTTTTTGGATCATCACCATGCTGCTGTGCTTAGTCGGTCTGTCCACCCTAAAGCTGCGATGAAACATCTGGCTGGTCAAAACATCTTGGTGCTGGGGCTGGGTATTTCCGGCCTCGCGCTGGCACGCTGGTGTGTGCGCTGCGGCGCGCAGGTCACAGTTGCCGATACGCGGGCGCAGCCACCGCAACTGGCAGCACTCAAGGCCGAGTTGCCCGCCGTTCAGTTTGTAGCGGGCGCGTTTGATGCGAATTTATTCGGCTCAGCGGTGTTTGATTTGGTGCTTAAAAGCCCCGGCCTATCCCCGACTGCGATAGCTGGCGTGATAGACGCCGCACAAGCGCGCGGCACGGCTTGCGGCAATGAGTTGAGTCTGTTTGCACAAGCGCTGGCCGACCTCAAACAGACCCAAGGCTATGCGCCAAAAGTCATTGCGATTACGGGTACCAACGGTAAAACCACTGTCACATCGCTGACCGGTCAGTTAGTCGCCCGAGCTGGAAAAAGCGTAGCCGTGGCCGGCAATATTGGTCCTTCGTTGCTCGACACATTGACGCAAAAATTAGCCGTACAAGCGTTGCGATTGGCTGAGCAGGCCGCCGAGCAAGAAATTGAGCGGGCTTTAATCGACGAGCAGCAACAAGATGCACAAGCACAAGCGGCATCACTAGGCTCGCACGCAGCGCAGAGCGGTGTTGTCTCCAGTGCAAGTGTCCAAGTGGAAATAGTTACCGACGTAGCAGCTGCTGACAGCCAAGCAAGTTCTGTTGTGAAAGAGGCTCAAGCGACAGAAACACAGGCTGCTCCTGAAAAAGATTCAGCCAGCGAAGAATCAAGCGACGAAATTGATGACGAAAAAATTGACGCGGTAGTCGATGAGTTAGCCGACGATTGTGCTGACCAAGCACTGGATGAAACTACCGACGATGAAATAACACCGGTGGTTTTGCAAGTCCCCGAGGCTGAGCCGCTGGTCAGTCAGTTCTTGCCAGATGTCTGGGTGCTAGAACTTTCTAGTTTTCAGCTCGATGGCGTGCGTAATTTCGAGCCCACAACAGCTGCCGTTCTCAATATCAGCCAAGATCACCTCGACTGGCATGGCAGCATGCAGGCTTACTGCGCCGCCAAAGCCAATGTCTACGGACCCAACAGCCTGATGCTGCTTAACCGCAACGACGAGCGTGTCATGCGCGCTTTACCGGCACTCGTCAAAGGCAAGCAGTTGCGCAGTTATTTCACCTTCGGCAGCGACGTGCCGCAGCGCCCCGGTGACTACGGCATTGAAACGGTAGGCGGTATGGCGTGGCTGGTGCGCGCAGCAGAAGCCGACGAGACGATTAAGCGGCGCAAGATTGCCGATGAAGTAGTGCTTTACGTGCAGCGCTTAATGCCGCTGGACGCACTGCGCATTCAAGGCCGTCATAACGCCACCAATGCACTAGCCGCACTAGGTCTGGCCGGTGCTGCCGGTTGCGGCTTGGCCGCTATGCTGCACGGTTTGCGCGATTACCGCGGCGAGCCGCATCGCATGCAGTCAGTCGCTGTGCTGGCTGATGTCGAATATTTTGACGACAGCAAGGGCACCAACGTAGGCGCTACGGTTGCGGCTTTGGCCGGGCTGGGCGCGACCCGTCAATTGGTTTTGATCTTGGGCGGCGAAGGCAAGGGTCAAGACTTCTCGCCATTGTTAGAGCCGATCACACGTTATGCCCGCGCCGTGGTGTTAATTGGCCGTGATGCCGGCCTGATTCGCTCTGCACTAGGCGGCACACAAGTGCGCTTGTTGGACGCTGAAAACATGCAAGCAGCGGTGCAAATAGCCGCCGAGCAAGCCCAAAGCGGCGACGCCGTGTTGCTGTCTCCGGCTTGCGCCAGCTTTGACATGTTTGACAACTACGAGCACCGCGCCCATGTGTTTTGCGATGCAGTGCAGTCCATGGCTGCTGACTTGGGCGTGCTGCTATGAGTTTGGCTACACAACTCTCAAACTGGTTTACTGGGCTGGGCAAAGCCGCATCAATGGTATTGCCGGTACGTCTTGGCCAGCAAACGCTGTCGCGCACACCGGCTGCGCCAGTGCGGATTGCCGCTTTTGATCAAACACTGGTCTGGGTCTGTACGGCCTTGCTATTACTCGGTTTAGTAATGGTGTATTCGGCAACCGTGGCCATGCCGGACAACCCTAAGTTTGCTAACTACGCCCACACCCATTTTGTGATGCGCCATGTGCTCTCGCTCACGGTGGCCCTGATTGCCGGCCTGGTGGTGTTCCAGCTTCCCATCGCTGTGTGGGAGAAATACGCGCCTTGGCTGTTCGTGTTTTCACTGGTCTTACTGGGCTTGGTATTACTGCCTTTTATCGGCAAGGGCGTGAATGGTGCGCGGCGCTGGATCTCTCTGGGCTTTATGAATTTTCAGCCCTCAGAGTTGGCTAAGTTTGCAGTGCTGATTTACGCCGCCGACTACATGGTGCGCAAGATGGATGTCAAGGAGCGCTTTTTCCGCGCCGTCATGCCGATGGCGATTGCAGTTGCTGTAGTTGGACTGCTGTTACTGGCCGAGCCTGATATGGGTGCTTTCATGGTGATTTCTGTCATCGCCATGGGCATATTGTTTCTTGGCGGCGTGAATGCGCGCATGTTCTTTTTGATTGCGGCCGTCGTCGTGATCGCTTTTGGTTTGATGGTCATGCTCAGTGATTGGCGGCGCGAGCGCATCTTTGCTTATCTCGATCCTTGGGGCGATAAATACTCACTCGGCAAGGGCTACCAGCTCTCGCACTCATTGATTGCGTTTGGTCGGGGTGAGATTTTTGGCGTTGGCTTGGGCGGCAGTATTGAAAAACTGCACTGGTTGCCTGAGGCCCATACCGACTTTTTGATGGCCGTGATTGGCGAAGAGCTGGGCTTTGTCGGTGTGCTGGCCGTGATTGGTCTTTTCATGTGGCTGATACGCCGCATCATGCACATAGGCCGTCAATCGATTGCGCTAGACCGATTGTTTGCCGGCCTGGTGGCACAAGGCGTGGGTGTTTGGATAGGTTTTCAGACCTTTATCAATATTGGCGTTAATCTTGGCGCGCTGCCGACCAAGGGGCTGACCTTGCCGCTCATGAGTTATGGCGGCTCAGCTATTTTGATGAATATTGTTTCGCTGGCTGTGGTGTTGCGCATTGATTATGAAAACCGTTTGATGATGCGTGGAGGTCGGTCATGAGCGAGTTGCTGAAAAAACCAAAAATCGCTCTCATCATGGCGGGCGGCACAGGCGGTCATATTTTCCCCGGACTGGCTGTCGCTGAAGCCCTGCGTCAGCGCGGCTGGCAAGTGCATTGGCTGGGCAGCTTGGGTCAGCCCAGCCACCCCAGCATGGAGAGTCAGCTAGTGCCTCCGCGCGGCTTTGCTTTCGAGAGCATTGAATTTTCGGGCGTGCGCGGCAAAGGCGTGATGACGCTGGCCTTGCTGCCGCTGCGTTTACTCAAAGCCTTTTGGCAAAGCATAGTAGTGCTGCGCCGAGTCAAACCCGACGTCATCGTGGGCTTGGGCGGCTACATCAGTTTTCCGGCCGGCATGATGGGTGTTCTGCTCGGTAAACCATTGGTGTTGCATGAGCAAAATTCAGTCGCTGGCATGGTTAACAAGGTGTTGGCAAAACTGGCTGACCGAGTCTTTACCGCTTTTCCGAATGTGTTTGATAAAGCCGAGTGGGTCGGCAACCCATTGCGTCCGGCCTTTATCGCACAACCTGCGCCAGCAGTGCGTTTTGCGGGCCGCAGCGGTCCGCTGCGCTTACTCGTGGTTGGTGGCAGTCTTGGCGCCAGAGCGCTCAATAGCTTGGTGCCGCAGGCGCTGGCCTTGCTGCCACTAGATCAGCGCCCCGTGGTCACACATCAAAGCGGCGCAGCACAGATTAAAGAGTTGCGCGCCAACTACCTCGCCGCCGGTGTAACGGCCGAACTCACGCCCTTTATCGAAGACACGGCCAGCGCTTTTGCCCAAGCCGATTTGGTGATTTGCCGCTCCGGTGCCAGCACCGTGACAGAACTCGCCGCGATTGGCGTAGCGGCAGTTTTCGTGCCTTTTCCCGCCGCGGTTGACGACCATCAAAGCAGTAATGCACGCTTTTTGGTTGAACAGGGCGCGGGCTGGTTGGAGCCGCAAAAAGATTTCAGTCCGGCAAAGCTCGCCGCCATGCTGCAAGGCATGGACCGTCGCGTGCTGCTGGCCCATGCCGTACAGGCTAAGACACTTCAAAAGACAGAGGCAACCCAATCTGTGGTCAATGCCTGCGAGGAATTGACAACATGAAACACGCGGTTAAAAACATTCACTTTATAGGCATAGGCGGCGCAGGTATGTCTGGTATCGCTGAGATATTGCACAACTTAGGTTATGTGATTTCCGGTTCTGACTTAGCGGACAGTCCAACGCTGCGCCGGCTTGCTAGCTTAGGCATCAAAACTTACGTCGGCCATGCGCGCGAGAATTTGTGCACTGCCGATGCAGTCGTGACCTCAACCGCTGTGCAGGCTGATAATCCCGAGGTGTTGGTGGCGCGTGAAAAGCGCATACCTGTGGTGCCACGCGCCATGATGTTGGCCGAGCTAATGCGCCTTAAGCAAGGCATTGCTATTGCCGGCACCCACGGCAAAACCACCACCACCAGTTTGGTCGCCTGCATACTTGCTGAGGCTGGGCTGGACCCAACCTTTGTGATTGGCGGCAAGCTCAATAGTGCAGGCGCCAATGCCAAGCTTGGCGCAGGCGTGCACATTGTGGTTGAGGCCGATGAGTCGGATGCGTCTTTTCTTAATTTGCTGCCCGTCATGGCAGTCGTCACGAATATTGATGCTGACCATATGGAAACTTATGGCCATGACTTTGGCAATCTTAAGAAAGCTTTTGTCGACTTTTTGCACCGCATGCCGTTCTACGGCACGGCGATTTTGTGCACCGATGACGCCGCGGTTTGTGAAATCGTGCCGCAAGTAACTTGCCCCATCACCAGTTACGGCTTTAATCAAGACGCTCAAGTACGCGCCATCAATGTGCGGCCACACGGCGCGCAAATGCATTTCACAGCGTTGCGGCGCAATGGCGTGACGCTGCCGGATATGGATGTCGTGCTCAATTTGGCTGGCGAGCACAACGTGCTCAATGCTTTGTCGGCGATTGCGGTGGCGGCCGAGCTTAATGTGCCCGATGCCGCCGTGCAAAAAGCCTTGGCTGAGTTCAAAGGTGTGGGTCGACGTTTTCAAAGCTACGGCGAAGTCGCGGCGCGGGACGGCGGTCAATTCACAGTGATTGAAGACTACGGTCATCACCCGGTCGAGCTCGCCGCCACCTTGTCTGCTGCGCGCGGGGCTTTCCCCGGCCAGCGCATAGTGCTGGCTTTTCAGCCACACCGCTACACCCGCACGCGCGACTGTTTTGAAGACTTTGTACGGGTCATAGGCTTGCACGCCGACATGGTGTTGTTGTCCGAGGTTTATGCCGCTGGCGAAGCCCCGATAGTGGCGGCAGATGGCCGTGCGCTGGCGCGTGCGCTGCGCTTGGGCGGCAAGGTCGAACCGATATTTGTTGATGCGATAGAGGACATGCCGCAGGCCGTACTGGACAACGCGCTCGATGGCGATGTGGTGCTGTGTATGGGCGCTGGCTCTATCGGCCAAGTGCCGGCCAACATCATTGCTTTGCTGGCCGCGCAGCCAGCGCTGGCGCCAGGAGTTGCCGCATGAGCAACGCACAAAATTTCGGTAAGGTCGCAGTCCTCATGGGTGGACATTCGGCCGAGCGTGAAATCTCTTTGATGTCCGGCAATGGCGTACTCAAAGCCTTGCGCGACAGCGGTGTCGATGCACATGCGTTTGACCCGGCTGAGCGCGATTTGAGTGAACTCAAACGCGACGGCTTTGCGCGCTGCTTTATCGCACTGCACGGCCGCTTTGGCGAAGACGGCACAGTGCAAGGTGCGCTGGAATTACTCGGCCTGCCCTACACCGGCTCCGGCGTGATGTCGTCTAGTTTGTCGATAGACAAGGTCATGACTAAACGTGTGCTGCTGGCAGAAAATCTGCCGACACCGCGTTATGTGTTGTTGCGCAAAGGTCAGTACAGCGCTGCTGATGTGGCGCAAGCAGCCAACACCTTAGAGCTGCCGCTGATCGTTAAACCGGCACGCGAAGGCTCATCTATTGGTTTGACCAAAGTCAGCCAACTCAGCGAAATGCAAGCCGCAGTGGATTTGGCCGCTAGCTTGGACTGCGATATTTTGTGCGAGCAATTTATCAGCGGCGACGAAGTCACCTGCCCAGTACTTAGCAGCAACGGCGTAGTCCGCGCCCTGCCAGTTATTCGCATCGTCGCGCCAGACGGCAATTACGACTATCAGAACAAATACTTCACCGACACCACCCAATACTTAGTGCCGTGCGGTCTGCCGGCCGGCGAAGAAGAAGCGATACAAAAAATCGTACTGCAAGCTTTTTTAACCCTCAATTGCCGCGGCTGGGCCAGAGCTGACGTGATGATTGATCAGCGCACGCGCAAACCTTATTTGCTCGAAATCAATACCTCGCCCGGCATGACCAGTCATTCCTTGGTGCCTATGTCGGCGCGCGCCGCTGGCATCTCTTATGAAGCGCTGTGCTTGCAGGTGCTCGCCAGTGCTGGACTGGATCATCAAAAGGGAGCGCTTCTCGCATGACACGCCGGCCGCCATCACCCGTACTATTGCCTTTGGACATCCGGTTTATGCACCTGATGACCAATGGCTTTGGGTTGGCGTTCGCGGCCATGTTGTTGGTGCTGGGCGGCGCTTGGCTTATGCGTCAGCCGCTGTTCAACCTCAGCGCCATCAGCATGCAGGGTGACTTGGAACACAACAATGCGGTGACACTGCGGGCCAATGTGGCGGCGCATTTAGCCGGTAATTTTTTCACGCTTGACTTGACCAAGACCCGCGCGGTTTTCGAGTCCGTGCCTTGGGTGCGTCGGGCCGAAGTCAAGCGTCAGTTTCCCAATCGCTTGCGGGTGATTTTGCAAGAACATCAAGCCCTCGCGTATTGGGGACCAGAAGGTCAGACGCGTCTGGTGAATAGTTTTGGCGAGGTTTTTGATGCCAATCAAGGTGATGTCGAATTGCTGGATCTGCCGCAACTCGACGGCCCTGTGGACCAAGCCAAACAAGTACTGCAAGCCTGGCAACGGCTCTCGCCGCTGTTTGAAAAGATAGATGCTGTGATTGAGCGGCTTGAACTCACCGGCCAAGGCCGTTGGCGCGCCCGCCTTGACAGTGGCGCGCTACTTGAATTGGGTCAAGGCCCGATCGATGAAATACAAACTAGGGTGCAGCGTTTTACCAGCACCTTGGCGCAGGTCTCTGCCCGATACGGTCAGGATGTAGAGTCTGCCGATTTACGTTATAGCAATGGCTATGCGCTGAAGTTAAAAGGCGTCACCACGGGCTACCCCGGGGACAAAGCAGTCAAGAAAGCTAAAAGGTAAGTTATGGCCAAGGAATACAAAGATCTGGTAGTTGGATTGGACATAGGCACGAGCAAGGTCATGGTCGTGGTGGCCGAGATCATGCCTAGCGGCGCGCTCAAGCTGGCCGGTTTAGGTATCGCGGCGAGTAACGGGCTCAAACGCGGTGTAGTGGTCAATATAGACGCCACCGTGCAAAGCATTCAGCAGGCTTTGAAAGAAGCCGAGTTAATGGCCGACTGCAAGATCTCCCGCGTCTACACCGGCATCACCGGCAGCCACATACGCGGCATTAATTCCAGCGGCATGGTGGCGGTCAAGGACAAAGAAGTCACCCAAGCCGATGTGGCCCGCGTGATTGAAACCGCTAAAGCCATCAATATCTCTACCGACCAACGCTTGCTGTTAGTTGAGCCGCAAGAGTTTGTGATCGACGGACAAGATGTGCGCGAACCCATAGGCATGAGCGGCATCCGTTTAGAGGCCAAAGTGCACATAGTCACCGGCGCACAAAGCGCCGCCGAAAACATCATCAAGTGCGTGCGCCGTTGCGGTTTAGAAGTTGACCAGTTAATGCTCAACCCACTGGCGTCTAGCTTGGCAGTGCTGACTCGCGACGAGCAAGAGCTTGGCGTGGCTTTGGTCGACATAGGCGCAGGCACGACTGACATCGCGATTTTTACTGGTGGCGCAATACGCCACACAGCAGTTATTCCGATCGCTGGTGATTTGATTACCAGCGACATTGCCATGGCCTTGCGCACACCAACCAAGGACGCGGAAGACATCAAAGTCGAGAGCGGTTTCGCCAAGCAGTTGTTGGCCGATCCTGACACGCAAGTCGAAGTGCCAGGTCTTGGCGACCGTGCGCCGCGCATGCTTAGCCGTCAAGCATTGGCTGGCGTGATCGAGCCTCGGGTGGAGGAAATTTACTCATTGGTGCAGCAAGTCATACGCGAGTCGGGTTACGAAGAAGTACTCTCCTCAGGCATCGTCATTACTGGCGGCAGCTCGGTCATGCACGGCATGGTTGAGTTGGGTGAAGACATCTTTCTCAAACCGGTTCGGCGCGGCATACCGCGCTACTCCAGCGCACTTTCTGACATGGTCGCTCAAGCTCGCGCTGCTACGGTCATGGGTTTACTTGAAGAGGCGCGCTTAGCGCGTATGCGAGGCTTTAAAGTCTCGCAAAAAGCCGGTAGCGTGCAGAACGCTTTTGGGCGGGTTAAAGACTGGTTTGTGGGCAACTTTTAAAGGGGGGGTCGTTGTGATAAATTTATGCAATTTTCAATCTATCGGACTCTTTCAAATACTACCCGGAGGGCTAAAACCGCCACCGTGAAAAGTCTGGTTTAGGCAGCACAAGAATTTGTTTTTTAGTTTTAGTGTTTTTAAAAATTTTAGAAATAGGAGCGCCCCATGAGCATCGAAATGATTGAAATTGAAGAGTTCAACCAAGGCACACAAATCAAAGTGATTGGTGTTGGCGGCGGCGGCGGTAACGCTGTAGGTCACATGATTGAATGCGGTGTGCAGGGCGTGGAATTTATCTGCGCCAACACTGACGCGCAGGCCCTGAGCCGTGGTGCTTCGCACAAGACGATTCAGTTGGGCACTAGCGGCTTGGGCGCAGGCAGCAAGCCGGACAAAGGTCGCGAAGCGGCTGAACTCGCGGTTGACGATATCCGCAGCGCTATTGCCGGCGCGCACATGCTGTTCATCACCGCCGGCATGGGCGGCGGCACTGGCACTGGCGCAGCCCCAGTGATAGCGCGTATCGCTAAAGAGATGGGCATATTGACAGTCGGTGTGGTCACCAAGCCATTTGAGTTTGAAGGCGGTCGCCGTATGACCAATGCCGACCTCGGCTTGGCCGAACTCGAAGCCAATGTGGATTCGCTAATCGTGGTGCTCAACGAAAAATTGCTTGAAGTACTGGGCGATGAAGTCACGCAAGACGAGGCCTTTGCACATGCCAACGATGTGCTGAAAAATGCCGTCGGTGGAATTGCTGAAATTATCAACGTTCCTGGTCATGTCAATGTTGACTTCGAAGACGTGCGCACCGTCATGGGCGAGCCCGGCAAGGCCATGATGGGCACGGCCAAGGCCAGTGGTCCAGACCGCGCGCGCATTGCCGCCGAGCAGGCCGTGGCTTGCCCGTTACTCGAAGGCATAGACCTGTCCGGCGCCAAGGGCGTGCTGGTGTTGATCTCTGCTGCTAAAGGCTCACTGAAATTGAGCGAGTCCAAACTGGCCATGAACACCATTCGCGCTTACGCATCGCCTGATGCGCATGTGATTTATGGCACGGCTTATGACGACGAACTCGGTGAAGATATTCGCGTAACGGTGGTTGCCACCGGTCTGAGTCGTCAAGGCGTGCGCCGTCAAGCGCCGCCGCTGCAAGTGCTCCATGGCCTGCGTACCGGTACTGATAATGTTGGCTTTGCGATCCCAACCCTGAGCTCAGTGGGTGGCAATAACGGCACATCTGGCGGTCACACGCAACCATTAAGCGCGCCTTCTAGCCAGCCTGACTACGGCAATATGTCGGTGCCAAGCGTATGGCGCACCAATCGCACCCAGGCTGCGGCCAAAGTCGATGCGCTAGCTTCTGGCGGCATGGATGATTTTGAGATACCCGCGTTTTTGCGCAAACAGGCAGACTGATCTGGCCGACTAAAAGACCGGGGCTAGGCCACAAAGGTGAGCCTAGCCCCGGGGCTATTTGTGCCCCTATAAAATAGGAAAAATGTTAGCCCAAAGAACTCTTAAGTCCCTGACCAAAGCCATAGGCGTTGGCATGCATAGCGGCCAGCGAGTCGAGTTGACTCTAAGGCCTGCGCCGATTAATACCGGCATTGTGTTTCGCCGAATTGACTTGCCGCAGCCGGTTGATATTGTGATCTCCGCAATGGCGGTGACGGACACCCGCATGGCCTCGACCATCTCTAGCGGTCAAGCCAAGGTTCACACTGTCGAGCACCTGATGTCGGCTTGTGCTGGTTTGGGTTTAGATAATCTTTATATAGACATCACAGCGGAAGAAGTGCCGATACTCGACGGCTCGGCCTCATCGTTTGTATTTTTGCTGCAATCGGCTGGCATCGCTTTGCAAAATGCGCCCAAGCAATTTGTGCGTATTCTCAAACCCGTGGAAGTGCGCGAAGGCGAGGGTGCCAGTGCCAAGTGGGCGCGGCTCACGCCGTATGAAGGCTACAAGCTCAGTTTTGAAATCGATTTTGGTCACCCCGCAGTGGACTCAACCGGTCAGCGCGTGGAGTTCGACCAAGGCTTGGACTCTTACAGCCGCGACATTGCGCGCGCGCGTACCTTTGGCTTTACCAAGGATGTAGAGATGATGCGCGCCAACGGGCTGGCCTTGGGCGGCGGTTTGGATAACGCCATCGTGATGGATGACTACAAAGTCCTCAACAGCGATGGTCTGCGCTACAACGATGAGTTCGTTAAGCATAAAATTCTCGACGCTATGGGCGACTTGTATTTGCTTGGCAAACCCATGCTCGCCGCCTACAGCGCGTATCGCTCCGGCCACGCGATTAACAACAAACTGCTGCGCGAGTTGTTAGACCATCCCGATGCTTGGGAGACAGTTACTTTTGAAGATGAAAAGCTGGCGCCCAAAGGCTTTGCTTCTTTGGCGCGGGCTTGGTAGGCCGTGCTGGTTTTTCGCTTTCTAGTTTTACTCTTGCTTTTAGGTGCAGTCGTAAGCTTTGTTTTTTATGCCGCCACTGGGCAACAAAAATTTCGCCGCTACGGCTTGACTAGTTTGAAGTGGGCGTTAATAACGGGCTTTGGTTTTTTTGCGGTCTTAATTGTGCAGCGAATTATCTAAACGTTTTTGCCCTGTAATGGATTGTCTACCCTGCGCTCTGCGCAACGTCAGCCGCGCAGCTTGAGCTGACTGGCTAAAGCTGAGTTTTAATACAACCTTCCGGCTTTGTAAGATGCACTGGTGTTGGGATTGAGTGTTGCAGCCGCTGCCAGCAGCGCTACTGCCCCGCCCACATGCGCATGGGTAATCGCCAGACCCAATGCATCGGCCGCATCGCTGCCCGGCAGAGAGGGCAGCCTGAGCAAGCGCATCACCATTTGCTGCACTTCTGGTTTGCCCGCCTTGCCATAACCGGCGACAGCTTTTTTCATTTGCAAAGCGGTGTATTCGGCGACGCTTAAATCACACGACACCAGTGCCGTCAGGCATGCGCCTCTGGCTTGACCCAAAAGTAGCGTGCCCTGTGGGTTGACGTTGGCAAATACGATTTCAATCGACGAGGCATCGGGTTCATATCGCTTGACGACTTCGCGTATGCCGGCATATAAAATTTTTAACCGCGCCGGCAGTTTTCCGGGGTCGCGCGGCGTGGTTTTAATCGTGCCGCTGGCGACATAACTCAGCGCATGGCCGTCCATGTCTACTACGCCAAAACCGGTGCTCTCAAGGCCTGGGTCTATGCCAAGAATTCTCATGGTTGTGGGCTTAAAAATGACAATTTCAAAATACCTTTTAGGTAGCTTGCTGATGAATGGTTTAGTGCGCGCATCAGGGAATTTCCACGTCGCCCATGCGCGCTGTAATCGTGCCGGCGCGAGAGGCTAAATAACCCGAACCGGTACGGGTTTCAAAATATCTAGGTCTTGGCAACATTACCGCCAGCCGTGCTGCCTCGTAGGCGCTCAGACTTGCTGCGCCCTTGCGGTAGTAGCGCTGAGAAGCGGCTTCAGCACCAAAAACGCCTTCGCCCCATTCGACGTTGTTCAGGTAAATTTCTAAAATACGCTCTTTGCTGAGCAAGCCTTCCAGCATTAAGGTGAGCACCAGTTCTTGGCCTTTGCGCAGCAAAGTGCGCTCACCAGAAAGAAAAAGATTTTTGGCCAACTGTTGAGTGATGGTGGAGCCACCGACTATTTTGGGTGCGCGGCTTGCTAAGGCTTTGCTGCTGCTGTTGGCGCTGCGTTGTTCGGCCTTAGCATTTTTTTCCCACGCTTTTTCCAGTGCATCAATGTCTACGCCATCGTGGTCAATAAAGCCGGCGTCTTCTGATGCGATCACGGCTTTTTTTAAGTTGTCTGAAATTTTTCCATAATCAAGCCATTGCTGACGCCACTTAAAACTGCCGCTGCTGTGCGTCATGCGCCAGATTTCAGAGCGCTCAAAGGCGGTCGACTCGGGGTTGATCACTCGCATCATGGCGATGCGCGTGGCGAAATACAGCTGCAAAGCAAACACCATTAGCAGCGTTAAAAGCGCTAGTCGTAGCAGCGCTTTCATGTGTTTACGGCGGACAGCGCGGCCCGCATTTCAGCCAGTACCTGAGCCGCCGGCGGACGCTGGCCACGCCACAATTCAAACGCCACTGCGGCTTGCTCAACCAACATGCCCAGGCCATCACGTGGCTCAGCGCCGTTGTCTCTGGCCCAATCCATAAAAGCTTGTGTGGCTGGGCCATACATCAAGTCATAAGCTAGCGCGCCGGGTTTTAGCACACTCGCTGGTACGGGAATGGACGCGCCACTTAGCGAGCTGGCGGTGGCGTTAATCAGCACATCGAAACGGCTGTGCAGCGGGTCTTGACGGTTGTGGTTTAGGCTCTCTAGCGTCTGTGCGCTGAACTCGATTTTTTGCAGCGCTTGCTGTAGCGACTCATGCTGGCGGTGGCGTGCGACCAGCGCCTGCGCTTTGCTCAGCGTGCGGTTGGCGACCACCAGTCGGCGTGGACTCGCGCTAATTAGCGGACCCAGCACGCCAGCTGCTGCACCACCGGCGCCTAATAGCAAAATGTCTAGTCCGGCGAGTTTGCGGCCGGCATTGATCTCAATATCCGCGACCAAACCTGCGCCATCGGTGTTGTCTGCATAAATGGTTTCTTCGTCAAAGACCAAGGTGTTGGCGGCCTCTGCCAATTGCGCTCTGGCACTGGCGCTGTGCGCCGCGTCAAAGGCTTCAAACTTAAAAGGCACGGTGACATTGCAGCCGCGCACACCGTTTTTGAGCAGCTGCGCCAGCATCGCATTAAAGCCGTCGCTAGCGACTAAGCATTTGTCATAAGCCATTTGCTGGCCTGTGAGTTCGGCAAAGCGGGCGTGAATTTGTGGTGATTTACTGTGCGCAATCGGGTTACCTAAAACCAAATATTTATCCATTATTTTTGCCTTGTCTATTGATCGGTGAGCCGGGTTTCCAGCTTATCGTCGCGGGTAAATTTAAAACGCGAAATCACCACAATTTGATCTGCGCGCTGCCGCATCTTTGCATTAAATCGCTCGAATGGGCCAGCGCCTTGGACGATGTTGAGGGCGCGCCGGTCCAGCATGCGATTGCCTGAACTGACGACCACTTCGGTGGCTAATATCTGACCGTCAAAGTTGACCGTCACTATCATGGTCAACACGCCATAGAGTTTTTTCCCCGATTGTTCCGGGAAGTTACGCGTGCCTTTTTCTTCTATGCGTTGGCGCAGCGTATCGTAGTAGATGGCATACACAGCTTCTTGCGTAGCGGGGCTGATGTAGCGTTTTTTGGGTCTGGCGTTTTCTTCATTAATGCGCTTTTCTATCTCAGCCAGTATTTTGAGTAGTTGCTGGCGTTTTTCCTGACGTGCTGCACGTTCTGGGTCCAAGCTTTCAACTTTGGGATCTTTGACGGCGAGTGTGGCGAGTTGGTTTTTAATCTGCGCCAGCAGCAGTGTTTGCTGTTGCTGCATGGCGTTGACTTGACGCTGCGCGTTTTCGGCGGCGTCGCCCAGAGCCGTCAGCGCCGACGGCGGTAGCGGTGAGGTGGCACGGCCTTTGTCTTGTTCGCCGCCACCGGCCAGACTGGCCTGAGCAATCGCTGTTGCTTTGTCAGGCTTTTCATTTGTTTTGGCATTGACCAGTATGACTTCTAGCGGCGTGTCTTGAAACATACGATCAAAACTTTGCGGATCGACAAAGCGCGTAGTCACCAGCACTGCATGGACTAACAGGGAGACGCCTAGGGCGATTTGCAGTGGGCTCAATGATTTCACTTTGCAATTATCCCGGCTAATCAATGCGGTTCACGCTGCTGGCTACGCCAAGCGTTTAAGCGGGCGCGGCTTGAGCATCGGCGGCTGGCTCGTCCATGTCTACCGCTATTGCGATAGGGCCGGCGCTGGAATCGTCTTGTTCGTTGTCCTCAAAGTCTGCGCCTTGCGGGTCGTTTTCATTGTCCAGATCTAGCCGCTCGGTGACTGCGCCGCTGATGTCCAACATGATCTCGTCAATCTCGCCCAGTTTGATGCGCACTTGTGCGCCGCGCGGCAGGCCTTGTGCGCCGGTGGCGGCGAGCACCAGTGGGTAGTCGTCGGCGCGTACCAAGTTGTCTTTAAAAGCGGTTGCTGTTAACTCGGTAATGCCGTTTTGCTGCAAGTATTTAAGCGTCCAATAGCGCTCTATGCCGGACTGAAAACCGTTGTAAACGCTGTACGCCGCATCAAAGCCGGAGATGATGGAAAACAGCTCTGCATCTCTGGCTTTAAAGGGGGCAACCAGCGCTGCTGTGCGGCCATGCTTGGCGCAGGCAATGATTTGCCATTGATTGACCAAGTCGGTGTAGCGGCGCAGGGGCGAAGTGCTCCAAGCATAGCTTTTCACACCCAAACCTGCGTGCGGCATGGCCTTGGTGCCCATGCGTACTTTCACGCCTGGTGCCATGCTCGCTTGGCTGCGGTAAATGCCGGGCACACCGTGTTGGTCCAGCCATTCGCCCCAAGTGCTATTGGCCAAAATCATGGCTTCGGCCACTATCAGGTCTAGTGGCGCGCCGCGTTTGCGTATGCTGATGCTGACCTGCTCGTCACCTTCTGGCGCATTGCCGCTGGGGTTGTCTAACTTGAAGTTGTAGTCTGGCCGGTTGAAGTTCTCTGGCTTGCCGCGCACGATTTCGCGCAGACCTTTGAGGTGCTTGGCGAGGCGATGCAAAAAGGTCAGCTCGCTGGCCCATGCAATCTCTGCGGGTGCTGCGCCGGCATGCGCGACTTCGAAAAATTCTTCGGTGAACGTGGTGTCAAGCACATCGTGGCGCAAGTTGCTGGCAATTGGCACGAGCTCAATGCGCGTGACGCTCTCGCGAATTTCTAGCGTTGCTTCATCCAGCGTCACATACAGTGAGACGGCGGGGCAGTCACGGCCTTCGAGCAAGGTGTAGTTTTGCACCACCGCGTCGGGCAGCATGGTCAGCTTGTAGCCTGGCATGTAGACGGTAGAAAAACGGTCGCGGCCCAGCTTATCAACTGGGCTGCCTGGCAGCACGGCCAAACCGGGTGCGGCGATGTGAATGCCAAGCGTGATGCTGCCGGTTCCCAAGCCTTGTACAGACAGCGCATCATCAATTTCAGTGGTGCTGGAGTCATCGATAGAAAACGCCCGCACATTGGCCAGCGGTAACACTTCCGAATGCGTGGGCGCGGTGACGGCGGCAAAGCCTGTGCCTTTGGGGAAGTTCTCGAATAAAAAGCGTTTCCAGTGAAACTGGTAGGCAGACGCAATCGCGCCCGAACGCTGCAGCAAGTCAAGCGGTGCGATATGTGTGCTGCGAGAAGCATCGACGACGGCTTTGTACTCGGCACTGTTTTTATCCGGTTTAAATAAAATTTTATAGAGTTGCTCGCGAATAGGGTCAGGGCAATTGCCCAACGCTAGCTCGCTAGCCCAGCCTTCGATTTGAAGGGCGACTTGTTTTTTCTTCTCTATCGCTGCGAGTGCTAATTGCAAGATGTCGGCAGGGGCTTTCTTAAAGCGTCCCTTGCCGGCGCGGCGAAAGTAATGAGGGGAATCAAATAAGCGAAACAGGGCTGCAGCTTGTTGCTCTAAAGACGCGGGTTTGGATGGGTCGGCACTGAAGTAGTCACGTGCTAGGTCAGCAAAGCCGAACTCTTCTTCGCTGGCGAACTCCCAAGCCAGCTCTAACTCAATGTCTTGGCTGATGCGCTGGCCGGCTGCCAGCATCTCGGCGGGTGCGGGTTTTTCGAATTTGAGCAAGGCGTTGACGGCCTTGACTTTTACGCGCTTACCAGAGTCGAGCTCGACTTGCAGCGAGCTATCTGCCTCGGTCATGATGCGCCCGGCTAGAAACTTACCGGCTTCTTCAAACAGTACAAACAAAACAAGGCCTTTTTCGTGATGGGAGTGATTTTTCGGTTGGGCTTAAGTGTAATCAAGCTGCTAGGCCCAGAAAATCCAGTACGGCAGGCAGTTGCGCGTCGAAGTCGCTCAGGGCGTGGTCGCTGCATTCCAGTATTAATTGGTGCGCTCCCCCATAGCGCTCGGCCATTTCGCGCCAGTCCAGCACCTCGTCGCCTTTGGCGATGATGGCTAGGTAGTCTTCGGGCCTAGTCAATGGGCCAGCGTCTAGCGCTGTGAGTTGGTCCACAAATTGTGGTTCAAAAAAGAATTTTTCGTCGGGACGCTGCCAAACGCTTTGCTCGCCAATGTATTTAGCCAAGTCGCGCGCTGGCTTGATCGCAGGGTTCAGCAGCACCGCTTTGCACGCTCTTTGCTCGGCAAAATAGGTGGCGTAAAAACCGCCTAGCGATGAGCCCATTACGGCCATGCCGAGCTGAGGCCAGCTGGAGATCAATGCCATGATTTGCTGTGCGGCCAGTTGAGGTGAGGGCGGCAGTTGTGGGCAGCACCAAACGATGTGCGGGTATTTTTCTGCCATCAGCGCCGCCATCTTGCGCGCCTTTAAAGACTGCGGTGAAGAGCGAAAGCCATGCAGGTAAAGCAGGTGGGTTAAGGGCGGTTGCATGACTAGATCATAGGGGGTGGTGATTTTTTGAAAGCGCAGTCAGTTGGTGTTGCAAAAGGTTCAATATGGATAAGCCTTGCGTGATGAATGAGAAAGCAGGGATGTGGGCAAGTTGACTTTACCTGCATTGAACGAAAAGTCAGCCGGTGGATCAATCGATGCGCGCATCACTTCTTATTTGCAACGGTGCTAATTCATACCTGCGCTGATGGTGATGTTTAACGCCAGCTTGCTGTACTCGCGGATAATGCGGCAAATGTCCGTAGTCTTTGATAAACCCTCTTTTTTCCAGCGCAGCAAACCTTGGCTTGAAGGCTTTGATGGCCCGCTGGCTTTTGCTGTTTTTATGCTGGCCTCTGCCGGCTTACTCATCATGTATTCCTCGGGCTATGACCACGGTACTCGCTTTGTGGATCACGGCCGCAATATGCTGATTGCTGGCGCCATCATGTTTGTGGTGGCACAAATTCCACCCCAGCGCCTGATGACATTGGCGGTGCCGCTTTACTTGTTTGGCGTTGCGCTGCTAGTTGCCGTGGCGGTGTTTGGTTTGACTAAAAAAGGTGCTAAACGCTGGCTTAATTTAGGCGTGGTGATTCAGCCTAGCGAGATACTTAAGATCGCCATGCCTTTGATGCTGGCTTGGTGGTTTCAAAAGCGCGAAGGTCAGTTGCGACCGTTGGATTTTTTGGTCGCCGGTTTACTGCTTTTAGTGCCTGTGGGTCTGATCATGAAACAGCCCGATTTGGGTACTGGACTTCTGGTTTTAAGCGCCGGTCTGGCGGTGATATTTTTCGCTGGTCTGAACTGGAAACTCATACTGCCGCCAGTGCTTTTGGGACTAATCGGTATTTTTTTACTCGTCGCGCTAGAGCCGCGCTTGTGCGCTGACGGCATGCGTTGGGTGGTTTTGCACGACTACCAGCAGCAGCGTATTTGCACATTGCTTGACCCCGGCCGCGACCCCTTGGGCAAGGGCTTTCACATCATTCAGGGCATGATTGCAATTGGCTCTGGCGGCATTTTCGGCAAGGGTTTTATGGCCGGCACGCAAACGCACTTAGAGTTCATTCCAGAGCGCACCACTGACTTTATTTTTGCGGCATTTTCTGAAGAGTTCGGGCTGCTAGGTAACTTGGCGCTGATCGTCGGATTTCTCTTTTTGATTTTGCGCGGTCTGATTATTGCGCTGGAGGCGCCGACGCTTTTCTCGCGCTTACTGGCTGGCGCTGTGACCATGATTTTCTTTACCTATGCATTTGTAAACATGGGCATGGTTAGCGGGATATTGCCGGTAGTTGGCGTACCCCTGCCTTTTATTAGCTATGGCGGCACGGCCATGGTGACATTGGGGCTGGCGGTTGGTATTTTGATGTCTATTGCCAAATCTAAACGCTTGGTGCAGTCATAACGGCCTAGCACTTTAATCGCATAACCATGTCGTGCAGCGGTTGAGGCCAACTGCCTACAATGGCTGATGAACTCATTACGCTCATCCTCCGCCAGCGCAGTCAATGCGTCCACGCTGTCTTCCAAGGCGCGTCCCACTGCCGCCTCAACTGAAGGTCGACTAGAGATTGCGCGCAGCTTGCTGCTCACGCCTTTCGGCTTAACCGAAACTCACCTTAACCGCGCGTTGGCCGAGATCGCCTCCCACGGCGCAGACGATGCCGACTTGTATTTTCAATACACCCGCAGCGAAGGCTGGAGTCTTGAAGAAGGCATTGTCAAAAGTGGCTCCTTCAGCATTGATCAAGGCGTTGGCGTGCGTGCAGTGAGCGGTGAAAAAACTGCTTTTGCTTATTCTGACGATATTTCAGAAGCTTCCTTGTTGGATGCAGCTCGCACCGTGCGCAGCATTTCCGCAGCCGCCAAAAGTGGCCGTGTAAAAACACCCACGCGCAGAGTCGCCAGCAGCCGCTCGCTCTACCAAGACCTTGATCCGATTGCAACGCTAAACAGCACAGACAAAGTCAAACTGTTAGAGAAAGTCGAAAAATTGGCCAAGGCCAAAGACCCGCGTGTGGTGCAAGTCATGGCCGGCATGGCCAGTGAATACGACGTGGTGATGGTGGCGCGTGCGGATGGCACGTTAGCCGCTGATGTCCGGCCATTGGTTCGCTTGAGCGTGACGGTGATCGCCGAACAAAAGGGCAGACGCGAAGTGGGCTCCAGTGGTGGTGGTGGCCGCTTTGGTTTGGCGTATTTTAATGATGCGCAAATTACCCAATATGTGGACGAAGCGGTTAAAGCCGCACTGACTAATCTTGAAGCCCGGCCTGCACCGGCCGGTGAAATGACGGTAGTTTTAGGTTCTGGCTGGCCTGGTATTTTGTTGCACGAAGCTATAGGCCACGGACTCGAGGGCGACTTTAACCGCAAGGGCTCTAGCGCGTTTGCCGGCAAGATTGGTCAGCGTGTCGCGGCCAAAGGTGTGACGGTTTTGGACGACGGCACGATTGCGGACCGCCGCGGCTCACTCAACGTAGATGACGAAGGTAACGCCAGCCAGCGCAATGTGTTGATTGAGGACGGTATTCTCAAGGGCTACATCCAAGACTCACTGAACGCGCGCCTGATGAAGGTCAAGCCTACCGGCAATGGCAGGCGTGAGAGTTACGCCCACATGCCTATGCCGCGCATGACCAATACCTATATGTTGGCCGGCGACAAGCAGCCTGAAGAAATCGTCGCCAGTATTAAGAAGGGTCTATACGCCACCAATTTCGGCGGTGGTCAGGTTGACATCACTTCTGGCAAATTTGTATTTTCCGCCAGCGAAGCCTATTGGGTTGAAAACGGCAAAATTCTCTATCCAGTCAAAGGTGCGACGATTGTCGGTAACGGCCCCGATGCATTGACCCGTGTGACCATGATGGGCAACGATATGGCGCTGGACAGCGGTGTGGGTACTTGCGGCAAAGAAGGTCAAAGCGTGCCAGTCGGTGTGGGTCAACCAACCCTGCGCATTGATGGCTTGACAGTCGGCGGTACAGCTTGAAGCCCTTGCAAAACTAGATCTTATTTAAGCTGTGCTACATTAATTCTTATGACTTTAGCCAATAAATATTTTGCTTACTTTTGGTTCTCAAGCGCCCTTGGCGGTAGAGAGACAATCGCGTAAGCCCCCAGATACGCTAAAAGTCCTCCTAAACCGCCGAACCCCGGCGGTTTTTTTTTTGCCTGTTTATTTTCCAGCTCTGTTGATTTCAAAAAAGTTTTTTTAAGGAACGTCTGCGATGAATGCCAAAGCCAAATCTGCCAACGACATCGGTTATTCGAGTGTCTCTAATGCCAGCAAAACCGACGACAAACGCATCAAGGACATTACCGTGCTACCACCTCCAGAGCATTTGATACGTTTCTTTCCTATTGCCGGCACGCCGGTAGAGACCTTAATTAGCGACACCCGCCAAAGTATTCACAACATCATCAACGGCAGCGATGACCGTTTGCTGGTGGTGATAGGTCCCTGCTCGATTCACGACCCTGCTGCTGCTGTGATCTACGCCCGCAAGCTGGCCGATGAGCGCAAGAAATACGCCGGTACTTTAGAAATTGTGATGCGGGTTTACTTTGAAAAGCCGCGCACAACGGTGGGCTGGAAAGGTCTGATCAATGATCCTTACCTTGATGAGACCTTTCGCATTGACGAGGGCCTGCGCATCGCACGCCAGCTACTCATAGAGATCAACCGCATGGGTGTGCCGGCCGGCAGCGAGTTTCTCGATGTAATTTCACCGCAATACCTGGGCGACTTGATCGCTTGGGGCGCGATTGGTGCGCGTACCACAGAGAGCCAAGTCCACCGTGAGCTAGCGTCTGGCTTGTCCGCGCCGATTGGCTTTAAAAATGGTACTGACGGCAATATTCGTATCGCCACTGACGCAATTCAGGCTGCAGCGCGCGGACATCACTTTTTATCAGTGCATAAAAATGGTCAGGTTGCGATTGTGCAGACTGACGGCAATCCAGATTGCCATGTGATTTTGCGGGGTGGTAAGGCGCCTAATTACGATGTTGCGAGTGTCACAGCGGCTTGTAATGAGCTCACCGCTTCAAAGCTGCGAGCCAACCTCATGGTTGACTGCAGCCATGCCAACAGCTCTAAGCAGCATCAAAAGCAAATTGATGTGGCGGCCGATATCAGCGCGCAAATCTCTAGCGGTTCGCGTCAAGTGTTTGGTTTGATGGTCGAGAGCCACCTTAACGCCGGCGCGCAAAAATTCACGCCGGGTAAAGATGACGCGAGTCAGCTCGAATACGGTAAAAGCATCACCGACGCCTGCATAGGCTGGGATGATTCACTCGGCGTGTTGGAGACCCTGTCGGCTGCGGTGCTCGCACGCCGAGCACTTAAGTAATTTAGCCCAAGCCAACAAACCGCTGCCAGTTAGCGGCGGTTTGTCGATAGAAAGCGCCGCACCACTTACTAATAGGCGTACTTATTAGTCTCGTGGTGATTGATGAGTATGCTTATTAATGAGCGCTACCCAGCACTAGGCTTACTAAACTGCGTACTTTTAAAGCGCTGCCAACAACTTGTTGTGTATGCCGCCGAATCCGCCATTACTCATGCACAGCAAGTGATCGCCCGGTCTAACGGCTGATTTGATTTGAATAATCAACTGATCTAAATTTTGGGCGACTAGTGCTTTTGCACCCAGAGGCGACAACGCCTCGCGGGCATCCCAGTCTAGTCCGCCCGCATGGCAAAAAGACAAATCGGCCGCTTCCAAACTCCAAGGCAATAAGGCCGTCATAGCGCCTAGCTTCATGGTGTTGCTGCGCGGCTCGAAGATGGCGAGTATGCGTTGGCTATTTTTGCCTTGCGCGTTGAGCTGGCGACGCAAGCCGTCCAAGGTGGTGTGAATAGCGGTCGGGTGGTGGGCAAAGTCGTCATAGACTGTTATCTCGCCGTCGCCCCGTTTGAGCACGCCGCGCACTTCCATGCGGCGCTTAACATTATCAAAACTGGCTAGCGCTTGTGTGCAAATAGCCGGCGCTACACCCACATGCTCGGCTGCTGCTATCGCCGCGAGCGCATTGTGCTGGTTATGCACGCCAGCTACTGCCCATTGCAGGCGCGCGACTTGCTGTCCATTTTTTAGCACTGCGAAATCATGCGGCTCGCCTTGGGCAGTAAATCCGATGGGATTTTTGTCAGTACTGCTGCCAAACGGCATGCGCTCACTCCAGCAGCCTTGGGCTAGTACGCGTGCCAAGCTGGCTTGATCGGCGTTGACGACCACTCTGCCTTGAGCCGGTACGGTTCTCACCAAGTGATGGAATTGGCGCTCTATGGCGGCCAAGTCATCAAAAATGTCCGCATGATCGAATTCAAGATTGTTCAAAATAGCGGTACGTGGCCGGTAGTGCACAAATTTGCTGCGCTTGTCGAAAAAAGCGGTGTCGTATTCGTCGGCTTCAATGACAAAAGTCTTGCCTTCACCCAACCGCGCTGAAACGCCAAAGTTAAGCGGCACGCCACCGACCAAAAAGCCGGGCTTCAAATCTGCGTATTCCAAAATCCAACTCAGCATAGCGGTTGTTGTGGTTTTGCCATGCGTGCCTGCGACAGCCAAAACATGGCGGCCGTGCAGCATATGCTCGGCTAACCACTGTGGGCCACTGGTGTAGGCAAGGCCTTGGTTGAGTATCGCTTCCATAAGCGGAAACTTGGGCTGGCCGTCGCTAGTGCGGGCGCGCGAGACCACATTGCCCACCACGAAGATATCTGGCTTGAGCGCGAGTTGCTCTTCGCCAAAGCCTTCTATCAGTTCAATGCCTAGTGCTCGCAGCTGATCGCTCATAGGTGGATAAACCCCTGCATCGCAGCCAGTGACTTTGTGTCCAGCCTCACGAGCCAGTGCGGCTAAGCCGCCCATGAATGTTCCGCAAATTCCCAAAATATGTATGTGCATGTTGCCATTTTAGGCAGGCTAACCACGCATTAGCCTTGGCGTACGTCTGGCCTGACTGAGCGGCCTACACTGGAGAGCAGCTATCGACTCTTATTCAAACTCAAGTGATCACTCTAAAATCTGAAATCGCAGCTTCGGCTGCTGCCCTTATTGTTGAAGAAGGTATGGAGTACGGCCAAGCCAAGCGCCGTGCGGTTAAACAAATGGCTTTGCCTGCGCGCACCGAATTGCCCGACAACGTCATGATTGAAGACGCGGTGCGCGAATACATCGCAATTTTTTGCGGCGATACCCAACCCACCGAATTGGCAGCGTTGCGTGAGTTGGCATTGGTGTGGATGGAGCGAATGGCCGACTTCAGGCCCCATCTGACCGGCTCTGTCTGGCAAGGTACGGCGACTCGGTTGTCGGATATTTTTATACAACTTTTTTGCGATGACCCCAAGTCCGCTGAAATCGCATTGATAGACCACAATGTAGATTACGAGCCGCGTACGGTGACCGGATTTAACGGCGCCAGCGTAGAGGCTTTAAGCATGAGCATTGTCTGCAAGCCACTGCAAGAGTCGGTAGGTTTGCATTTAATGATTTACGACCACGACGATTTGCGCGGCGCTCTAAAGCCCGACGCCAGAGGCAGAGCGCCACGCGGCGATCTGCGAGCCGTCCAAAAATTAATCGAGAAAGACTCAAGTGAAACGTAGAAGCATGCTTTACGGTGGTGTTGCAGCCGCAGCGGCTTTGGCCGGTATGGGTGCAGCCGTCTGGAGGTTGCGCATGGGTGAAGTCGCTGAACCGGCTGTCGAGGCATTTTGGAATATGAATTTTGATTCCCCTCAGGGCACGCCTCTGGCTATGACTAGCTTGCGCGGCAAACCTTTGCTGGTTAACTTTTGGGCGACGTGGTGCCCACCCTGCATAGAGGAATTACCCATGCTAGATCGTTTTTATCAGGCCCACAAAAGTCAGTATCAAGTGCTGGGACTGGCGGTTGATCAACCTAGTGCGGTACGCCAATGGTTGCAAGCCAAGCCTTTAAGTTTCCCGGTCGCCATGGCGGGACTCAGTGGTACGCAGTTGAGCAAAAGTTTGGGTAATCTGGCTGGTGTGCTGCCTTTTTCTGTGGTTTTCTCTGCCAGCGGTGAGTTGCTACATCGCCGTATTGGCAAAGTCACAGAAGAAGATCTAGCGCTTTGGAGTCAACTCCTATAGTTGCCTTGTGTTGGGTGAGTTTGTGACTCTTGAGTAATTAATGCGCTAACTGCTCTTATCAGTAGCTAATTAATTATTTTTTATGATTTCTGCGGCCCTGGTGTATTTGAATTTAGGTCTACTTTTGATCTCAGGGCTTGAGTTACACTCGTCTTTCTTCACAGCTAGACAGCTGTTGTGCTGGACCAAGTTGTTAGCGAATAGCTTTTTTAGTATGCAGAAGATGTGCGTAAGCGCAATATGAAGCAATATTCTTGTTGCTACGATTTGTACGTCGCTGTGCTGGCGCTAATAAGTTGCACAGCAATGTTTTTAAGCCGCCCACCCGCTAGGGTGGCAGTATCTACCGTCGTTGGAGAACCCCATGGATTTAAGAAAACTCAAGACACTCATAGATTTAGTCTCTGAGTCCAATGTTTCTGAGCTTGAGATTACCGAAGCTGAAGGCAAGGTACGTATTGTTAAATCCAGTGGCGCGCCTATGTATATGCAGCAGCCCACGGTGACTATGATGCCTGTGCCTGTCGTTGCCACCGAGGCTGCACCAGCCTCAGTGGAACCTGCAGCGCCAACTGGCCATGCGGTCAAGTCGCCAATGGTGGGCACTTTTTATCGATCTTCTAGTCCAGGCGCTAAGGCTTTTGTCGAAGTCGGTAATGTGGTTAAAGAAGGGGACACCATCTGCATCATTGAAGCGATGAAAATCCTCAATGAGATCGAAGCCGACAAGTCCGGCACCATTACCAAAATTTTGTGTGAAAACGGTCAGGCTGTTGAGTACGGACAAGCCCTGTTCATGATTGAATGAGCTGAGACGAATGTTTAAAAAAATACTGATTGCTAACCGCGGCGAAATTGCACTTCGCATTCAGCGCGCTTGTCGCGAATTGGGTATCAAAGCCGTTATGGTTTACTCAGAAGCTGACCGCGATGCCAAGTACATACGCCTAGCCGACGAGTCGGTTTGCATTGGCCCTGCGGCTTCTGTCCACAGTTACTTGAACATGCCGGCCATCATCTCGGCCGCTGAAGTCACGGATGCGGAAGCAATTCACCCCGGTTATGGTTTCTTGAGCGAGAACGCTGATTTTGCTGAACGCGTTGAGCAAAGCGGTTTCAAGTTCATAGGTCCTTCGCCTGAATCGATTCGCACCATGGGCGACAAGGTTTCAGCTAAACAAGCCATGATCAAAGCTGGCGTGCCTTGTGTGCCGGGCTCTGAGGGCAGATTGCCGGATGATCCCATCATTCTCAAGCGCATCGCCAAGCAGGTTGGCTACCCGGTCATCATCAAAGCCGCAGGCGGCGGCGGTGGTCGCGGCATGCGTGTGGTGCACACCGAGGCGGCACTGGTGCACGCGGTTCAGACCACCAAAGCGGAAGCGGGTGCAGCCTTCGGTAATCCCGAGGTCTACATGGAAAAATTCCTGCAGAACCCGCGCCACATTGAAATCCAAATTCTGGCTGATCAGCATAAAAATGCGGTCTGGCTGGGTGAGCGCGATTGCTCCATGCAGCGCCGCCACCAAAAAGTTATCGAAGAGGCGCCAGCGCCTGGTATTCCGCGTAAGTTAATTGAGCGCATTGGCGAGCGCTGCGTCACTGCGGTTAAAAAAATCGGCTATCGCGGTGCTGGAACGTTCGAATTTTTGTACGAAAACGGCGAGTTTTATTTCATTGAAATGAACACCCGTGTGCAGGTCGAACACCCAGTCACCGAGTGGATTACTGGCATAGATATCGTGCGTACCCAGATCATGGTGGCTTTTGGCGACAAACTGCCCTTTGCTCAGCGTGACATACAGCTCAAGGGCCACTCAATAGAGTGCCGCATCAATGCTGAAGACCCCTATAAATTCACCCCTTCACCAGGCCGCATTACCACTTGGCATACGCCAGGTGGGCCGGGCGTGCGGGTTGACTCGCATATCTATGCCAATTACTACGTACCGCCAAACTACGACTCCATGATTGGCAAAATTATTGTCCATGGCGATACTCGCGAGCAGGCTTTGGCCCGCATGCGTACCGCTCTAGCAGAGACGGTTGTCGAAGGCATTAACACCAACATCCCGCTGCACCGCGAACTCATGGTTGACACCAAGTTCATGGACGGCGGCACGAATATTCATTACCTTGAAGAGTGGCTTTCAAAACGTGACCGCTGATATGTTTGAACTGATTTTGTTGGCCCCGGTGCACGAGGTCGAGACCTTGAGCGATGCGCTGGATGCACTCGATGCGCTGAGCGTGTCGGTCGAAGACGCTGATGCCCACACACCGGCTGAGCAAGCTTTGTTCGGCGAGCCCGGTATGCCGCCGCCCAAGGCCGGCTGGGAACGTTCGCGCATCGTTTCGCTGTTTGCTAACGAAGCCTTGGCGCGCGAAGCGGCTGCCTTGCTGCAAGCGCAGGACTTTTTTGCCGAATGTTCCTTGGTCGCGGTGCAAGCTGTGCCGGATCAAGATTGGGTGCGGCTAACGCAGTCGCAGTTCACGCCGGTCGAGATCATGCCTGAATTTTGGATTGTTCCAACCTGGCACGAGCCACCGGCACAAGCGAAAAAAGTCATCCGCCTAGACCCCGGCTTAGCCTTTGGCACTGGTACCCATCCGACTACTCGTATGTGTTTGCGCTGGATTGCGGCCCAAGGTGCGGCTCGCTCGCTTGGACGTGTCTTGGATTACGGCTGTGGCTCGGGTATTTTGGCCATTGGCGCGGCTAAGTTTGGTGCGGTCAATATTGACGCTGTCGATATCGATGACGCCGCTGTACAAGCTACGCGTGCCAATGCACAGGCCAATCATGCGGCGCTCAATGAAGGTTTGCCAGACAAGGCCAGCGGTCAATACCTCACGGTGGTTGCGAACATCTTGGCCACGCCGTTAAAAGTGCTCGCGCCATTGCTCTGCAACCACGTGCTAAGCGGCGGGCATCTCGTATTAGCCGGTATTCTTGAGCGCCAAGCGGATGAACTCAAAGAGGCTTACGCACCTTGGGCTAAGCTCGAGGTGACCGATCAAGAAGACGGCTGGATCTTGATGACGGCGCACTTTTAACCTCAGTTTTTAATCACTGCGGCCCTAAGTCCTGGGCCGCATCAGTGGGTGTATGTCAGCCCCTACAATCGACCGCTAATGAGCCTGATTACGCGCTGTCCTGAATGCGGCACGATGTTTAACGTCGTGACCGATCAACTTAAAGTCTCCCAAGGCTGGGTGCGTTGCGGCCAATGCACAGTAGTGTTCGACGCCAGCTTGCATATGCAGATCGCTGCACTTGCAGTACCGCCGCAAGACATGCAAGACTTGTCTGCATCTGAGCGGCCTAAAGGCCAAGCGGAATTCTCGAACCAACATTCCCCCGAGCTTTTGCCTCAACTTCCCACTGAAGTTGAGCCTGAACCTCCGCTTCAGATTGAACCTGAACCTGCATTCGAGCCTCAGCTAGAGTCTGACTCTGACTCTGACTCTGAACCACCTTGGTTACCTGACGCTCTTTGGTCTGACCGACCTATGGACGAGGGATTGGCGCGAGACGTTTCACCGGAGCCGCTCGACGACAATCCTCTGCTGCAAGCTGACCCACTAGACGCAAAGTTTGAGCCCTCAGCCCAACCGGTGCCAACCGTTCTGGCGCCTGAGCCTGATTTCTTTGCCAGCAAGCGACCTGAAGATGCTTACGCTAACGTGTCTTTCGTGCGTGATGCCGAGCGTCAAGCATTTTGGCGCAGGCCGCTGACTCGTTTGGTTTTAAGCTTTTTGTGTCTGCTGCTGACTGCGCTGCTGCTGATGCAGATAGCGCTACAACAAAAAGATTATTTGGCCGCTCGCTACCCTTTTAGCAAGCCTTGGTTGCAGCAATTGTGCAAGCCTTTTGGTTGCCAGATTTCTGCCTTCCGACAAATAGAGTCGGTAGTCATAGACAGCTCCTCTTTTAGCAAGCTTGGAACGCAGGCTTACCGTCTTAGCTTTTCGCTTAAAAATATCGACTCAATACCCTTGGCCATGCCTTTTGTTGAGGTCACTTTGACGGACTCCCAAGACCGAGCAGTGCTTAGGCGGGTACTGGCACCCACTCAGTTTGGTGCTGTTAATGAGCTGCTGCCAGGCTCGAATTTTCCCGCCTCTTTGGTGCTGCGCTTGGACACCGACCCTGAGCCGGCTACCGATGTAACGGCTGCCAGCTCGCCAGAATCTGCCTCAGTCGCGCTGTCTGCTCGTGTTGCCGGTTACCACCTGCTCGCGTTTTATCCATAATTTTTTTTCATAAAGTATCACCATGTCTGCCTTGATTTGCGGCTCGCTAGCCTTTGACACCATCATGACTTTTGAGGGGCGTTTTTCGGAACAGATATTGCCTGACCAATTACACATCCTGAACGTCTCCTTTCTCGTGCCCGCTTTGCGGCGCGAGTTCGGCGGTTGTGCTGGCAATATCGCTTACTGTTTGCAGCAGTTAGGCGGCACACCCTTGCCATTGGCTAGCATTGGCAGTGATGGTGCCGGTTATGCGGCGCGCATGCGCGGTCAAGGCATCAGTACTGAGTTTATTCACGAGGTGCCAGACTCCTACACCGCGCAAGCCATGATCATGACGGATCGTGACAACAATCAGATCACCGCTTTTCATCCGGGCGCTATGTCGCATGCCCACCTCAACCCAGTGCCGCAGCACAGCGATATCAAAATTGGAATCGTCTCGCCTGATGGCCGCGAAGCTATGCAGACGCACGCGGCACAATTTAGCCAGGCAAAGATTCCTTTCCTGTTTGATCCGGGCCAAGGTCTGCCCATGTTCGATGGTGCTGATCTAAAGGCCTTCGTGGCCATGGCTGACTGGATTACTGTCAACGACTACGAAGGCAAGTTGTTGTGCGACCGCACAGCTCTTAGCTGCGAGCAGCTCTCCCGTCAAGTAAAAGGTCTGATCGTGACGCTGGGCGCTGACGGTTGCGATGTTTGGGTGGACGGTGAGAAAACCCATGTGCCGCCAGTGTTGGCGACTGAAGTTCTAGACCCTACTGGTTGCGGCGATGCGTTTCGCGGTGCGCTGTTGTTTGGGCTTGAGCGCGGCTGGTCGCTGGTGCGCTGCGCTGAGTTGGGTAACCGAGTTGGCTCGCACAAAATCGCTCATTACGGCTGCCAAAACTACACACTAGAAGCGATTGTTGCCAGTCTTTGAGTTTTTGTAATGCATGCGGCTAAGTAGGCGCGTGTTTAACTGAGCATCAAGTTCAGTTTCTATGATTCAGCATGCCTCTAACATTGCCATCAGCTTGGACCAATCTGCGCGCTCTGCAGTTTCTGCAAGCATGGCCAGTTGTTTGTGCCGACTGGTTTCGCCGCGCACCAACTCTAGCGAACGTTGGCTAACACCCAGCGTGTTAGCCATCCATTTGATCAGGGCTGCGTTGGCTTTGCCGTCTACCGGTGGAGCGTTAAGCCTGAGCTTGAGTGCGATTTTCCCTGCTTCACCGGACAGGCCATATACCGTGGTCTTGGACGCATTGGGCATGACATGGATATCGATACGGGTATTGCCATTTTTATCGGTATGCAAAAAGGCAGCACTGGGCGGTTTGCTGATGGAAGTCCCCTGCTTTAGCGGATAAAAAATTAAACTTGAGTTATAAAAAAAGCCCAGTTGCTGAGTCACTGGGCTTTTTAAACAGAAGCATTTTTGCTTCTTTCGCGGTACAGCTTACGGCTTGCTGGCCGTAGGGAAAGGCCATGCTGCTTGCGGGTTCAGACTGGTCTGAGCCGATGCTGACTTGGCTGCCGGTGCTTTCACCGCTTTTTTGGCCGCAGGTTTTGCAGCGATCTTCACGACTTTTGCCGCTTTTACTACTTTTGCCGGTTTGACAGGCGTTGCTGCTTTGAGCACTTTTTTGACCTTTACTGGTGCGGCGATTTTCACTGCCTTGATAGCTTTTGCTGCCTTGACTGGCACAGCCGCTTTTACAGCTTTTACCGCTTTCACAGGTTTGGTAGCCTTGACCAATTTGACCGCTTTTACGGCTGCTTTTACAGTCGCTTTTTTGATCACTATCGGTTTTGCCATTGCCTTTTTTACTATTGACTTAATCACGACAGCTTTTTTAGCTGGTGTTTTTGAAACCAATACTGGCTTGAGCGCAACTTTTTTAGCCGGCACTTTTACGGGCGCTACTTTTTTAGTTGCTTTAATCGCTTTAGGCGCAGCTTTGGTCGCTACTTTTTTTACTAGAGCCTTTGCCGCCACTATTTTTTTAGCAGCGGGGGCTTTCTTAGCTGGGACTTTTTTTGCCACAGTTTTTTTCGCAGTTGCCATATTTTTTCTCCTTGATCTCGTTGCAATGAGCACTTTACGTCGGGAGTCCGCAAAGCGATTCCTGACGTTGAGCAGGTATCAATACCTGCCCAGCGCCGCGAACACAGTAGCAATGCCCGACCCGCGTGGTGCGGTTGCTGGTCATTGCAATTGTAGAAGTCATGAGTTTCTCATTAATCCCACGACAAGGCGCCGCCTGATTGATATTCAATCACGCGAGTTTCAAAGAAATTGCGTTCTTTCTTCAGATCTATCATCTCGCTCATCCAAGGGAATGGATTTTCTTCGTTAGGGAACAAAGCTTCCAGTCCAATCTGAGTTGCGCGGCGGTTCGCAATGTAGCGCAAATAGCCTTTGAACATAGAGGCGTTCAGACCCAGCACACCGCGTGGCATGGTGTCTTCTGCATAGCGGTATTCGAGCTCAACTGCCTGCATGAACAAGGCATTGATTTCGGCTTTAAAGTCCGCTGTCCAAAGCTGTGGATTTTCAAGCTTGAGTTGGTTAATCAGATCAATACCAAAGTTGCAATGCATAGACTCGTCGCGCAGTATGTACTGGTATTGCTCGGCAGCACCAGTCATTTTGTTTTGACGACCCAGCGCCAAAATTTGCGTAAAGCCGACGTAGAAGAACAGGCCTTCCATCAGGCACGCAAATACGATGAGCGACTTGAGCAAAGTCTGGTCAGCTTCTAGTGTTCCGGTCTTGAAGTTGGGGTCGGAAATGACGGCGATAAATGGAATAAGAAACTGGTCCTTGTCCTTGATCGACTGCACTTCGTTGTAGGCGTTGAAAATCTCCGCTTCATCTAGGCCGAGTGACTCGGTGATGTACTGGTAGGCGTGCGTGTGAATGGCTTCTTCAAATGCTTGACGCAGTAGAAACTGGCGGCATTCGGGTGCCGTGATGTGGCGATAAGTGCCCAACACGATATTGTTGGCAGCGAGTGAGTCGGCCGTGACGAAAAAGCCTAGATTGCGTTTGACCAGACGACGCTCGTCATCGGTCAAACCGTTGGGGTCTTTCCAAAGCGCGATGTCGCGCGTCATGTTGACTTCTTGCGGCATCCAGTGGTTGGCGCAGCTAGCGAGGTATTTTTCCCATGCCCATTTGTATTTGAACGGCACGAGTTGGTTGACATCGGTACGGCCGTTGATGATGCGCTTGTCGGCAGCTTTGACGCGATTGGCAACCGGTGCTGCAGCGACGGGTTCAAGGTTTGAAGTGGCCGCTTCTGCGTGTGCGTTATCAGTGTTTGTGTTTTTCGACGCCGCTGTTGTTGCGCTCGCTGATGCGTTGGTGGTGACAGCTGAAAGACTGTCTGCATAAGAGAATGCCGGTAGTTCGTTAGAGCGGCTCTGAGCCTTTTCCGGTGGGCTGGCGGCGGGTGTTTTTTGCACTGACGGTATGACGTCTTCTTCCCAAGTCAACATAGTATTTTCCAATATTCGGGGGATTATGAAAGCCGCGACAAGAATCTCAAAGAAGTGATTCTTATCGTTGCCATTTTGTGTTGCCTAATTGCATCGAATCGGGATAAAAATCCGCAGCATCAAGCGCGTTATTTGCCTCTGATTATTTATTGGCAGGCTTCGCAGCCAGGGTCGTCAATCGCGCAGAACTTAATGTCAGTCGCAGGTGACGCACTCATCTGAACCAACGCTGCGGCCGCTGCCAAATCCAGTGCGCTAGGCGCGCTGCTGGCAGTTGAAGCGGCGGTGGCGCTGCCCGATGAAACGGCGTTCATCTTGCCGGCTTGAACAGTGGATTTTTCGGCGTGGGTAGCGCTCATGGTGCGCAGATAGTAAGTCGTTTTCAAGCCGCGCAACCAAGCCAGTTTGTAGGTCTCGTCGAGCTTTTTGCCGGATGCGCCAGCCATATAAATGTTCAGTGATTGCGCTTGGTCAATCCACTTTTGGCGCCTTGCTGCAGCCTCGACTATCCAAGAGGTTTCGACTTCAAACGCAGTGGCATACAAAGCTTTAATTTCTGGTGGTACGCGGTCTATCGGGCGCAGTGATCCGTCGAAGTGTTTCAGGTCAACCACCATCACGTCGTCCCACAAACCTAAGCGTTTGAGGTCACGCACCAAGTAGCCGTTGATGACGGTGAATTCACCAGACAGATTGGACTTGACTGAGAGGTTGCCAAAGCAAGGCTCAATACAAGCATCCACGCCGATGATGTTGGAAATGGTAGCAGTTGGTGCGATCGCTACGCAGTTGGAATTGCGCATGCCGTCGCGGGCAATTTTTGCACGCAGTGCATCCCAGTCAAGCGTCATGCTGCGGTCAACTTCTACATAGCCGCCGCGCTCTTTGGCCAACATGTCCATGGTGTCGTAAGGCAAGATGCCCTTGTCCCACAGCGAGCCTTCGTAGGTTTGGTATTTGCCGCGTTCTTTTGCTAATTCGGTCGACGCCCAGTAGGCGTGGTAGCAAATGGCTTCCATGGATGTGTCGGCAAAGTCCACCGCCGCTTGCGAGGCGTAGGGCACACGCAACTCGTACAAGCAGTCTTGAAAGCCCATTAGGCCCAAGCCCACAGGGCGGTGCAACATGTTGGAGTCACGCGCTTTTTTAACTGCGTAGTAGTTGATGTCGATAACGTTATCCAACATGCGCATGGCCGTGGTGATGGTTTTTTGCAGCTTCTTGCTATCGAGCATGCGCTGACCGTCGGGGCCGTCCATCAAATGCTGGACCAAGTTGATTGAGCCCAAATTACACACAGCGGTTTCAGTCTCGCTGGTGTTGAGTGTGATTTCTGTGCACAGGTTTGAGGAGTGAACCACGCCCACGTGTTGCTGCGGCGAGCGAATGTTGCAAACGTCTTTAAAAGTAATCCAAGGATGACCCGTTTCAAACAACATCGACAGCATCTTGCGCCACATGTCTGTGGCTTGCAGTTTGCGTGAAGGCTTGAGCTCGCCGCGTTCGGCGCGCTCTTCATAAGCGGTGTAGATGGCTTCGAATTCACGGCCATATTTGTCGTGCAAGTCGGGCGTGTCGTTTGGCGAGAACAGCGTCCAGCTGCCTTTTTCCATCACCCGGCGCATGAACAAGTCTGGAATCCAGTTGGCTGTATTCATGTCGTGCGTGCGGCGACGATCGTCGCCCGTGTTTTTGCGCAACTCGAGGAATTCTTCGATGTCTAAGTGCCACGTCTCAAGATAGGCACACACCGCGCCCTTGCGCTTGCCGCCTTGATTGACGGCCACGGCCGTGTCATTGACAACTTTCAGGAATGGCACAACGCCTTGGGACTCGCCATTGGTTCCCTTGATGTGGGCACCCAGTGCGCGCACGGGTGTCCAGTCGTTGCCCAAGCCGCCAGCAAATTTAGACAGCAATGCATTTTCTTTGATGGCGTCGTAGATGCCGCCTAAGTCGTCTGCCACTGTGGTTAGGTAGCATGAAGAAAGCTGTGCGCGGCGAGTCCCAGAATTAAATAGGGTTGGCGTGCTGGACATGAAATCAAACGAGGAGAGCAACTCGTAGAACTCAATGGCGCGCGCTTCACGGTCGCTCTCGTTGAGAGATAAGCCCATGGCGACGCGCATGAAAAATGCCTGCGGCAGCTCTATGCGTAGCTTGCGCACGTGCAGAAAGTAACGGTCAAACAATGTCTGCAGGCCGAGGTAGTCAAATTGCAAATCGCGCTCTGGCTTGAGCGCTGCGCCGAGTCGAGCTAAGTCAAAGCTGGCGAGTTTTTCGTCCAGCAACTCGTTAGCTACGCCCTTGGCGATGAACTCTGGAAAGTAGGCGGCGTAGCGCGTTTGCATGTGGGCGTGATCGACTTCTTCACCCAACACTTCGCGGCGAATGGTGTGCATCAGCAAACGCGCAGTGGCGTAGGTGTAGTCCGGATCTTTTTCTATCAGCGTGCGGGCCGCGAGAATCGCAGCTTTGTAGACCTCGTCTATTGGCACGCCGTCGTACAGATTGCGCATGGTCTCAGAAACAATCGGTGCAGCCACCACACCGGCGCCAAGGTTGGCGCAAGAAGCTTCGATCAAAGCCTGTAGATTGCGGATGTCTAGCGCCACGCGCTGACCCTTGTCCGTCACATGCAACAGGGGTACGGCGGCCGCTTGTGGGGTGCGGGCGCGTTCCTGAGTACGTTCTTGCGTGCGTTTTTCGCGGTACAGCACATAAGCTCTGGCGATTTCGTGGTGGCCACCGCGCATCAGGCCTAGTTCGACCTGGTCTTGCACGTCTTCAATATGGAAGGTGCCGCCTCCCGGGCGCGAGCGCATCAGTGCGCGCACCACAGTTTGGGTCAACTCATCAACGGTCTCGCGAATGCTCGCTGAGGCGGCACCTTGCGTGCCATGAACGGCGAGAAAGGCCTTCATCACGGCAACCGCAATCTTGCTGGGCGCAAACGGCACGACAGCGCCGTTGCGGCGCAGAATTTGGTAGTCGCTAAATAGACTGGCTTGGGCCTGTCCTTGATGGGTCGAGGGTGAATGAAGGGCATTGCCAGCGCTGGCCGCGCTGACGGTATTGAGGGTGTTTTGCATGGGCTTTTTCTTGGCTTATTGGCTGAGGTTTTAGCTACTTTTGCGGCTGATTTTTTCGGTCGTTACGGAAAAAAGTTTGTCTGACTTAAAATCTCAATTTACCCGCACCAGGCGCACGAAATGACTGTCAAATCGGCGTAGCTGACTTTTTAAATCTCTCTGGGGCGCTATGGCGGGGGTCTTTGTCTGGGCTCGAAAGACTGAATTTACATCTAACGTAGCAAGATATGTAGACACTATACCTAGTGTTAATTTTGATTTCAAGCACTACCGGTAGTGTCTTGAGATGTATTTTCACACGAAATGAGATCTTTTTTAAAACCTCAATTGATGCACTTGCGAGCAACCAGTGCTTTGCTAAACCGAGGTTGTCTGCAAGCCCTTGCTAGGCCGGCTTTTGGTTGAAAAAATATAGGATTGATGCGGCTTAGCGCCGGTTTTTAGGCTGCATCACGTGCCCAGCTTGGTGCTTGGCTTATTTAAAAAAAATACTTTTGGATAGGCCCGAATTTCTGCGCTTTAAATGCTTGAGAAATAATTTTTACAACGTCACCATATTGCTAGATTCAACGTTCATTTCAGGCGTCGTCACCAACTGTGGGGAAGTACTCTTTTGACGCGCTTAGGCTGTGTTGCAGCAGCGTCCAGTCAAAGCCCGCACCAGGATCGAATTTGCGGCCCGGTGCAATATGTTCGTGGCCGGCAATGTGAGCTATTGGGTAATGCGTCAGCACTGAGCTGCATAAGCTGCTGAGGGTTTCATATTGAGCGGGTTCGAAGCGGTCGCCCTCCAAACCTTCGAGTTCAATGCCAATTGAGTCGTTGTTGCAATCGCTGCGGCCGCGGTACTCGGATGAGCCGGCATGCCAAGCGCGGTCGTCGCAGCTCACGAACTGCCACAGATGACCTAGTCGGGTAATGAAAAAATGCGCCGACACCTGCAACCCGCGAATACTTTGAAAATACGGGTGAGCATCCCAGTCAAGCTGATTGGTAAACAATTGCTGCACTTGGCCGTTACCAAACTCGCCAGGCGGTAAGCTGATGGAGTGGATCACGACTAAATCGATGTGTGCCGCCTCTGGGCGTGGACCGAAATTGGGTGAAGCCAGCACTCTGGCGTGCTGGTACCAGCCGTGGGACCACAGGCCAGTGCTTTTAGGTTGGGATTCAAGCATACGGGTTGCCGGATTTGTTTTGGCCTGGTGCCACGTTGACGTGCCTTTTTTACGTGCCTATTTTTCGGTGTGCTTCGCAGCAGTACAGCCCGGCTGGCCCGACCAGTGCTTCACGGCGCGGCAAGTGCAGGTCACAGACCCGGCAGGCGACGATTTGGGTAGGCGGTAGGGCGGTTTGGCGTGGTTGCGCTGTGCGCTTGGTGGCTTCGTTGCTCTGGCTGTCGCCTCGCGCAAGGTTGCGCCACCAGCCGATCACGCAGAGAACCAAAATAAAGAGGAGCAGATATTTCATAAGCGGTGGAGTATGACCTCAAGCACAAAGCGCGAACCGACATAGCCCAGCAGCAGCAGACCTGAACCTAAATACAGCAGGCGAACCGCTTTCTGGCCGCGCCAGCCTAGACGCGCTCTTCCAACCAAAAGACCGGCAAAAGTTAGCCAGGCTAAGACTGAAAAAATGGTTTTGTGACTCCAACTCCAAACCTGGCCCAGTCCATAGAGCTGCTCGGCAAATAGCCAACCCACTAGCAGCGTTGCTGTGAGCAGCACAAAACCGGCCTGAACAAAGCGAAAAGTCAGACGCTCTAGCGTTAACAGCGGCACGCCAGTGTCGCAAGAAGTGGCCAGACGCATGGCGCGCTCGGTGCGCGTTGTCAGCCAGCCGTGCACTACTGCTACAGCAAACAGCCCGTAAGAGGCAATGCCCAACGCCCAGTGCAGCGGCAGCCAAGGCGAGGCTATGCGGTGGTAAAAACTACCCGGAAAGACCACTGTCAACGCGACTGCCAATGCGCCCAAACTGGCCAACGCCCAGTGCGTGCCAAGCTGAGGCAACAGCTGGCTCTCGACCGCATAAATGCTGAGTACCAACCACACTGTCATCGAGAGTGCGGGTGCAAAGCCAAAGCGAAGTGGTTCCGCGATCAGGCCAGTGGTCAGTACCAAACCATGCAGTAGCCATGCGGCAAACAATACGCCGCGCAGGGTGCGCGGACTCAAACGGCTGGCCGATAAGGCGAGCACGCTATAGCTTGCAACAGCACCTGCGGCTGCTGCAAGACCCCACCCGGAACTCAAAGCTAAAATCATGACTACAGTTTAGCCTTAGCTGTAGCTTTTCAATTCATTTGACTGCTAACAGCCCCTCATGTCCGGCGCTTGCCGGGTATCTTCGACTTCTTAAATTTCTCCCAGCTTGTGGAGCTCCCGCCATGGCATCAGCCCTTACCGACAAACTCACACGCCTAGTCAAGGAAATGCGCGGCCAAGCCCGCATTACCGAAACCAATGTCCAAGATATGCTGCGCGAAGTTCGCATGGCATTGTTAGAGGCCGACGTCGCACTGCCCGTGGTGCGCGACTTTATTAACCGCGTTAAAGAAAAAGCCCTCGGCCAAGAAGTCATGGGCTCGCTCTCACCCGGCCAAGCCTTGGTCTCCATCGTCAGCCGTGAACTCGCCGCCACCATGGGCGAGGGCGTTAGTGACATCAATCTCGCCGCCCAACCACCGGCCGTGATTTTGATGGCCGGCCTACAAGGCGCAGGTAAAACCACCACTACCGCCAAGCTGGCCAAATACCTGATTGAAAAGCGCAAGAAAAAAGTGCTGACCGTCTCAGGCGACGTTTACCGCCCGGCCGCTATCGAGCAGCTTAAAACCGTCACCGCTCAAGCCGGTGCCGAGTGGTTCCCGAGTAGCCCGGATCAAAAACCGGTGGATATTGCATTAGCTGCCTTGGACTATGCGCGCCGGCATTTCTTTGATGTGCTGCTGGTCGATACCGCAGGCCGCCTAGCCATTGACGCCGCTTTGATGGCTGAGATTACCCAGCTGCATGCGGTGCTAAAACCGGTAGAGACACTTTTTGTAGTCGACGCCATGCAGGGTCAAGATGCGATCAATACCGCCAAGGCGTTTAAAGAAGCCTTGCCGTTAACCGGCATTATTCTGACCAAAACCGATGGCGATTCGCGCGGTGGTGCAGCCCTTAGCGTGCGCCAAATCACCGGCGCGCCAATTAAGTTCTCGGGCACTAGCGAAAAGCTAGACGGCCTTGAAGTCTTTGATGCCGAGCGTCATGCCGGCCGTATTCTCGGCATGGGCGACATTTTGTCGCTGGTCGAACAAGTCACCGCCGGTGTTGACATGGCCGCGGCGCAAAAGCTGGCGGCCAAGATGAAGTCTGGCGACGGTTTTGATCTGAATGATTTTTTAAGCCAAATTCAGCAGATGAAAAACATGGGCGGCTTGTCCAGCCTGCTGGATAAATTGCCGGCGCAGATGGCAGCTAAAGCCGGTCAGGTCGACATGGATAAAGCTGAAAAAGATATCAAGCGCAAAGAAGGAATTATCCAAAGCATGACGCCACTAGAGCGCCGCAAGCCCGAGCTAATCAAAGCCACGCGCAAGCGCCGCATCGCCTCCGGTTCTGGCGTGCATGTGCAAGAAGTCAACCGCCTGCTCAACGAGTTTGAGCAAATGCAAGGCATGATGAAAAAGCTCAAGGGCGGCGGCATGATGAAGATGATGAAGCGCATGGGCGGCATGAAGGGCATGCCTAAGTTTTAAGCGTTCTGTCTCACCTGCCAACACGCTTTGATGCCTAAACGCAGACGTGCATTTGCCTAAACCTTTCCAGACTGCACGCAGTTTTCTAGATCAACTATTTCATCTCTCGCATGCACACTGAAACCGCTTCGATTGAAGTAAAAGAGCCGCTTGATGTGGTCACTTTTGGTGAAGCCATGCTGCTGCTGGTGGCGGATCAGCTTGGCCCGCTCGAAGCGGTGATGACCTTTCACAAGCGCACAGCGGGTGCGGAAACCAATGTCGCGATTGGCTTGTCGAGACTGGGCTTGCGTGTCGGTTGGGCCAGTCGTCTGGGTACCGACTCTATGGGCCGCTATTTGTTAGCCGCTATGAAGGCTGAAGGCATTGACTGCTCACACGTGGTTTGCATTGCTGCGCAAAAAACCGGTTTTCAATTTAAAGGCCGAGTTGATAACGGTGGCGATCCAACGGTCGAATCTCACCGCAGCGGATCGGCTAGCAGTCATATGGGCGAGGCCGATATTGACCAAGACTGGCTGGTGAGTGCACGTCATCTGCATGCAACCGGCGTCTTTGCTGGGGTCTCAAACAGCACGCTAGTCGCCGCTATTAAAAGTATGGATTTGATGCGTCTAGCCGGGCGCAGCATTTCGTTTGATCCCAACCTCAGACCCACGTTATGGCGCACACCTGAACACATGCGTGCGTCTATCAATGACTTGGCCAGCCGTGCGGATTGGGTCTTGCCGGGCTTGGATGAGGGCCGGTTTTTGACCGGCTTAAACAGCCCTCAAGACATCGCCACTTTTTACCGTCAAGCCGGCGCTGCTTTAGTGGTGGTCAAACTCGGCAGCGATGGCGCTTATTTTGATGGCCCAAGCGGTCAGGGTTTTGTGCCCGGTTTTGCTGTTGATTCTGTTGTCGACACAGTCGGTGCAGGAGACGGCTTTGCCGTCGGTGTTATCAGCGCGCTGCTAGAAGGTTTGTCCGTGCCGCAAGCCGTCAAACGCGGCGCCTACATAGGTGCATGCGCGGTTCAAGTGTTGGGTGACAGCGAAGGCTTGCCGCACCGTGAACAATTGACTAGGGCTGGATTTTAAAATTTCTGCGAAAACTAAAGCCGACTTAAACATCGACTTAAATTGAATGTATCAAGCCGAAAAAAAAGGCCTGACTCGGCAAGCGAAATCAGACCTTTTTTACCTGCGCAACGCGCAGCGTCTTAGCCTATCAAGCCGCCAGAAGTCTTGGTTTAGCCGCTGGCCTGGCATGCATCCAAGCACGGCGCAAAACGGCGGGTGAGCGAGTCTCTTCTGGGATTAACAAAAAGCCCTGTGCACGCATAACGGCGCCAAGACGGGGCTGGCTGCTAATGACAGTTAGCGGCACAGCTAGTAGCAGCGGTAGGCCAACGGGTATTAACCAGATCAAGGCGCTAACGTCAATCAATGCAATACCGGCCGCCAATGCGGCAATCACCAAGCTCATGGGCGCGAGTTGCTCAATTGCATGTTTCCACGACACGCTAACGGCTTCACGCGGAGGCGATTTCCATTCGAGTTTGAGGCCGGTGATTGCCACCGCCACAAACAGCGAGTGCGCCATCATGCGCAGCGGCGCTTGCAGCAAAGCCAGCAAAGTCTCTAACAAAGCGCTGCGCAGCAGTGCGGCTGTGCCGCCGAAAGAAGCTTGTTCTTTTTTAATCAGTACTGCTGCGATACCTAAAACGCGCGGCAAAAACAAAATGCTCAGCGTCCAAGCCCAAATACCAAACAGCTCGGCGGGCAGCAAGTTCCAGTCTTTAATCATCGGTGTGCCCGACAACCACAAGGCTGTGCCTAGCGTGAGAAAACTCAGCCACAGCGGTGCCGACAAGTAAGCCATGGCGCCAGTGCCAAACATGGAGCGGTGTACAGGGTGAATGCCGGGTTCAGCGATCAAGCGGGCGTTTTGTAAGTTGCCTTGGCACCAGCGGCGGTCGCGTTGCAACTCGGAGAGTAAATCTGGCGGCTGCTGCTCGTAGCTGCCCGTCAGGTCAGAAACCAGCCAGACATAAAAGCCGGCGCGGCGCATCAAAGCGGCTTCAACAAAGTCGTGCGACATAATGCCGCCGGCCATGCCGCCCGTGCCGGTAATTGGTGCGAGTGCGCAATGCTCCATAAAAGGCGCAACCCGCAATATGGCGTTGTGACCCCAGTAATGCGACTCGCCAAGTTGCCAGAACTGCATGCCCAAGGTGAATAAACGGCCCGTCATGCGGGAAGCGAACTGCTGCGCGCGCGCATGCAGCGTAGCGTGGCCAATCGATTGGGTGGCGGTTTGGATAATGCCGGCTTTAGGGTTGGCTTCCATCAGCTTAACCAGGCTAACCAAGCAGTCGCCACTCATCACGCTATCAGCATCTAACACCACCATGTAGCGGTAGTCTTTGCCCCAGCGGCGGCAAAAGTCGGCGACGTTACCGGCCTTGCGGTGGGTACGGCGGGTACGCAGGCGGTAGTAGACCTCGATTTGTGGCTGGTCTGGCTGGCCGGCGAGTTGCGTGCGCAACTCTTCCCACGCCTGGCGTTCGGCTTTTTGTATGTTGACGTCGTTGCTGTCAGACAGCACAAACACGTCAAAAGCACCTACATGCTTGGTGTTGGCAATCGACTCACAGGTGGCGCGCAGGCCAGCAAATACGCTGCGCACATCTTCATTGCAAATTGGCATGATGATGGCGGTGCGGGCATCGTCATTAAAGCTGTGGTCTTTGACATCCTTGGCTGACAGCGACCAACGGTCGCCACGCAGCGTGACGTAAAAACCCATCATGGCGGTCATAAAGCCGGTAACAACCCAAGCGGTCAGCAATGCGAACAGGGCTAACTGGCCATAGGTCAGCCAAGCGTTGTTGTAGGCTGGCTGTAGATCCGAAAACAGCTTGCTGGCAAAGGCCGTGCTGATAAAGGTGAGGATTAGAAAAAGGCTGCGGCGGCGGCTTGCCGCGCGCTGCCACGGCAGCGGTTTTTCGCTGGTCTTGGCCGCACTTGACGTCACATTTTGAGCGGCGGGTTTGTCTTGACTCGGCAGTACGCTGGCCATGCCGTTCCAAAAGCCGCGCCAAGGCGCTGGCAACATAGAGCCGCGGTTTAGCGTAGGCGCTGTCACCGCATTCGGGTGGCGTTCGGCGCGCAGCGGGCTGCGATCTTTCTTGCTAACAACAGAGGCGCTTACATGGCTTTCTGGGCTGGGGCTGGCAGTGCCGGCTAGCAGCGACTGTGTGTCGTTTAGGGTGTGATGAGATTGGTCCATGTTTCGCTTAATGTGTTGTTGTCATGTTGCAAAAAGGCGCGCAGCTCTATGGGCTGTGTTGGGTCTATGCGCTGCACACGTAGGTGAATGCGCCAGCCGCCGGCGGCGGGGTTGTATAGGGCTTGGCTTTCAAGAATGCGGCCGTTGGCGTCGCTGGTGACGACGGCTTTGACAGCAGCGTCTGGACTTAGGCTTTCAAGAGCCGGGCCAGCAAAGTCAATCGAGAATTCGGTGATTTGTTTTTGCACTTGCGCACTGAGTTGGCTAAAGCCCGAGCCTTTGCGCGACTGCGTCACCCAGCTGTTGGGCGGGCGTTGCTGCTGTTTGCCTTGCCAGTTGATGCGCCAAGCCATGCTCACAGCCTCGCCCGGCAGCGGCAGTTTGTTGGGTACCCAATAGGCCACGATGTTGTCGTGGGTCTCGTCAGGCGTGGGCAATTGCAGTAACTCGACGCGGCCTGAACCCCAGTCGCCAAGCGGTGTAATCCAGGCACTCGGGCGCAGCTCGTAGCGCGCTTCTAAGTCTTCGTAGCTTTTAAAGTCGCGGTCGCGCTGCATCAGGCCAAAGCCTTTGAGGGCCTCCATGCTGAACGAGTTGACCAGCGCCGAGCTGGTGTTTTGCAGTGGGCGCCATAGCCATTCGCCGTTTCCGCTGGCCATCATCAAGCCGTCTGAGTCATGTACTTCGGGGCGAAAGTCGCCAGTGCGGGGCTGGTTCTCACCGAAGAAGAACATGCTGGTCAGCGGCGCCATGCCAAAGGTGGCAACTGCCGGGCTGGCCGGGCGCATAAATACTTGGGCGTGGACGTCGACAGCGGTATCAATACCGCCTTGGATATCAAAGCGGTAAGCGCCTGTCATGCGTTCGGATTCGAGCAGGGCGTAGATGGTAAGGCTGGTCGCGCCTGGAAGTGGTTTTTCTAACCAAAATTCGGTAAAGCGAGGAAATTCTTCGCGTGCACCGCCCACGGTATCGATGGCTAAGCCGCGCGCCGACAAGCCGTAGCGCTGACCGACGCCTAAAGCCCGAAAGTAGCTCGCGCCCATAAAGGCGATTAGCTCGTCTTTGTAGTTGGTCGAATTTAAAAAGCTGTGGGCACGAAAGCCAGCAAAACCGAGCTCACCCCAATTGGCGGTGGATAGCTGGTTTTTGCCGAAGTTAAAGTCGCTGGCTTTGTAGGCAAATGGCGTGACGCCGTCTGCGGTGATTTCATTAATACGAACGCTGTCGCCCTGACGACCGATGTGAAAGAAGTTAATTTCTATTGGCAGCAACTGGTCGCGCCAGAGTGCTTTGTCGGTGTTGAAACGAATGTCGCGTAAAGCGTCGTAATCGAGTGCTGCTAGCTCAGGCGGCATGACCACGCTAGGCGCTTGCCAAACCGATTGGGAGCGGGCTTGGGCGATAGCTGCGACATCGCTCAAATCGAATGCCAGTGCGGCTAAGGGCAGACTTGACAGCGCTGCGAGCACGCCTAACAACAGCGTTTTGCGGGCCTTGCTAGGGCGCTGCTGGCTGGTGTTTTTTGAGAAGATATGGTGGCTCATATCTTGTATAGGGCAAACCCTGTGCCAACTCTAAAAAACATATATAAATCATAGGCTTTAAGGGGTTTTTAGATTTCACTAGCGAATTCGTCCGGTTTTTACCGCGATAAACGCTGTTATTTGTCGCTAATTGACGACGACTATTGACGAGTTTTAGATTTATTGTTTTAAATCAATCACTTAGGTCTGTCGCTAAATCACGACAGGCTTGAGTGCTTAGTCTTCAGTGTCAGATGGCTCGGGCTTGAAATGGCCGGGCGTGAGTTCGTGTTTTTGCATCAAGCGATAGAACTCTGTACGGTTGCGGTCCGCCAGCCTAGCCGCATCGGCCACATTGCCATCAGTTAATTTCAGCAGGCCGACCAGGTATTCACGCTCAAAGCGCTGGCGTGCTTGGGCTAGCGAGAGTATTTCCACGCTGGGCATACGCAGCGCCCGCTGTACCAAGGCCAGCGGAATCAGCGGTGTGCTCGACAGGGCGCAGACTTGTTCAACAACGTTAAACAGCTGACGCACATTCCCCGGCCAAGCTGCTGTGCTCAGGGTTTTCAGCGCTTCCGGGGCAAAGCCGCTCAGGCGCTTGTTGTATTTGGCGGCAAGTTTGGCCAAAAAGTGATTCGCCAGCAGCGGTATGTCTTCGCGCCGCTCGGCCAGCGGCGGCAAACTTAAGGTCACCACATTTAGGCGGTAATAAAGATCGGCGCGAAACTGGCCTTGCGCCATGGCGTCGTCCAAGTCGCGGTGGGTGGCCGAGATGATGCGGACATCCACCGCGATGGATTGGCTAGAGCCCAGCGGGCGCAATACGCGCTCTTGCAGCACGCGCAGCAGCTTGATTTGTAGCGCTGGCGGCATATCGCCGATTTCGTCGAGTAGCAGCGTGCCGCCTTCAGCGGCTTGAAACAGGCCTTTGTGATTCGCGACCGCGTCGGTAAAAGCGCCTTTGACGTGGCCAAATAGCTCGGATTCGAGCAGCGCTTCTGGAATAGCGCCGCAGTTCACTGCAATAAACGGTTTGTTACGGCGGTTGCTTAGGCGGTGTATGGCTTGGGCGAGCAACTCTTTGCCGGTGCCGCTTTCGCCGCGCAGCAGCACGCTGGCGTCGGTTTGCGCCACCATGCGGGCTTCGGCCAAGGTCTCCGCCATGCGGCTGGAGCGGCTGATGATTTCGGCATGCCAGTCTTCATCGCCGCGCTGCGCTGCGGGTGCCGGTGCGCTCAGTGCCAATGCTTGGGCGATTTTTTCCAGCAAGGCCTTGCCGTCAAAGGGTTTGGTCAGGTAGGTAAATACGCCGCGTTCAGTGGCGTCTACCGCGTCGGGAATGGTGCCGTGGGCGGTTAGCAAAATCACGGGTAGCGATGGGTGGCGTTCGCGAATGTCGCCAAACAAAGCCAGACCGTCACGACCCGGCAGGCGTACATCACTGAGTACTAGTTGGGGCCGCTCTATATCCAACTGAGTTAGCGCGGCTTCGGCAGAGCCGGCCGTGCTGACGCGGTAGCCCGCTGCGGTCAAGCGCATGGTGAGCAGACGCAGCATGTCAGTGTCGTCGTCAACGACTAACAAATGCGCGCCTGCCATAGGCGCTGCATGGCTTGCGCCGGTTTGCGGGTTGCTCATGGCTGTATGGCCCGTGGCCGCACTGGCGGAGATGGTTGGTTATTCGTAGATCGGCGCGTCAAACTGCGCTCTATTTCTCTGAGTGCTTGAAGTTTTTCATTGGCTTGGTCTAGTCGGCGTTGAGTCTCGCGCAGTTGGCCGCTTTGGCGCTCGAGTAGGTCTTCTACACGCTTTTGCTCAGTAATACGGGCTAATAACAGGCGCGCGAAGGGGCGAAGGGGTGCAGACTCGCTGTCCGTTTGCGATACCAACCCTTGCACCAAATCGTGGGCACGCAGCAGCATTTCCAGACTCGGTCTGGTTTGCGCTGTCTCGCCGTTTTGGCGCACTGCTGCGGCCTCAACGAATGGCCGAGATTGCAGTAGCACCAGTGCTAGTCGTAACTGGTCGGTTGGCATGGCGGAACTGCCTAGCCGGGCGACCTCGTTAGAAAGCTGCCTAGGCTGCATAGTGCGCAACTGGTCGGCGTAGTCAAACACTAGCTTTAGCTGGTAGATAAGTTCTTCCTGAACCGCTAGGGCGGGCGACGCCGCTACGGGTATTGGCGTCGGCATCACTGCGATCGGCGCTTTAGCGGCAAGCGTTGCAGTTGGTTCTAAAGAGACCGTGCTACAGCCGGCTAAAGCCACCGCTAGCAGTACTGCCAGCACTTTTTCAGCGGCGTTTGCCTTGCGGTTTGGCCCTGCACTGGGATGAGCTTTTGGCTGCTGCGCTAGTGCTGCTTCAGTTTGTCGGTGCATAGGTAAGTTCAATTCTGAAATGTGCGCCTGGCGCATTGTCTTGTTCTGGCAGCAGGTGCAGGCGTCCGCCGTGGGCACTGATGTATTCGTTAACGATAGACAGGCCTATGCCGCTGCCGCGCAGCGCATACAAGGGCTGGCGTTCGCCGCGGTAAAACGGTTCAAACACGCGTTCGCGGTCGGCTTGTGCAATCCCGGGGCCTTGGTCCTGCACATCTATGCAGATACTGGCTGGCTGTTGGCTTAATCGGATATTGATGATGCCTTCGGACGGTGAAAAACGTATCGCGTTCGACAGCAAGTTTGCCACTGCAGTAGTGATTTTTTCGGCGTCTATTTCTATATTTTTAACCGTGCCCTCTAGCTGTATTTGCAAGTTTTTGGCACGCCACTGCAAGCGTTGGTCTTCGATCTGGGCTTCTATCAAATGCGTTAAGTCGGTTTTTTCGCGGTGTAGCTGACGCGCCTCAAAGGCGGCTGCGTTAAAGCGCAGCAAGTCTTCTATCTGGCCTTGCAACACGCTGGTGTTTTGCCGCAGTATTTGGGCGATTTCACGCTGCTGCTCGGTCAGTACGCCGGCGACTTCTTCCTCTAGCAGAGACACGCCTTCGCGCAAAGACGCTAGCGGGGTTTTAAGTTCATGAGACACATGGCGCAAAAAGCGCGCTTTGTCGGCGTCAAGCTCGACCAGCCGAAGACGCAACCAGTCCAGTCGCTGGCCAACCATTTGCAGGTCGGCCGGCCCGGTGATATGAATGGCCTCATCGAGGCGGTTCTCGCCTAAACCCTTGATGGCTTTTTCTAACCGCTGCAATGGCCGCGTTAACCAAATGCCAAGTCCTAGTGCCAGTGCGACGGCCAATGCAATCGCCGAAAAGACTTGCCGGGTTAGTGATTCTTGGCTGCTTTCAAAGCGCGCCAGTAGCATTTGGTTTTGTCCCTCTATCGTCTGCTGAACCTTTAGCGTGATGCCGGCGCTGATGTCGTCGAGCTCACGGAATTGATGCACTATTTGCTGCTCACGTTCGAGCGCGGTGTCGCTAGTCCCATTGAGCAAAGCACTGATAGATTGCACACCGGTTTGCCACTCTGCGATTAATCTGATCGCCACACCTTGAGCTGCCAAGCGCTGCAAGCCGGATGAGATCTCTCCAGCGGCGCTGTTAAAACGCTCGCGCAGTACTTGGTCACCGAGTACGACGGCCTGACGCGAGCTGCGCTCAATGACTACGCTGCGCTCGCGCAGAAACTGGGCTGAAGCGCTGAGATCGAGCGCGCGCGCCGCAACACTGCGACTTTGCATGGTCAGGTCTTCTAGCGTCGATAGCGCCCGCATACACACTGCTGCCAGCAATGTGGCTATCAGCAAAAAAGCCAGGACCAGTAGCTGACGAAAGGAAATGTGTTTGAGCATTCGCAGCGCCGTTTGAAATTAAGCCGGTATTGAATGGGTGCTTAGCTCCGCAGATTGCACGACCTCGCCACGCAGCGAACGCTGCGGTGCTTCGGTAATGCGGATGTCGACCAGTTGGCCAATCAGGCGATCTGGGCCTTCAAAGACCACGGCTCGATTGCACTCAGTGCGGCCAAACAAGGCGTTTGCGGTTTTGCGCGCCGGGCCTTCAACTAGCACCCGTTGCACCGTGCCCAAACGACTGGCGCTGATGGCGATGACGCTTTGGTCAATCGCCGCTTGTAGGCGTTGCAAGCGTTTGAGTTTGACCTCGTGCGGCGTGTCGTCGTGCAGTGCGGCGGCCGGTGTGCCGGGACGTGGGCTGTAGATAAAGCTAAACGAGGTGTCGTAGCCGACGTCATCAATGAGCTTCATCATTTTCTCAAAATCGTCCTCGGTTTCACCCGGGAAACCGACGATGAAGTCGCTACTCATGGCCAAGTCTGGACGTATGGCGCGCAGTTTGCGAATCGTACTTTTGTATTCCATGGCGGTGTAGCCGCGCTTCATCGCCATGAGTATGCGGTCTGAGCCGTGCTGCACCGGCAGGTGCAAATGGTTAACCAGCTTAGGCAATCTAGCGTAGGCGTCGATCAGGCGCTGGGTGAATTCATTCGGGTGGCTGGTGACGTAGCGTATGCGCTCTATGCCGGGAATGTCTGAGACATAGTCGAGCAAGGTGGCAAAGTCGGCGATTTCTGCCGTGCCGCCCATAGGGCCGCGGTAGGCATTGACGTTTTGCCCTAGCAGCGTGACTTCTTTCACACCCTGATCGGCCAGACCTGCGACTTCTACCAATACATCTTCAAAAGGCCGCGAGACTTCTTCACCACGGGTGTAGGGGACGACGCAGTAGCTGCAATATTTCGAGCAGCCTTCCATGATGCTGACAAAAGCGCTAGCGCCTTGAACCCGGGCGGGCGGCAGGTGGTCGAATTTTTCGATTTCCGGAAAACTGATGTCAACTTGCGGCTTGCCCATGCTGATGCGTTTGGCCAATAAATCCGGCAGACGGTGCAGCGTTTGCGGGCCAAACACCACGTCAACATAAGGCGCACGCGCAATGATGGCCGCGCCTTCTTGACTGGCGACGCAGCCGCCCACGCCAATCAAAACGCCTTTTTTCTTCAGGTGCTTGACCCGGCCAAGATCGCTAAAGACTTTTTCTTGGGCCTTTTCGCGCACCGAGCAGGTGTTAAACAAAATCAGATCGGCCTCCTCCATGTCTTGGGTTGGCTCGTAGCCCTGGGCGGCATGCAGCACGTCAGACATTTTTTCCGAGTCGTACTCGTTCATCTGGCAGCCGAAGGTTTTGATAAAGACTTTTTTGCTCATTTTTTGACTCGTAATGTTGCGACAGACCCAGAAAAAGGCGGGCCGCAGTGGTTAATTGGGTAAGGATTGGCTACTTCGAGCGTTACGGCTCGCGAGGTTCAATCTGAGGATGCGTGGGGTCTTTTTAGACTAAAAAAAAGGTTAAGAATTAACCACACCGATTAAAGCCGGACAAGACGATTAAGGCTTAGTCGGCGTACTGCCGGTGATGAAGTTAAAAATAGTGCGCTCAGAGCCCGGACGTTTTTGCTTGGCCTCTTCAGGATTGAGTATCCAGACCCGCTCAATTTGGTTGCCGGTATCGCGCAGATAGTTAACGTTAAGGCGCTGACCTTGGAGCTGACTTGAGAGCACTAGGAGGTTGCGCGTGTCAAAAATACGTGCTCCCGGCGAGAGTCGTTCGGGTTTGTCGTTCAGACTGATTTCCGGGTGATTTTGCACCGTCATCTCAGCGCGCATGGCAGCCGCAGGAAATTCTCTGACGGTAGGAGTTTGGGCGGCTGCGGGCAGTGCGTAGAAAACTCTAGCGGCAGAGGTCAGAATGTAAGCGTAAGCGGTGCAGCGTTTCATGGTGTTTGTCCAGAGGCTGGTGGGTTGCAAATAAATTGCAAAAAGGTTCTCTAAAAAATGAAGTTTCAGCTGCCGTTAGCGGTGAAGTCTTTATTTTTTAGAAATTTAGCGGGGGTAAGTGGTTCAGTAAAATTTGATTTTACAAGACAAGCGATGAGAACCTATTGTCAAAGTAATACGGATCAATGTTGGCGACAAAAAAAGAAAATAGATAAGGCTTTCTCCTTCTATTGAAAGTCATCAGAAGGCTAGGCTTTATAGATCAAATCAGTACAAATATTGTCTCTGACAGCCTTGCTTTGTGATCGTGGTTTGGGTATTTGATGCGAACAGAAGGGCATTTGTACGGCATAAACCCGAGCAACTCAGTTCACAAAAGCGGTCTTAACTTCAACGCCGTATGGCATTTATACCAATGTTTACTAAGTTATCAAAAATTTGTAATTTACCAAACATCGCTATAAACTATCTCGAATGAGTCCAATTACTAATCCTTTTGCGCCCGGTGCAGGCACGCCGCCCCCAGAATTAGCTGGCCGAGACGAATTGCGCGAGTCGCTTCGCATCGCGATAGCCCGCGCAAAAATTGGACGCCCGGCAAAGAGTGCCATGTTGGTTGGACTGAGAGGCGTTGGAAAGACGGTATTGCTTGATCGTGTGCGGGCGGATGCCGAAGCAGCAGGTTTTCAAACTATACGTATCGAAGCGCCAGAAGGGCGTTCGCTACCGTCGATACTTGCGCCCCAACTGCGTCAAGCACTGCTGCGACTCAGTCAAATTGAGGCTGCGCGTGCATTCGCAATTCGTGCTTTGCGTGCGCTTGCTGGTTTTGCGGGAAAACTTAAGCTCACCTTTGGTGACATTGAGGTCGGCATTGACTACGAGCCTGAACCGGGTTTAGCCGATAACGGCGATTTAGAGCACGACATGCAGGCCTTATTCGAGCAAGTTGGTTTGACAGCAAAAGCGGCAGACACGGTGATAGTCATCTTTATTGATGAACTTCAATATGTTGAAGAAGCGCAAATGGCCGCTCTCATCACGGCGATGCATCGTTCTGAACAGCGGCAGTTGCCTATCGTTTTAGTCGGCGCGGGCTTGCCCCAATTACGCGGAAGGATGGGTGATGCAAAGTCATACGCCGAGCGCTTGTTTGATTTTCCGTTCATTGGCCCACTGCCGCCAGAAGCCGCGCGACGTGCTATTGAAAAACCGCTTGCGGACGAAAGCGTCAGCATCACACCCGAAGCACTAGATCATGTTCTAACGCTCACTCAAGGTTACGCCTACTTTCTGCAACAGTGGGGTAGCCATACTTGGCGTGCTGCAACGCAGTCTCCTATTCGTTTGAGCGATGTGGTTTCCGCTTCAGCGACCGTCATCGCAGCACTAGATGAGAGTTTCTTCAGTGTCCGGTTTGATCGGCTTACACCCAAGGAAAAAAAGTATCTTCGGGCAATGGCTGAACTTGGTGCCGGACCTCACCGATCAGGTGATATTGCTGCGTGTTACGGAGCGAGGGTGTCATCGCTTGCGCCAACGCGGAGCTCATTAATTGTTAAGGGCATGGTTTGGAGTCCCAATCATGGGGACACAGCATTCACAGTGCCCATGTTTGATGCGTTCATGCAGAGAAAGATGTCTGGTATCGACTGGCGCGAAAGTTAGTGCGCTTTTCAGTTTCAATGGACACGATTGCGGCGAGTTTCAATGGTCAAGTGCGCGCTTGATATCTTGCGTTAGAAAAAGAAAAATTTCCACGCTGGGATGCGTTTATGAAAGTTTTCATCCTGTGCGGTGCCTGACTAAAAAGTCAGACCAAAAAAAAGCCGTTGATATTGTTAATCAACGGCTTTTCGCAATTTTGGTGGTGATAGGTGGACTTGAACCACCGACATCAGCATTATGAATGCTGCGCTCTAACCAACTGAGCTATATCACCCCGCGTCGCAAATTGTAGCCGACTCCGCGGCTGTTTTTAGCGATGAACGAAGACTGGTTTGCGTTTATTTAGAAAAGCGTCCATTCCTTCTTTCTGATCGGCGGTTGCAAACAGCGACTGGAACAGTCTGCGCTCGAACATCACGCCGTCGCTCAAGCCGCTTTCAAAAGCCCGGTTTACCGATTCCTTGGCCGCCATCACGCTGGTTTGGCCGTGGCCGCAAATCATCAGTGCTGCGCCCAAAGCCTCGTCCATCAGCTTGTCTAGCGGCACGACGCGGCTGACTAAGCCAGACCTTTCGGCTTCGACGGCGTCCATCATGCGGCCGGTCAGGGCCATGTCCATGGCTTTGGCTTTGCCGACAGCGCGCGGCAGGCGCTGCGTGCCGCCAGCGCCGGGGATGATGCCTAGTTTGATTTCGGGCTGGCCGAATTTGGCGTTGTCGGCTGCGATGATGAAGTCGCACATCATCGCCAACTCGCAACCGCCGCCCAGCGCAAAGCCGCTAACCGCAGCGATCACGGGTTTACGAATACTGCGGATTTGTTCCCAGTTGCGGGTGATGAAGTCTTGGTTATAGGCGTCGGCAAAGCTGTAGCCGGCCATGGCGCCAATGTCAGCGCCGGCGGCAAAGGCTTTTTCGCTACCGGTCAAAATCATGCAGCCTATGCTGGCGTCTGCATCAAAGGCTTTGAGTGCACTGCCCAACTCGTCCATTAACTGGTCGTTAAGTGCGTTGAGCTGCTTGACGCGGTTTAGTGTGATGATGCCGACCCGGCGTGAATCCGGGCCTTCGGTGCGCGTCAAAATGGTTTCGTACATGGCTGGCAGTCCTTTTGTTTATAGGGCGGGTTTTAATTTCAGATCAAGGCTTGCGACTGCTGGCTAAGCCAGCTGTTGACGGCGGCGACGTCATGCACGGCAAGGCGGTAGGTGCTCATGGCTGGCGGCATGTCGAGTGTTAACTGCAATAAACGTTTGTCGCGTGCGACCAGAGCCGTGACTTGCTTGGCTTGGCCTGCGTAAGCGGTCAAATCGTCAAGCCGGCTCATGCGCCAGCCGGCGTCTGGGCTACTACGTCTGGCTGCGGCGCTGGCTACTGCTCGGACACCTAGCCATTCGTCGCCGGAGGCAAATCCAGCTTGTTCGGCCACGCCGTCGCGCAGCACGGTTTTGATTTGCAGGCTCTGGCCTTCGCTCACGCGTAGGCCAAGTCTATGGGCTAATTGCGAAGCGTCTTCATGAACCGCAACCCCATGCTGTTCTAGCAAGGCTTTGATGGGTAAGTTGTCCGTACTGTGCACCCAACTAGCGAGTTCGGCTGCATAAGAGCGCTGACCTAGCTCTTCTAGCACGCATGCCAGATCGGATTCTTGCATTGGCCCGCCTTTGCAGCGCAGCCACAAGGCGCGCATAACATGGTCTAGCGTGACGCTGTTTTGACTTTGCGTGCGCAGCGTCAGGTCAAGGCAAAGTGCGACCAGCGAGCCCTTGGTGTAATAACTCACGGTGGCGTTGGCGGTATTTTCATCTTGGCGGTAATACTTGACCCAAGCATCAAAACTCGCTTCGGCTACGGATTGCAGCTTGCGCCCCGGTGTCTGCATGACTTGGTTAATGGTTTTATTGAGCAGCTTGAGGTAGTCGACGTTCTCCAGCAGACCGGCGCGGCGCAGCAGTAAATCGTCGTAATAGCTGGTAAAACCCTCAAAAAACCATAGTAACTCGGTGTAGTTTTCGTTGGCATAGTCATAGCTGGCGAACTCTGTTGGGCGTAAGCGCTTGACGTTCCAGGTATGAAAGTATTCGTGGCTAATCAGTCCTTTGAGCGTGATGTAGCCCTCGGACGGTTTTGCTCCTTTGACTGGGTTCAGCACGGGTAAATCTTGCCGCTTACAGATTAAAGCGGTTGAATTCCGATGCTCTAGGCCGCCGTAGCCGTCGTCCACCGCATTGAGCATGAACAGATAGTTTTTAAACGGTGGCTTTTTGCTGCCGTGCCAAAAACGGATTTCGGTCTCGCAAATAATCTGCGCGTCGGCAAGCAACTTGTCACCGTCAAAATTGGGCAGCGCGCCGGCCACCACAAAGCGGTGCGCTACGCCGCAAGCTTTGAAGCTGCCGCTCCAAAACGTGCCCATTTCTACCGGGCAGTCGGCAAGCTCGTCGAAATTTGCCGCGCTATAGCTGCCAAAACCTCGGGCATTGGTTTTGAGCGCTGTTAGGCCTGTGGCGACTGACCAGTTAGATAACACGCGGGTTGCGGCTGGACTTTCGCCTTTGTCGCTGATTTCTAAAATGTGACTAGATTGCTCTTGTCCAGCTACCCGCAGGCATAGTGAGGTGGCATTGAAAAAGCCCCGCGACGAATCCAGCCAAGCAGTGCGCACCGAGTTATCGCGCGCATAAACCTGATAGCTAATCACCAAGGGCTTGTTGGGTTCGCAGGCAATTTGCCAGCTGCATTTGTCGAGTTGCTCGGCGTTTAGTGACTGACTGCCTTGCCGCGCACTGAGGCTTTGCAGGTTTTTGGAAAATTCTCGAATTAAGTAACTACCCGGTATCCACACCGCCAGCGCCACCTGCTGCAGCGCTGCCGGCTGTGCAATTGTTAGGGTAATGTGAAATAAATGGGCGTTTAAATTAGCCATCTCCAGCTTGTAGTGCAGCGCTGGGCCGGCTTTTGCTTTGACTTTTAGCGCTGTCTTAGGCGTGGTTTTTTTGGGTGCGATGTCTTGCATAGGTTTGATGTCTGCAGCATCGAAAAAAAGATGCTTCAGTGCCTAGAGAATACTTCACCCTGCGCTAAGACAGCACTGACTAATCTCTTGTGGCTTGCTGACTGTGTTTTGGTTTTTAGTTCGCTGCTAATTTGCTCTTTTTTATGCGGCATTGTTTGTGGCTTTGTGGCGGTTTATTTCCTTCTGTCATGGTTAAGAAAAAAACCGTTTTCAAGCATTTTGAAAGCGCAAAGTTACCAGAGTGTTAGGTTTTTTCTCGGCCGTAAATCGACTGCGGGCATTTGGCTTCTGGTTACCATATGTCACAAACATTGTTTTTCAACAAATGCAAAGCCAAAAAATCAGGAGTCGTACATGCCCGTGATTGTGATTGCCAATCCCAAAGGCGGCGTCGGTAAATCGACACTGGCCACCAACGTCGCTGGTTACTTTGCCAGTCAAGGTCATGCGGTGCTATTGGGCGATGCGGACCGGCAGCAGTCGTCTCGGCTTTGGTTGGGTTTGCGCCCGCCGCAAGCCAGGCCGATTGGCAGTTGGGGGCTGGATGCTGATTTAATCATTAAGCCCCCGCGCGACGCCTCGCATGTAGTGCTCGACACGCCAGGCGGCCTGCATGGCTGGCGCTTTAAAGACGTCATCAAAATGGCAGATAAGCTCATAGTGCCCTTGCAGCCTAGCGTGTTTGACATTTTTGCCGCTCGTGATTTTCTAGACCAACTCGCTCAAGACCACCAACTGAGCAAGCTGCAAATCGGCATAGTCGGCATGCGCGTTGACGAGCGCACTATTTCTGCTGACAAGCTGCGCGAATTTGTTGACGGGCTGGGACTGCCAGTACTGGGGTTTTTGCGCAGCACGCAGAACTATATACATTTGTCCGCTCGTGGACTTAGCCTTTTCGATATCGCTCCCGGCCGAGTTGAAAAAGATTTGCAGCAGTGGCAGGGTATTTGTAATTGGATAAACACTTGACTCACTTGTCACTTGTCACTTGTCACTTGTCACTTGTCACTTGTCACTGGGCTGACAGCCAATTGGGTTGGGTGAGGCTAAAGTGACTGAATGAAAACTTTCCAAAACATAGACGAGTTGATCGCTTGCGTTGGCCAAACCGTGGCCGTGAGCGAGTGGATCAGCATTACCCAACAGCAGATTGATCTGTTTGCGCAAGCCACGGGTGACCATCAATGGATTCATGTGGATCCGGAAAAAGCCGCTGCCGGACCCTTTGGTACAACCATTGCGCACGGCTTTTTCACACTTTCTTTGTTGCCAAAATTTTTCGATTCATCGTTTGAAATTCTGGGTTCACGAATGGGTGTGAACTATGGCCTGAATAAGGTGCGTTTTACTGCGCCGGTGCCGGTCGATAGCCGCCTGCGCGGACATTTAAAACTACTGGCAGCAGAGCCGGTAGACAACTCTGGTGTGCAAATGACTTGGGAAGTAACAGTTGAGCGCGAGGGTCAGCCCAAACCGGTTTGCGTGGCCGAGTCGTTGGTGCGGCGCTATCCTTAAGCGACTTTAAAGCGCTAGATCTGCGCCTTCAAAACCTTGCTGACGCCAAGCCTCAAACACTGAAGTGGCCACGCTGTTAGACAGATTCAGGCTGCGCTGGCCGGCCAGCATAGGTAGCTTGAGACGTTGATCGAGTGGAAACGAATCGCGCACAGCCGCTGCCAAGCCGCGGGTTTCTGAGCCAAACACCAGCCAGTCGCCGGGGAGGAAAGTGGCCGAATATAAGCTGCGTGAGCCCTTGGTCGTCATGGCGAATAAGCGTGCGGGATCCGGCTTTTCAAGATCAATAAACGCCTGCCAATTGGCGTGGCGCAGCACTGGTGCGTACTCGTGGTAATCCAATCCGGCGCGGCGCATCAGCTTGTCTTCCATAGAAAAGCCTAGCGGCTCAATCAGATGCAGGCGGCAGCCGGTATTGGCAGCTAGTCGTATGACGTTGCCGGTGTTGGGTGGGATTTCGGGTTCGACCAAGACAATATTAAACATCGCTTGATTGTCGCTGCGCCTAGCTTGGCATAAACGCTTTTGGCGTTCAGGTCGCTGCTTTTGCTGGCCGTGCTGGCTGTGCTGGTGTAAGTCGGCGTCAAGGCGTGCGCGCGAACGCCACGGCAATGACTTCGGCCGCACCGCCAGCTTTAAGGGCTTGCGCGGCGCTAAACATGGATGCGCCACTCGTCATCACGTCATCGACTAGCAGCACGCGCTTGCCGCTCAGCTCTGACGTGAGCAGTGGATCGACATGAAAAGCACCCTTGAGATTGAGTAATCTAGCCTTTCGATCTAGTGATGTTTGCGGCAAGGTGTGACGTACTCGCAGCAGCAAATTGGCGCGGCTTTTCGCGTGACTTCTCGATTGCGTTGACAGCGCACGCGCCAACTCCCACGTTTGATTAAAACCACGCTCTTGCAGGCGCTGCGCTGATAGCGGTATGGGGATTATGAAATCGTCAGCGCTAAGTCTTGCCAAAGCTTGTGGCACGTCTGGCGAGCGCAGCAACAGGCCGGCAAAAAACGTTGCCCAGCCTGGCATGGCACCAAATTTGTAGCGGGTCATTAATGTTGACCAAGGATAGGCGTAGTCGACTGCCACCAAGCACATATCGGTGGACGGGGGCTGGCGTAGACAGTTCGCGCACAGTCGGCTTGCGCTGAAAGAGTCAAGCGCATTAACCGCATCAATCGCATCAATTTTTGAGGAATGCGTGGATGGCTTAGCCGTCACCACGTCGGGCGTTGCTAAGCCAAGGGGAAGGGCGATGGCGCAAGTTTTGCATCGCGAAGTACTCCGCGTAAAGCGGCTCGTGCAGTCAGTGCAGACTTGGCTTGTCGGCCAACTGCGGCAGACGGCGCACTGGCTGACTAAGGTAGGCAGCTCAGGCAAAAAGGGACTCAGCAGTGACAGCAGTGGTTTAAACACGCAAAACAATATACTGGGAAACAGCACAGAGGAAGTCAAACTTTACTAAACGCTAGTCCGCCCGCACCGGCCGACCGCTTGCCTTTGTCATCTGTACGGTTTGTTTTTATCCGCAGTTTTTCCAGCGGCAAAACTTGTGCTCTCCAGTATCTATCTTTCTTCTTTTCTAAATCGCACCCATGCCAATTACTGATAGTCCGCCCACCTTGGACCCGCTGGCCGCCCAGCACTGGCTGCTGGTCGCCCCAGCGGCTTCGCCGTGGCTGCATGAAGAGGTCGCCAGTCGCATGCTCGACAGACTGCAATGGGTCAAACTGCAACCCCAAACTTGGGCTCATTGGGGTGCGCTGCGTGGCGGCTTGAAAGCGCATGCTTTGCTGCTGGAGAAATATCCCAAAGCTTTGACCTTTGTGGCCGAGACTAATCCCCGCTTTGTCTCCATTGCCATGACGAAAACACGGCTTCCTTGGTGGAATCTCAAACGCTGGCAGCAAAAAATCAAGCATGGCCTGCCGCCGCCGGCTAGCGTCGATATGTTGTGGGCCAATATGGCGCTGCATGAGGCGGCCGATCCCCAAGCGTTACTTGCACAGTGGCATCAAGCATTGGCGACCAACGGATTTTTGATGTTTTCTTGTCTTGGTCCAGACAGCGTTATCGAGCTGCGCGAGCTTTATGCTGCCCTTGGCTGGCCGCCGGCCGGCCATGATTTGACGGATATGCACGACTGGGGCGACATGCTGGTGCAAACTGGTTTTGCCGAACCGGTGATGGATATGGAGCGCATCACCCTGACTTTTGAAACACCAGCCCGTCTGTTGGCGGAACTCGTTGAGTTAGGCCGCAACTTTCATCCGGCGCGTTTTGCTGGACTACGAACGCGCCGCTGGAAGTTAAGGCTGGAACAGGCCATAAATGAGAGAGTGCCGCGCGATGCCCAAGGGCGTTTATGTCTGAGCTTTGAGATCATTTATGGCCACGCACTCAAGCCCCTGCCGCGGGTCAAACTCAGTGCGCTCAGTTCGGTATCTATGCAGGATATGCGCAGCATGCTCAAGGGTAGCAGCGCTGCTTTGAAGTAAGCCTTCTCCAGCAAAAACTCAACGCTATACTGTTTTTATATTTGGGCATTTTCCCGCGCCTATGGCGAGTCGCGCTAGGCAATACCTTTATGGGTGACATGGCATGTTGCACTTCAACACCGCACTTTTTGGCTCCGACTATCGACTCGCCAGCATGCCTTCATCAGGCGTCTTGGGCTCAGGCGGCGTTCAATGGCTGTTAAAGCGCAATTGCTCCGTATCGCCTAAGCAATTGGGCTTGTTTTATTTGTCGCTTTGTTTTTTGTCACTCGGCATTGCCGGGGCCTTTTGGCTGGTGGGCGCTTGGATAGTGATGCCTTTTGCCTGTTTAGAGTTGCTGGCCGTTGGCCTAGCTTTTTTGATTTATGCACGCCATGCCAGCGACGTTGAAAAAATAATATTGCAAGACGGGCAGTTGGTGGTGGAGCTAGAAACAGCCGGCCGTCTGCAACGCTCTGAGTTCAATCGGGCCTGGGTCAGGGTGGAGCCAAAAAATGGTGACGGATCTTTGATAGTGCTGTCTGGTCAGGGGCGATCAGTGTGGGTTGGCCGGCATTTGCGACCGGAATTGCGGCCGACTCTGGCAAGGGAAATACGCCGGGCTCTGCGCGAACATTAAACCTAAATGCCGCTAGCTTTTTAGCTGACCTGCACTGTCTTTAGCTGGTAGTTTGGCTTTTGTGTCACTTGAAAGTCTCTGAAACAGGTGCCCAGCGCTTTTTAGTCTTTGCACTAACTTTATAATAGGTATCACAAATCAATAAGGTGGACAATTTGTCCTGGTTAACAAACAGTTTTCCGGGCTAATTGGCGAACTAATCTGCTAGCAAGGTAGGCATTAAAAGTGATCACGATGAACGTAAGCAAAACTATGAGCAAAATGACGCGTACCGGCTTGGCGCAAACCAGTGCAATTGTTGGATCAGTATTGGCTTGGGCCAGCGCTACGGTTAGCACCGCCGCTTATGCTGTTAATGACCTGCCAGGTGGACCCGGCGTTAATCAACTCAATTTGCATGCCCCGGCGAGCCAGATTGCGGCTGAGCAAATGTGGTTGCATTGGTTCATGATGGCTATTTCGGTAGCCATCTTTCTTGGCGTCTTTGGCGTGATGTTTTATTCCATCTGGGCGCACCGCAAATCAAAAGGCTTTAAAGCCTCCAATTTCCATGAGTCGACAGCTGTCGAAATCGCATGGACCATAGTTCCTTTTGTCATCGTCATCGCCATGGCACTGCCAGCAACCAAAGTGGTGGTGGCCATGAAGGACACGACCAATGCTGACATCACCGTCAAGGCCACTGGCATGCAGTGGAAATGGGGTTACGACTACATCACTGGCGAAGGCGAAGGTTTAGGCTTTCTTTCCACCCTCGACGTCAGTCACCGCCAAATGTCTAACCAAGGTGGTCCCTCCGTTCCGGTAGACAATTACCTGCTTAAAGTTGACAACCCATTGGTTGTTCCTGTGAACAAAAAAGTGCGTGTGATCACCACTGCCAATGATGTGATTCACGCTTTTGCCGTGCCTTCACTGGGCATCCACCAAGACGCGATTCCTGGCTTTGTGCGGGACACCTGGTTTAAAGCCGATAAAGTCGGCGACTTCTACGGCCAATGCGCCAAAATTTGCGGCAAAGAACACTCTTACATGCCTATCCATGTCAAGGTTCTTTCTGCCGAGGACTACACCGCATGGGTTGCCATGAAGACCAAACAAGCCGCAGCTTTGGCTGACGATCCGGCAAAAGTCTGGACCTTGGTTGACCTCAAGGCGCGCGGTGAAAAAGTTTATGCCTCTAACTGCGTGGCTTGCCATCAAGCCAATGGCAAAGGCGCTGGCGCTATCAAGGCTCTCGACGGTTCCGCTGTGGTTCTCAGTGATGATCACAACCTGCAAATTATGAAGTTGCTCAACGGTGCAGCCAACGGTGCCATGCCATCGTGGAAAGCCCTGAGCGATACCGAGATTGCAGCTGTTATTACTTACTCCAAAAACAACTGGTCTAACCAGACCGGTCAGTTGGTGCAACCTTCTGAAATTTTGGCGGCACGCAAATAAACCAGTCATCTTTTGGCAGCGAGTTGTCAGGGCAATTTGCCTTGACAACTGACAAGCCAAGAAAAGTTTTTCATTTCTTTAAAAGCGCAAGACCATCCCGTCCCGCTAAAAATAACAAGCCACCGGCCTAAGCCACCAAAAGGAAGCAAAGATGAGTGCACTCACAGACCATCACGACAATGCGCATGATGAGCATGATCATCACGAACACGCGCCAGCTGGCTGGCGTCGTTGGGTGTATGCGACCAATCACAAAGACATAGGTACGCTGTATCTGTTGTTCAGCTTCACCATGCTGATGTTTGGTGGCGTATTGGCATTGTTGCTTCGCTTGGAGTTGTTTCAGCCGGGCTTGCAGTTTGTAAACCCAGAGCTGTTTAACCAGCTCACCACCATGCACGGCTTGATCATGGTGTTCGGCGCCATCATGCCGGCCTTTGTGGGTTTTGCTAACTGGATGATTCCGCTACAAATCGGCGCGCCTGACATGGCTTTTGCCCGGATGAATAACTTCAGCTTCTGGCTGATGATTCCGGCATCTATCATGCTGGCCAGCACCTTTTTCCTGCCTGGCGGTGCGCCTTCTGGCGGCTGGACCATCTATGCGCCACTCTCCCTGCAGATGGGCCCCGGAATGGACGTCGGTATTTTCGCGCTGCACATACTTGGCGCATCGTCAATCATGGGCTCGATCAACATCATCGTGACTATTCTCAACATGCGCGCTCCTGGCATGACGTTGATGAAGATGCCTATGTTCTGCTGGACTTGGTTAATCACTGCTTACCTGCTGATAGCTGTGATGCCAGTGCTCGCCGGTGCCATCACCATGACGCTGACCGATCGCCACTTCGGCACCAGTTTCTTTAACCCAGCCGGCGGCGGTGACCCAGTGATGTTTCAGCACATTTTCTGGTTCTTCGGTCACCCTGAGGTCTACATCATGATCTTGCCGGCTTTCGGCATCATCAGTCAGATCATCCCGGCTTTCTCACGTAAGCGCCTGTTCGGTTACGCCTCTATGGTTTACGCCACCGGCTCCATCGCTATTCTTAGCTTTGTGGTTTGGGCGCACCACATGTTTACTACCGGCATGCCGGTCACAGGCCAGTTGTTCTTCATGTACTCGACCATGCTGATTGCCGTGCCTACCGGCGTGAAGGTGTTCAACTGGATTGCTACCATGTGGAGAGGCTCAATGAGCTTTGAGACACCCATGCTTTTTGCGGTTGGTTTTATCTTTGTGTTTACCATTGGTGGTCTGTCGGGCGTGATCTTGTCGGTCGCTCCGATTGATATTCAGCTGCAAGACACTTACTACGTGGTGGCACACTTTCACTACGTGTTAGTGGCCGGATCGCTCTACGCCATGTTTGCTGGTTTTTACTATTGGTCACCCAAGTGGACTGGCGTGATGTACAACGAGACGCGCGGCAAAATTCACTTCTGGTGGTCATTGATTGCCTTTAACGTGACCTTCTTCCCCATGCATTTCTTGGGTCTGGCCGGTATGCCGCGTCGCTACGCTGACTACCCAATGCAGTTTGCTGACTTCAATGCCATCGCTTCAGTGGGCGCTTTCTTCTTCGGTTTTGCTCAGGTTTACTTTTTTGTCTTTATCGTGATTCCTACGATGCGCGGCAAGGGTGTTCCGGCTAAACAAAATCCATGGGTTGACGAAGGCGGCGTTGGCGCTGTTGGTCTGGAGTGGGAAGTCGCTTCACCAGCGCCATTCCACACCTTTGCAACGCCACCAAAGCTTGATGCCAGCGCAACTCGCGTGATCGGCTGATTGACTCAACAAGCATCCACATGACACCTGATCAAAAGAAAAAAAACCGTCGTCTGGCTCTGATACTGGTGTCGGTGGCGCTGGTATTTTTTCTAGGCTATTTATCGAAAAATGTGCTCTTGGGCTTTTAAGCTTTAGATGTACCCAGTACGGAACTGAAATGGCGAAAGCAAGACTAGAAAATCTCAAGATGCTGGGCAAACTCACCGTCATCGTGATCGGCATGTCTGGTTTCGGTTACGCCTTAGTGCCCATTTACAGAGCTATTTGCGATATCACAGGCATCAACGTACTCGCATTGGGTGATAAGTTGATTCCGGGTGCAACTTCTTCCGTAGCAGCTAATACGCAGGTCGATTTGAGTCGGTCGATTACGGTGGTGTTCGATGCCAATGCGCGTGGCCCTTGGATTTTCAAGCCAGCGCAAAGCTCGCTCAAAGTTCATCCGGGTGAATTAGCCACCGTAATGTACGAGTTTCAAAACGTGCAAAACCGCACCATGTCTGCACAAGCTATTCCAAGTTTTGCGCCTGCGCAGGCAAGCTCTTTTTTTAATAAGGTCGAGTGTTTTTGCTTTAACCAGTACACGCTCGCACCTGGAGAGAAAAAGCAATGGCCGGTGGCGTTTGTGATTGATCCAAAGCTGTCTAAGGATGTGGCGACCATTACGCTGTCGTACACTTTTTTTGAGGTTGGCGGCCGCACGCCAGCTGCGCCGGTAGCGTTAGTTGATGTGGCACCTGAAGCCGCTGGGGTGGGCGGATGAGTCAGCCTCCTGAAGTGCCGCTGCATAAGCGCAAGGGTTCATTTTTACGCACTGCCAAGGCGGTGCTCTGGTCATTTGTCGGTTTGCGTTCGCGTGGGGACTACGAAAAAGATGTGGAGGAACTCAATCCGTTACACATCGTTATCGTGGGCTTAATTGCTGCAGGTGTTTTTGTGGGTAGCTTGATTCTTCTGGCTACTTGGGTCGTGGGCTAGCCGGCTAGTGCTTGGCAAGCCCCATAAATATTTGAATTTTGGTATCTTGGTATTTAGCGAAAACAGGAGTTGAAAATGTCTTCAGTAGCCCAGTCGGGAACCCCGTATTATTTTGTGCCCGAGCCGTCCCGCCATCCTGTGATGGCCTCTATAGGCTTATTTTTCGTCATCCTCGGCGCCAGTCAATGGATTAACGGCGCGGCATGGGGCGCTTATGCCTTGGCCTTTGGTATGGTTTGGTGGCTGGTCACTTTATACCAGTGGTTTAGTGAATCGGTACGTGAAAGCGAAGGCGGTCTCTACGGCTACAAGATTGACTTGTCTTATCGCTGGGCCATGAGCTGGTTTATCTTTTCTGAAGTGATGTTTTTTGGTGCTTTTTTTACTGCCCTCTGGTGGGCCCGTTCGCACTCTGTGCCGGGACTTGGAAACATCGAAAACGCACTGCTTTGGCCCGACTTTAAAGCTGTTTGGCCAAGCGTGGCAGCTGGTGTGACGGCTTCACCGGCCAACATCATTGAGCCTTTTCAGACTGTAGGCCCTTTCTGGCTGCCAACTATCAACACCGCCTTGCTTTTAAGCTCCGGCGTGACTATGACTATTGCTCACCATGCGCTGCGTGAGAACCATCGTGCCCGCACCATCGCTTTCATGTGGGCTACCGTGACCCTGGGTGTTGTGTTTTTGTTTGTTCAGGGCTACGAGTATTTTCATGCTTACTCCGAACTCAATTTGAAGATGACCTCTGGCATTTACGGTTCGACCTTTTACATGCTTACCGGCTTTCACGGCTTTCATGTGTTCGTCGGCATGCTGATGCTGCTGTTCATTACCTTGCGTCTGCAAAAAGGCCACTTCACACCAGAAAAGCATTTCGGCTTTGAAGGTGCTGCTTGGTACTGGCACTTTGTTGACGTAGTTTGGCTTGGCCTTTACATCTTGGTTTACTGGCTTTAAGTAGACGCGTTAAATTGTTCACACCGCTTATGCGGTGATGAATAAAAAAGGCCGCTTGCGCGGCCTTTTTTTTTAAACAAAATTTTTATCTGCCGACGGGAATTCCGGTGGGCTGTATGTATCCAAGTTTCCAGGAGATCAATATGCAGACAAATAGCAGGACGGATAGTCCTATTCGGACCGTTAGTGCGCGCGCCATATTGTTAGTTTTGGCTTTTCCCTTAGTGCCGTCTTTCATCATGAAAAAAAGCGCCGAGACCAAACTGCCTAAGATGGCTAAAAATGCGAATGCAACAAGGTATTTCATGTGAATGATTATCTACCTCCCACGACCAATCGATTCAAGAACCCACGCTTTTGGTTGTTAACAGCCGCCGCTGTGCTGGTCTTTGGCACAACTTTCTCTTTAGGCCAATGGCAACTCAGGCGTGCGGCTCAGAAAGTAGCGTTACAAACTGCCGTCCAAACCCAAGAACAGCTTCCTACTTTGGAGAACGTTGGGCTACCGTCTGGTAAGGATATGTCAGGTGTTTTGCACCGCAAAGTCACGCTAGAGGGCACTTGGGTACAAGGCCAGACCTTGTTTTTGGACAATCGTCCCATGAGCGAGAAAGTTGGTTTCTGGGTCGTCACGCCGCTGCGCCTTGTCGGCCGCGATGAGGTATTACTGGTTCAGCGCGGCTGGGTACCACGTGATTTTACTAATCGCATCCGCTTGCCTGAGATCGCCTCTCCGACGGGTTTGGTGAGCGTGACTGGCCGTATTGCCCCCCCGCCGTCCAAGCTATACGAGTTCAAGGGCGTCGAAACCGGTCCTATCCGGCAAAATGTTGATATGTCTGCATTACGCCTTGAGAGTGGCCTGCCGCTACTCGATGTGGCGCTACTGCAGACCCAAGGCAAAGCTGGCGACGGCTTGCTACGCGAATGGGCAGCCCCCAACCTCGGTGTGGAAAGGCACTACGGTTACGCTTTTCAATGGTTTAGTCTCGCCGCTTTGGTGTTGGGTCTTTATCTTTGGTTTCAACTCATTAATCCCTTGCGTTTGAATCGACTTCAGCGCCGTTTAAAACTTCAACGCAACGATCCAACGAATGTCTGAACAGTCAAAGCCCACCGTTTCTTCAGCCCAAGAACCCTTGAATCTGAGTGTGCATGCCATGCCAGTTCCCGATCAGGCCAGCGCTCGCAATCGTAACGGTCGCTGGAAAATGTTGGCTGTTCTTTTCATGTGCGCAGCTCCGGTACTGGCGTCTTACTTTACTTACTATGTAATTCGCCCTGAAGGTAGACATAACTTCGGCGCTTTGATTAATCCGCAACGTCCGATTCCGGCACTAGCTACGACCACGCTGGATGGTAAAGCGGGTGAATTTCTAGCGCTAAAGGGCCAGTGGCTATTAATCAGCGTGGGCGGTGCAGCCTGCGACGAAGCCTGTCAGCAGCGCCTATATTTGCAGCGCCAAATGCGTGAGTTGCTGGGCCGTGAGAAAGACCGGGTTGAGCGAGTTTGGCTGATCACCGACGACGCATCAGTAGACCCGCGTTTAAAGGTCGGCCTAGAGACCTCGCCAGCGCTGCGTGTATCAGCTGCCAGCTTGGGAAAATGGCTGCAGCCAGAAGCTGGCCATCAGTTAGACGAGCACCTTTACCTAGTTGACCCCATGGGCAACTGGATGATGCGCTTTCCCGCCAACATGGATGTCGCCGGTGCCTCGAAAGCCAAGCGCGACCTCACGCGTTTACTCACCGCGTCTTCAAGCTGGGATAAGGTAGGACGCTGATATAGCCATGACAAACATAGAACTCTACGACCTGAGCCCGGCACTGCGCGTGATGATCACGGGCTTTTTAGTCGCTTTAATTCCCTTGAGCTGGGTTTGGCTAAGCCGACGCGGCGCCAGCATGGCTCAGCGCTTACGCATGCTCACGCTGCTAACCTTGTTTTTGACCTTTGATCTGGTGCTGTTTGGTGCTTTTACACGCCTTAGCGATTCCGGTTTAGGTTGCCCAGACTGGCCTGGTTGCTATGGTCATGGCAGCCCATTGGGTGCACAAGTGCATATTGATGCGGCTCAAGAGGCTATGCCTAGCGGCCCAGTAACCCATGGCAAAGCCTGGATAGAGATGATTCACCGCTACCTAGCGACTGGCGTAGGTGTGTTGATTTTGACTTTAACGTCGATTAGTTGGCTGCAGCGCCGCCAGATCAAAATCTCACCTTGGTGGCCAACCATCACGCTGTTTTGGGTTTGTCTGCAAGGCGCTTTTGGTGCGCTTACCGTGACCATGAAGCTGTTTCCCGCCATCGTCACCATGCATTTGCTGGGCGGTTTAGTTTTACTGGCACTGCTTAAGATGCAGGCCGTTTTTTACTCTCAAGCGCAGGGTGAGAGCTCTGCTGCGGTGATCAGCTCTGGCTTGCGCAAGCTGTTGTTTGCTACCGTCGCGTTATTGTGGATTCAACTCGCATTAGGTGGCTGGGTTAGCACCAACTATGCGGTGATGGCTTGCACCGATTTTCCTAGCTGTCAGGGCTCGCTTTGGCCGGCGATGGACTTTAAACAGGGTTTTACTATCTGGCGCGAACTTGGTATCGGCTCTAACGGCGAGTACTTGAGTTTTCAGGCGTTATTAACGGCCATCCACTATGTGCACCGTCTCACCGCCTATCTCCTTTTTGCTGTTTTACTCTTGCTAGCCGTTAAGTTGCTGCGTTTTGCAGCCTTGCGCAACCAGGCTTACTGGTTGGGTGGATTGGCGTTGTTGCAAGCCGGTAGTGGCCTAGGTAATGTGGTGTTAGGTTGGCCTATGCTGGGTGCGGTTTTGCATACCGGTGGCGCCGCAGCGCTAGTGGTCGTGACTACCGGCCTTGTTTTTTGTAGCCGAAGCGGTATTGACGCGGTGAGTGCGTCAAAATCAAGGGCTTCTAGACTGACTTCATGACTCCCCAAGACTCCACCGTTCCTCATTCGCCAGTAATGCCTGCACTACCCACACCGTCAAAATTCCAGCAGTTTTACTCGCTGACTAAACCGCGGGTGGTGCAACTCATTGTGTTTTGCGCCTTGATCGGCATGGTGTTGGCCGTGCCGGGCGTGCCAACTTGGCCAGAGCTGCGCTTGGGCCTGATTGCCTGTGCTGGTATTTGGCTGGTGGCTGGCGCTGCAGCTGCTTTTAATTGTTTGGTGGAGGCTGGAATTGACGCGCGTATGAAGCGCACTTCTTGGCGCGCTACGGCCCAAGGTCAAATTAGCAATCAAATGGCCTTGGGATTCTCGGCCGCTCTTTGCGTGTTGGGCTCTTCTATTCTTTACTTCTTAGTCAATCCCTTGACTATGTGGCTGACTTTTGCGACTTTTGTCGGTTATGCGGTGGTCTACACCGTAATCCTCAAGCCGCTAACGCCGCAAAACATTGTCATTGGCGGTGCTTCTGGCGCAATGCCGCCAGTACTCGGTTGGGCTGCTATGACGGGGGATGTGAGTCCTCAGGCCTTGATACTATTTTTGATTATCTTTTTGTGGACACCGCCGCATTTCTGGGCGCTGGCGCTCTACCGCGTTGAAGATTACCGAAAGTCTGGACTACCCATGTTGCCGGTGACTCACGGTAATGAGTTCACGCGCTTACAAATACTTCTCTACACCTTCGTCTTGTTTGCCGCCTGCATGATGCCCTTTATCTTTCAGATGAGCGGCTGGCTTTATTTAGCAGTCGCTGTGGTGCTCAGTATTGGCTTTACCGGCTATGCCTGGGCCTTGTGGCGCAATTACTCAGATGCGTTAGCGCGTAAAACTTTTCGCTTTTCCTTGATTCATTTGTCGCTTTTGTTTGCGGCGTTGCTACTTGATCACTACCTTATCTAGGACATACCGTACTCATGCGTTTTTTTACCTCACAACTAGAATTAGCCCCAGTCTCAGAGCGTCGCAGTGTGATTAAATCTATCGCAACTTATACGTTGTTGGCGGGAAGCGGTTTGAGTTTGATGGCTTGCTCTAAGGAAGAAAAGCTGAAGTTCTCCAGCATTGATCTGACGGGTGCGGACTACGCCAAGAACTTTTCTTTACCGGATCAAAACGGTCAAGTGCGTTCTATGCCTGATTTTGCGGGCAAGATAGTGGTTGTCTTTTTTGGCTTTGTTCAGTGCCCGGACGTCTGTCCAACGACTATGTTCGATCTGGCAAGTATTAAAAAAGGATTGGGTGCCGACAGCGACAAGTTACAGGTAATTTTTATTACCGTTGACCCAGAGCGCGATACCGAAGAGCTTCTCAAAGCTTATATGGCTAACTTCGACCCTAGTTTTTTGGCCCTCAGACCCAGCATGACCGAATTGCCTGCCTTGGCAGCCGACTTTAAGGTGTTTTATAAAAAGGTCGCTGGGAAAACGCCAGGCAGTTACAGCATGGACCATACCGCTGGCAGCTATGTCTACGACACCAAGGGTAAGTTGCGCCTGTTTGGACGCTATGGCACGGGTCCTGAAGGCCTAGCCTCTGATATTCGACTGCTACTTAAATCGGCGTGAACGACTAAAAAATTAAGTTAAAAAAGCCTGCAAATTTTGTGAAATGCAGGCTTTTTGTGTCGATGAAGTGCTGAATTTAAACGTAAGACTCTTGCAGCACTTTTTTCATTTTCTTCATGGCGGCCACTTCAATCTGACGGATTCTTTCTGCGCTGACACCATAGATTGCGGCCAGATCGTGCAGTGTCATACCGCCGCTTCCGTCATCGTTGACATTGAGCCAGCGCCCTTCGACGATGCGACGTGAACGTGCATCTAAGTCGTCGAGTGCTGCGGTGATTCCATCGCTTGCTAAGTTGTCACGCTGGCGCGACTCCATTAACGCGGTGGGCTCTTGCGTGGCGTCGGCTAGGTAGGCAATCGGGCCAAAGGCGTCTTCACCATCATCACCTGGTGACGGGTCGAGTAATACGTCGGCGCCTGACATGCGTTGCTCCATCTCAATGACTTCTTCACGCTTGACATTGAGCGTCTTGGCCATGGCAGAAATTTGACCTTCAGTCAGTGAGTCTCTGTGAGTCGCAACGTCAGCGTCATCCTTGAAACCTTGCTTCATCGAGCGCAAGTTAAAGAACAATTTACGCTGTGCTTTAGTGGTTGCAACCTTGACCATGCGCCAGTTTTTGAGAATGTACTCATGCATTTCGGCACGAATCCAATGCAAGGCATAGCTCACCAAGCGCACGCCTTGGTCCGGATCAAAACGTTTTACCGCCTTCATTAAGCCAATATTTCCCTCTTGAATCAGGTCGCCGTGCGGCAGGCCATAGCCAAGATATTTACGTGAAGTCGATACCACCAAGCGTAGGTGTGAAAGCACCAGTTTTTCGGCCGATGCGAGATCGTTGTTTTCTTTTAAATTACGGGCGAACTGTTGTTCTTCTTCAAGCGTCAGCATAGGCAGACGGTTGACTGCTGTTATGTAAGCGTCCAGATTGCCCAGTGGCGGCAGCATGATCCATGGATTGAGACCGGTGGCCGAATGGTTGGCGACGGGAACTGCAAGCAGGTTGTTGACACTTTTCTGGGGGGCAAGAGCATAAGACATGGCAAAACTCCTTTATTTCAAGTTCAAATATTAGCACTCTGACAACGAGAGTGCTAAGCATCTGTGTTAATCACTGACATAGTCAATGACTAATCAGTAAAAACCCTATTTTTATGAGTCGTCATTGAAAAATTGGTTCATTTGTTTAGTGTGTGAACACTTGCAATTTTTTTGATGTTGGGTCTTTATTGTGCCTGCAGCACTAAAATTTCTGTGTGGACAAGACCTTCACACCAGAATGCTGGAGCCCGCAAAGCTGAATTGCGCGAGACACCAGTTTCAGCGCTAGCCGTACCGACCAGACTCAAAATTAGGCGTTTAACGTTAGCCCAACAGCCTCTGCAAATCGTCCTCGCAGTGCTAGCTATACCTATTTAACCCGGCTTAGGCGTGACCCTAGATACGCAGGAAATTGAAAAAGCGCATTAGCGCTACAAACAACACGGTCTGGATTCGCGCTATCCCGCTAGTTCAACACCGCACTTGATGGCTGGTTGGTAATTTAACCCAAAACGGGCAGCGTTTGACTGGGATTGAGTTTGACTCAGCCCTGATCAAGTAATACCACCAAAGCGCCCGCGCCGCCTTGTGATGGCCGGGCTTGTACAAAGGCCAGTACTTCTTGTTTTTGTATCAGCCAGCTTTGGACCTTGCCTTTAAGTACCGGTGTTTTGCCGGGTGATCCCAAGCCTTTGCCGTGGACGACCCGCACACAGCGCCAGCCGGTTTTTTTGGCATCTTTTACAAAATGACTCAGGGCATCCCGCGCATCGTCTCGGCGCAGGCCGTGCAGGTCTAGCTGGCCTTGAATGCTCCAGCCACCGCGGCGTAGTTTTCGCACGACTTCTGGGCCTAAGCCGGGGCGGCGAAAACTCAGCGCTTCGTCGGTGTCTAGCAGGGTTTCCACATCGAACTCATCGGAGATGGCTTCGCGCATCACAGCCATCTCGTCGAGCAAATGCTGCACAGCAATCGGCGGTGGATAGATCGGAAGATGGTGGGCGCGCTGGCCTGGCAGATGGCGCTTAGGCAACTGCTTGATCGGGCCTATTGCAAGCGTGAAAAGCTCTTTTTCCGCTTTGACTTTGGCGGCCGCCGCAAGTTTTGCGGCTTCTAGCTGCTGGGCTAGCAGCGCGCGTGCAGCCAGCAGTAGCTTGACCGATTTAAGGTCTTTAAATTCTTTAAGCTTGCTATGCGGCGACGGGTTCATGGTCTTTGAGTATCCCGGATAGCGCAGGCTTGTGTTTTGCCAACCCGCATTGCCCTCTATCGGCCATCACAACATGCCTAGCCCAGCCCTGGATAAAGTTTGATTGGCTGTGACCACATAGTGATCCAACACCCGTACGTCGACTAAATTAAGCGCCGCTTGCAATGCTCGGGTCAGAGTTTGATCGGCCAATGAAGGCTCGGCACAGCCGCTGGGATGGTTGTGCGCCAACACCACGGCTGAGGCATTGAGCGCCAGCGCTCTGACCACCACCTCGCGCGGGTAGACGCTGGCTTGAGTCAAACTGCCACGAAACAATTCTTCCCAAGTAATCAGGCGTTGCCGGCTGTCGAGAAACAGCACGGCAAAAACCTCGTAAGTTCGGCTGCCTATCTGCATGCGCAGGTAGTCACTCAACTCTTTTTCACTGGAGAAAAGTATTTTCTCGCGCAGTTCTTCGGCCAGCGCACGTTTGGCCAGTTCAATCACTGCGCCCAATTCTGCGCGTTTGGCTGGCCCTAAACCTTTGATGCCACAAAGTGCCTGAGAGCCGGCGTGTAGCAGACCTGACAAGCCGCCAAATTGCTCCAACAGCTCTTGCCCTATTTGCAGCGCGTTTCGCCCCGGCATGCCGCTGCGAATCAGCAGTGCCAACAGTTCCGCATTGCTGAGTGCGCCAGCGCCTTGGAGCAGCATTTTTTCGCGCGGGCGAGTGTTGGCGGGCAAATCCTTGATCAACATAGGTGGCTGCTTTGGTAAAGGCAAACCTTGGGTTCCCCCGGGTAAGGCCATGTTTCTACAATAGCGGGAGTGTACAAACAGTTAGCAGCCCAGACTAGCCTAGTCCGGCCGACCTATACGGAAAGTTTTATGACCGCAGCAATCACCACATCCTTGCCCACCATAGAGGCCAGTTCATTTTTGACTTTGCACTACCGCATGTCCGGCCTTGGCGCCGATGGCGTGCCCGGTTTGGACATCATCAATACCTTTGGCGGCAAGCCCGCTACTTTGAGCTTGGGCAATGGCCAACTTTCACCGGCTATTGAGCAACGCCTTATCGGTCTGGTCGAAGGCGTACGCACCAGCTTTGAGCTGCCCGCTGGCGAAGCTTTTGGGCCGCGCAACCCAGAGTTGTTGCAATGGGTTGCGCGCAAGCTGCTCAACGAGTTGGGCGATCCGCAAGAAAAATACCAGCCCGGTGATGTGGTTCAGTTCCCCACGCCCGACGGTATGGGCCAGTACGCTGGCGCGGTGCAGCAGGTCAACGCCAACGGCGAGGCGGTACAGTTCGACTTCAACCATCCCTTAGCCGGCCAGCCGGTAGTGTTTGAACTTCATGTGATTGGAATCCTATGACACTAACGACTTTGCTTAAAAAAGGTCCAGAAGAAATCTTGCTGGCCGAGCCGCGCGGCTTTTGCGCTGGCGTGGATCGGGCGATTGAAATCGTCGAGCGTGCACTGACCAAATTTGGCGCGCCAATTTATGTGCGCCATGAAATTGTTCACAACACCTATGTGGTCAACGACTTAAAGCAAAAGGGCGCTATTTTTATTGAGGATCTTGATGCCGTGCCGCCCGGTGCGACCCTAGTCTTCAGCGCCCACGGTGTGAGCAAGGCTATAGAGCTTGACGCTCAGCGCCGAGGCTTTCAGATTTTTGACGCCACTTGCCCGCTGGTGACCAAAGTCCATGTAGAAGTGGCGAAGCTACACAAAGAAGGCTTTGAGTTCATCATGATTGGTCACAAAGGCCACCCTGAGGTAGAGGGCACCATGGGCCAGTTAGACAGTGGCATTCACTTGGTAGAAGACGTCGCTGACGTCGCGCTTATCAGCCCTTTGCAAACTGAGCGTCTGGCTTTGGTCACACAAACTACGCTGAGCGTGGACGATGCAGCCGAGATCAGCGCCGCCGTCCGTGCGCGCTTTCCCAGTGTGCGTGCACCCAAGTTGCAAGACATTTGTTACGCCACACAAAACCGTCAAGACGCGGTTAAGGTGCTCAGCCCTCAGGTTGATATTTTGATTGTGGTGGGCAGTCCGACCAGCTCTAACAGCAACCGCTTGCGCGAGCTCGCCGCCAAGCTGGGTACGCTCGCTTTTATGGTGGATAACGCCAGTGAACTGCAGGAAAGCTGGTTTGAAGGAAGAAGCCGAGTTGGCTTAACTGCGGGTGCCTCGGCGCCGGATATTTTGGTTAAACAAGTGATTGACCGAATTAAGGCGCTGGGCGCTGTCTCCATACGCAAAATGGATGGGATTGAAGAGACGATTAAGTTTCCCCTGCCCAAAGGTTTGCGCTTAGATGCTCAAGGTCAACCTATGGAAATTAATTCCAGCAAGTTGCACCAACAGAGTTAAGTCATGGCAGACCCGCTAATAACGCGTGCTCAGATTGAAGCTTGCGCCAAGGTATTTGAAGAAAAGTACAGTCACTTTATCCACCAAACACCGCTGATGAAGCTGCCCGGCAAGGCTTTGGGCATTGCCTGTGCAGAAGTCTGGCTCAAGCTTGAGCATATGCAAACTGGCGGAAGTTTCAAGGCTCGCGGCATGCTGAACCGCTTGCTGTCGAATCCGATTCCAGACAGCGGCGTGATCGTCGCGTCTGGCGGTAATGCCGGTATTGCAACGGCAGCCGCTGCGCGCGCGCTTGGTGTGCGCTGTGAAGTTTTTGTGCCCGGCGTCTCTAGCCTAGCTAAACGCGAACGTCTGGCCGCTTTGGGCGCTAAGGTCGTCGTCGTCGGCGAGGCCTACTCCGATGCCCTTGCGGCTTGTTTAAAACGTCAGCAGCAAACCGGGGCCTTGCTAACCCATGCTTATGATCAGGTCGAGGTACTCACCGGTGCTGGCACGCTGGCGCGCGAGATTGAACTGCAAGGTGGTTTGCCGGGCAGTGTGCTGGTCAGCGTAGGCGGCGGTGGCCTGATAGGCGGTGTAGCCAGTTGGTTTGAACAGCGCAGCCGCGTGGTGGCGCTAGAGCCCGAACTAGCACCCACCTTGTTCAACGCTAGATTTGCAGGTGAGCCTGTTGATGTGGCAGTCAGCGGCATTGCAGCCGATTCCTTGGGGGCACGCCGCATTGGCGCGCTGGCTTGGGCGGCGACCCAGGCATATGTACGGGACTCATTGCTACTTGATGACATCAGCATAAAGCAGGCTCAGCAGTGGCTTTGGCGCGAGTTAAAGCTTGAGATTGAACCCGCGGCAGCGCTGCCCTTAGCTGCCTTGCAAAGCGGTCGCTATTTGCCGCCAGCCAATGAAACCGTCTGCCTGATCATTTGCGGTGCAAATTTAGATCCGGCTAGCTTAGGCTGATTTTTTCGATGGCGGGGCAAATACAATCACCCCATGCTAGATATCAACTTACTCCGTAAAGATTTGCCCTCCGCCATTGCCCGGCTGGAGACGCGTAAAAACCCCCAAGCTTTTCTCGATGTGACGGTTTTCCAGTCTCTAGAAGCTGAGCGTAAGACGCTGCAAATGCGCACCGAGGAGTTGCAAAACCAGCGCAATAGCCTGTCTAAGCAGATAGGTCATCTCAAATCCAAGGGCGAAGACGCCAGTGCGGTGATGGCGCAGGTCATAAACTTCAAGGCTGAACTCGAGTCCTCGGCTGCGCGCTTAGATCAAATACAAAGCGAGCTTTCGGCTTTACTGTTGGCTGTGCCCAACTTGCCACACGAATCCGTACCAATCGGCTCTGACGAACAGGCTAATGTTGAAGTGCGTAAATGGACTCAGGCGCAAGGCTTGGGTGGCGTTCCTGCTGATTTGGCTTTTGAGCCCAAAGACCATGTTGACGTTGGCCAGCCACTGGGTTTGGATTTTGAGATGGGTACCAAGCTCACCGGATCGCGCTTTACCGTCATGAAGGGCTCTTTAGCTCGCCTGCATCGTGCCCTGTCTCAGTTCATGCTCGACGTGCAGACCACTGAGCACGGCTACACCGAGTGCTACACCCCTTACATCGTTAACGCTGACTCGCTGCGCGGCACCGGCCAACTGCCAAAGTTTGAAGAAGACTTGTTTGCCGCCAAAAAGGGGGGGCAAGAAGGTGCGGCAGAAAACGCTGCGCTCTACCTGATTCCAACGTCTGAAGTACCCCTGACTAATTTTGTGCGCGACGAAATACTCGCTGAGTCTGCACTGCCTATGATGCTGACCGCCCACACCCCATGCTTTCGCTCTGAAGCCGGCAGCTATGGGCGTGACACCCGCGGCATGATTCGCCAGCACCAGTTTGACAAAGTTGAGATGGTGCAAATTGTGCATCCCGACACCAGCTACGAAGCGCTGGAAAATATGACTGGCCATGCTGAGGCGATTTTGCAAAAACTCGGCCTGCCTTACCGGGTGATGTTGCTGTGTACCGCTGACATGGGTTTTGGTGCGACCAAGACTTATGACTTAGAAGTCTGGCTGCCGGCGCAAAAAGCTTATCGTGAAATTAGTTCGATTTCTAACTGCGAAGCCTTTCAGGCCAGGCGTTTGCAAGCGCGTTTTAAGAACGCTCAGGGCAAAAACGAGTTCGTCCACACCCTTAATGGCTCTGGTTTAGCCGTTGGCCGCACACTTGTGGCTCTGTTGGAGAACTACCAGCGTGAAGACGGCAGCGTTGAAATCCCGGCAGTGCTTCACCCTTATATGGGCGGCATGACAGAACTACGCCAATCTTGACGTTTTCGCATTGTTTAGCCTGCTAGAATGCCTTACGGCTTTTCGTACAGACGATTAGTCAGTGCTTGAAACAGCACCCGTAAGAGTGGAAGAGTGGCAGAGTGGCCGAATGTACCTGATTCGAAATCAGGCGTACCGTAAGGTACCGTGGGTTCGAATCCCACCTCTTCCTCCAACACCAAGCATTAACGGTTAATCGCTATTGCTTTCAAAAAAACCAGCCTAGTGCTGGTTTTTTGTTTTCTGACTGGGCTAAAACACATACCCGACATGGCTCAAAGAAAGTGGCAGACGAAAAAAATGCCGACATGTATGGCGGCAAATGATTGTTAAAACTGATGAGGCCATGCGCTAAAAAATAGCGCTATGGCAAACATTGATGAACTTAAAACAAGCCTTGTACGCGCGCTAGATGACTAGCTTGCGACCGACTTTTAACATTTAAGCGCCTAAATAGCCGCCAAAGATGAACTTTAACTGTGTGTTCGCTGATTTCGAGGTTTTCGGCGATGTCTCTATTGCTCATGCCTTTGTCTAGCAAAATGAGCAATTGTTTTTGACGCTTGGAGAGCTTTTTGACAGGCTGTCCAATTTCACTGTCAGCGTCTGAATCATCGAGCAAAAAGCTCCGCAACACATTTGCAATTTCTGCATGCTCTGCAGATTTGTTTAAAAATGCGTCGGCACCTGCTCCAATAGATTGATCCCTGCATTCGTAGCACGAAGACAAAACAACCACCGGGACGTCCGGAAATTGAGTCTTGAGTTGCTTAATGCCTTCAATTCCATAACTGTCCGGTGTTTTTAGTTCTAGGCAGATCATCTCCGGTCGTTCTAGCTCTGTTGAAGAGGGCAAAGCATCAAGCGCAGAAAGGCCTATTACGCTGGCTTTTGGGTTTACACGTCGTATAAGCCCGGCTACGGCTTCACGCATTAAGGGGTGGGCGTCAATGACAAAAATGCTCATGATGTGAGTCGTACTATTAAACAAATCGCAAGCATAACCGTGTAACTTAATTTAAGAACAGTTGAAATATTAAAAATATTATTTTTTTTCAACTTCAACGCGCCAAATTTCCTTAATCTGTGAAAAAACGTTATTAATTAATTAATTGTTACTAATTATATGTTTAGTTTGATATTTTATATTCTTGAATTGGCGCTTTTTAGACCATAAATATAAGTTTATGATTATGCCAATCAATTAAAAGGCGGATTCAAGCTTGAAGTGCAACCGTATGCTGATAGGACTCTAACTGTTCCATAAAAACCTGATGCGGCGTTCGATACCCTAAACATTTTCTAGGACGATGATTGAGCCTGTGCATCGCTAAAGCAATGTCATCGTCGGTGATGCAATTAAAGCGCATCCCCTTTGGGAAAAACTGGCGAATCAAACCGTTCATATTCTCGTTCGCCCCACGCTCCCACGAGGCGTATGGATGGGCGAAAAAGAAATCTGCACTCAGCGCAGAAGCTATTCGTTCATGCTGAGAAAATTCCTTGCCGTTATCAGTCGTGAGAGTGTGCACGCAATGAGCGAACGGTTTGAGTAAAGTGATTAACGCGTCCCCTACGGCTTGCGCTGTTTTGAATGGCACGTGGAAAATTATTGAATAGCGAGAGACACGCTCATTAATCGTCACTAGTGCTTGCTTCTGCCCGGCACCAATCACCAGATCAGCCTCCCAGTCGCCAAAGCGCGCACGCTCAAGCACGATGTCGGGTCGCAGTTCTATTGAGACCTGGTGAGAGATGGTGCCGCGCCGTTCACGGCCACTGCTGCGTTTTTTTCGCGTCTTCTGGCAACGCAGTGTTTTATGCAAGGTGCCGCCCGCGCGTTTGTCAGCGTAGATGTACTGGTAAATGCTCTCATAGCTAACACCGGGTTGGTGGCTAGCTTCGAGGTGGCCGCTGATTTGCTCGGGGCTCCAAGCCTCAGCCAACTTTTCCTCCACTACAGCCCATGTCGAGTCAGCAACTCTAGGACTATTGGCGCAGGCAAGTCTACGTTCTTGGGCTTTGTCATTTGCCTGCTTAGGGCGATAGCCTCGTAGACCGCGGTTACGACGCAACTCACGGCTGATGCTCGATTTATCACGGTCCATCATTTTTGCAATTTCACTTTGATTGAAGTTTGCTTTGACGAGGATTGCAATCTGGTAACGTTCGTCACGGGTGAGGTGTGTGTAAATCATTCTGGTCAACTTTGACTTGGTAGTCGGGAAGCTTGGATGCTCTCACATCTCACCCACCCGTACGGTTAATTTCAAAGTTGCACTTCAGACTTGAATCCGCGAAAGTAAAAAATACGTCTAAAGCGAGAATTTATAGTAATTTCGTATTTTTAATTAAAAAGAATACTGAATTAATTAATTTCAGAATTAATCTCATTAATTTCAACGTTTTCTAATGGATGTAATTTGTCTTTTATCTCACCTAATACGGCGCTACCCTCTGCTTGGATTCGGGCAATGACTTGCGCCGCTTCTCTGGGTGAGTCAAATCCGTGACTTTGCAATAAAAGTTTGCCGGTCTTACTGATTAATTTGAAATAAAACTGGCCATCGCTTTCGCGGTATTGCTTGAAGCCATAGTTATTAGCTTTTACACTTTTTGACTTGGTGACGACTGGCGTTAGTTGTTCGAGTTTGCGTAAACCGACTGCGTGCCGCAACTCGCTCAGTAGTGGCACAGCAAGAGCACGGGCTTTGACTGCACCTGCGAGCAATATGGCTTCAATTTTTTCTGGTTCACGCATCAGCTTTTGGTATTGCTCTCGCATGGGCGCTATATCGCGGTCTAGTCGCTCAAATAGCAGCGCTTTAATATCACCCCACCCCATGCCATTGGCATAGGCTTGGCGCAGCAGCTCAGTCTCTGCTGGGCTGGCAAAAGCTTGGTAGATCTGAAACAGTGCCGAGCCTTCGGTTTGTTTTGCTTGCCCCGGCGCTAGCGAATCGGTAACGATGGCGGCGATGAGTTTTTTTAGCTCGGCTTGAGACGCGAACACCGGTATGGTGTTGTCGTAGCTCTTACTCATCTTGCGGCCATCAAGGCCTGGCAAAGTGGAGACTGATTCCTCAATCATGGCCTCTGGCAGCGTCAGGTGTTCGCCGTAGAGGTGGTTAAAGCGCTGAGCAATGTCACGTGCCATTTCTATGTGTTGAACCTGATCTCGGCCAACTGGCACCTTGTGTGCTTTGAACATCAAAATATCAGCCGCCATGAGTACCGGGTACATAAAAAGACCGGCCGTTATGTCCGTCTCAGCATCGTTGCCAGCAGCGGTATTTTTATCGACTGAAGCTTTGTAGGCATGGGCACGGTTAAGCATGCCTTTACCCGTCACACAGGTCAGCAGCCAAGTTAATTCTGTAATTTCTGGAACATCGGATTGGCGGTAGAAAATCACCCGCTCTGGATCCAGCCCAGCGGCCAGCCAGCTTGCCGCTATCTCCAGCGTGGATTGCTGAATACGCGCTGGGTCGCCGCATTTGATCAGGGCGTGGTAGTCGGCTAGAAAGTAAAAACTCTCCGCATTCTCGCCTTGGCTGGCCGCAACAGAAGGCCTAATAGAGCCCACAAAGTTGCCCAGATGGGGCGTACCAGTAGTGGTGATACCGGTTAGAAAGCGTTGGGTGGTCACGGGTAGGGATTGGGTCATGGCTGGCAGGTTTAACGAACGAGTGCAAATAAGGGATTGATCAGGGCAGCAATCAGCCCCATAGAGATGGAAATCAATGGAGCTAACCAGAGCTTGCCGACTATGCCGGTTAGCACCAGTCCCATGACGATGAAAAAGCCCCAAGGCTCGACACGCGAAACTAATTGGGCCTGCTTCCAAGGTAGAAGGCCAACCAGTATGCGACCGCCGTCTAGCGGGGGCAGTGGGAAGAGGTTAAAGGCCCACATAACTAAATTAACCAATATGCCGGCCTGTGCCATTTTTATAAAAAAGGTTTCTGACACACCGAAAGCGGCGTAGAAAACCAGCGCCAAGGCCCAAAAAAGAGCTTGTGCAAAATTCGATGCCGGCCCCGCAAGTGCGACCCAGACCATGTCGCGCTTGGGATTGCGCAACTTACCGAAATTGACCGGAACCGGTTTCGCATAGCCAAACAGAAAGGCGCCAGATGTTGCGAAATAAAGCATCAATGGCATGGCGATAGTGCCTATCGGGTCTATGTGCTTGAGTGGATTCAGAGTGATCCTGCCCATTACATAGGCGGTATTGTCGCCAAAGTGGCGCGCCGCGTAGCCGTGCGCCGCCTCGTGCAAGGTAATGGCGAACAGAACTGGCAATGCGTAGATCGCAACAGTTTGAATCAGGTTTGCAATATCCATGCTGTGTTTTCTCGATGGGTTAAATTTAAGAATCCTGCTGCCAAGTCAATACAGCAGCAGTGTGTTTAGGCCTTTTTCCGCATATTGCCTGCAAATGCAGGCAGATTACAAGCAGAAAATTCGGCAGAAAAAAAAGTAAATCAAGCAGCGTTTAATCATTCAGACCATGCAGCGCAACTCTTGGTTGCGCGGCAATGCTTGAGATGTGCCGGCTTACAAACCCATTGTCGATACCTTGCCGCGGCCCAAGCGGATCAGTACGGCATCGCCGCCCTCACGCATGGCGGTGAGGTCTATGACTGTGGTGGGTTGTTGAAAGCAGGCGCCGGCATCAACGACGGCGGCCAGTTCATGTTCCATTAGTGCGCGTATTTGCTCTGCATCGTTGAGCGGCTCTGTCTGCCCACGCGGTATCAGTGTAGTGGCCAGCAGTGGTGCGCCCAGCAACTCAAGCAGCGCTTGCAAAGTTTTGTGTTCGGGCACACGCAAGCCAATCGTTTTTCGAGAAGGGTGGCTGAGGCGGCGCGGTACTTCTTTGCTGGCGTCAAGAATAAAGGTGTAAGGGCCGGGCGTGGCGGCCTTAATCAGTCGGTACTGTTGATTGTCGACACGCGCGTAATTGGCCAGCTCGCTTAGATCGCGGCACAGCAAAGTGAGGTGGTGTTTGTCGTCAACGCCGCGTATTCGGCGCAGGTTGTCGGCGGCTGTCTTGTCGTCTAAATGGCAGACCAACGCATAACTCGAGTCGGTTGGTACGGCTGCAATACCGCCGCGCTCAATCAGCGCTACAGCTTGCTTTAAAAGCCGTAGCTGTGGGTTGTCGGGGTGAACTTCAAAAAACTGTGCCATGGTGGTTAACTCTGTTGGATATTTAATTTGCAGGTGCTGTGCACTGTCATGTCTCTGCCGCTTGTATGGGAACCCGGCCTTCGCGCACCGCTAGCCAAGCGCCGGCTGCGCCGCAAACGGCAATCATACAAATGCCGGTGAGCGAAAAGCGGTCTGGAACATGCGAAAAAACCAACCAGCCGCCCAACATGGCAAAGCCAATTTGCGTATACAAAAAAGGCGTGAGTGTTGCCGCTGGCGCGCGCTGGTAAGCCAGTATTAACAAAAAGTGACCCACAGTGCCCAGTAAGCCCATCAAAATCATCCCAGCCCAAAGCGTCCAAGCATCTAATGTGACCCAGACAAAGGGCAGGGCGAAGGACGCTAACAAGGTGCCGCCCCAGCCGGTATAAAGGTGCATGGTGAAGGGGTCTTCGGTTCTGGCCAGCTTGCTGGTGAGCACTTGAAACCAAGAATTGCTCACCACCAATCCCAGCGGCAGCAAGCTAGCCCAGTTAAACGCCTCGCCGCCCGGTCGGATGATGACCATGGTGCCGGTAAAGCCGCCGCACACCAGAACCCAGCGCAGGGTGGAGACTTTCTCGTGCAAAGTGGTTGATGCCAGCAGTGTGATGACTAGCGGCGTGATCATCACAATCGCGGTGAACTCGCCGACCGGCATGTAGCGCAAGCTTAAAAATGCAAAAACGCTACTCATCAAAAGCAGCACGCCGCGCAGCATATGAAACCGTGGGTGCACAGTCCGCAGCACTGACCAGCCGCGGGTCGGCAAAACCGCCACAGTAGTGGCGATGGCTTGAAACGCATAGCGAAACCAGACGGCCATGAACAAAGGAACGCTGGTGCTGACGTGTTTGGTGACGGTGTCTAAAGATGCAAAACAGGCCACTGCCGCAATCACCAGACCAATACCGCCCAGAACACTGCTTTGTCTGCCCGGGGACAAGGTGATCAGTGCCTTGGGCAGCTTACTCACTGAATGCGGTCCGCAAGCAGTTCCCAGACCGGCGTTAGCGCACCCGGTAGAAATGGCAGGCCGCCTAAATTGGTGTGGCTCTCAACAGGGCAGTGAAAATCGCTGCCGCGTGAAGCGGCTAGGCCGAACTCTTGGGCCGTTGCTGCATAGCGCACATACTCCAGTGCGCTGTGGCTGCCGGTGACAACTTCAACGCCAAGTCCGCCATGGGCTTTGAATTCAGAAAACAGCGCATATTCTTCGTTGGCGGTGAATTTGTAGCGCGCTGGGTGAGCAATAACTGCCATACCCTTGGCCTCGGTAATCCAATGCACGGCATCACGCAAACTGGCCCAGCGGTGCGGCACATAGCCTGGTTTTCCTTCGGTGAGGTATTTGCGAAAGACTTCATGCGTTTCTTTGCAAACGCCGGACTCGACCAAAAACCGCGCGAAGTGGGTGCGCGAGATCAACTCGGGGTTGCTGACAAATTTAAGCGCACCTTCAAAAGCGCCTTGGATTCCAACCTTAGCCAAGCCCTCAGCCATTTCCATGGCCCGCTGACTTCTACCGCCTCGGGTTTGCTTAAGGCCTAGTGTTAACGCCGCATCATCAGGGTCAAAACCCAAACCGACGATGTGGACGGTTTCGCCCGCAAAGGTGACCGATATTTCGGTGCCGGTCAGGTAGCGCATACCGTTTGCTTTGGCAGCCGCCATAGCGCGGTGCTGGCCGCCAATTTCGTCATGGTCTGTGAGTGCCCAAAGCTCGACGCCTTCGGCTTTGGCGCGTTCTGCCAAGGCTTCGGGTGTCATGGTGCCGTCTGAGACTATTGAGTGGCAATGCAAGTCGGCGTTAAGAATGCCGCGTGCTTGGGATTGGCTCACACTCGCAGGCAGATTGCCGGTGGGGGAGGAGAGGCTGGGTAGGATGTTGTAAGAACTCACACAGTTATTTTAGGCTTTTGGTTCAACTTTTTTTTATTCCTAGATTGCTGCTGTTGCTATGGCCTGCCAAGCGGTCGAGTCGATCTTTGGCTGCACAGGCTGCTGCGCTGAAAAACTAGCCGTAAGCGCAGCTACACGCACCTACACGCACCTTGCTTGAAGGCTATGCTTTAGCGGTTTTAATCCTGCGCCGCCTGGACTAAAAACCGCACTTTGCGCTCGCCCCGGTATTCATCCGCATCGAGCTGAAAGGCCAGCGTAACTCGTTCTGGCAAGGCCTCGGTACGACCAAACCAGATGCCGTCAATTGGCTGACCTTGGTGCTTGAGTTTTAGTAGCAAATGCTTGTCATTGATCAGCCGCTGAGAGACTACCTCGACTTCTTCGCTAAAGGTGGGCGCTGCAAAGCCTTGGCCCCAGACTGATTGATGCAAGGTGTCGACCACATCGATGCGTCGGTACTCGGGGGCTAACGGGCCATCCGTTTCCAAGCGCCGGGTTAAGGTGGCGCTGTCCAGCCACTCGTTGGCGACTTGCTGGAGAGTACTTTCAAATAATTCGAAATTTTCTTCGCTGATGGTGCAGCCAGCCGCCATAGCATGGCCGCCAAAGCGCAGCAGCACGCCGGGTTGGCGCTTGGCCACTAGGTCTAACGCGTCGCGCAGATGAAAGCCTGGGATCGAGCGACCTGAGCCTTTGAGTTCATGCTCTTTGCCGGGGGCTTTGCTGGCGGCAAAAACAAAGGTTGGGCGGTGCAGTTTGTCTTTGATGCGGGAGGCCACAATGCCGACCACGCCTTCATGAAAATCCGGATCAAAAATGGCGATGGCTGGCGGCGGTTGGTCGTCCATATCAATCATCTGGTCGGCCGCGAGTTGGGCTTGTTCGCGCATGCCGGTTTCTATCTCCCGGCGTTCGCGGTTAATGCTGTCTAGCGTCTGGGCCAGTGCCTCGGCGCGCACGCTGTCATCGGTCAGCAGGCATTCAATGCCTAGCGTCATATCGCTCAGTCGTCCGGCCGCATTAATCCGTGGGCCTAGTGCAAAGCCAAAATCAAAGGTGCTGGCAATAGGCGCTTTACGGCCAGAAGCGACAAACAAGCTGGCGATGCCGGGCGGTAGCTGGCCGGCGCGTATGCGTTTGAGGCCTTGAGCGACTAAGCGCCGGTTGTTGGCGTCAAGTTTGACCACATCGGCGACTGTGCCCAGCGCTACCAGTGGCAGCAGAGAGTCGAGTTTGGGTTGGTTTTGCGGTGTGAATACGCCGCGTTCGCGCAGTTCCGCGCGCAGTGCCAACAGCACATAAAACATCACGCCGACGCCGGCAATGCACTTGCTCTCGAATTCGCAGCCGGGCTGGTTTGGGTTGACGATGACATCGGCTTCGGGCAACAAAATGCTACCGTCGCTGAGCGCTGGCAGGTGGTGGTCGGTGACCAAAACCGCTAGGCCTAGCGCCTTGGCGCGGGCCACACCCTCAAAGCTGGCAATGCCGTTGTCGACGGTGACCAATAAATCAGCGCCGGTGGCTTTGACGCGCTCAGAAATAGTCGCGGTCAAGCCATAACCGTCAACGATGCGATCCGGCACCAGATAGCTCACGTGGCTTGCGCCCAGCATACGCAGACCGCGCAAAGCCACAGCGCAGGCGGTGGCGCCGTCGCAGTCGTAATCAGCAACGACGCAAATTTTCTTATCACTGGCAATGGCATCGGCCAGTAGTTTTGCCGCTTGGGCTGTGCCCATCAAGGTGTTGGGTGCGAGCAGACGCGCTAGACCGTCATCGAGTTCACTGGCGCTGTGCACACCGCGTGCGGCATAGAGTTGGGCCAGCAGGGGATGGACGCCGGCTTGCTGCAGCGCCCAAATACTTCGAGGTGGAGCGTCGCGGACTTGGATTTTCATAGAAAGGCTTTTTAATTCGGGAGCAGATGCCAATTCTCGCAGGCTAGTTAGCTCGCAAAAGCGTGTGCGCCTGCTAAACCCCCTTAAAGCGCCGTTAATTGAGCGGTCTGACCAGTGGCTGACCGGTTAGCCAAGCGTGTAAACACTCAGTCACGCCTTGGGCAAAGCGTTCATAGACTGGCTCAGTCACAAAGCCCAAATGCGGTGTCAGCAGCACGTTAGAAAGCGTGCGCAGCCCATCGGTTGCGGGTAGCGGTTCTACATCAAACACGTCTAGCGCAGCAAATCCAGGCCGTCCCGCTTGCAATGCCGTGATTAAGGCCGCGCCGTCTATCAAGGCCGAGCGCGAGGTGTTGACCAACAAACTACCCGGCTGCATTAGCGCAAGTTTTTCTGCATTGAGTAAATGTTGGCTCGCCGGTGTTGGCACCAAATGCAAGCTCACTACCCGCGAGCTAGAGAGTAATTCATCCAGCGACACAGCCGTCGCGCCGTGCTCAGCCGCGCGTTCGGTCGTCATGCGTGGGCTCCAGGTGATGACTTTCATGCCCAGTGCTTGGCCCACTTTGGCGACGCGCCCGCCTATCTCGCCCAAACCTATTAGGCCCAGCGTTTGGCCTTTGAGTACGCCGGCCAATGGCACGGCGTTGGCAGAGCGCCATTGGCCGCTGCGCAGCAGTGCGGTTTGCTGCTCAAGTTGACGCATGGCGCCGAGTATCAATGACCAAGTCATCTCACAAGTGCTGTCTTTGGACGGGCCCCATTCGGTGTGACTCACCGGAATGCTGCGTGCTGCCAGCGCCGCCAAATCTAACGTGGTGTTGCGCGTGCCGGTAAACACCAGGTATTTCAGCTTTGGCAATTGGGCCAGCAAGGCGGCATCGATTGGTGTGCGGTCGCGTACCAGCACCAGTGCATCGGCGTCCTGGAGTGCTTCGACTAGCTGCTGGCCGCGTAGCGGCTGGTGATGGACGCTGACATCAGCCAGCGCATCAATCGCCTGCCAATTACCAATGCGGCGCAAGGCCTGTTCGGCGTCACCGGCTATGACGATGCGGGGTCGGCTGGCGGCGCTCATACGCGCGGCTTGGCCAGCGCCACCATGGCCGAGACATTGGCGGCTTGACCCAGTGCAAAGCAGGCTTTGATTAGCTCGCTGGTTTGGCTCTGGCCCAAAATGGCGTCCGATAAGCTGTGAAATTTCGCCTCTAACTGGGCATTGGACATGGGTTTTTTCAGCGAGCCAATCGCATGCTCGACAAACACATGCACGCGTCGGCCATCTTTAAGCACCGCAGTGACATCGGCGCTGGCCTCGTCAATCGAGTCATCCACCGTGGCCACAACCTTGCGGCGTAGTGCCACCATGTCGTCGCGGCTGACGATGGAGTCGGCGAATTCTTCTTCAGCCGCACGGCCAAAGGTTAAACCCGCAGCGCAGCCGTGGTAGACGCTGAACTTTGCTTGTAAGCCGTCGGTAGGCTCTTTTTTACCCGTTAATTCCAGCACCAATGAGTGCACTTTTAGCTCGACTGATTCGATCTGGTCTGGCGTCACGCCCTGGCCGCGCAGCTGGGCGCAAGCATCAATGCTGGGGTGAATCACGATTCCGCAGGCAAACGGTTTGTAGCTGTTAAAGGCAATCTCGAAGCGCTGACCTAGCTCGCCGGTGATCTCGTTCCAGTCGTTTTTGGTCGAGATGGTCTGCATCATGCCGCGTGGTGCTTCTAATGCTTTGGGGCTGGCGGTATAGCCTTGGCTGGCCAGCAAGGCTGACATCAGTCCGGCGCGTGCTGCGGCTCCCGGGTGAAACGGTTTGGTCATGGTGCCAAATTGCTCACGCATACCGATGGGCTGCGAGGCGGCAATACCTAAAGCCATGGCGGTTTTTTGCACATCGAGCTTGAGCAGCCGCGCGCAGGCCGCCGCCGCGCCCAGCGTGCCGGTCGAGCCAGTGATGTGCCAGCCGCGGTCATAGTGGTCTGGATACATGGCGTTGCCGACTCGGCAAGCCACGTCTATGCCCAGCACCAATGCATCAATCACTTCTCGGCCACTGCTGCCGGTGTGTTCCGCCAGCGCTAACAGGGCAGAGGCGACTGGGCCGGCGGGATGGATGATGGTTTTGAGATGCGTGTCATCAAAGTCAAAGGTGTGGGAGGTGATGCCGTTAATCAGGGCGGCACTGGCCATGTCAACTTTTTCCAACCGTCCCAACACGCTGGCTTGGGGTGCTGGTTGCAGCATTTGGACGGCGGCCAAGGCTGCGTCGGCGGCTTCATGTTGGGTTGCGCCAACCGCGCAGCCCAGCCAGTTCATCCAAGTGCGGTGGGCTTCTAGGTCTAGTGCGTCGCTCCAGCCGCGGGACGGATGGGTACTGACAAACTGCGCCAAGATTTGAGTAATGGGCGGAGCGTTGTGGTCGGCTGAGACTTGGGTATTGCGGGCCATTGATTATTTTTTTCTGGCAAAGATGCCGTTTTGTTTTTGATGTTTAAAAAGAGGGTTTGCGTTTAGCTGTCTAGCGAGATATTTCTGGCCTTGGCCAGCTTGGTCCAGCGATCGATATCAGTTTTGATAAAGGCTGCAAATTGTTCCGGCGACATCACTATTGGCTCAATCGCTTCAACCGCGAGCTTTTCTGTCATATCCGGCGCTTTGAGCACCACGGCCAAGGTTTCGTTGAGCAGTTTGACTATCGGCTGCGGCATGCCGGCTGGGCCGACCACGCCGTACCACTGCTGCGCATCAAAGCCTTTAAAGCCGGATTCATCCAGCGTGGGCAAATCTTTAAATTGTGGGTGGCGCTTAAGACCCGTGACCGCTAGCGGCCTGACGCGACCGGAGCGGATATGCGGCAGGGCTGCAGCCAAGCCAGGGAACATGGCCTGGGTTTGACCGCCAATCAAATCGGTAAACGCGGGTGCAACGCCGCGGTAAGGAATATGCACCATGAAGGAGTTGATTTGCTGCTTAAACAACTCCATGGTCAGGTGTGTGAGCGAGCCTTGACCGGCTGAGCCGTAGCTGACTTTGCCGGGGTTTTTTCGCACATATTCAACAAACTCTTTGACCGTTTTGACGGGTAATTCGCTGTTGACGACCAGCACATTGGGCGTCGCGCCAATCATCGCAATGGCGGTGAAGTCTTTCACCGGGTCGTAGTTGAGTTTGCGCGTAGCCGGGCTGGTGCCGTGGGTGGCGACATAGCCTTGCATCAAGGTGTAGCCGTCAGGCGCTGCGCGGACTGTGGTTTGGCTGGCGATGACGCCACCGCCGCCGCCTTGGTTGTCGACGATGAATTGCTGCTTGAGCAGTCGGCCCCAGCGCTCAGTGATGGTGCGACCCACCATGTCGCTGCCACCGCCGGCGGCGACCGGCACTATGTAGCGTATCGGCTTGGCTGGATAAACACTTTCGGCCAGCGTAAAGCCGGGTGCCAATAACAGGCCTGGTGCGGCTTGCAGTAAAAGGCGTCTTTTCATGGCTTTGTCTCCTGATGCTTGTGGTTATAAGAATTATTTTTTTTTAGGTTTTTTAATTTTGGTCGCTAGGCGCCGAAAGCGCTTGCAGCAGGCGCTCAAAGGCCTCGCCCACATGCTGGCTCATCAAGGCTTCACAGCGCGCGCCGTCGGCATCTTGAACCGCCTGCATGATGTCTTGGTGTTCGCTAACAGAGCTGCGCATGCCGACATCTTGAGATAGATTTTTGAGCCGCGATAAATGCAGCTTTTGAACAATTCCGCGATAAGTCTCTAACAACTGCTGATTGCCCGCGGCTTCGACGATGGCCCAGTGGAAATGCAAGTTTTCGCTGTAATAAGCCTGCACGTCGTGGTCGTCAAATGCTTGTTGCATGGCTTTGATTGCGCGCTCTAACTTAGCCAGCAACAGGCCGCGCTCGCGCTCTGGCAAAGCGGCACTGCGGCGACCGGCAAAACCGTCTAGCAGGCCGCGCATTTGGTACAGGTCTTTGACTTCTGCGGCCTCTAGTTGGCGCACAAAAACACCGGAATGTTTGCGTGAGATCACCAGGCCTGAACTTTCCAACTCACGCAAGGCTTCACGCACTGGTACGCGGGAGACTTGCAATCGACTGGCTACATCAGGCTCATTAATGCGTTGGCCTGGCGCGAACACACCTTTAAGAATCAAGGCCAGCATGTCATCACGTACCAACTTGGAGAGCGAGGTATCGCGTATTGCGCTGATGCGGTCGGAAGATGTTTCGGTGAGCCAGGGAAGTGTTGTGGAAATCATTATTGTGTATATCGTATACGATTAAAATTTAAAAAAGGTTGTTGCAGACAAAGTTGTAGCAGTCGCAAATAGCTGTGCGCACAGCTTGGCAAAGCGGTGTGCTTAGCGGACAGTCCGTGTTTGTCTAGTCTTAGTGCTTATCGTGAACGCGCTGGCTGCTTAGCGGCGAGTTAGTAGGGCAGAAATACGCTGGCCGCCGGAGTAAATTAGCGGCCGACGAATGCGGCTAGTTGAGCGATATTACTGAGGTTTGTCATCCTTGACTTCCCGCACATCTACGTCCACCACTTCGCCGGGTTTGCCAGACTTGCCTGACCTACTTGGCCCTCCAATGGGCGAGCCATCGCTGCGCTTGGCATCTGCTGGCCAGACTGAGTCTTTGGAGAAGCGCTTGAAGCGGCTAAAAACCACTGGGGAGACGGGTTTACGGCCTGTGAACAAGGCCATGAGCAGGCTAAACAGTAGCGCTATTAAAGCGGCGAACAATAGGCTGATCGCAAAAATGATGGCGAAAACAGCCATCACCAGCCTGAACACAAAACGCAAAATCTGGCTTACAAAGGCAGGCAAGTTAAATCCTTTAAAAAGACTTATTTTAGGCCGTAGCAGCCGGTTTCAAGGCTGGATGTTGATTGGCGCAGATTGCGGTTAATGTTTAAAACGAAAAAATTAACTTTTCAGTAGGATTTAACGGTGTCTTTAACTTAGCCATTAAATTGAGCTATTGCGAACCTTATTAAGCCAGCAATGCTTGCGAAAATTCGCGTGCGTTAAAAGTCTCCAAGTCTTCGAGTTTTTCGCCCACGCCAATAAAGTAAACCGGCACTGTGCCCAGTTTAGGATTGCTAGCAGCTCGCTCACGCGACCACAAAGCGATAGCGGCCAGCACGCCGCCCTTGGCCGTGCCGTCTAGCTTGGTGACGATTAGGCCAGTCAGTGATAGGGCTTCATCAAAGGATTTGACTTGGGCCAGTGCGTTCTGGCCAGTGTTGCCGTCTATCACCAGCAAGACTTCATGCGGTGCGGTGGCGTCAGCCTTTTGCACCACGCGTTTGATTTTTTTCAGCTCTTCCATTAAGTGCAGCTGTGTCGGCAGTCGGCCAGCCGTGTCGACCAGCACCACATCACGGCCGCGCGCTTTGCCGGCGGTGACTGCGTCATAGCTCACAGCAGCCGGGTCGCCACCTTCTTGGCTGATGATGTCTACCGTATTGCGGTCGGCCCAGATGCTGAGTTGCTCTCGTGCAGCCGCACGAAAGGTATCTGCGGCGGCGAGTAATACGGATGCGCCTGAGTTGGCTAAGTGCCGCGTAAGTTTGCCAATCGTGGTGGTTTTTCCTGCGCCATTCACGCCAGCGACCATGATGACTGTGGGTTGGAACTCACCAATAACCAATGCCTTTTCCAGTGGTTTGAGTAATTGAGTCAAGGACTCAATCAAAATATTGCGCACAGCAACCGGGTGCGTAACGCCGCTGTCTTTGACGCGGCGGCGGATTTCTTTGATCAGGTATTCGGTGGCTTTTACGCCAGTGTCGGCCATTAGCAAGGCGGACTCTAGGTCTTCATAGAGCTGCTCGTCGATTTGGTTACCGACAAACACCGCGGATATGCTGGTGCCAGTTTTACGCAGGCCTGAGGTGAGCTTTGACAACCAGCGCTCCCGATCCGGCGCTGCCGCAGCGACCGAGGCGGTGGCTTGGTCGATATCAATTGGTGCGACCAAGGCTGAGCCAATCATGCTCACATTCGGGTCATACAAAGGCTTTGCTACCAATGCTGGAGCTAGTATGGCTGGCGCTAACTTTACTGCAGGCGGCGGCTGCGTTGGAACTGGCGGTGCTGCTGAAGTTGGCGTTGGCGCTAGCTGTGGCGCTAACTCTGGCTCTGCGGCAGTAATGTCTTTAGGCGAAGCCGCAATATCTTGATAAGGCGCCGTGTCCGGTTTGGCCGGCTCCTCAGATATGACCGTTATATCCGATGTTTCCGTTGTTTCCGGTACTGTCGGGGTTGGCGTTGGAGATGAGAAGAATTTTTTCTTGAAGAAACTGAACATTAGACCTACTTATGAGTCGCACCATTCTATGAAACACCAGACCATCGTCGGCTTAGCGCCGACATTGACCGCAAATTTAACCCGCCCATCACGCTTTCTAGCAGCCCTTGCCCTTGGTGGCGGTCTGCTTTTTGGCCACTCTGCAGCTTTTGCTCAGGATGCTGGCGGGGTACAGCAATTCAAACTTGCCAATGGCCTGACGGTTATCGTCAAGCCTGACCACCGAGCACCTACCGCGGCCCACATGCTGTGGGTCAGGGTAGGTTCTATGGACGAGGTCGATGGTACTTCAGGCGTAGCCCATGTACTCGAACACATGATGTTTAAGGGTACAAAATTACTTAAACCGGGTGATTTTTCTAAACAAGTAGCCGCCTTAGGCGGACGCGACAATGCGTTCACGGGCCGGGATGCGACGGGCTACCACCAACAAATTCCTGCCAACAAGCTAGAAGATGTGATGCGCCTTGAAGCCGATCGTTTTGCCAACAACCAATGGGTTGATGATGAGTTCAAGCGCGAGATAGAAGTCGTCAAAGAAGAGCGCCGCATGCGTACCGAAGACTCGGCCCGCGCTTTGCTTGCAGAAGCCGCCAATGCCGTGACTTTCACCACTTCGCCGTATCGCCGCCCAGTCGTCGGTTGGATGGCAGATATTGAGGCCTTGACGCCTGACGATGTACGCAACTTTCATCACCGCTGGTATGTGCCCGGCAATGCGGCTGTGGTGATCACTGGCGATGTGGAGTTTGACCAAGTTAAACGTTTGGCCGAAAAATACTATGGCGTGATTGCGCCAGGCGTGATGCCAGTGCGCAAGCCGCGTCCAGAGGTCGAGCAGGTCGGCGAGCGCAGTCTTAACTTCAAGGCACCAGCCAGTCAAGCCTACGTTAGCCTAGCTTTTAAAGTGCCCAAATTAGAAGCCGAAGACTTGACCTCTCTGACGCTAAACGCCACAACAATGACCGCATCAGGGCGCGACGCATTGGCGCTGACTGTGCTCAGCGCAGTGCTCGACGGTTACAGCGGCGCTAGGCTGCAACGCGCGCTTGAGCAGGGCGGTGCAGACGGCAGCCAACGGGTTGCAGACAACGCGGGCGCTTACAGTGGCTTAACCGGCCGCGGTCCGCAGTTGTTTGTGCTTTACGGTGTGCCTTCAGAAGGCAAAACGACGGCGCAAGTCGCTAGCGCCTTACGCGCACAAGTGGCATTGATCGCCAAAGATGGTGTCAGCGACGCCGAACTCAACCGCGTCAAAACCCAGTGGGTAGCGAGTCAGACCTACAAGCTCGACAGTGTTTTTGCGCAGGCCAATGAGTTAGGCGCCAACTGGATTAACGGTTTTCCACTTGACGCTGATGCCCGCACGATTACCCAGTTGCGCAGCATCACCAGTGCTGAAGTTCAAGCGGTTGCTGCCAAATACTTTATCGACGATCACCTAACCACTGCAACGCTTTTGCCGCAGCCGCTAGACCCTAATCGCAAGCCGCGTGTAGCCACCGCCGGCATGCGCCACTGAACTCTACAAAATCGCAAAAAAGCATAAATACATGATGAATACGAATTTGAAAACGATGGCTCGCAGCATTTTGTTGGCGGGCTCTGCCAGCTTGTTTTGCCACTTGTCTCTGGCTGCCATTCCGATACAGCACTGGACACAGGCAAACGGTGCAAAAGTTTATTTGGTCGAGAGCCCAGCCATCGCCATGCTGGACGTACAAATCGACTTTGACGCCGGTAGCCGACGCGACCCGCAGGCTAAAGCGGGTCTGGCCGGCGTGAGTGCTTCAATTGCGTCTAAGGGCGTGGCTGCCACTGGCAAAGAGCCAGCACTTGACGAGAATGCACTGGGCGAGGCTTGGGCTGATCTGGGTGCGCAATTCGACAGCGGGGCTGGCAACGACCGCATGAGTTTTTCTCTGCGTACCTTGACTGAGGCAGACTTGTTAAGCAAAGCGGTTGACTTAGCCGCGCGCCAAATCGGTCAAAGCGCATTTCCTGATTACGTCTGGCAGCGCGACCGGCAAAAAATTGTGGCCAGCCTTAAAGAGTCTTATACCAAGCCAGCGACTGTCGCTAGGCGGGCTTTTTCGCAGGCCGTTTATGGCAGCCATCCATACGGCTATGAGATGACCGAGGCAACCCTTAGCAACATCACGGTCGCTGATATGCGGGCTTTTTACGCGGCAGGCGTTCAGTCGTGTGGTGCGCGTATCAGTTTGGTCGGTGCGGTCACCAAAGTACAGGCCGATGCGATTGCAACGCAATTGTTGTCACGTCTGCCCACACAAGACTGTGCCAGCTTAACGCCACGCCCTAAAGTGCCCGAAATTGCAGCCTTGACCCAAGCGGAAGAAAAAATTATTCCCTTTGCATCGGCCCAAGCTCAGGTCTTGTTAGGTCAGCCGGGTTACAAGCGCAACGACTCAGACTTTTTCCCTATGCTGGTGGGCAACTACATTTTGGGCGGCGGCGGTTTTGTCTCGCGGCTAACCACTGAAGTGCGAGAAAAACGTGGTCTGGTCTACGGCGTAGGCAGCTATTTTATGCCCGGCCTGCATGCTGGCGCGTTTACCGTGAGTTTGCAGACTAGGCCAGATCAGGCTAGCGAAGCCTTGGCCATTACGCGCAAGGTGGTTGCCGATTTTGTCGCCCAAGGGCCGACGCCAGTCGAGCTAAAAGCGGCCAAGGACAACCTCATTGGCGGCTTTGCCTTGCTGCTAGACAGCAACCAAAAACTACTTGGCAATGTAGCGAATATTGCTTGGAATGACTTACCGCTCACCTATCTTGATAACTGGACTGAACAAGTTGCTAAAGTCAGCACCCTAGATATCAAAACCGCGTTTGCAAAAAAACTGCAACCGGAAAAGATGGTCACAATAATTTTGAGCGGAACACCATGAAATACACAGTAGAAAAGACTGAAAAAAGCAGCTCGGCCACAGCCGAAAAAAGCGCAAAAAAACCTAGGTCTGGCAAAGTCGTCGGGCGCAAAACCATACCGCCCGGCGAAGTCCGCATCATTGGTGGGCTGTATAAGCGCAGCAAACTTCAAGTGGCGAATCGCCCCGGTCTGAGGCCAACACCAGACCGCGTGCGTGAAACTGTTTTCAATTGGTTAGGCCAAGACTTGAGCGGTTGGCGCTGTGCTGACCCGTTTGCTGGCACTGGCGTGCTTGGCTTTGAGGCCGCTTCGCGCGGTGCGGCTGAAGTTTTAATCTGCGAGCAAGATCCGATTTTGGTCGACAAGCTCAAAGCCTCTGCCAGCAAGCTGCAAGCGGCCATGATTCGTGTCGAGCGCGGTGATGGCGTGGCCATGCTTAGGCGGCTATCGCCAGCGAGTATGCAGTTGATCTTTATCGATCCGCCGTATGAGTCCGCGTTGTTTGAGTCTTCACTCAGGGCTGCTTCGCAGGCGCTAAACGAAACCGGTTTTATTTATCTTGAAGCGCCGCGCGTTTGGCTAGATGAAGAATTACTGGATATGGGTCTGCAAGTTCACCGCTTTGGTAAGGCCGGCGCTGTGCACTTTCATTTACTTTCTAAAGCCGGGACAAACAGCTCGGGCGCATAATTTAGGAATGATTCTTTCCTTGCCAATCCCTGCTAGCCGAATTGCGGTTTATTCCGGTACGTTTGACCCGGTCACGCTAGGTCATTTGGATGTGGTGTGGCGTGCTGCCGGTTTGTTTGATGGTCTAGTCATTGCAGTGGCCCACGCGCATCACAAGAAAACTCTTTTTAGTTTGGAACAGCGTGTGGCGCTAACCGCTCAGGCTTGCGAAGATTTACCGAACGTCCGGGTCATGGCCTTTGATGGTTTGATCATGGATTTTTGTGCCGAGCATGGCGCTAGCGCGGTGGTGCGCGGCATTCGTAATCTGACCGACTTTGACTACGAGTCGCAGATGGCCGCGATGAACCGCAAACTAAGACCCGAAGTGGAAACTGTTTTTCTGCTGCCCGAGGCTAACTTGCAATGCATTAGCAGCACCTTGGTGCGCGAGATCAGCAAGCTTGGCGGCGATGTGCGCCAAATGGTCAGCGCACCCGTGTTGGATGCGTTGTCAACAATCAAGAAAGGGGTTTGATCGTGGCACTTTTAATTACTGACGAATGCATTAACTGCGATGTCTGCGAGCCCGAATGCCCGAATCAAGCGATTTATTTGGGCGCCGAAATTTACGAGATAGACCCGCATAAATGCACCGAATGCGTGGGTCATTTCGACGAGCCGCAGTGCGTCCAGGTCTGCCCTGTGGCGTGCATACCGGTTAACCCAGAGCACATCGAAAGCCGCGATACCTTGTGGCAAAAATATCACCGCTTGGTGGCGGTTTAGCGGTTCTTTAAATTCTGATTTGAATCGACTAGTCAGGCGTCAAAAATACCTGCTTATTTCACTCGTTTATATTTCGAATCGTTCTTATGAAGTCTTTGCGTCAGGTGTTTCTGGCGGTTTAGCTGCTTCATTGACTTCGGCTTTAACCGGCACTTCCTTGCGCGGCGGCTTAGGTCGCTGCGGCGCATTGGTATGAATCATCATGGTGGCTTTTTCCATCTCGCCTGCTAGCAGTGCTGGTACTGCTTTTAGTGAACGGTCTATGCACTCATCAATTGCACTGCGGTGTTCTTGCATGGGCTTTTTTAGCACCCAATTGATCACTTCGCTTTTTACGCCCGGATGACCTACGCCTAGCCTTAGTCGCCAGTAGTCACCTATGCCAAGCTGCGCATGAATGTCGCGCAAGCCGTTGTGACCCGCATGGCTGCCGCCAAATTTGAGTTTGACTTGGCCCGGCACTATGTCTATTTCATCGTGCACCACTAAAATTTCTTCGGGCAAAATTTTGAAAAATCGCGCTAGGGCAGCAACTGATTTGCCAGAAAGATTCATAAAGGTTTGGGGCTCGAGCAGCCAAACATTTTGACCATTCACGCTGGTTCTGGCGATTTGACCGTAATAACTTTTGTCAAAGCTCAGTGGTGCTTTGAGATCGCGCGCGAGTGCATCTATCCACCAAAAGCCCGCATTGTGCCGCGTAGCTTCGTACTCCAAGCCGGGGTTGCCCAAGCCTACAAACAGTTTGATCATTTTTTGCACTTTAAATAAAAACGGCCCATGCCTGTACAGGTCATGGGCCGTTGGCTGTTAAGCCTTAACGCTGCGAAGAATTACTTCTTAGGAGCAGGTTTGGCTTTACCGCCCTTACCTTTAACTGGCGCGGCGGCTGCTGCGGCTGCGGCAGCAGCTGCATCGGCGGCGACGTCGGCTTCGTTGACGGCAACGGTCAAGGATACCAAGACTGGGTTTTCCTGGCCTTTTGGTACGAATCTCACGCCTTTTGGCAAGGTGATGTCCTTGACGTGCAGAGTCGAGCCTTTTTTCATGCCGCTCAAGTCGACATTGATGGACTCTGGAATATCCGCTGGGAAGCATGACACTGTCAGTTCGGAAACCACGTGGTTGACCAAGCAGTTGTCAGTTTTGACCGCTGGGGACTCTTCTTCGCCGGTGTAATGCACTGGCACTTTAACTGTCATGCGTGTGCGAGCTTCAACACGTTGGAAGTCAATGTGCAGAACTTGCTGCTTGAAGGGGTGCATTTGCAAATCACGCAGCAAAACTTTGTGCTCTGTACCGTTCAATTCCATCTCAAGGATGGCGGCGTGGAAAGCTTCTTTTTTGATCGCATGGAACAAAGCGTTGTGATCGATTTCGATCAACAGCGGCTCACCGGTTCCACCGTAAACAATACCTGGTGTACGACCTGTGATGCGGAGACGGCGGCTCGCACCCGTGCCCTGCAGTGTGCGCGTAAAAGCGGCAAATTTCATAATCAACTCCAAAAAGAGGCTTGCCGCGACCAGCTTGCCTCAAACAAGGGAGACTTTATTTCCGGTGCCTATAAAAAAGCTGGAGGTCAAGATCCCTAAAAGGCCGAGCGGGTGCGAATTTATTTCGCACCACAAACGGCCACCTTTTCGTCTCAGAGCAGAACCGGTTGGTCCTGGTCGGAGAACAAACTCATCACAGACTCTCCGCGCGAGATGCGCTGTATCGTTTCCGCTATCAGCGGGCCGACAGAAAGCTGGCGTATTTTTTTGCAATGTTTCGCATTATCGTTAAGTGGAATCGTGTTTGTGACGACCACTTCGTCCAGGGCATCGCCCTGTGTTATGCGCTCTATCGCCGGGCCCGAGAAAATCGGGTGCGTGCAGTAAGCGTAGACTTTTTTCGCGCCGCGCTCTTTGAGCACTTCGGCGGCTTTGACTAGCGTGCCAGCGGTGTCAATCATGTCGTCCATGATCACGCAGTTGCGGCCGTCAATATCGCCAATCACGTGCATGACTTCAGACACGTTGGCCTTGGGCCTACGCTTATCAATGATGGCCATGTCGCAGCCTAGCTGTTTCGCCAGTGCGCGTGCGCGAACTACGCCGCCAACATCGGGTGAGACCACCATGAGGTCGGAATAATTTTTCTGTCGCAAGTCACCCAGCAAGACTGGCGAAGCGTAAATGTTGTCGACAGGTATGTCGAAAAAACCTTGAATTTGGTCAGCGTGCAAGTCCATGGTTAAGACGCGTGAAACGCCCACAGCTTGCAACATATTGGCGACTACTTTGGCCGTGATGGGAACGCGTGCTGAGCGTGGTCGGCGATCTTGCCGGGCATAACCAAAATAGGGAATGACAGCGGTAATACGCTCGGCTGAGGAGCGCTTGAGCGCGTCCACCATGATCAGCAATTCCATCAGGTTTTCGTTAGTCGGCGCACAGGTCGACTGCACGACGAAAACGTCGCGGGCTCTCACGTTTTGCTGAATTTCAACCGTGACCTCGCCATCAGAAAAGCGTCCGACTTGAGCGGCGCCTAAAGGCATGCCCAGATGTAGGGCGACTTCAGCGGCCAAACTTGGATTAGCGTTGCCAGTAAACAGCAGAAAATCGGGATGGGGGTGGGGATGGTTCGACTGCATTGAGGACCCAGCTTGTATCGGTGTTGAATTTGACGAATGTTTCATGTCTACAAAAACGTAGCGAAAGGCACGCCTTGGAATCTCGCCGGGACCTGGCACCACGGCAATTGCTGTCTGTGCACAAATGCAGCAGTCTAAAAACATAAACCCGCACTGTCGGTTATGAAGTGCGGGTTCGAAATCCATACTTAAACAGATTCATAATTTTGGCAGGGGTGGAAGGAGTCGAACCTGCGAATGCCGGAATCAAAATCCGGTGCCTTAACCAACTTGGCGACACCCCTACACAGGTCTGTTGCATTGCATACGCTGTGCAACAAACCTATAACTTTTTCAGCGTTTAACTTCTAAACGCTTAAACACCTCTTAATTAACCTTACTTTTAATTAAAGTTAATTATTAGCAGCCTCATAGTTTACCAAGCTGCGAGAGGGTGTTTCTCTAAATTGACACAAATTTTTGTTTTCCATGTACTTTCGAGTACCGGTATTTCTATTTTTTGTGTCAACTTTGCAAATACTGCGCTGCCTGAGCCGGTCATGCGCCCTTTGAGTTGCATCTCGGCTAAAAAGTCTAAAGACTGTTCAAGCTGCGGGCATAAACTTTTGGCTACCGGCTGCAAATCGTTTCGGCCAAACTCGTAAATTTGACTTTCACTATTTGTAGCGAAGCCTTGCAGTGTATCAGTTTCAGAGTCACGTTTTAGCAAAGGCGAGGTGAAAATATCTTGGGTAGCTAAGCCGGCCTCGGGTTTGATGACTAAAAAGTGCGCTGTGGGTAACTCGATTGGCGTGATTAATTCACCAATTCCTTCTACCCAAGCGTGTCCGCCGGATAGAAAAAACGGCACGTCTGCGCCCAACTTTAATGCCAGTGCCATTAATTCTGCGCGCGGCAAAGCGACTCCCCAGAGTCGCTGTAGTGCTAATAAGCAGCTAGCCGCATCGGATGATCCGCCGCCCATGCCGGCTTGCGAGGGAATGCGTTTTTCCAATGTGATGTGAACACCTAAGGTGCAGGCCGTGGCTATTTGCAAGGCTTTGGCGGCGCGTACGCAAAGGTCTACCTCGGGAAGAGTCTCTATGGACCCGTTACCCCTGATGTCGCTTCGGCTGATGCCGCCGTCTTGACGCAATTCGAAGTGCAGGGTGTCGCACCAGTCGATCAGCATGAAGACCGACTGCATTAAATGGTAGCCATCAGCGCGTCTGCCGGTGATGTGCAAAAAAAGATTGAGCTTGGCTGGCGCAGGCACATCGTAGATGGCCCGCAGGGGTGACTTTGTCATGAGAAACGCTTATTGATTGAGCACAATGCGAAGCTGTGTCAGCGGCGCAGGCGAGCGTCGCGTCGCGTCTATGCGGCCATCTTGCTGGCGCGAAAGATCGGCGGTCCAGCCGCTCAAGACCGTGTTCGTGCCGCGCAGCCAGTCAAATAACGCGCTCAGCGGTATTGCTGCGCCTGTGCTTTTTTCTATCAGTTCATCGGTAGAGCTATAACGTTTAATCTCGCCACCAGTCGCAAGCGTTGCCTGGCCTGGTGACCAGCGCATTAAACCCAGCGTGCTGCCAATCGGGCTGGTCAAACTTAACTCGCCTTGCTGGGCATTGCCGCGCAGTTCAAAGCCAGCAAAAAATGCCTGCGCTGGTTCACTGTGTATTTGCAAGCTGAGGCGACCGGCCCATACGTCAGTTTGGTCTTGCTGATTAATTGAGGTGGGTGTGCTGGCGCAACCACTCATAATTAAAGCGCTTGAAACCAATCCGGCAAACGCCAGCGAGCGGCGTGACAAAAACAGTCGGCTCAAAGCTTTACCTTTAAGCGCTCTAGTGTCTCTACTAAGGTTTCATTGTCGGGGTTGAGTAGTTGACCTTCTCGCCAGACAATTTTGGCTTTTTCCTGCTCGCCACTTTCCCACAAGACTTCGCCGTAGTGAGCGGCTATTTCAGCGTCCGGCTTAGCTGCGTAGGCTTTTGCAAAGATGCGTTCAGCTTCGGCTTTGTTGCCCATGCGGTATTCGACCCAGCCTAAGCTGTCGCTAATAAAGGGATCTTGCGGTGCGTATTCGAGTGCTTTTTGGATTAAGGCCTTGGCTTCAGGTAAGTTCACATTGCGGTCTGCAAACGAGTAGCCCAAGGCGTTGTAGGCGCCGTAGTAATCTGGTTTGAGTTTTATGACTTGTCTAAGCAAACTCTCCATCGCTGGCATGTTGCTGATTTTCTGGGCCATCATGGCTTGGTCGTAAAGCAAGTCGGGCTCTTGGGGGAATTGGGCAGCAGCCTGGCCAAGCAAGTCAAAAGCCAGCTGATATTGTTTGAAGTCGCGCAGCAAGCTAATTTCTGCCATTAGCTTGAGTCTTGCGTCTTCTGGCTTGGTCTCGGGTAGATTTTTCAGTAACTCGCGCGCCTCATCAATTTTTCCTTGGCTAGCGAGTATGGAAGCGCTTCTGAGCTGCACTTGAATCAAGTCTTCAGAGTTGTCTATTTTGCTTATCCAGTTCTGGGCGGCTGCAAAGTCTTTGCGCTTTTCTGCTAACTCAGCCAATGACAGATAAGCCGAAGCAATACCGCGTTTATTTTGCTCGGCGTCGGTTTGTTGTTCTGCCAGCGCCACGTAGCGCTCTAGCGAGGTTTGGGCAAGGCCGGTTTGAGCTTGTTGCAATTGCAACGATCCCAGTACCAGCCATGCCGCGGCAAATTGCGGTTGATCTCGGTTCACGATTTGCAGCTGCGCACTAGCGTCGGCAACACGTTGGGCGTCGAGCAATACGCGCACATAACCCATACGCACTTCGGGCGGTGCTTTAGGTTGGCGCTCAAAATAATTTTTGACCAAGGTCTCTGCTGGATTGGTGATGGACGACATCAGCTCTAAACCAATCAGCGCTGGGCCGGGTGACTTGGGCTCAGCCGCCTGTGCTTGCTGCGCTGCCTGCAAAGCAGAAACCAAGTCGCCTGCTGCCAATTGCATGCGGCTGACCGTTGTCCATGCTGAGCCGGCTGTGACCGGATTAGTTAGATAGGTAAGCAAGGCCTGCTGAACTAAGCTGGCGGCCATTTTTTTGTCGTTAGTGCGGGCGTACGCCGCTGGTATGGAGTTGATCGCAAAAGCACGATCCGCTGCAGGTGTGAGCAATAAGTTGGCTTTGAGCGGTGCCGAAGTCTCGCTGATGCGGTTAAGTGTGATGAGAATTTGCAACAAGAAACGGTTGGGTTCCAGACTGTTGGGCTTGGCCAGTTGCCAAGCTTTAGCGGCCTGTAATGCGGCTTCACCAGAACGCGATTGCAACGCCATTTCGGTGGCCCGCTGATAAAGCTCTGCGTCGTTAGTTTTGCGTGCAGCGTCAAGCATGAGGGCAAAACCTGCGGCCGGCTCACCTTCTTGTGCTGTGATTTCACCTAGTAGCAGCTGGTAGAACAATTCGCCACCAAGGGCTGATTGCGCAGGCAGCTTATCGCTGGCTTGTGCATCTAAGAGTGCGGCTACGGCAGGCTTAACTCTTGGCGCGTTAATCGGGCTAGGCCTTTTTACCTCTTGTGCTTGAGCACTCAGCAGCGGCACTGTCAGCGACAAAGCAGCCAGGGCAAAAATCATTTTTTTCTTCATCAAACCATGATAGTTCAAGCGTGAGTCGCGCATATGCAGCCTTTGTAATTCTGATGTGCTGGATCAGTCTTTAAACGCAATGGTTCCAAACTTTTCAATGGCTCGCAGCATGATGCGGTTTTTGACTACAGCTTATGCTCTGTTCATGCCTGAATTACCCGAAGTTGAAGTCACCCGCCTAAGTTTTGCCGACCGTATCCAAGGTGCGCATATTAGCCACGCGCAGCTGGGTAAGCCGCTGCGTTGGCCACTCGGTTGTGAGCCGCAATCGCTAGTTGATCAGCAGGTGCTTGGTGTGCGCAGGCGCGGCAAATACCTGTTGTTAGATCTCAGTGCAGGCCTGCTGCTGATGCACTTGGGTATGTCGGGCAGCGTTACTTTTTCTATCCATACGCCGCCAGCTGGCAAACATGATCATTTCGACCTTGTCACGAATTTAGGAACTTTGCGCCTGCACGACCCACGGCGATTTGGTGCGGTGGTTTTTGCGCCTAGCCAAGAACATGCCAGTGCGCAAAAACTTTTGGGCCGTTTGGGTGTGGAGCCGCTAGGAGACTTCTTTAACGCCGTACTTTTTCATCAAGCACTAAAGCTGCGAAAAACGGCGATTAAACAAGTTTTGCTGGCTGGCGAGGTGGTAGTGGGTGTGGGCAATATTTATGCGTCTGAGGCTTTGTTTTTAGCGGGCATCAGGCCTACAACGCGCGCCATGCGTTTGAGCCGGCCTAGATCTGACCGACTCCACGCGGCTATCTGCGATGTCTTGGCCCGGGCTGTAGCCAAGGGCGGTAGTACTTTGAAGGATTTTTCTAATGCGCAAGGCGAGAGCGGTTATTTTCAGCTCGAAGCCATGGTTTACGACCGAGCTGGTCTGCCGTGCAAAATTTGCAGCAACCCGATTAAAAGTATGCGGCAAGGTCAGCGATCAACATTTTTCTGCGCCATCTGCCAGAAACCTTAAGTTTTAAAGCGGCGCTAAAAAAACTTAAAAGCGTCCTGTCAAGAGGCCGCGACTACGCTGCGAGAACTGTTTCGTAGCTGTTTCATTTCGTCGATGCTATATTGGCTGGGATTAACTATTGGTCTTTGAACATGTCTTTTAACCAACGATTTGATCAGCATAGCGCATGGCGCCGCGATTTCGCGTTGCGCTTGAAACTGCTGGTGGAATGGATGAAGTCGCACGACTTACTTGACGCCGCCGTTGAAAGTCGCCTGAGCAGGCTGGAATCACAAGTACGCTCAGACAAGATCATGGTGGCTTTTGTCGCTGAGTTCTCGCGCGGTAAATCTGAGTTAATTAACGCCATATTTTTTGCCGGCTACGGCAGACGCATCATGCCAGCCAGTGCGGGTCGCACCACCATGTGTCCGACCGAGTTGGCTTGGAATGCAGATCTGCCAGCTTGTTTACGGCTGTTGCCAATCGATACTCGACTGAAGTCTCAATTCTTGATGGATTGGCGCGACCAGCCCGATCAGTGGGTGTGCATAGACCTAGATGTAAACGATCCCGCCCAACTTGCCAAAGCGCTTGAAAAAGTCGCTGATGTCAGCCGCGTCAGCATTGAACAGGCGCGCGCACTAGGGTTTTGGAACGATACGCAGCCAGAAGATAACCCGCTGCCGGATGCCGATTCATTAGTTGAGGTGCCAAAGTGGCGCCACGCATTGATCAATATCGCCCACCCTCTGCTAAAACAAGGCTTGGTGATTCTCGATACGCCCGGCCTAAATGCTATAGGCGCCGAACCTGAACTCACGGTGAGTCTAATTCCACAAGCGCAGGCGGTAGTTTTTATTCTGGGTGTGGATACGGGCGTGACAAAGTCTGATCTCAGCATCTGGCGCGAGCACTTGGCCACGGATGACGATCAAAGTATTTCTCGGCTGGTGGTCCTCAACAAGATAGACATGCTTTGGGACGCACTGAGTTCTCCCGAACAGGTCGCAGCGCAGATAGACAAACAAGTTGTGATCTCAGCTGAAATACTCGGTCTGCCTAAATCGCGGCTGACCGCTGTGTCGGCACAAAAAGGTTTGGTGGCCAAAATCACACGTAATCGCGAGCTTCTTGCTGCCAGTGGCTTGCCAGAACTCGAGCGTATGTTGGCCGATGAAATCATGGGGCAGCGCCAGAATATTTTGCAAGTTACAGTAGCCAACGCCATTAGCGAGTTGCGTGCCGAAGCCGGCCGCGTCATTCACGTTAGGCATAGAGATCTGGCAGAACAGGCTGATGAGTTGCGTGGACTGAGCGGTAAAAATGTATCCGTTGTCAAACTCATGCGATCGCGTATTTTGCAAGAGCAGCTTGAGTTCGACGAAAGTGGCTTGCGAATTCAGGCTACGCGCAGCGTGCACCTTAAACTTTTGCGCTCGTTGCTGGTCTTGCTGGGTTCGACCAGACTCAAGACTGAACTGGTCGAATTTAAACTCGCGCTCAAGCAACCCGGTATTAAGTTCGGCTTGAAAAAAGCATATAAAAATACCTTTATCCGCTTACGTGAAAGTCTAGATCAGGCTGGAGCGCAGAGCGCGGAAATTTACGCCATGCTGGCGGCTGCGTTTCGGCAAGTCAACAGCGAATTTGGATTTTCACTGCAAGCACCGAAAGCCCCAGAGCTGGCACGTTACCGACAAGATTTAGATTCGATTGAGCGCAGTCATTTGCAATACCTTGGGGTTGGTAAAGTGATCAAGCTCACTCAGGCTGATTTTTCAGAGCGTTTGATGTTGGCCCTAGCTACCCGCTTGCGCATAGTTTTTGAGCAAGCGCTAAACGATGTGGAGCTGTGGAATAAATCTGCAGCCTCTCAGCTCGATACTCAGCTGCGCGAGCGACGGCGCAATTTCGGTCGTCGCTTAGAAGCCATCGAGCGCATACAAGATGCGACCTCGGGTCTCGATGAACGCATCGCCGACATAGCTGTACAAGAGCTGGCACTTAAAAATCTCAATGTAAAACTGATTGAACTCACAGCGAAATTGACTGACACGCCTTTGCTTTCGCGAGCGGTTTTTTCGCAGTCTGAACCAGATAGCGCTAAGCGAGTGCTTGCGGCGGCCGAACTGGCTTAAAAAACACTTCAAATATCTGCCGGTAAGTCTCCGGTATGAGCGCTTTACTACGTCAGTCAATAAAAAAATATGCCGAAAAAATCTCCTGTTATTAGCACCTGTCTGGGCGTTACTAAATTGCGTTTCGCACCCGATCTCATTACGTGGCAAAAAGAGTTTGGCCGGCATACGCTGCCCTGGCAAAACACGCGCGACCCCTACCGCGTCTGGCTCTCTGAGATCATGTTGCAGCAAACCCAAGTTGTCACGGTGATAGATTATTACGCTCGATTTTTACAGCGTTTTCCTAGCGTGACTGAGCTAGCGCAGGCCGATCAGGATGAAGTGCTGGGGCTTTGGAGTGGGCTGGGTTACTACAGCCGTGCGCGTAATTTACATCGCTGCGCACAGCAGGTTTTGGCTTTGCACGGTGGAGAGTTTCCGTCCACTTCTGAGCAACTACAAACCTTGCCCGGTATAGGGCCGTCCACGGCGGCAGCGATTGCTTCATTTTGTTTTGCTGAACGCGTGGCGATTCTTGACGGCAATGTAAAGCGCGTGCTGACCCGGTTAATGGCCTTTGATGGCGACATGGCCGAAGGCGCTGCAGTGCGTCAATTGCAGCTCATTGCCAACGACTTGTTGCCTGAGAAAAATCTGACTCAAAACATGCCGCGCTACACCCAAGGTTTAATGGATTTAGGTGCGACGCTTTGTACGCGTAGCAAGCCGGCTTGTCCGTCTTGTCCGGTGCGTGAGATTTGTCTAGGTTTTGCGACCGGAACGCCCGAACAGTATCCGATCAAGACTAAAAAACTCAAGCGTAGTTCGCAGCAATTACGTTTGCTGTGGGCGCAAAAACCGGACGGCAGTGTGTGGCTAGAGCGCCGGCCTGTCAGTGGTATTTGGGGCGGTCTGTATTGCCTTCCGGTGTTTGACAGCGAAGACGCTTTGAGTAGTTTTGTGCCTGACGTCATGCAGACTCGGCTTGAATTTGTTAAACCCTTTGTTCACGTGCTTACGCACAAAGATTTGCATTTGCATCCGGTGATTGCGCTGTTCCCTATGCAGCAAAATTCGCCCGCACGCGAGCCTAGTCTGATGGTTGCAGAGCGCCAAAATTTAGGCGCTTGGTTTACGCCTCAGGCGTGGGAAAAACTAGGCCTACCTGCACCCATACGCAAGCTTCTTCAACCCGCTGCTGTTTGAGTGGTGTTGTAGCTTGAGACTTTTAACTAGAGATTTACGCCGCTGTATTTCAGTCAAGCGCTAGGGTATTGACGGGCACGCTAGTCACCGCTGCGGGCTTAGGTTGGCAGTGAGTCGAGCTCGCGGTGGCGCTTGAGCGTATTCCAACGACTGGAGAAAATTCGCGTTAATTCTTCCACCAGATAAACCGAGCGATGCTGGCCGCCAGTGCAGCCAATCGCTACCGTGACGTAGCTGCGGTGGTCAAGCGCCAAGGCCTTGAGCCAGCGATCCATGAAACGCTCTATGTCGCCCAGCATGTCGGCCACGGGTTGATGCTCGCGCAAATAGTCGACTACGGCTTGATCGCGTCCGGTTAGACTTTTTAGCTCTTTTTCGTAGTGCGGATTGGGCAGCATGCGCACGTCAAAAACATAGTCTGCCGCCAGTGGTACGCCGCGCTTAAAGCCAAAGGATTCAAACACCAGTGTGAGCTGCGTGGCGGGTGCTGAGATCAGCGCCTTGATATAGGCCTGTAACTGCGCCGGCCGTATCACGCTGGTGTCTAGTGCATGCGACTGGTCGCGCAATTCTTGCAGTAGTTCGCGCTCTAGTTCTATCGCGTCGACCAAAGCACGGTGCTGGTCAAGTGTGTCGGGGCGAGAAAGCGGATGCAGACGCCTAGTTTCGGAGTAGCGCCGCACCAGCGTATCGACACCTGCATCAAGAAACAAAGAGCGTACCGCCACACCTTGAGAGCGCAGTTGCTGCAACTGCTCGGGTACCTGCGGCAGTGAGGTAGCGCTGCGCACATCCATAGCAATGGCTACTTTGCGGGTGGCGCCGTGTTGGATTTGTAAATCGGTAAAAGCGGTGAGCAGCTCAGGCGGAAGGTTGTCTACGCAGTAATAACCAGCGTCTTCTAGCGCATGCAGCGCGACTGATTTTCCAGATCCCGACATGCCTGTAATTAGCACCATTTCTAGCGAGGTAGTCATTTTTGTTCCAACATTTCTTTGGCATGCGCCATAGTCGTTTGCGATAGTTTTTCGCCACCCAGCATGCGCGCGATTTCGCCAACGCGCGGCTGGCCTTGTATCTTGGCTACCGAGCTCATGGTTTTGCCTTTGTCGCTTTGCTTTGCCACCACCAAGTGTTGGTCGGCACAAGTGGCCACTTGCGGTAAGTGAGTCACCGCCAGCACCTGACGATCTTTACCAAGCTGATGCATTAAGCGGCCCACTGTTTCAGCCACAGCGCCGCCTATGCCGGAGTCAATCTCATCAAAAATCAAGGTTTGGGCTTGACCGAGCTCGCTGGTGGTCACGGCTATGGCCAGTGCTATGCGGGAGAGCTCGCCACCTGAGGCAACTTTCCCGACTGGGCGCGGCGTACTGCCGGCGTGGCCTGCAACTAAAAATTCGGCTTGCTCTAAACCGTACTGGGCGGGTTGATCTAGCTTTTGCAGTGCGATTTCGAACTTGCCGCCCTGCATACCTAACTCTTGCATCACTTGGCTCACGGCCTTGGCCAACGCGGGGGCTGTTTTTGCGCGCAGTCGTGACACTAAAAGGGCTTCATTATGAAAGGCTGCGAGAGCTAGTTTTTCGCTTTCTTTGAGCTGGTCTAGGTCGGCTGCAGCGTCTAGCTGCTCTAGAGCAACGCGCCAAGAGTCGAGTAAATCGGCCAGTTCTGCGGGTTGGCGTTTGTAGCGTCTAGAAAGGCTAATCCACAGCGCTAAGCGCTCGTCAAGCTGGCTAAGTCGTTGTGGTTCAAGCTCGGCATGACGCGCATAGCCGTGTAGTGATCTAACAGCATCCTCGGTCTGCGCTAGCGCGCTGGCTAGCACCTCGCTCAGGGCTTTGAATTGCGGCTCTATATGCGCTTGACTTTCTAGCGCGCTAAGTGCCCGGCCAAGCATAGTGCCGACGTTCTGTTCGTCATCTTCAAGCACAGCAAGTGCGCTTTGCACCGCGTCGCGCAAGGTTTGGGCATTCGAGAGTCGGCTGTGCTGGGCGTTGAGTTCTTCCCATTCGTTAGGTTCAGGCGCGAGTTTGTCGACCTCCGCGATTTGCCACGCTAGGCGTTCGCGCTCCGTCTGCAAACTGTCCTGAGTTAGTAACGCTTGATTGAGTGTTTTTTGTGCGCTGCGCCAAGCTTGCCATTGCAAGCTGAGCTTTTGTGTATTGATACTGCCGTAGGAGTCGAGTAGGCCACGCACCGCGTCTGGCCGTGTCAGGCTTTGCCAAGCGTGCTGACCGTGAATGTCTATGAGTTGATCGGCGATTTCTCTGAGTTGCGTGGCGGTGGCTGCGCCGCCGTTAATCCAAGCCCGGCTTTTGCCTTGCTGGTCTATGGTGCGCCTAAGTAACAGTGTCTCAGCGCTGCTGAAACCGGCAAGTTCTAGCCAAGACTGCAGGCTGGGCGGCGTGTCAAATTCGGCGCTGATGTCGCAGCGCTGCGCGCCTTCGCGCACCACACCGGCGTCAGCCCTTGCGCCCAGCGCTAGTTGTAGCGCATCTATCAAAATGGATTTGCCCGCGCCGGTCTCACCGGTGAGCACGGTAAAGCCGCACTCTAGGTCTAAGTCAAGAGTATGAACAATTACAAAGTCCCGCAGGGATACGCTTTTAAGGCTCATATTTCGTGACTTGTACGCGACTGCGCGCCAACCGCCACACCTTCGTTCCAATGAAGTTTCTTGCGCAAGGTATCGAAGTAACTCCAGCCCTTGGGATGCAGAAAACGCATTTGCGATTCGGAGCGCTTGACGTTGATGCGGTCGCCAATCATCAGGGCGGCCAGAGACTGCATATCAAAGTTGGCACTAGCGTCTCGGCCAGAGACTAATTCGACCGTGATTTCGCCGCTGTCAGACAGCACGATAGGGCGGTTTGACAGCGTGTGCGGCGCAATCGGTACCAGTATCCAACCGCCTACCGATGGGTGTAGTAAGGGGCCACCAGCAGACAGTGCGTAGGCGGTAGAGCCAGTGGGCGTGGCGATGATCAGGCCGTCGGCGCGCTGGTTGGCTAAAAAGCGGCCGTCGACTTCGACGCGCAACTCAACCATGCCGGTGGTGGCTCCGCGGTTGACCACAACGTCGTTCATAGCCGTAGCCTTAAAAACGCAGTGACCATCACGCACCACAGTAGCCTGCATCATCCAGCGTTTGTCATCCTCGAACTCACCGCTCAGCATGGGGCCGAGAACGTTTTCAAAGCCCTCAAAGGCTATGTCGGTGATAAAGCCTAGCCGCCCTTGGTTAATGCCAATCAGTGGAATGCCAAAGCGCGCCAGGAGTCGGCCAATGCCCAGCATGGTGCCGTCGCCGCCCACTACCAAGGCTAAATCGCAATGAGCACCTATGCCGGCTACATTGAGAATGGGATATTGGCTGATACCGGTGTTGTTAGCGGTGTCCTGCTCGATAGACACTTCGCAGCCGCGCTGACTCAAAAAATGCGCGATAGCTTCCAATGCCGAGCGGGAACCATTGGCCTGGTATTTTCCGATGAGCGCCACGTGGCGAAATTGCAACTTCATATTTTTAAATTACAGCACAAGAATGGCTTAGCATAATGTGTACAGTTCTATGGACGAAAGATTGTTGATTTATGCCTTGCGCAGGGGAGGAAACCGGTGCGTTATCGAACCGACCGGCCTAGGCTTCGTAGAATGTCCTTATGTTAGATGATCGCGCCCGTTTATTACTTAAAGCCCTTGTCGAGCGATATATCGCCGACGGCCAGCCTCTGGGCTCACGCACACTGTCACAAGCGTCAGGTTTAGACCTCTCCCCAGCGACGATTCGCAACGTCATGAGCGATCTCGAAGGCATGGGCTTGATTGTGAGCCCGCACACCTCTTCCGGTCGCATTCCGACGCCTAAAGGTTATCGATTGTTTGTTGACACTATGTTGACTGCACAATCCGGCCCATTTGTGCACACGGCGGGTCTGTCTGGCGTGCGACTCGAACCCGATCAGCCGCAAAAAGTGCTGAGTAACGCGGCCCATATGCTGTCCAATCTTTCCCAATTCGTGGGTGTAGTGATGGCGCCGCGGCGTACCTCGGTGTTTCGGCATATCGAATTTTTGCGCCTGTCCGAGCGGCGTTTTCTGGTCATCATCGTCTCGCCCGACGGCGATGTACAAAACCGCGTCATTTTTACTGAGGCCGATTACACCCAGTCGCAACTCATAGAAGCGGCTAATTTTCTCAACTCGCATTACGCCGGCTTGGGCATGGAAGAAGTCAGAGAAAGGCTGCAACGCGAAGTCGAAGCTTTACGCAGCGAGATCGCTATTTTGATGCACGCAGCGGTCAAAGCCAGCTCCGAGGCGATAGAGTCGCAGGACGAAGTTGTCGTCGCTGGCGAGCGCAACTTACTCGCGGTGAGTGATTTTTCTGCAGACTTAGGTAACTTACGCAAGCTGTTCGATTTGTTCGAACAAAAAGCGCAACTCATGCGCCTGCTAGACGTCTCAAGCCGGGCCGAGGGCGTACGTATTTATATTGGTGGTGAGAGCCAAGTTATTCCCTATCACGAGCTGTCGGTGGTGACCGCACCCTACGAGGTAGACGGCAAGGTGGTCGGCACCTTAGGCGTGATTGGGCCAATGCGCATGCCTTACGAAAAAATGATACAGATAGTGGATATCACTTCTAAGCTAGTGAGCACCGCGCTTAGCCACAGCAAGTAGCTAACAAGCTGCCAAGCCAGATGCGGGGATTTGCTCAGCCAAACACTCAGCTAGTGGCGTTGTCCTCAGCCGGGGTCAGAAATGCCTCAATCCCATCCTCACTGATAGCCTGCAAGGCAACGTCTAGCGCCTCTTGGTCAGTGTCAAACTGCTGGTCCCAGACAGTAGATGTGCCGCCAGCGTCAATAATTTCTAGTGCCCAGCTGCTGCCTTCTGATTTGTAAATACAAATTTCTAGGGTGTGGCCGGCTTGGGTGAACGGCTGCTCAAGTGGTGAGTAAATTATTTCAAAATCTTCATCATTCATGGCTTGTGTAGTCTTTGCGTTAGTTAGTTACTTAAAGGCGATGCCGCATTATTTTTTCAAATACGGAGCATCGCCAACTGTTTAAATGGCACGGGCTTATTTTCCACGCCCGCTGGTGATTTCTTATCCGCGCAATCCCTTTGGTATTTTGTTTTAGAGTTCTTGTCTGCAATGCCTATGCGTTGGTATGCGTCCTTATGCGTCGTTATATGTCGGTATAAATTTAGACAACTTAGATGCGACCAGAATAAAACGCTGTTAATTAATGATCTGAACCCAAAATTAATCAGTAAGGCTTCTAAGGGCAGTCTTCAGACCATTACAATGTCTGCTGGTTTGGGGCGTTAGCTCAGTTGGTTAGAGCAGAGGACTCATAATCCTTTGGTCCACGGTTCAAGTCCGTGACGCCCCACCAAGCTGTATATGGAAAGCCTGCTATTTAAAACGTAGCGGGCTTTTTCATTTGTCTATCTGTGCAGTCAGTTCGTAGCCATTGGTAAATCGTTTTGTACCGATGCAAGCACATCATTCGCCTAACTTTCATAGGGTTCGCACACCATGTGCTTTAAGTCGTAAGGTTTAAAACTGTCCTGCTCGTTATTCGCTCTGATTGAGATGACGAAATCGCTAGGTAGCGTTGAGACAATTGCTGCAGCCACTCGAAGTTGCATAAACCGGCCTTACCAAAGTCAACCGCTGCCCGTGGCGCAGTCAACCAAACGACTGAACGTCATCAATGTCAGCGCCATGACCTAGGATTAGTTTGTGCCGTTGGTCTAGCGCATAGCTCGCCCGTTGGACATTGACGTCACCAACATGACTAAAGCGAGTTAATCGACCAGTTAACTAAGCCAGCACGTGTCGACTCGCCTTGATGGCAGGCAATTTTGTTCTTGAGCCTGAGCCCTGAGCCCTGAGCCCTGAGCCCTGAGCCCTGAGGCCTAAGCCTTTGGACTTTGGACTTTGGACTTTAGTGATATCCGGAACAAAAGCACTTCCTCATTCGTAAAACATTTTTAGCAAGCACTAGTTAGGCTGCGGATTCTGAAACTGCCTTGTCTCGTTGCGTAAATCGTGATGAAGAATTTTGGATTGAACATGCAGTTTTTTGAACTTAGCTTTGCATAAGAGTGCTTGTTAAACTCAGTAGAGCGCTTGCGTGTTGAAAAAAGCTGACGTGCATCCGTGCTAATGCATAACTAGACTCAAGCTTTTATCAGTTCGATGGTGCCAATAAATAACTGCAACTCTCAGTAGGCTTAAGCCGGATCGGTCAGCACAATTGCTGCGGTTTGCTACAGGCTCAACGGCAGCTACCGCAGCTAACGCCTATACAGCTTTTGATTCAATACCCGGAGCGCCTAGCTGAAGCCGCGGATGTGCGGCGGCGAACTCGGGTATGGCAAACAGACATTCGCCAACGGCGGCGGTGTTTGGAAATTCCGTAAGGTCAACGCCAAAACGCACGGCTCCAATCAGGTGGCTTGCCAGCGCCAAATCGGCAATGCTCAGCACCTCACCGTGGCAGCGCGTAGCGCCAGGCGCAATTTGACTTTCATAAGCAGTAAGACCTACGTGATACCAGTGTGCAGCCCATGCCCGCTGTGCCGCCTCATCCAATCCAAATTGTTTGGCTAGCTTGGCCTGAACGCGTGGTACCGCTAACGGATGCGTGTCCGCAGCATTGAGGAGAAAAAATGAGCGTACTTTAGCGCGCGATTCTGCGTCAGGCGGCAGAAGCGGCGGTGTTGGATAACTCTCTTCTAACCACTCCAAGATAGCGAGACTTTGCGTGAGTGGCTGGCGCGTGCCACCTTCTAAAGCCGGCACCGCCGCAGCAGGATTTAGCTTGCGAAACTCTGGCGAGTTGTGCGCGCCCTTGCTCAGGTCATGAGCGCGTTCTTCAAACGCGATACCCTTCAAATTAAGAGCAATGCGTACGCGGTACGTTGCTAGTGATAGCCAGTAGGTGTGGAGAATTAGCATTTTTTTATTGTGCTCAAGGTGTTGGTTGGGGTAGCGAGCAATCAACATGAGGTAACCGGCTAAATAGCAGATTGCTGATCAATGTTACTAGATAACTGTCTGCCTAATTAACGCAAAAAAAGTTCAACAGCATCTACTTTTTTCAGTAGGTCTAATTTTGAAACACTTTAAACAGTCATTCACACTCCAGATTTTTGAACCGGTCTAAATTAGCTCCGCTAGGCTTAAGTTTGCAGAGGATGTCGATAGTGAAATTACTTTCGGCAGACTGGTTTAAAAAAAGTTTTAACGATAATGATATGTATGCATATAAATCCTGATTTAAATGCACCGAGCCATTTCTGTTGAGTCGTTTATCAAGATCAAACTGAATATGCTTTACAGTGAAATTGTTTACTAAAGTCACCCATTAATACGGGATAACTTTCGTAGATTTATAACGCACTCATTCTCAAAAAATCTACCTCAGGTGAGCCCTAACATACCTGTAGCCAAGGAAACATCGTGAAAACCAAATTTCAATTTATCGACTCTATAGAAATACTGCCTTTCCGAGTTGAGGTCGCTACGGCCTCTGATCTTGAGCAAGTGGCAAAACTGCGCGTCAGTTGCTACGGGAAACACCTTCCTGCTGTCGCTGCCAAGTTGTTTAAACCGGAAGCTTCGGACTATGAACTAGGTTGTGAAGTCTTTGTGGCGAAGTCAAAGATGGATGACACGGTAATCGGCTCGCTAAGGACGCATGCCAATGTCTTAGCACCTTTGCCAATAGAAGCCTCACTAGATCTGCCCTCTGAATTTTTCGGCACTAGGATGGTTGAAGGCACACGACTTTGTATCCAGAGTGGGTTAAGCGCTTCCTTGGTCAGGGCTTCCTTGCTGAAGGCGCAGTTTAAATATTGTGAAGAAAACAGTGTGGAGTCTATGGTGGCAACCGGTCGTAAACCTGTTGACCGAATGTATGATGGCTTGCATTTTCTGGATATTGCCGAACAAAACGTCTTTTATGCGATGGAGCACGTTGGCGGATTGCTTCACCGAGCCATGTACTTGCCTATGTTGACAGGTGAGGAAACATGGCGGTTGAACAAACATCCACTGCATAAGTTTTTCTTCGAAACTGACCATCCAGATATAGATATTACTGGTGCAAAACCTTTGAACATGCCGTGGAGTACGTCACATCGCTACTCTGCCCCACAACAACATTGCGTTGATTATTCGATGGGCTTATCAGTTTTTTAAATTGCACTATTGATCAGATTTGACTTAGTGAAGGCGGCCTCCTGGCACGAAGTCAAATATGTCTGTCGCCAATTCTTTTGTTTTTTCAGTACTCGCTTGAAGTGATTTGACATATTCCAGCGTCGCTGGGTCAGTGATGAAGTCAGCCGATGAATTTGCTAAAAGAATTTGTTCGGGCATCACAGGCTTACTGATGCCGTAACCCTGAGCGTAGTCCACACCGGCGCGAACAAGGACCTTGATGATGGCAAGGTTCTCTGCGAACTCGCCAATCGATTTCATCCCCAAGCCGCTTACCAAGCTCGCAATGGATTCGACAATTGCCATTCCAGCAGCATTGTCTGAAGCTCCTTTGACAAGTGAGCCGTCTAACTTCAACGCGTCAACGGACAAGCCGCGCAGATAGCCAAAGGACGAGTAACCTGCGCCGAAATCATCCAGTCCCACCTTGGCGCCAATCTGCCTTACCCGGCTGATGAATTTCTGCATATTCGCCATGTCGGTCAGGGCAACAGACTCGGTGATTTCTAGAAAGATTTTTTTCAAGGCCAATGGATGCTTGCCAAGTAGTTTGAATAACTCCTCATTGAATGAGTTGTCATTCAGAGAGCCACCCGATAGGTTGATGCCAATGAATCTTGTGTTGGTCAGTAACGCATGGTTTTTCTCAATCCAAGCGATGGTTGTCGATAAGACCCACATGTCAATAATGGCTGTTTTTCCATGCGCCTCTGCCGCTTCAATGATGACTGCGGCAGGAACGATTCCGCCGTCTGGTTTCTTCATTCTGATCAGAACTTCAAAATTTAACGAATCGAAGGGTGCAATCAAGGACATCTCAGGCTGCATGACAAGATACAGTCCCTCAGGAGTTTGGCTGTTCTGTAAACAAGTAATCAATTCAAGCGAGTCTTTATGGTGTGTGAAAAATTCGTCGTTAGACCGCATGATGACTAACTGCTCATTCGGGCGTTTTTTCGCCATCCGACACAGCGTATCTGCTGCAGAGATGATCTCTTTTAAAGGTGCGTTGGTGAAGCGCTCAGTGCCCACTAAGCCACCAGAGATTGCAAGAGTAAAACTCTGACTTTCGATTTTGTAGGGTTCTGACGAGATGATATGAATGAGTTTTTCGCAAAAACTTGCGGATATTTCAATCTTGTCTGAAAGAAATACGATGACAAATTCATCGCCACCAACGCGCACTAATAATTCATCAGGTCCGATCAGAGTCTTGATCCTGCTACAAACCTGATTGAGGACAATATCGCCTGCATTGTGCCCATATAAGTCATTGATAAGCTTGAACCGGTCAAGGTCGAAGTAGGCTAAGGAAGCGGGTTGAATTTCGTGTTTCTCCATCGCCATACCAATGCCGCGTAGATTTAAACAGCCTGTCAATAAATCATGACTGGCGGCATATTCAATCCTTTCTGCAGCAAGCACTCGATACGTCACGTCTTGCAGTGAACACTCGATTAAGCGTCCATCAACAGCTGAGACACCGACGTTAAACCAACGGTCATTACCGGTTATCTTATTGGCGTGTTTGGTTTCAATTTCAATTGACACATGCGTTGTAGCATCTTTAAGTGTCATGATCTGTTGAACCACTCGGTCGTCAAAATATGCCGTAAGGTGTTTTCTCCGTTTGTCATCAAACTCGCCCAGCAATTCATTGAAAGCCGGGTTGCTTTTAATAATGTGTCCGTCACGATGTACGGTAAAAAGACCCACTGGCGAGTCAGCGTATGAGGCTTCTTTTGAAATTTTGTCTGAGCGTATGTGTTCTGCAACCGCTGCAGTCGCTAGTAGTGCCGACACCAGCGCTGCGGTAACGCTGTTAAATCCATGAATGGCAACGCCACTAAAAAACTGTCCTGCCGCTGCTGCAAACACTTCGTTGAGTGTCGCTAAGACAGTAACGAAGATAGAGGCGGCGTACCACAATGCCATTCGTGATTTAAATTTTCTGATGACTTTAATAAGGTAGTAAATGATGATGGCGACACCAAGTGGCGACGTAATCCAAAGTGAAAGAATAATTTGTTCGTAGGTGATAAATGGACACACGACGATAAACACCACCGCCGCCACTTGCGTCGATGTCAGTAGCCAGCCAGTTTTTAATTCTTTTAACTCATCTTTAAATAGCAATAAGAATAAGGCGGCAGTCATGGCGAAATACATGCAAATTGTCCATTGCCTGTCAAGCACAAGGACGGAGGGAGGCAGTCGCCAACCGAAAAAGGTGAAGTCTGTGCCGGCAGACAACGCAGCCATTCGCATATTAATAAGCAACCAGCCAACAAATGCCCAGTAAAGCCTACTGCGGTTGACGATAGCGGTTAGTAGCATAGAAATGGCGAGAACGCCAATGCCCGCTTCAATCAAGGAACCCGTTCTGTTGTGGGTAATGTCGTTTGCTTCCAGCGCTGTAGGGCTTAAAAGTTCAGCAGATATTTTTGCTGGGCCCCTGAAAAGACCTCGGCAAAGCAGTTCAGTATTTTTAGCGCGGGGAACTTTCAACGCAAAACCAGCGCCACTTACTTCTATCATTCCACTTGTGCTTGATCGGTCCGCATTGCCAAACAAAACATTCGTCTTTTGATCCCAGCATGTGAGCGCCATGGCGTGGCGTGAGTTAAAGAGAACCGAGTAATCCTGATTCGACTCCGAAGCAATAACGGCTAACGAAAACCAAAATGGATTAGTCGACAGCTGTGTTCTGACGACTTGTTTTGGCGCAATCAATTTTAGCTTTTCGAGCATATCTTGATGATTTATCGACTGCCTTGGATTGGCTTGTTCGACTGCTTGAATAGGTAATATCGTGGGGAATTTTTTCGTCTCTATAGCTTGGGTTAGCAAAATAGTGATCGTCGCGATGACTAGTAACGCGGGGAACAACTGAGTTGCTATTGCCTCAAGCAAGCATTCGAAGAGCTTTTTCATAGATTGTTTCTTCAAAGCAAATTTAAATGAATTGCCCAGTATTTAAAAATGGTGTTGAAGTTCGAGCGACGTTTTAAAAGCGCGAACCAAAAATTCGTCTAGTTTATGCGCTAAGTACGGCGCTCTTTTTTATTGGCGAGGACAGTTCACGCAAGCCACACCAACTTTGAGACCGGTTTGCTCACTTCCATGTTGCCGCTACGTGCTAACAGTCCGGTATAGATCAATGAGTCTTGAGATGCCTCGTACCGCTGTACAGACACTCACATCTGTGAGCTGTGAATGGAGCTTTACTACTTGCCGGGGCACAAGCTGCAATCATTACGCTCACCGAGCGACAATTAACCCAACTATGAAAACTATTCTCCCCCTGCAACTCCTGTTTGCTGCTGACTTGAACGACCCGCAGCCCTTAGTCATCTACCACGGCCGTAAATGTCCTGACGGTTTTGCCGCTGCCTTAGCTGCTTGGCTTTTCTACACTGGCCGCGCTGAATTTTTACCGCTTGACCATGGCGACATTCAATCGGTTGATGAGCTGCCGCCATTGCTTGGCCGCGCCGTATACATACTTGATTTTTCGTTCTCGCCTGAAATTATGCGTGGTATCGAAGAGCGTGCCGCTAAGCTCGTCATGTTAGATCACCACAAAAGCGCTGCGGAAAAGCTGAGTGGCTTTTCCTGCCGCTGCGGCGTTGTTCACTTTGATATGAACAAGTCTGGCGCGCGTTTGGCTTGGGAATTTTTTCAGCCTACCAAGCCGGTACCAAGTCTTGTGCGCTTTGTCGAAGACCGCGATATCTGGGTCTGGCAATACCCAGAGAGCGCCGGCTTTTTGGCAGCGCTGGACATGGAGGCCTTAGATTTTTCGCGCTGGGCCGAGATCGCAGCTTTTAGCCCCGCGCAGCTGAGCGACTTCATGGCGCGCGGTCAGGCCATGGATGAGAAATTCAGCAAGCTTGCTGCCGATATTGCCGAGGGTGCGCAGCCGATTACTTTCAACGGTCAGCACGGACTGATGGTTAATGCCCCCGGCGTATTTCACAGCCTGATCGGTAATCTGTTGTCTGAAAAAAGCAATACTTTTGCGCTCATGTGGAATGCTGGCAAGGACGGCGTTGTCAAGGTCGGTCTGCGCTCGCAACGCAATTTTGACTGCATAGCTTTGGCTGAAAGCATGGGCGGTGGCGGTCATGCGCAGGCTTGTGGTTTTAAGATCGGTGTGGCGCGCTTGCCCGAGCTTTTGAGCGGCGTGTTTCAGGCAACTAGTCAACTACCAGTCTGAAGGAAGCTTAGCTCACCTTAGCCCCCAAACCCGGGCCGCTAAAAGTGAGTTCCATAAAGGTCTTAAAGGCATCTGCTGCGTGCGAGAGCGCTTGCTCCTTACTCCAAGCCAAACCGATCTCGATAGAGGGCAGGCCGTTCATCAAAGACCGCGTCTCTATCCTTAGTCCTTCGCTGGAGAAGGGCCGATGAATCACATCCGACAAAATCGTCACGCCCATGCCTTGCGCGACTAGGCTACGCACCGCTTCGACCGAGCTGACGCGGTAACGGATATTGGGTTCTAACCCGGCCTGTTGCCAAAATAAAAGCGTGTTGCGCGGTGTCTCGTCGGCGTTGTAAAGCACATAAGGCAACTCATTGATGTCGCTTAGTGAAATGTTGCGTTTCTTTAACAGGGGGTGGGATGCGGACAACCACAATTGCCTACGTGAGCGGGTTAATGGCAGGCTATGAAAGTCCAGTGGTTTATCGATGTTGATTAGCCAAAGCACGCCGATATCGACTTGACCACTTAGCAGTGCGGCCTCTAGCGCGGGACGTTCGAGCTCTATCACCTCGACCTCAATTTGCGGATATGCGCTAGCAAACTGCGCAATCGCCGGTACCACATAAGAGCCCAGCATGGTCGGCGTCGCGCCAAACCGAACGCGACCAGAAACATCTTGGCTTATCAGTCCCGGGTCGTGAATGGCTGAGTTAACCGCCGCCACTATGTTGTAGGCGTGATGCAGAAATTTTTGACCCTCTACCGTGAGCGACACGCCCGAGGCGTGATGGCGCAAAAACAGCTTCATACCCAAAATAGCCTCTAACTCTCGAATGGCCGCAGTGATGGTGGTTTGCGTGACGTAAGCCTTGGCGGCTGCGGCTGAAAACTGACCGGTTTCTGCCGCAGCCAGAAAATAGCGAATTTGTTTCAAACTTATTTGCATTAATAATTTTCATCCAATAGCTGACAATTTTCCATTTTATAAAAATCTGAAGTCTTTATACAGTCGATCCTTAGGTATAAAAATGCGTTCGACGCTTGTATGAATTAATTTCAGTCACTACGGGAAAACCCTAGGAAAACCATGACGACGAACTCTTCTTCTGTATTGCTCCAGCCCTCACCCGACGTTCTTGCCATGATTGAGCGGCTGATCGCGTTTCCGACTGTCTCCCGCGATTCCAACCTCGGCATGATTGAGTGGATTCGCGACTATCTCGCTGGTCTAGGCGTTAGCTCCCGCCTAACTTATGACGCCGCGGGCAACAAAGCCAACCTGTTTGCTACGTTGGGCGAAGGCAGCAAGCCTGGCTTGATTCTGTCGGGCCATACCGATGTTGTGCCAGTTCAAGGCCAGGCTTGGGATACCGATCCCTTCAAAGCCACGATCAAAGACGGTTTGCTTTACGGCCGTGGCTCTTGCGATATGAAAAGTTATATCGCAACTGCCTTGGCACTAGCGCCCAAATTTTTAGCCGGCAAGATGGATGCACCGCTGCATTTGGCCTTCTCTTATGACGAAGAAGTCGGTTGCATAGGGGTGAAAAGTCTGATTGCCGATTTGCAAGACATGAACTTAAAAGCAGCTGGTTGCATTGTGGGTGAGCCAACTTCTATGCAGCCAGTCATCGCACACAAGGGCACGCACCGTTTTCGCTGCAGCGTCACAGGCCGGGAAGCGCATTCGAGCTACACCAATCTGGGCGTTAATGCGGTTGAATACGCCGCACGAATCATTGTCTACATTCGGCAAATGGCGGATCGCTTTGCACAGCTTGAAACCCGTGATTACGGCTTTACAGTGCCCTACACCACCATGCAAACCGGCCTGATTCGCGGTGGGCTGGCGTCTAACATCGTGCCCAAAGATTGTATTTTTGATTTTGAAGCGCGCACCATGCCGGGCACTGACGCCAGCCACTTGCTGAGAGAAGTCGAGAGCTATGCCGCTAAGTTACTGCCCGAGATGCTGCTGGTAGAACCGAATGCAAAAATCGCTTTTGAGCAACTTGCCTCTGCGCCCGGACTGAGCACCAATGAGCACGAAGCGATCGTTAAGTTGGCAATTGCTTTGTCTCGAAACAAGACTTCCAGCGCCGTCTCGTATGGCACCGAAGCGGGCTTGTTTCAAAACGCTGGCATTCCAACCGTCGTTTGCGGCCCCGGCAGCATAGAGCAAGCCCATCGTCCAAATGAGTTTGTGCCCTTGGAGCAAGTCGCGCAATGCGAAGCGTTTTTGTTGCGACTGCTTGACCCAATACCTAGCGCTTCGTCATGAACAGTCAGCCGGTTAGATCTATAAATATCACCGGCTGACTTTTCCATCGCAACTGAGGTCTGCGTTTATTTGCGCATGACTCTTGCCGCCCAACAAGAAAAAAGATCTCCCCATGAGTACTAGCGTTTCCCCATCGATTAATCCGCGCAATATCAATACCAGCAGCAACACAAAAACAGCTGCTGCTCAAGAGCCCTACAAACAACATCCGCAAACTTGGCGCGCGGTGATTTCGTCATCTATCGGCAATGCGCTCGAATGGTTTGACGTTTTGATTTACAGCGCCATGGCGGTGACCATTGCTAAGCTGTTTTTCCCGACCGAGAATCAGACCGTTTCTTTGATGATTACTTTTGCCACATTTGGCGTCTCGTTTTTCATGCGACCGCTAGGCGCCATCGTCATAGGCTCTTATTCTGATCGCGTTGGCCGCAAAGCGGCTTTGACCTTGTCCATTTTGCTAATGATGATTGGCACACTGCTAATTGTCATCATGCCAACTTATGCACAAATTGGTTTATGGGCGCCAGCTGGCATCGTCATTGCGCGTTTGCTGCAAGGCTTTTCTGCTGGTGGTGAATTCGGCAGTTCGACCGCATTTTTGGTCGAGCACGCGCCACACAGACGCGGATTTTTCTCTAGCTGGCAAGTCGCCAGTCAGGGCGCAAGCATAGTGCTGGCCGCCGTGTTTGGAGCGGTGCTGGCGTCACAACTGAGCACTGATCAGCTCGAATCCTGGGGCTGGCGCATTCCGTTTATCTTCGGTCTTTTGATCGGACCGGCTGGCTACTACATTCGCAAAAACTTAGAAGAATCCCCAGAGTTCGCCCATGCCGAAACCACCAGCACACCGCTGCGTGACATCATGCAGAACCAGAAAATGCGTCTTTTCATAGGTACGGGTAGCGTCATCATGGCGACGGTGTCGGTTTATCTGGTGGTCTACATGCCGACTTACGCTGTCAAGCAATTGGGCATGACATCGACCGCAGCTTTTAGCGCGACTATTTTGGCCGGCATGATGATGATGTTTTTATCCCCTTTGGTTGGTCACTTGTCGGATAAATATGGCCGCACACCATTTATGCTGTGCAGCAGTGTTTTGTTTGTCTTGCTGACCTATCCGCTGTTTGCTTGGCTGTCTATGAACCCGACATTTATCAACTTGCTGTTGGTGCAAGGCGTAGTCGGATTTCTGATGACCATGTATTTTGCCGCCATGCCCGCTTTGCTATCAGACATCTTCCCGGTGCAGACACGCGGCACCGGCATGTCACTGTGCTACAACATTGGTGTGATGGTGTTTGGTGGCTTTGCCGGCTTGACCATCACTTGGCTAATCGCCGCTACCGACAATAAATTAGCCGTGACTTTCTATGTCATCTTCGGCGCGGTTCTGAGTGTGATTGCAACCTTGGCTGCACGTTATAAATTGCGAATGCGTTAACAGTAAAGTGATGTCCGCAAGCCAGCAGGTCTTGAACGACTCTGGTTTGAGATCAAACAAATTTACGCTGAATTTCATTGGCGAAACGACGCACTGTAGCATCGGCTTTTGTGACTACATCTTGTTGCTTGCGTAATCGGTAATCGCAGCGCTAAACGCTTTAACTTAGCTTATGAAATTTAGCGCGGGTTTGAATTCATTGACTCTCTATCAGTCACGCCGCTGACCCACAGACAACTCAAAATGCGCATCGCCTTCGCCTATGTTTTTAAGCCCTGCGCGCTGGGCTGAGTTGAAAGCTTTTGGCCACTGCACCGCCAGTGCTGAGGTCTTGGCGTTGAGCTCGCTGGCATCGCTGTCGCAGGCTTCGCGCCAGGCGTTGTAGACCTCTATCATGGCTTCTGGGCTGCCAAAGCTGCGCTCGATTTCCTTCATAAAGCGGGCTTCCGCGGATGATTTTTCGCGTTCTGGGAGGTCGTCTGCGCCTTCGAGTGCGACTTCATAATGTGGGTTCATGTTTTGCTCCATTTTAGTTTTTACTGTATAAATATACAGTATATTTTGAGGTCTATCTATGTCTAAATATTTTTTAGATTGCGTGGTTAGATTGCTCAGTTATTTAAGCTTTTTGAGTTGTCTTTAACTCCCCTGCCAGCGTGCTTCACGCGTGTCACCAGTTAATCGCTACTAGTGACGATCAACCGGTAGCAGCATGGATATTTTCAAAGGCTTATTCGGCTTAGCCTAGTCAGTTAAAATTCTTTCTTGCATTTGGCGTCGCCCCGACGTAATTGCAGACTTTTTGTATCGGGGCCATGTAGAGGACTACCATGTACAAAAACCTCGCGGCCCCGGCATTCTTAAGCCATGGCGCTGCCTGTTTTATTTCTCATCACCTGATTCTTAGGCGCAATCCATGAGCTATCAGGTCAAAGAAATTTTCTACACTCTTCAGGGTGAAGGTTCTAACGCTGGTCGGCCGGCGGTGTTTTGCCGCTTCGCTGGCTGCAATCTATGGTCTGGGCGTGAAGCAGACAGAGCGACTGCAATTTGTCAGTTTTGCGATACCGATTTTGTCGGCACTGACGGCACTTTAGGTGGCAAATATTCAGATGCCCAAGCTCTGGCCGCGCAAATTGCCGCGCTCTGGCCAGCCGGGGACAAAGCCCATCGTTTTGTGGTGATGACGGGTGGCGAGCCCTTGCTGCAAGTCGATGCCGACTTGATCGCTGCGCTGCACGCACTAGACTTCAAAATTGCGGTGGAAACCAACGGCAGTTTGGCTGCTCCCGCTGGCATAGACTGGATTTGTGTCAGCCCTAAAGCCGGTGCGCCTTGGGTGCAGCGCAGCGGCCATGAGCTCAAACTGGTCTGGCCACAAACTAGTTTTAGTCTTGATGAGATGGAAGCGGCAGACTTTGAACAGCGCTATCTGCAGCCCATGGACAACGTGCTGCGCCAGGCTAACACCGAAGACTGCATCGCCCTTTGCCTTGAACGTCCGGCTTGGCGACTGAGCTTGCAGACGCACAAAATAACCGGCATTCGTTAAACCATGCAATTTGAAATAGGTCAGAAATTTTTCTTCGATGCAGCGCACACCTTGGACCGAGACATTGAAACCTTGGGCAGTCGCCGCATTCACGGCCACACCTACTGGTGCGAGGTAGCGCTCAAGGGCAAACCGGATGCGCAAACCGGCATGGTGCTAGATTTGGGCCAAGTACGGCTGGAAATTGAGTCCATCAAAAACCAGTTAGACCATCATTTTCTCGATGAGGTCGCTGGCTTAGGCGCACCCACCTTAGAGAACCTCTGCGCTTTTATCTGGCGCGATTTGCTGCCAAAACTTCCTCAACTGTCCAAAGTACGCGTCTGGCGCGACTCTATAGCTGACAGCTGCACGCTGACCCGGGACGGCGCATGAAAGCTTTTCGGGCTAGCTTGCTTTACTTTGCCGCTTCTAGCGCGGGTGAGGTCGGCTCGGCAGTTTATGAAAAAGACGGTCTGCTGGTGATCGCTCCAGATGACTCGGGACGCCAGCGGGTGGTCGCTATCGGCGAGTACCGCGCGGTGTTGGCGCGCTACGCGGATCTTGAGCCAGCTTTGCTAATCAGCCATTTTCCTGGCCGCATTATTGCGCCTGGCTTTGTCGATATGCATCTCCACTATCCGCAGCTCGATGTGATTGGATCACCGGCTGAAGGCCTGTTGCCGTGGCTGGAGAATTACACCTTTCCGCATGAAACGCGGTTTTCAAGCCCCGAATACAACGCCCAAGCGGCTGAATTTTTTCTGGGCGAGTTGCTGCGCAACGGCGTGACCACGGCACTGGCTTTTGCCAGCTCGCATGTGGCCTCGGTTGATGCGCTCTTGGGTCAAGCCCAGCAGCGCGGTATGCGCGTCATAGCCGGCAAGGTTTTGATGGATCAGAACGCGCCCGACGGCGTGCGCGATCAGACCGAACAAAGCTTGCGCGATAGCGAGGCCTTGATTGCCCGCTGGCACGGCGTGGACCGCTTGGGCTACGCGATCACGCCGCGCTTTGTGCCCACTAGTAGCGCGGCCCAATTGGCTGGTGCGGGTGAACTGGCCAGCCGTTACCCGGATGTTTGGATTCAGTCTCATGTGGCGGAAAACCTTGACGAAGTCGCTTGGGTCCGCAGTCTTTACCCCAAGGCGCGCAGTTATCTCGATGTTTACCGACAGTTCGGCCTACTCAGGCCACGTGCGGTGTACGCGCACTGCATTCATCTCGATAGCCAAGACCGAGATTTGATGCGACAGACCGGCGCCGCCGCCGCCGTCTGCCCGACCAGCAACTTGTTTTTAGGCAGTGGTTTTTTTGATTTTCAAGCCGCCGATCAAGCCGGCTTTTTATACGGCTTGGCCAGCGATGTGGGCGGCGGTACTAGCTTTAGTCCTTTTCACACCATGCTGGCCGCTTACTACGTTGGCCGCGAAGGCCAGACCAAGCCGGGCTTATCGCTAAAGCCAGCGGTGCTCTGGTGGCAGCACAGTGCGGGCGCGGCGCGGGCGCTGGGCTTGGCCGGCGTGGTGGGTAATTTGCTGCCCGGTTGCGAAGCTGACTTTATCGTCCTCAACCCATGCGCCACGCCGCTGCTCGCACGCAAGACAACGCAGGCAGTGAGTCTTGATGAATTACTGTTTTCCATGATTGTGCTGGGCGATGATAGGTTGGTTGAAGCGACTTATATTGCCGGCGTCCCGATCCGGCTTAATGCCGATTCCCCACCATTTCAGCAGGAGTAAACGATGAGCATTAAAAGCGACCGATGGATACGTCACATGGCCGAGACGACCGGCATGATTGAGCCTTTTGAGCCTAAACAAGTGCGTCAGCGCGAAGTTGACGGGCAAACCCAAAAAATCATCAGCTATGGCACCAGCAGCTATGGCTACGACATACGCTGCGCACCCGAGTTCAAGGTCTTCACCAACATCCACAGTACGGTGGTTGACCCAAAGAATTTTGATGAAAAAAGCTTTGTCGATTTTTATGGCGACAGCTGCATTATTCCGCCGAATAGTTTTGCACTAGCCCGCACCATGGAGTACTTTCGTATCCCCCGCAATGTGCTGACCATATGTTTGGGTAAAAGCACTTATGCGCGCTGCGGCATCATCGTCAACGTCACGCCGTTTGAACCCGAATGGGAAGGTTATGTGACGCTGGAGTTCTCTAACACCACGCCGCTACCAGCCAAAATTTATGCCGGCGAAGGCTGCGCTCAAGTACTGTTTTTTGAAAGCGATGAAGTCTGCGAGACTTCTTACAAAGACCGTGGCGGTAAATACCAAGGTCAGGTGGGCGTAACCTTACCTAGGGCATAAATTAGACTTTTTCTTTTACTTTAAAGCGGCCCAGCGCCGGTCTTGACGACCGCGCTGGGCTTTTTTTTGAATCAAAAATAAGGCTCAGGCTAAACGATAGATTTTTGTCGCCGAACCGACTTTTTCCAAGTCGTTTTTTTCTTCTTTCGACACAAAAAACAATTTGTTGCATGTTGTATTTTAAAAATACATAAAAACTATCTTGATGCTTCTCGTTAATAGAGATACATTTCTGTCCACATTCTTACTACAAGGAGGCCTGAGTGTATTTGAGACGGTTTGTTACATTTTGTAATTTTTTTGACGGTAGCGCGTTTCGCGTTACTGGCAGTCTTTGTAAGGCTAGGCGCAAGCCGTCGATTCGGCAGACAAGCTGTATTGATTGCCTTAAAAACCCAATCTCTACCCAGCTAACGTTAAACCCGTCACGCTGTTTTTTTTAAGTTTTTAATTTCTCAACCTTTAAATTTCAGGAATTTATTATGTCTATGGATACACCAAAAGTTGGTATTCGCCAGTTCCGCGCTGAATTGGCTCAGTTTTTAGCGTCAGGCACACCAGTTGCCGTTGCCCGTTACGGACAAATCGTCGGCTACTTCATTCCCACCCAAGGCCAGCTCGAAGCCAATATTGCAGCCTTTAAAAAAGCCGGTCAAACTTTCGGCCAGATTTTAGGCGCGCAAGGTGTAGATATTTCACCCATGATGGCTGACTTCAAGGGCAACAGCGCGCAACAAATCACAACAAAATCAAAATGAGCCGGGCCCCGGTTCAAGCCTTTAGTGCTAACCGGGCAGCAGCCAGATCCCAGCCAGCCCAGCCGCAACTTTTAAACAGCACGCAACCGGTTCGGTTTAGGCGCTTTTTTTCTTTGAGAATATCGGCAAGGTTTGGGTAAGCGCTGGGATCGAGACCTGCTTGTAGCAGGTCTCCCGCCTCATGCAGCGCATCAATGGTGTCAACTACCACCCGCCCATGGCGGGTGAAATGCCGACACAAGTCGGCACTTAATTCAATCATTTTTGGCGTGAATGCGCCCACTGCACTGATAAAACTATCTCCTTTAGGCAGACTGGACAGCACAACACTGCTAGCTGGTGTGCACGTCACCGTCAGTGCGCAGTCGGCCAGCGCTGCGTTAGCGTCTTGCACTACGCTGGCTTTCAAGCCCAGACTTTGCGCATGTCTGGCCAAGGCCTGCGCACTGGCATCACTGCGCGAAGCAATCATCACCTGTTGTGTGCCCAGCACCGCCGCAAAGGCCTCTATATGGGCTTTGCCCTGAACACCGGCGCCCACCACCAACAGCGGCCCTTTAGGTTGGCTGGCTAATTCGCGCGCTGCCAACGCTGAGACAGCGGCGGTTCGGCGTGCGGTGACGGTCGGGCCGTCGAGCATTTTTAGGCGCTGTCCGGTGGCAACATCAAAAATAATGACGTCGCCTTGGATGGTTGGTCTACCCTTGTCTGCATTCGCGGGTGTGTGGGTGATTAGCTTGGTGATAGCGGTATCGCTGTCCAGCGCTGGCATGATCAACAAGTTTGCGCCTTGGGCTAGGGGTTGAACCAGTCGTGCGGGAACTTTGACCGAGGCATCGAGGGCGACCAGTCTCAGCTCGTCGACCAGACCTTGCCAAGGCAAAACAGCGGCGGTTTCTTCGGGCGTGAGCAAAATAGTCATAGTGAGTGTTTTTCGGATTAAAAAAATCTAACCGACTAGCTCGCCGGCGATTAAAAGTTAGGTCGTGTTACTTGGTTTAGGGCAGCAAAAGTGCATTTATATGCCTGTTAGATGGCCGTCAGAGGCCCGCTAAAACCCCGTCCAAGCTAGTCCAAGCCCGTAATGGCATGGCCAGTGATAGATCGAACCCATGGTTTGAAACCAAAAAAGCTATTGCTTTAGCTAGCTCAGTCCACAGACTACAGACCGCATATCCGATGCTTATGGCTTGAGTAGCTCGCCCGTTTTGGTATCGAATTTGACCAGTTTTATGCTGCCGTTCATGCCTGGAAAGCCATTAAACACTGCGCGCGCCAGATAGGGTACGAGTTTGGGTAAGTCCCTTGGATCACCCTCGTAAGTGGCTTGCGACTCAAACACCACGCCAGGCTTGGCTGTTGCCGCACGGTCGCGTATTTGAACTCTAAGGGTACTGGTTTGCAGCGTGCGCGTGATTTCGCGCTCGCCTACATAGCGCGGGGCAAACAGGCTGGGCGGCCAATATAAATTGCCGTTTTGGTCTCGATGTGGCGGCTGGTAAATGTAGAAGTCCTGGTAAACCGGTTGCAAGTATTTGTCTTCGCTGAGGCTGCTGCTGGTAATCAGATCGACCTCAAAGCGGGCGTTTTGAGCCGATTTGGCTGGCTGCAAACCTTGTTTTCCCAGTTCTGCCTGCACTTGGTTTTCATAGCTTTGTTGTTCCAACTCATAGCCTTTACTGGCTGGCACCGTAAAAATAAAATTGCTGCCAGCTGCGTCTTGCGGCCATTGGTTGAAGTTGCTGACTTTGGTTGTCAAAGGGCCGGCACAACCGGCGATGAGGGCGATGGCTAAACTTGCCGCCAACCGCGCCTTGACCCGCTGCCAATGCTTGGCAAGCTGATGTCTGCTTGAGTTAATCAGGATTTTTAGGGTCAATAGGCGAGTCATGGTGCTTGTGTCCTCAGTTTCTGATTTGGTTCTTTGTGCTTCACTGTGTTTGTTGCTGCACATTTCACTGTGCATGCGCTGTGTTTGACGGTTTCGGGTCTGCTGAGTTCACCAGCCTTGCGTCGTTAATGAATGTTTTCCATCTTAAGACAAGGCTTTCAAAAAGGTCTTTTTAGTGTGTGGGCCGCAAAATAATCATCGCTGAGGCCGTCTGTTTGAGGCGACTAAAAAGTCGATTTAATTTGTTAAAAATCACTCGGGCTCATTTCTGGCGCTTAATTCTTGCTATGCAATGTGTAGCGCATCAAGGATAAAAAATAGCCAGCAGAGTGTTCACCAGTGTTTACCCGTAAGGCAATGCGCGAGTGTTTTTAGCTGCTCGGGCCAAAGTGCGACAATCCGAGGCTAATGACATCATCTTTTTCCACACTTTCGCTGGCAGAACCGCTGGCCCGCGCCGTAGCCGAGATGGGCTACGAAACCATGACACCGATTCAAGCGCAGGCCATTCCGGTCGTGCTGCAAGGCAAAGACGTGATGGGAGCCGCGCAAACCGGTACCGGCAAAACTGCCGCCTTCGCCCTGCCATTGCTGCAACGCATGATGAAGCATGAGAACGCATCCACCTCGCCCGCCCGTCATCCGGTGCGCGCTTTGGTGTTGCTACCTACCCGTGAGCTGGCGGTGCAAGTCGGTGAGCAGGTCGAGCTGTATGCTAAACATACCAATCTGCGCAGCACTTGCGTGTTTGGCGGTATGGACATGAAGGTACAAACTGCTGAACTTAAAAAAGGCGTTGAAGTACTAGTGGCCACACCAGGTCGTTTGCTAGACCATATCGAGGCTAAGAACGCGGTTCTTAATCAAGTTGAGTACGTGGTCTTAGACGAAGCCGACCGCATGCTTGACATTGGATTTTTGCCTGACTTAGAGCGCATCCTGAGCTATTTGCCCAAAAAACGCATCACCTTGCTGTTCTCGGCTACTTTCTCGCCTGAAATCAAACGACTCGCGTCGAGCTATCTACAAGACCCGGTCACTATTGAGGTGGCTAGATCAAACGCAACAGCGTCGACTGTCGAGCAACATTTCTTTAGCGTCGGCTCTGACGACAAGCGCCGTGCCTTGCATCAAGTGCTCAAGACTCGCGGAATGAAGCAGGCTTTTGTGTTTGTTAACAGCAAGCTCGGCTGCGCCCGGCTGGCGCGATCGCTTGAGCGCGAAGGCCTCAAGACCACTGCGCTGCACGGCGATAAAAGCCAAGACGAGCGTTTAAAGGCGTTAGAAGCCTTTAAAAGCGGCGCCGTCGATTTGCTGGTTTGCACCGATGTGGCTGCACGCGGACTAGACATCAAGGACGTGCCAGCGGTATTTAACTTTGATGTGCCGTTTAATGCCGAGGACTACGTGCACCGCATTGGCCGTACTGGCCGTGCCGGCGCATCTGGTCTTGCGGTGAGTTTTGTCGCCCCAAGCGATCAGCGCTTGGTGGCCGATATTGAAAAGCTCATCAAGACCAAAATCGAAATTGAACCCATGGTCTACGACGAAGACCAGCCGCGTATTAGCGAGCAAGGACGTATCAATGACGGTCGCCGCATGTACCGTGATGAGCAAGAAAATGCTGGCCGCGAAACATCAGCGCGTGAACCCCGCCGTGAATCACGTGAGCCACGTGAGCGGCGCGAATACACGCCTACGCGCCAAACCGCCCAGTCGCGCGATCCGTTTTTCTCTCAGCCTTATGAGTCCAAGCCGATTGCGACGGATACGCCTCCCGCATGGGATTCAGCGGCCAAGACCAGTCCAGCTCGTAGCGGTGTGTCGGCCAATATCAAGGCGAGGAAAAAAGTCGCTGCTTTGTTCAAGCCTGCCGAGGTCTGATTCGTTCTTTCAGTCGACGCCTCCATCTTTCAGACCATGCCTTGGCCTGGTTTGTCGTTTTGAAAGCTTTAGATGTCCAAGCTGACTGAATCCACAACCAACAATTCAGCCAACGGCAAGGCCTTACAGCTGGCCCGGTTCAGCATAGGCCTGCTTTCACCTTTGCTTATTTTTCGGCTGATCAAGCGTGCCATACGCCAATGGCTAGACGCTGGTGGCCTGAGTATGAGTGCAGCCATGTCTTTTTATGGCTTGCTCAGCTTGGCACCGTTGCTGGTGATGGTGGTCGGTTTACTTGGCTGGTGGCTAGACCACACTTACATAGAAACCAATCTCATACGTGAAATCGGCGCAGTCATTGGCGTTCAGGGCGCGCAATTGCTCAAGCAAGCGCTGGCCAGTGCTCAGGAGCCAACCCAAGGCATAGTCGCGTCTGTGATCGCTTTCGTGCTGCTTATTTTTGGTGCGACTGGCATTTTCGCTGAGATGCAAGCCGCTTTTGGGCGCCTCTGGCTCCAAGATGGGCAAGCGCCGGTAACGCAAAAATGGTGGTACGGCGCTACGCTGCGTTTGCGCGGCATCGCGTGTATTTTGGCCTTTGGCTTTTTGCTATTGGTGTCACTTTCAGTAGCGACTTTTTTTCGGCTACTTTCTACTTGGGCGAGCGAGTACCTGCCGGTAGCCGAAATCGGTCTTTTGATCAATGAAGTGATTTCCTTTGGTTTTTGTGTCGCACTCTTTGTGGCCTTGATGCGTATGAGTGCTGGCCCAAAACCAGCTTCGCGATTTTTGATTTTTGGTGCTTGCGTGGGTGCTTTGCTGTTTTCACTTGGCAAGCATTTGCTTGCGTTTTATCTCTCGACCGCAGCCATTGTCTCGGCCTATGGCGCGGCCGGCTCCTTGGTTGTAATTTTGATGTGGATTTATTTCTCATCTGCCGTGCTACTGCTCGCCGCCAGCGTAGCGCGCGCGTGGTCAGATGCTTCGCTAAAAGCGCGGGCGATACATGCTGCCCATTATTCTGCGATCCGCGCAGCCAATAGCGCTGTACAGGATCGCTAGCCGCCGCTTAAAAACGCCGCACGGCGCTAACGCACTTATTGTTTGTTTGGCGCTTAGCGCGCTTTTTTCCTTGGTTTTGCGGACTGCTCACAGTCAACCTGTAGCAGCTCAAACTGTGGTGCTACGCCGATGCGCGCAGCCGTCAAACAACCACCCCAAAGACAGCCAGTATCTAAGGCGAGTGTGTTGTGTTTCAAGACCGGTGGCTTGTCGCCGCCGGCAGCCAGTGTTGACCAGTGACCGAAAGCGATTGATTGGTTTGCGCTGGCTGGGCTGGCAAAATCAAACCAGGGTGAGTAACCGTTTGGCGCGCTGTCCGCAGCACCATTACTGGTGAAATCCATCTCGCCCTCTATTGAGCAAAAACGCAGCCGGGTTAGTGCATTGACTATCACTCTTAATCTATCCATACCGCGCAAATCTTCACGCCAAACTGTGGGTAGGTTGCCGTACATATCGCGTAAAAAGTCTTTGAACGGCGGCCCACGCAAGGCCTGCTCCACCTCTGCGGCCAGTGCCATAGTTTGCGCTGTGCTCCACTGCGGCAAAACGCCGGCATGCACCATAAGCCAGCCATGAGACTGCATTGCCATAGGCCGGTGGCGCAGCCAGTCCAGCAGCTGCTCGCGGTCAGGCGCTTGCAGTACGGCCTCTAAGGTGTCGCTACGACCCGGCTCGCGTACGCCCTGCCAGATAGCCAGCAAATGCAAGTCGTGGTTGCCCAATAGGCATTGCGCACTGCTGCCCAGTGCGCTCAGGTAGCGCAGCACCGCAAGTGACTCAGGGCCGCGGTTAACCAGATCGCCGAGCAGGTAAAGTGTGTCTCGGCTAGGCGAGAAATCGATTTTTTCCAGCAAGCGCTGCAGCGGAGTAAAGCAGCCTTGAAGGTCGCCAATACAGTAATTCATTACGTAACCTGTTTTTCATTCATCATCAGGTCTAAGTATCAGTGACAATTGATTGCCCGACTCTTTGATGGGGGTGAGGCGTTTTCCAACTTTTGATACGCATGGATATTTTCTTAATTCTTTTTCTCACGCTGCTAAACGGCGTATTCGCACTCTCAGAAATGGCCTTGGCATCTAGCCGAAAAGCCAGGCTTTCAGCTATGTCAGAAGCGGGCGATAAGGGCGCTGAAAGTGCGATTGTTCTGCTCTCGAATCCGACCCAATTTCTGTCCTCGGTGCAAGTTGGTATCACGTCGATTGGCATGATTAACGGCATTATTGGCGAGGCCGCCTTCAGCGGTGGCTTAGCCGAATGGTTGCAGGGCTTTGGCATAGCGTCTCGCGCTGCCGAAATCTCTGCCACTGCTTTGGTAGTGGCCGTGATTACCTTTTTGACGATTGTGTTTGGCGAACTGGTGCCCAAGCGCATCGGCCAGCTTTATCCAGAACCTGTGGCGCGCTTGGTTTCACGCCCCATGATGTGGGTGGCTACTGGTTTTAAGCCTTTTGTCGGGTTGTTGTCGCTAAGCACGCTGGGCGTGCTCAAACTGCTGCGCATAGATAACAGCGCCGGTCGTGCTGTGACGGAAGAGGAAATCGCCGCCAGCCTAGAGGAGGGCGTGGACGCCGGATTGATAGAAGAGCACGAACACCAAATGGTGCAAAACGTCTTTTTACTCGACGACAGACTGCTCACCTCGTTGATGCTGCCGCGCTCAGACATCGCCTGGCTGGAAGCAACTGACACCGTTACCCAAGCGATTGCCAAGGCCGGTGCAACCGGTCACTCGTGGTATCCCGTCTGCCGTGGTGGCCTCGATGACGTGGTTGGTGTGGTCAATGTCGCCACCTTGCTGGCCTTGCGTTGGCAGTTAGACCCTAAACCGAATGACTTTGCCTCTGGTGGTTTGCCTATGGCAACGGCTGCTGCTACGGCGCCCGCTGCGCTGCGCTCGCCGGATACCGAACGCATCGCCAGCTATGTTGTACCCGCCGTGTTCGTACCCGAGACACTCACCGGAATGGAGCTGTTAGAGCAACTGCGCGAGCGCTCAACCCGCATGGTGCTAGTGGTTGACGAGTACGGCGTGGTGCAAGGCTTGATGACGCCCATGGACATGTTGGAAGCGATCACAGGCGAGTTGCGCCCGCATGCCGAGACCGATGCTTGGGCTACCGAGCGCGAAGATGGCAGCTGGCTCATCGATGGTGTGATGCCTATCTCCGAGTTAAAGGCTAGGTTAGACATCCGTGAGTTGCCAGAAGAGAGCCGAGGTCGCTATAACACCGTCGCTGGATTGCTGCAAAGCATCTCCGGCCGATTGCTCAAAACTGGCGAGACAGTTGACTGCGTGAACTGGCGCTTTGAGGTGGTTGACCTTGATGGCAAGCGGATTGATAAAGTACTTGTCACTAGTTTGGAGCTAGTCGAAGCAACCGGTTTAAACGTCTTGCGCTAAATCCAGCTGGCTTTGTCAATTCAATAAGTCTTTGTGAGGGCTACGCAGCCGCTGAAGAACCAAGTGTTTTACCGCGCGTTGGCTTTGATGATTTTTTTGAAAGCTGTCCGCTCAGCACAATCAGCGCACCAATCAGCACGATGGTGGTGGCCATCACTTCGCGGCGGGATAAGGTCTCGCCTAAAAACCAGCTGCCGGCTAAGAGTGCAATCGGTGGATTCACATAGGCATAGCTGTTAGCAGCAATCGGGCCGCTGCGCTCGACCAAATAGGCATATGAAACATAGCCGCCAATTGAGACAAAAAAGGTCAGATAAAGCCAAGCCATGATGGCTTTATTGCTCAAAGTATCTATGCTCTCGCCGAGCGCGACTGCACCAACCAAACCCACACTACTGGCCACCAACATTTGCGCGCCAGTAGACACGACAACGTCTTTCGGCATGTCGAGACGGTCGCCCAAAACGGCTGCAACAGCGCAGGATAAAACTGCACCAAACATCCACCAAAGACCCTCTTGTTGCTGGCCGTTAAAGCCGTGCTGCATCAAGAGTAGGCCAAAAATACCGACAAAAGTGCCTGCCCATTGCGCCTTGGTCGCCCACTGGCCCATGCCGGCCATTAACACGCAGACCATGATGGGGACGGCGGCAAATATCACGGCGGCAAAGCCGCTGTCTATGTAGCGCATGCCGGCCATTAAAAAAGCCGGTGCCACGGCCATCATCAAAAATCCCACCAATGCCGCATTACGCCACTGCACCGCGCTAGCGCGTTCACGGGCGGTAAAGTGGGCATACAAAAGCAGCAGACCGCCAGCGACTAAATTGCGTGTGCCCACCAGTAGCAGAGGGGGAAATTCATCCGCTAGTTGGCTAAACGCCAAGTAGCTACTGCCCCAAATAACGTAGACGCAGAGCAGGGCAAGCAGCAGCCTTGGGTTGAGCAGGCTGCGCGTTTTAATCAATACTGTCACGGTGTTGGGCTTTGGCTTTGAATGCGTGCCAGGCTAAGTTCAGGGCGCCAGACTGGTTTTTAGTCGAGTGCCAGTGCTGATGTATTTCCCTTGGTGGCGACGCGGCGATGGGAGTTATTCAGGCTGAATATTCAGATTATTTCACCAGCCCGTCAGGGGCTGGTAAGACTTTTAAAAGATTTACTTTTTGTCTTTTTTTAATACATTTTTGCGCAGAGTTTTTGTGTTGAAACTCTGCGCTAAACAGCATCTCTTAGTTGCCTGCGCTGGATATTTTCCGCCTATCGATAGCGCTTTCTAACCAGCCTTGGTGCATCTCTGGCACTGACGAGAGCAGCAGTTCGGTGTAGTCGTCAAACGGCGGCGTCAACACCTCGGCCCGGCCGCCGTAACGCACGACCTTGCCTTGGTGCATGACGGCTATGCTGTCGGCAATCGCAGTCACCGTGGCGATGTCATGGGTGATGAAAAGATAGGCCACGTTGTCGCGCTTTTGCAGGTCTAGTAAGAGCTTCAAAATATCGTTGGAGACAAGTGGATCTAAGGCGCTGGTGACTTCGTCACAAATAATGAGTTTGGGCTTTGCCGCCAATGCGCGCGCAATGCAGACGCGCTGCTTTTGTCCGCCCGAGAGCTCGGCCGGATAGCGGTCGTAAAAGCCGCTGCCCATTTTGATGTCGTCGAGCAGCTCTTGCACTTTGCGTTTGAGCTCTGCACCTTTTATCCCAAAGTAAAACGTCAGCGGCCGGCCAATGATGTCGGCCACGGTGTGGCGGGGATTCATGGCCACGTCAGCCATTTGGTAAATCATTTGCAACTCGCGCAAATTGTCTATGCTGCGGCCGGCCAATGCGGGTGTGAGACTTTGGCCATCAAACAAAATTTCGCCAGAGCGTGGCGGCAATAGGCCGGTAATCACGCGCGCTAAGGTCGATTTTCCTGAACCCGATTCGCCCACCAGCGCCAAGGTCTGGCCTTGCATCAGCTCTACATTAATGTCGTCAAGCGCCAATACGCTGCTATTGCCATAGCTGGCGCTAATGCCCTTAATGCACAGCAGTGGCGCGGTCACGGAAACTTGTTCCTTGTGTTTAATCGCACTCACCGAGACCAGCTCACGCGTGTAGTCGTCTGCTGGCGCATCAATGATTTGCTCGGTTTGCCCCAGCTCAATCATTTTTCCGCCGCGCAACACCATGATTTTGTCTGACACCTGAGCCACTACTGCCAAGTCATGGCTGATGTAGAGGGCGGCCGTTCCAGTCAGGCGAATTGCATTTTTAATCGCCGCTAAAACGTCAATTTGCGTGGTCACGTCTAGCGCTGTTGTGGGTTCATCAAAAACGATAAGACTGGGCTCTGCGCACAGCGCCATGACTGTCATGGCGCGCTGAAGTTGCCCGCCTGAGACTTGGTGCGGGTAGCGTTGACCGAAGTTCTCGTGATCTGGCAAACCGAGTGTTTCGAACAATTCTGTGGCGCGCTTTTCGGCATCGGCTCGGCTCATCACGTTGTGCTCGATAGCCGTCTCCACAATTTGATCCATCAAACGTTGTGAAGGATTAAAGGCCAGCGCCGCCGACTGCGCGACATAGGCGACTTCACGGCCGCGCACCTTGCGCCGGCCCGGGCCGCCAATTTTCATGATGTCGCGGCCGTTGAGAATGACCTCGCCGCCAGAGATGCGTAAACCGCCGCGGCCGTAGCCGAGTGCTGCCAGTCCAACGGTTGATTTTCCAGCACCCGATTCGCCGATCAAACCCATGACCTCGCCACGTTTTAGTTTGAGCGATACATCGTCCACGATCACCACTTCTCGCGGCTTAGCATTGCTAGGCCAGACGGTACCGACGACGCGCAGATTTTTTATTTCTAACACCAACTCATTTGACATATCTACTTCAGCCATTGCTGCGGCCTCCTTTTAAATTGGAAGTTCTTTTGAGAATCCAGTCGGCCACCAGATTGATAGAGATGGTTAAAACAGCGATAGCTGCAGCGGGCATCAAGGCCGCTGGAATTCCAAAGATGATGCCTTCCTTATTGGCTTTAACCATGCCGCCCCAGTCCGCGTCTGGCGGTTGTACGCCAAGGCCTAGAAACGACAGAGCCGACAAAAACAGCACGGCAAAAATAAAGCGCATGCCTAGCTCTGAGACCAAAGGCGTCAGTGCATTGGGTAAGATTTCGTGAAAAATAATCCACAGTTTTTTCTCACCGCGTAAGCGCGCCGCTTCAACATAGTCCATCACGGTGATGTCTAAGGCCAATGCCCGCGATAAACGAAACACTCGGGTCGCATCAAGCAAGCCCATGACCAACACCAAGGTGGTGACGGTAGAGGGAAAAACCGACAGCACAACCAGTGCAAAAATCAAGGTTGGTATGGCCATTAAAAGGTCTACGCCGCGGGACAGCGCTTGGTCAACCCAGCCGCCTGCTACGGCAGCTAAAAATCCCAAGCTAGCGCCCAAAGTGAACGACAGCGCGGTCGCAAGACCTGCGATTAACAGTGTCACGCGAGTGCCGTGAATTAAACCCGAGAGCAGGTCACGGCCTAAGTTGTCTGTGCCCAATAAATAGTCAGGAGACGGCAAGGCCCAAACATCACCCACGGTTTGGGTAACAGGATAGGGCGCAAGCCAAGGTGCAAAAATTGCGGTGAGAATAAAACCGGTTGTGATGATCAAACCTGTGATTCCCGCCAACGGTAGGCGACGCCAGTCAAGCATAAAGAGATCCTTACTTCTAAAATTTTTCTAAAACTTTTTTTGAAATTAGTTTTGTGTTTTTATAAATTTATTTTGGAAAGCGCAGGCGTGGATTAGCAACCAATCCAGCAATGTCCGCAACTATATTCATGCCTATGTAGACAGTGGCAAAGATAAGACCACAGGCTTGCACCACGGGTAGGTCACGCTTGGCCACATGGTCGACTAAGTATTGACCGAGTCCAGGATAGACAAAAATTACTTCAACCACCACCACGCCAACCACCAGTACCGCAAGGTTAAGCATCACCACATTAATAATGGGTGCTAATGCGTTTGGCAGGGCATGGCGATAAATGATTTTGAAAGGCGCTAAACCTTTGAGCTGCGCAGTCTCAATATAAGCCGACTGCATCACGCTCAAAATTGCCGCCCGCGTCATACGCATCATGTGGGCAAGCACTGTCAGTGTCAGCACTAGTACCGGCAAAATAATAGTTTGGAGTCGCTCACCTAATGGCATGCCGTCGTAGACGATGGATACGCTAGTGAGCCACTGCATCTTCACGGCAAAGAAATAAATTAATAGATAGGCAACAAAGAATTCGGGCAGAGCGGTCGACGCTAAACCGAGTCCAGAGATGGTTTTATCAATCACGCCATTGCGGTATCGCACGGCAATCAAGCCAAGAAAAATTGCCAGCGGTACCGAGAAAGCTGCCGCTGCGCTGGCCAGTATCAAGGTGTTATTTAAACGCTTGCCAACCGCATCAGCGATGTCCTCGTTGTTGGATAAAGACTTGCCAAAGTCACCGACCACAGCGCCAGAGAGCCACCTAACGTAGCGTTCAGGCGCTGGCTTATCCAAGCCCATTTCTTTACGTAAATTAGCCAACGCTTCAGGCGTGGCGGTCTGGCCGAGTACGGCTTGGGCCGGGTCTCCCGGCAACATTTGTGTGCCGGCAAATATCAGTAGCGATACGCCTAGCAACAGCACCATGCCAACAATAATGCGGCGGGCTATTTGCAAAAGAAGAGGTAAGAACGCAGTCGTCATAGTTAGGCTTTCAACCAGCACTCTGATGGTGCCATGCTGTCCATTAGCTCAAGGTTGGGGTTCGTTTTCCAGCCTTGAATACGTTGTCCAACTGCTGCGATGTTGTCGTTAAACATTGGAATAATTGAGCCGCCTTGGTTTTGCACCATTAGCGACATGTCGCGGTAAATAGCGGTGCGTTTTGCCTGATCCAACTCGCCCCGTGCGGCTATGGCCATCTTGTCAAATGAGGGGTGAAAAAATCGCGATTCATTCCAGTCTGCATTGCTCACATAGGCGGTGGAGAACATCTGATCCTGTATCGGCCGACCTTCCCAGTACGACATGCAAAAGGGTTGCTTATTCCAGGTTTGATTCCAGTAGCCATCACCCGGCTCTCTGCGTACTTCAATCGGAATACCGGCTTTGGCACAACTGGCTTGGAACAACTGCGCAGCATCAATTGCGCCGGGAAATGCAACGTCTGAGGTACGCAGTAAAAGCGGCTCTTTATTGCCAGATTTTTTGTAATGAAACGCAGCGCGGTCGGTGTCGAACGGACGCTGCGGCAAGGCTTCAGAATACAGCGGATAGGCCGCGTTAATCGGACTGTCATTGCCAATCGTGCCGAAGCCTTGGAGTATTTTGTCGACCATTTCTTCTCGATCAATTGCGAACTTCAGTGCCAGACGCAGATCGTTGTTGTCAAACGGTGCGCTGTTGCAATGCGCTATTAACAAGTAATGGCCACGACCCGGAACCGAGTGTGTGGTGATGCTGGGTATGCGGTCAATAAAACTCATCACTTTGGTGTCGACGCGATTAATCATGTCGACACGGCCGCTTTGCAGCGCGGCCAGGCGTGCCGTGCTGTCGTTCAAAATCAAAATTTCGATTTCAGCAGCATGGCCGCGTGCGTCTTTTGCCCAATAGTTTTCAAAACGTTCGCCAACGTAGCGCACGCCGGCGTCGCTAGAAACGCGTTTGTAGGGGCCTGTGCCAATGCCAGCGGCAGGATCGTCTTTGCCGCCATTCGGTTGAATCAATAAGTGATAGTCATTGAGTAAATACGGCAGATCGGCGTTGGGGTTTTTCAGATAGAAAACTACGCTGTCGCCATTGCTTTTGACCGACTCGATTTCACGCATGATGCCCAGTGCGCCGGACTTGGTGTCAGGGCCGGAATGTCGTTCTATGGTGGCGACCACATCGTCTGGCGTTAATGTTTTGCCATTGTGAAACTGAACGCCGCTGCGAATCGTGAATGTCCATTCAGTAGCGTCTGGGGAAGCAGCCCACTCAGTGGCTAGTTTTGGCTCTAAGCGGCCATCGGCGGTGAGCGCAACTAATTCTTCGCCCCAGCTGCGATTGATAATGACGGTGACGCTGGATGCGGCCAGTGCGGGGTCTAGGCTGTCGGTGGTCGAGCCGCCTGACAGGCCTACCTTCATGGTGCCGCCACGCTGCGGGCCAGCGGCGATTGCGGTGTTGGTCAGCAACATACCTGCGCCGCCAGCTGACAAGCCTAAGGCTGCGGCGCGGCCTAGAAAATCTCTTCTTGAAAAGCGTCCTTTAGCGACTTGTAAGCTCAAAAAATCTAACTCATTTGACATTGCCGTATCCTTTATTTGCAGCGCGCACTGTGCATCTAACTGTTCGGTAAAGTTTATGCAAATTTCGTAATAAGTCTGTCGGTCAAGGGCTTGACTTGACGGTTGCAGGTTATAAATTTACTAATTTGAAAGGGAAAGTTAGCTGCGTTGGCATTGAATTATTTATGTCAGCTGTAATTTTTTCAGCCAATAAATTTTCTAAATTAGAAATACATTTTTTTACAAAAATGGATTTTTTACTTTCATCACCGGCTTGATAGCTACGCTTTGTGGTAGTTTTTTTTCTGCTTCTAAAAGTTGTATGGTGCGTTTGATTAGCTGTTGCAATTCTTTCGCCAAAGCCAATCCGTTTTGGTCTTTTGTTAGCTCAAGAGTGCCGGTTATGCTGATGCGGTCTAACCGGTTTTCGATTTCTACCGCACCGATTCGAATCACATCCGACTCGTTGGCAAAGGGCACAAATTCGAGTGTCATAAGTTGGCCTTTGGGTGTTGATTAAGTGGCTTGTTTGAATGCGTTGACCAAAAGGCGTAGGACTTCATTGATCAACTTAAGCGCGACTTCGCTAGGCTTGAATTCCTCTACTTCTGGATTATTTTTTTTGTTGCTCGCAGCATTGTTTGCGCTATTGCTGCGGCTTGACGACGGGTTAGGCAGTTGCATGCCGCTGTCGCGAACGCTTTGACTCACGCTAGGCAATAGCTTTAGGCCGGTCTTGGTTTCTAAATCACTCACGCTAATGCTGGCGTAATCTTGGCTTTGGTCGTTGCTAATTAAATAGGCGCCAGCGCGTTGCTGCTGTGGGCTGTAAAGCAGTTTCCACAAATGCGTGGGCACCAATACATTGCCGATTTTTTCAATCTCGTTGCCATCGAACAGCGGGCCAGACAATACGTAAACTTCGCCTTCTGTGCGCGCTAGCTGTCGCGCAGCAGCTTCAATACCGGCCCAAACGCCAGCGTTATTGGCATGCACTTGGGGCACCATATTGGCCAGAGAAAAAGACTCGGCTTGGGCGCTGCGATTCGGCATGTCTGCATTTGGACTCATGTGGCCACGGTCGTAGCCAGAGCGCGAGTAGTCGGCAAGCTCAGCGCGGTCGCGCTCGGGTAATTCACTCTCGGCGTGGAACGAGTCTTTGCGGGAGAGTTTTTTGGCTAACTCTAGCCGACTTCGGGTGAGGTGCTCGGCCGAGTAAATCGGCGTGCGGCTAAGTCCGGAATGCAGCACGGCAAAGGCTTCAAAGCAAACCTCTTGGCTGCGCGGCTTGAGCTTTGGATTACTAATACTAGGCGCTTGTCCGCCTGTGAAATGCTGTGGACAGGCGGTGCTGGCGAGGGCGCTGGTGGTGATGAGGTTGGTGACTAAAAAGAGTGCAACTACTGGAACAACTTTAAACATGTTTATCATTTTGTCCAGCAGTATAGGGGAGTACTTGCCTCATGCTCTGGCTGCTGGCTATGACTGCTCAGCCATACCGGTGACTTATCATGGGGAATTAAATTTTTGGAACTATCTGATGTCCGTCATGGCAAATAATTTTTCATTCAACACGCTTCATTCCCTACTTTTTGTGCCGGCCTTGAATGAAAAATTTATCGCCAGTGCCCATACCCGGCAGGCGGATGCGGTAATTTTTGACCTTGAAGATTCCATCATTCATACACAAAAAAATACAGCGCGTGAGGCGCTTTTTTCAGCACTGGGTCAAGTCCGTCCTCATGGCTTACCTATGCTGGTACGGGTCAATAATGAGGCCGTACATTTTGAAGCTGATGTGCGTGCAGCCGTTCGTGCCGGTGCGGATGCGATATTGATTCCTAAAACCGACGACGCTGATATTTTGATAGAAGTCGATCAACTCATTTCCCAGTTTGAGTTTGAATTCACCCGTCAGCCCGGCACGGTTAAATTTATTGCGTTAATCGAGTCACCTAAAGGGCTGTTTAATATCGCTTCTATTTTGCAAACCCAAGGCCGTTTAATTGGCTTGGGTTTTGGCAGTGAAGATTTCGCCGCCAGTCTTGGTGTGGAACCCGATGCATATGCTTTAAGCGAGCCCGCTCAACGCATAGCGTTGGCTGCCAGAGCGTTTGACATGCTGGCTTGGGGATTGCCTGGGTCGATTTCCAACTTCAACGATTTACCTGCGTTTGAGCAACTGGTGCGTAAAGCGAAAGCGTTTGGATTTACTGGCGCTTTGGCGATTCACCCCAATCAAATTAGCGCGATTAACGCTGCTTTTAGGCCGAGTGCGGCAGAGCTAGCACTGGCCGAGCGCATTATTGCGGCTTATCAGTTGGCGCAAGATGCGGGCTTGGGCGCGGTGGCCTTGGACGGCAAAATGATTGATGCACCGGTGGTTGAACGTGCGCGCCGGTTGATGGAAAAAAAGCGTTCTTGAGGGTTCACACTTTGTGAAGACCTAGACTGACAGTAAATTTGAAAGCGCTGCAAATCCAAGTTTAAGTAAGACCGGTAAAGTGATTTTTTTTTGAATGCCTCATGCTGTCCATGCTGGGTTTGTGTGCCAATTTTTAACCCAGTTAGGTAGCTTGTCTTCTGGCATTGGTCTGGCAATTCCATAGCCTTGGGCGAGCGTACAGCCCAAGGATATCAACATATCGCCATGGGCTTTTGTTTCTACGCCCTCGGCGATTATTTCGAGTTTTAAGGTTACCGCTAGTGCAATAACACCTTTAACTATCGCCAAATCTTCTGAGTCCTCCAGCATGTCACGTACAAAGCTTTGGTCTATTTTAATAACGTCCGCTGGCAATCGTCTAAGGTGCGTCAGCGAGGAGTGACCAGTGCCGAAATCGTCGAGTAAAAATCTTACACCTAGCGCGCAGCAGGCGCGCATCACGCGTGAGATTTTGTTCATGTCTTCTAGTGCGCTGCTTTCTAATACTTCGAGCTCTAAGCAATGCGATGGGACATCGCGGTGGGCCTCAAGTGCCTTGGTGAGATGCGCTTCGAATTCATCTTCTTGCAGTTGGCGCGCGCCTATGTTGACACTTACCGGTATGTTTAAGCCCATGCCACGCCAAATTGAGAGTTGTTTTAGTGCGGTCTCAATCACCCATTCTCCTACCATCACACTCAGTGGGTGGTTCTCTATTAACGGCAGAAAATCGGCGGGTGAAAGCAGACCTCGCGTTGGGTGTTGCCAACGAATGAGTGCTTCAGAACCGACCACTTCATTCGTCGCCATATTAATTTTAGGCTGATAAAAAAGTACAAATTCTTTATTTTCAAGCGCTTGCCGAATGTTTTCTAGGCCACTGTGCCGAGTGAGCATCGCTTCTTCTAAGTCCATATCAAAGAGGTTGTAGCGGTTGCGCCCCGTCTGTTTGGCGGCGTACATGGCTTGATCTGCATGGCGAATGAGTAGGTCAGCGTCACCGTCGTCATGTGGATAAATAGTCACGCCTATGCTGGCCGATACACACAGCTCATGCTCTGTGGTCATGACCGGGCTTGAGGCTGCTTCGAGCAGACGATGAACCACTTGTTCATAGTCATTTGAGGTTTGCATGTCCACCAGTATCGCCACGAACTCATCGCCGCCCAAACGCGCCAGTGTGTCTCCGCTGCGCAGTGCTGCTTTCATTCGCTGGGCTAAGGTGACCAGTAGCTCATCGCCTACGTTGTGGCCGTGCTCGTCATTGACTTTCTTGAAGTTGTCTAAATCCAAAAACACCACGGCTAAAGAATTACCTCGACGTTTGCAATTGAGCAGGGCTTGTTTTAAGCGATCGGCTAGTAGCACGCGGTTGGGCAGGTGAGTTAGTGAGTCGTAGTGAGCGATATGTTCGAGCTGCTCGGCGTGCTGCTTCATCAGCGTGATGTCAGAAAACAGCGCCACGTAATTTTGTGTCGCGCCTAGCGTGTCACGCACTGCGCTAATGGACAGCATGGACGCAAAGTTATCGCCGTTCTTACGTTGGCTTAATGTCTCACCGCTCCAGTGACCTTTCTCGACGAGTTCGTGCCACATAGTCAAAAAAAACGCATGACTCTGCTGGTTTGAACTGAGCATACGCATAGGTTTACCGGCTGCGTCTGACTGTTCGTGGCCGGTAATGCGCGAGAAGGTTTCATTGACTTCAACAATCATCCCTGCTGCATCGGTAATCATGATGGCTTCGCGGACATGAGAAAAAACGCTGGCGGCGAGTCGCTGCTGGGTCTCTGCTTGGATTTTTTCTATCGCCACTGCAACCAGACTTGCTTGGTCTTGCACCAGTTGTAAGTCAGCGTTGCTGGGCACATGGAGATGGCGCTGATAGATGGTGAAAATGCCTAGTTGTTGGTCTTGTGCCGAAACTATTGATTGCGCCCAACTGGAATGGATTCCGTACTGATCGGCCAACTTTTGATACGTCGCCAAGCAACAAAGGCAAGCATCGTCTTTTGTTAAAAATCTCTGACTGCTGCTAATTGCTTCTTGCCCGACACGCCCCTTTGCATCTTTGTCATCCATAACCGATTTGTCGCCGATTGCTGATTTGAAAAAGTCTGGCAAACTTGGGGCGGCACCGATACGAGAGTTTCTACCATCCTTGGCCAGCAGCTCAATACTGCACAGCAGGTTTTCGTTGATTTCTTCAACATTGCGTGCGATGGCGCTCAGCACGTCTTCGAACGGTGCTTTGGCGGCCAGTAATTGCACGACTCGGTGCTGGTGGTGTTCACGCAGCGCAGCGATTTTGCGTTCGGTGATATTTACATGCGCCACGACCACGTTTGCGCTATCGCCATGAAAGCGCGTGATTCTGGCTAGAAACCAAGATTTCTCAGTTGCTGTGAATGCGGCGTACTCAATCGTCAATTCTTGACTTTCGTCTTCGATCACTCTGCGAATGCTCTTTGCCAAAAGTGCTGCCTGCGTAGCATATTGTCCACTGGCTTCATCACATAAATCGAGGTAATTACTACCTATACCGCTGCTAAAGTTCATGTGTTGTGGTTGCTTGTTGGCCGCATCGGCACCATCGCACCAAGCCCGATTAACGGCCAGTATTTCGCCAGATTTATTGAGCACGCATATCGGTGATGACGCAGCGTCTAGTGTGGACTTTGAAAACATCTCCGAGGTCCGCAGCGCATGCTCAGCTGCTTTTTGTGCCGTAACAACACGCGCAGCCGCGAACACGCCTCGCACTCGTTTTTCTTGGTCGTAGAAAATCGCGGCGTTGCACGACACTACGGTTTCTTGCTTATCTTGGCTCAGCGCCGTCAACTCGTAATTTGTCAGCTTTCCGTTGCTCAAGGCTTTGCTGATTACGGCCTGTGCGCGATGTGGGTCGGTGAAGTGTCGATTAAAGGGCGAGCCTATGAGCTCACTACGGGTGCGTGCGGTGAGCACCTCCATCCGTTGATTGACATCGGTGACGATGCCCTCTGGATTGGTTGTGATGATGGCGTCAATACTCGCTTCAAACAGCGACTGGGTATAAAACTGTAAATCACGCAAACGTTGGTCTAGTTTAGTACGCTCTTTTTCTATCTTTTTGCGAGCGGTGTTATCCGTGCCAATCAGCAGGTAACCGATGATGAGGTCTTCTTCATCACGCAGCGCCGTGACGGATACCATGGCGGGAAAGCGGCTGCCGTCTTTGCGGATATAGGTTAGCTCGTAGATATCTTCAATGCCGCGCGATGCATTAAAAATCAAAGCTTCAAAGCCCGGTTCGATATGTGTATAAAGTGTCAGACTTAAATTTTTGGCGCGGGCTATGACTTCTTCTAAATCAGAAATATCAGCCGGTGTGATGCGGTTGACCACTTCCTTGGCTGCGTAGCCCAACATGCGCTCGGCACCCATACTGAAGATCTGAATCACGCCCTTGGTGTCGGTTGCAATGCAGGAGAAATTAATGCTATTAAAAATAGCGCTTTGCAAGGCCCCCTCTGTGATCAAGGCCTCGTGGCTCAGGGTTCTCAATATTCCTTGTGGCATTTTTTTGTTCCCTGATGACTAGCAAGTATTTTTAGTTTTTAAAGCCAATTTTTTTTCAAATATCTATCAAATGATAAGTATTGTTTTTTTTAATAAAAATTAACACATGCGAAAAATAGTTAGACATTCTGTTCATTTCAATTAAATGTGTGTCATTAAAGCATTATTTTTAAATTTATATTTTTACTTATTTAAAGTGAAATTTTTTTAAATTTAATTCTTCTTTTATTCGTATTAAATCTATGCTGTCAGACGTTGACTTTTCCCTGTTTGCAAAATGATTTTTTTAATTTCAGATGCGTGGAGAAAATCATAAGTAAGTATTGATGCGCTTAAATACTATTTCTAATTTGTAAGATTTTTGAGTTTTTTTGGATGATTAGAATTAATTTTTAAAAGCTATGTTTAAAAATGAAAGTGCATATTCTGAGTAGCAGGAAGCCCAATATATTTGGTACAAATCCGCGCTAAATTCATCGCATGTCATTTACCGGATGAAAGTAGAAATCTTAGTTTTTATTTTGGTGTGGTCATGAAAACAGCGGGCCGTTTTTTAAGAATAAAGTGTTTTGAGAACGATTGAAGCAGCGTATAAAAAAATGGCTTCGCTAGGTGGGCTTAGACTTTAGGTTTGCTATTTCGCAGTGGCTTTGTGTCATAGACTTTTACCGCCTCTCTTTGTCGCACTTGCTTCAGAGCATCAGCATCACCTTCGTAGGGATCAGTTGAGCCAATTGCACTTGCTGACGCTGGCTCAGAAAAAGCGATGAGCACGATGCCCATGATGTAGATGGCAGCAATATTTTTACCACGCTACAAACCAGCTTGCTTGATGGTGGATGCGCGTTGAAACTGCTGTGTTTCAGCACAATCACGGTCAAGACTCAAGGTCTCAATCTAATGAACGCTTTGCTTGTTCATGCTTCAAAAATACTCAGCGATGCTGACATGCGGGGGGATGCCCTAATGTGGGCGGCGGCCTGCGTGGCACTGACTTGTGATGCTGTTTGTGAGCTACTTGCCTGACTCTCACCAACATTGGGTTTACCGGCAAAGTGATCGATAGCGCTGAACACGTCTGGATTTAAAACTGAGCACGCTTTGGCCGATTGCTCTCGGGCATTAAATTGGTCGCTAAAACAACTGGTTTGGCTGCATGACAAAAGCTTGAGAACGGCATTTTGTGAGTCATGGTTGTCTTCATCTGCCCAAACAATCATCTTCGTTTTTGAGGATTTACATTTCTGTAATAATACTCATTCTCATTTACAAGAATTTTCAGAAATGCTTTTACAACCCAATCTCACGCCCATCGCCGTCGCTGCAGCTCTGTTTTTTGTTACCCAAACGACGTATGCACAAGCGTCAAAGCAAACCACAACCGAGCCTGAAGTACAGACACTGGGGGTTATCACCGTAAACGCCAGTGCTGATGCTTCGGCTGAAGGTTTGAGCAAACCTTTCGCTGGCGGTCAAGTCGCTCGGGGCGGCAGAGTGGGCGTTTTCGGTACGCAGGACGTGATGGATACGCCGTTTTCCAGCACCAGTTACACCAATATATTGATTCAAGACCAGCAAGCCAAAAGTGTTGCTGACGTGTTGCTCAACGACTCATCCGTGCGTCAGGCGCGTGGTTTCGGCAACTTTCAGGAGGTGTATATCGTTAGAGGCTTCCCGGTTTTCTCTGATGACGTCGCTTACAACGGTCTTTATGGCATGTTGCCACGCCAATACATCGCGGCGGAGTTTGTGGAACGGGTGGAGGTTTTCCGTGGCGCGAATACTTTCCTCAACGGCGCAGCGCCCGGCGGCAGTGGTTTGGGCGGTGCCATCAACTTGCTCCCTAAGCGGGCCCCGAATGAGGCATTGACCCGAGCCGGTCTGAGCCTTCAAACCGGCGGCCAGGCGTCTGTTTCGACCGATATTGCACGTCGCTTCGGCCCGAATCAAGACACAGGCGTTCGTTTGAATGCGGTTCGCCGAAATGGCGGAACTGGGATTGGCCAAGAAAAAGTTGACCTTACCGCCCTCGGCATTGGGTTGGACTGGCGCAGCCGCGATGTGCGACTCTCAGCAGACATTGGTTATCAAGACTACAAACTGACACAGGGCCGTCCCAGCGTCACGCCGTCTTCTCTTTTTGCGATTCCTGTAGCGCCTGATGCCAGAGGCAACTTCGCTCAGCCTTGGACTTATTCAAAAGAGCGCGACACCTTCGCTACATTTCGTGGCGAAGTAGATTTAACGCCAAGTCTGACGGCGTGGACCGCAGGCGGCATTCGCTACAGCAACGAAGACAACATACTGTCTAATCCCACCCTCATTAACAGCGCTGGTGACACCTCAAGCATACGGTTTAGCAACACGCGGGAAGACAAAGTCACGACGGCAGAGGCCGGTCTTCGCGGAAAATTCAACACCGGTGCCGTAGGCCACACAGTGGTGGCATCCATCAACAGCTTTAGCAACGACAGACGCAACGCTTACGCCATTTCTGCAGCATCTTTTGCCAGCAACATTTACAAGCCTTCTGCCTCCGCTTTTCCGGCTGAAAACGGACCCGGCTTTTTCGTGGGTAATTCCTTGAGTAGCCCGGGCTTGACTGACAAAATTAAGACGTCGAGCATTGCCCTTGCTGACACCTTGGCGTTTGCGCAAGACAGCGTGCTTTTGACCTTGGGTGCGCGCAACCAGACCATCCAACAGGACAGCTTTGCCTACAACACGTCAGCACAGATTGCCAACTACAACCAAAGCCGCACCAGCCCAGTCGCGGGCCTTGTTGTCAAGCCCAGCAGCCATATTTCGCTGTATGCCAATTACATAGAGGGTCTGGTGCAGGGCGGTACGGCGCCGGTCACTTTTGCGGGTCAACCGGTCACCAATGGCGGTCAGTCACAAGCACCGTTCAATGCAAAACAAAAAGAGATCGGCGCCAAATACGACGGCGGAACTTTTGGTGCCAGTGTTGCGCTGTTTACGACTGCAAAGCCGCTGGCGTATGTGCAAAATCAGGTCTACGGCACCTACGGCGAGCAACGCAATCAAGGCCTTGAACTGTCTGTCTACGGCGAAGCTGCGCGTGGTCTGCGCCTGTTGGGCGGTTTGACCTTGATCAAGGCAAAACAGACCCGCACCCAAGATGGCCAAAATGACGGTAAGGACGCCATCGGTGTGCCGCGCCAGCAATTAAATATCGGGGCTGAATGGGATGTGGCTAGCGTGCGCGGGCTCTCGCTCAACGCCCGGGTAATCAATACCAGCAAGCAATATGCGAATGCCAGCAACACCCAGCAGCTTGACTCTTGGACTCGCTTGGACGCAGGCGCGCGCTATCTGATGGAGGCCGGTAACGGCAATGTCTTGACCTGGCGTGCCCGCATAGACAATTTACTCAACAAGTCTTACTGGGCCTCAACCGGTGGTGCTGGTTCCAACTATCTGGTGCTGGGCGCGCCGCGCACCTTGGTTGTTAGCGCAAGCGTCGATTTTTAAATGCAGCGCTTAAATCTACGTGCTTTTTTCACCCTGATCCATCGCTGGGTTGGACTCACGCTTGCGCTGTTTTTGATAGTAGCCGGCTTGACCGGTGCGGTCACTTCGTGGGACCACGAGCTCGACGAGTGGCTCAACGCCGACATCATGGAAACCCCGGGGCGCGGGCTGTTGCTAGAACCGCTGGCATTGGCCGCAGCTGTCGAGGCGGATGATCCACGTGTGCAGGTCAGCTACATCACTCTGGCTCTCGAAGAAGGTCACGCCGCTTCTTTTTTCGTGCGCCCACTGGTAAACCCAGCGACTGGCCAGCCCTTTGTGCTGGACTACGACGATGTATTTGTTGACCCGGTGACGGCCAAAATAACTGGTCGGCGCGATTCGCAGGCCGTGTCCCTGTCGCGGCGCAGCCTGATGCCATTTTTGCGCACTGTTCACTACAGTCTGCATATTCCCGCCTTCTGGGGTACTGATCGCTGGGGTTACTGGTTGATGGGATGCGTCGCGCTACTTTGGTTGCTGGACAGTTTTGTTGCGCTGTGCCTGACTACGCCGCGTCGTCTACGCATACGTAGCGATGCAGTGCCCGTGCAACGTAGCCCGTCGAGTTGGTGGCAACGCTGGAAACCGTCTTGGCTGCTGCGCTGGAAAGCCGGTGGCTACAAGCTCAACTTTGACCTTCACCGCGCGGGTGGGTTGTGGGTTTGGGGTGTGATTATTGTGGTGGCGTTCACATCGTTTTCCCTGAACCTGTACCGGGAAGTGTTCTACCCGGTGATGTCGCTGGTATCAAAAACAACGCCTGGCCCCTACGAAACGCAGACGCCCGCTCCCTTGGGTCGTTACGTGCCGCCGACGATAGGTTTTGCTCAAGCTTTGCGCGTGGCGACTGCCGAGGCCGTTAATCGCAATTACGAGTATCCACCTAGCGGGATTTATTACGGCGGAGACTTCGCTTTCTACAACGTGTCCTTTTTCGACCCTGCCGATGAAAGCGGCGCCATGGGCATGGGCTTGTCTAACCTCTACATCGATGCCAAGGACGGCAGTGTGTTGGGCGAGTACCGGCCGTGGCAGGGTACGGCGGCCGATGTCTTTGTGCAGCTTCAGCTACCGCTGCATTCGGGCAGGCTATTGGGCATGCCGGGGCGTATTTTGATGTCTTTCATGGGTGTGATGGTGGCGATGCTGTCGGTCACTGGCATCGTGATTTGGGCGCGCAAACGGCGCTCGCGAAGGCAGATCGCCAAGCGCAAGACAGACACTTTATTGCACACCGCTAAGGCTATAAATTAAACAGCCCTTAGCGCTAGAGAAAGAGGGGGGCGGATTGGGTCAGTCCGTTTTTCCGTAATAAATGATTCAGCGGTTGCAGTTTTGTTGGGTCAGTATCGACGGTTGACTAACCGCGACAGCACAAAAAAAATAGGGCGCTAGCGCCCTATTGGATTCGAAAAAATAGGCGAGTATTAACTTACTCGATCTCACCCATGATGCTTTGCTGATAGTTTTGCAAGCCTATTTTTTCAATCAATTCGATTTGGGTTTCCAAAAAGTCAACATGCTCTTCGGTATCGTCCAAGATTTTTAGCAGCAGATCGCGGGACACGTAGTCACGCACGCTCTCGGTATAGGCAATGCCGTCCTTGATGGTGGATTGGGCGCCGCGCTCTAAGGCTAAGTCACTGGAGAGAATCTCGGGTACGTTTTCACCAATGTTGAGCTTGCCTAGGTCTTGCAGATTGGGCAGACCGTCGAGCATAAAGATGCGGTCCATCAACAGGTCTGCGTGCTTCATCTCACCAATCGATTCCTCGTATTCCTTCTTAGCCAACTTATCAAAACCCCAGTGTTTGAGCATGCGGTAATGCACAAAGTATTGGTTGATAGCGGTTAATTCGTTTTTCAGTTGTGCCTGTAAGTGGGCAATGGCTTGTTTGTCGCCGGTCATAGAAAATCCTTTTTTTACAATTGCAATGGAAACGATAGAAAGTGATGATACGTCGCGTATTTGTGTCTCTTCAAGCCTGAAGGTTATTAATGTCAGGTGTGAGGCTAATTGAAGTTGAGCCAGTGATTGTCGAATTGAAGGCGCTCTGCGTTTGCCGCGCTACTGACCACGCTGATGGTCGGAGGCGTTGTCATACTCAGCACGCCGTCCTGTCCACTGGCCCAGAGCTGGTTGCGCTGTTCGGTCAGCGCACAAACTTGGCGATGCGGCTGATTTTGGCGCCAGACGGCCGCCGACGTAAACAGAGCTAGCGTATCGGCGCGTGGGCAACTGACGGCAAAGCCGCCACCGGGCAGGGCGCAAATGTCGCCGCCATAGCCTCGCAAGCTGGGTTGAGCGGTTGCGGGCAAAAGCTGCTCTCCGTTCCACACCGCCAGCACGGGCGCGGCTAGGCGTTGGGCACTATCGAGATGCTCGGCTTGTAAAGCAATGCCTAAGCGGCGCGAAACCGGATCCCAGGCCAGATGACGAATGCTTAAAAAAGGATCGGCCAAACGCCACTGTCCCAACACCGCGCCGGTGTGCGGGTTTAAGGCGATTAGCGAGGCGTCCATGCGATCCAAACCGCGCTTGACGCGTCCGGTTTCCGGCAAAGTAGGAATACCGCCGTTAGCCACTATCAGGCTTCCCGCTGGAATCTGGCCCAGCGATTGCGGCAACACCAATAACGCATGCGGGTCCATGCCTTGGGTTGACCATTCGGCGATTTTTTTTAGGCTGTTGCGCTCACGAACGCCCAACAAGCCTTGCGCGGTTTCTAGGTTGGTTTCGGTGGTCCACAGGGTATCGCCTTGCGGGCTGGACTCTACATGGCCGTTAAACTGGCGGTCACCTTCTATCCACTGCCATTGGGTTTTGCCCGTACTGGGCTGCCAGCGCAGCAGCCAGTCGCCAGGTCGGCGAGCCAAAGCCAGTACGCTGCCACTGCCCTCTACAGCCAAACCGTGGGCTCGGGTGGGTAGGGCGAGTGAGCGGCTTATTCGCCACTGCGAGGCATCTACATCAATCAATCCAATATGGTTTGAATTTGGTGATTGCCAACTGGCAATCAGCGTGTTGGTGGGCGATGCGGTTTGACTGGCTAAGGCTGTACCCGCTAACCAAGGGCTTAGTCCGGCGATGGCCGCTTGGCTTAACCAGTCGCGACGGTTTAGACGGACGCTGGTGGCCTTAGGCTCAATCGCCATCGGCATCTGAGAATCCCAAAGGTGTGCCAAGGACGCTGACGACTTGGTTTTGAAACAACAGGCTAACGGCCTTCATCTGCTGAGCAACAGCCAGCAACTCTTTCGCACTAGCGTCGGGTTTCAATACAGCCATGGTTGCACTTACCTTATCCAACGCGGCCACCCAGCGGCCTGCTAGCGCTAATTCCCCTCTGCCTACTAACAAGGCCTCAATCGGCACCAAGGCTTGGCCGGGCTTAGGCGGGTTGCGGTATTGCGCTTCGGTTAGTCGGGCTTGGATTAACAAACTCTGCCACTGTGCCTTCCAGCCGGCTAGATTGCTCGCCATGCTAAGCCTCGCAAAAGCGATTTGCTCATCCTTGTTGTTGGATTGGCTGGTCTGGTAAGCGACTATGGGTTTTTCAATTTGAGCCCAGCGCAGGCGCTCCAAGCCCGCCAGCCATTGATTCACCCACTCGGTCATGGCTGCTCTGGCTTGGGTTCGCGAGTCAGTCCAATTTTTGCTCGCCAGTGTGGCAAACGCCGCGTCTAAGGCAACGGCTTCTTCGGCAATGCCTTGGGCGACTAAAGTTATAAATCGGCAATCGCGCACCGACGGTTTGTCTTGACCTGGCGCTGACCACTGGGTCAGCAACCATTCCATCGCTGGTAAGCCTTTGGCGGGCGTACCCACTCGCTCCATATCCACCTGATTTTGTGGGTCTGCCATTAAAGCGCGGTCTATAAGTTTGGGCCGGGTCGGCCAGAAATCGATTTGGCGCTGCGAGCGCCGTGACACCAAGGGCCCTACAGCGGGTGTTGACAACATTTCCCAGCTAAGCAGAGTGGTTTGCCACTCGGTGCGCACTGCCGCCAGCGGGGCATTACCTTGACAGAAACGCTCAGTCACCTGAAGCAACTGCTGGCTTTGTGTACGAAAACGCTGTGCCAGTGCTGGCATCTGAAAACTATAAATGCCTTGCATGGCATGTTCTGGGCCATAACTGGGCATGACGTTGACTGGCGCGTAGGTCGACTCGGCTAGCGCCGCTGCCTTGGGTGCGGCGTAGACGCTGGCGCTACACAAAACCAGGATGAGCGTGATCGCTGGGATCGAGGCGGGGCTAAATCGGTTAAAAAAATTCAAAGCGACTCCACAAATTTAATTAAGGCTTGGCGTTCGGCCAAGCTCATTTTTAAGACTTTTTGTTGCGCTGGTTTGGCCTCACCGCCGTGCCAGAGTATGGCTTCCAGTACGCCGTTGGCACGTCCGTCATGCAGCAAGCGTTGGTGGCCGTTGACTGACTCAATCAGACCCACGCCCCAGAGCGGTGGTGTTTTCCATTGCTGACCGTTGGCCTGAAAGTCTGGTCGTCCATCGGCCAGCGCCGGCCCCATGTCGTGCAGCAGCAAGTCGGTGTAAGGCCAAATCCGCTGACGCGACAGTTTTGAGCTGGTCAGGGACGGGAAAGGGCCTTCACCTGTCACGTAGCTGGGGCGGTGGCAGGCGATACATTGGGCTTGGGCAAACAAGGCCTGACCACGCAGTACTTGCGGATCTTTAGCTTGGCGGCGCGCTACTGGGGCGAGAGCGGCTTGATAGAACACCACTTGGCCGAAGGTGTCGTCGTCAATCTCGGGTGCTTTACCTGCCTTGTCAGTCTTGCCTTTTGCCGGGCAGCCACTGGGCGCTGCCAAACAATCGATTTGGACCGCTGTGCAGCCCTCTTGCGGGAACAGGCTGGAAGTGATGCCCATGTCGCCATTGAATGCGCCCGCTGTTTGGTGCGCCAGACTGGCGACATTGGCTTTCCAGCCGAATCGGCCGACACGCTCGGCTTTGGCAAATGCGTCCCAGACATGGTTAACCTGGCCTTTGACTGGGCCTGCGGCTGCGGCTTGCGCGCGCGCATTGCCTTCAATATCTGCCTCTGTAATGGCTTCGAGCAGACCTACACCGGCCAGTTGTGGCGCGATGCGCGGGCTGATCATCACATCTGGTGCCATCGGGCCGTAACCCAGATCGACTATGCGGTAGTGGGGTTGCTGCAAGGTGTAGGGCGTTCCGTCAGCAAAGCGGCCGTGAATGCTCTGGCTAGTGATTTCCACCCGCCCTTCAGGCTTGACACCGGCAATCGCAGCGTTGTTGAGTTGATCGCCATAATTTGGCTCGGGGACCACACCTTCGTGCGCGGCTGGTTTACCGGGTACCGATAGCCTGAGCAACAGCGCCACAGTGGCGTCGGGCTCAGGCCCTAGCGTGCGCGACCAGTCTGGCGGTGCGCCGCGCCCATCGAGGGAGTGGCAGCTAGCGCAGGCGCGGGCAATGAAATGCGGGCCTAGGCCGTCACGCGCCGTGGTGGACGCGGGTGCCTCGACCCAGTTGCGCTTGAAGAACGAGTTGCCAATTACAAAGCGGGTGCGCTCTTCGTCTTCTAGCGACGCTAAGGGAAAAGAGAAGGCGTTTTTGCCACTCGCGTAGACCGTGGTGCTGCCGCCAGTCTTCTCGCCCAAAGGGTCAGGGTTCTCGCCCGCTTGCAGCCAAGCGGTGCTAAGTCCACCTAAAAGCAGCGTGGAAAATACGGCCAAGCGAGTGGCAAAGAAACTTGTCATGGCCATGCTCAATTCAATTCAATTCAATTCAATTCAATTCAAGGCTGCGCGAGGTTTAGTCTGGTAATGCCTACCGCACTGGCAGAGGTGACGAGCAACTTCGACTGCTCTACCAAGCTGTCAATAGTGGCCTGAATCTTTAGGCGACCCGGCGCATCCTTGCCGCCCACAACGGCGCGGTCAAACGGTGCTGGAATGGCCTCAGCTGCTGCTACCGATGCGGCCAATTGGGCGCTGGTTTGAGCCGCCACTTTAGGCTGGCTTAGCGCCACTAAATCGGCCAAACCTGGGCCTTTTAACAGCGTACCGTTGGCCCGTTTGTATTGCCCAAGCCAGACATTTTCAATGCCTTTGGCGTTGTTCACGATGTCACGGTGTGTGCTGTCTGAAAAGCAGGAATGCTCGTCTTCTTGGTCTTGCGAATTGAGTGCGACTTCCATGCGCTCGCCGGCCAACTCACCGCGTGAAAGTGCACCCAAGCCGACTATGATTTTTCGTACCGATTCCTTACCGCCTTTTTCAAATTTAGCCCGGTAGTTTTTGCTGCCCGGTGTCCATTGGGCAGTAATAGCACTAAGGTCGTCCACTAGCAAAGCGGTCGATACGCTCAAGTACAGGCGCCGGCGATCTGCGTTGGGCGCTTTGCCGTCGACATAGTCGGTGAAGGAGCGATCGCCGGGGCCGGTTTCACTGCGGTCTTGGCCCCACAGCAAAAATTCGATGGCATGCCAGCCGGTGCTGATGTTTTCTTCGCCATCGCGCTCGTTGGATTCGGCCAGATTGGCTTTTGTGATCTTGAACTTGGGATTGTTGATGAGGCCGGAATTGGGCTTGCCTTCGACAGAATCCACATAAGCTTCGTCCATGGGCCAAGCATTCATGCGACCTTCTGGTCCGTTGTCGCCGTCGATAGGGCCACCGTAGAAACGAAAGGCTTCGGTCTGGCCATAAAATTCACGTGCCGCCAACCAACGAATGCGGGCTGTTGCCAGCGTCTCTACGGAAGGCGTTTTTACAAAGGCAGCAATCGCCGCTTGCATGGCTTTTGTTGCGCTCAAAGTGTCGCTGTAAGTGGCGTGAACTAGGGCGGCGTAGTTAGCCACCACAGTCGCGGGGCTAACGGCGGCAGCTGCGCTAAGCGCAGGTGTGATGGTCGGGTTAACTGCTTGCGCAGCTGTTGCACTGATCGAAAAAGCGCCCATTGCAATAGACAGGACGAGCGTGGTTTGGCGACAGTTCATAGGGATTTTTTCTTGGAAAGACAAAGGGGTAGCCTGCGAAAATAGTCGCAGCTTGAGAAAAGAGCAGGGCAGTACACGCTGAGCGCGTGCTGCCAAAGTCAGCGCAAACCAGCGTTAGGCGGCGAGGGGCATAGAAAGCATGTTTTCATTGCGCAAGTGCGCTACCGAGATCGACTGGCAGCATTCCGACCAAATTCGACGCGCACCTTGCTCACACTGCCCGCACTGGGTGGCGACGCCAAACTCCAGTTGAATGTCGTCAAAACTAGCGCCTGAGCGTGCGCACTGGGCGATAGTTTTGTCATTGACGCGATGGCAGACACACACAATCATGAAAACACTCCTGCTGGAATTAAGTGAGTGAATGATAATAGTTTTTATTCGTATTAGCAATTAATGTGACAAAACCTTGTCTGTCTGAGTGTTTTGAGTTGTTTACCCGGCGATATATTTGTCACAACAGTGCTTGGCTGGGTAGGCCAGCATTCAGTAGTAAAACGAAGTTTTTATTGCAAGAATGTCGATTCAAGCCAATCAGTCCTCGCACACTGGTCTTGCTATCGTCGTTGTCATTGTCATTGTCATTGTCATTGCCATCGCTTTCTGGCGAGTCAGAACTTTTTGAAGATTCAATCTTGTAAAGTCTTCTCTCAGTCGGTTGAAGCTGGCCGCGCATCAATTGCCACTATCCCATTGGCGGTGAATACAGGCCAATGTCCAGCGTAAAACGTGGCTAAGTCTGGTTGTACTAAAGCGTGTTTTGACAAAGATTTAAGCGCATATTTTGGATCAGGTTGGGTTGCAGTTAGGCGCCATGGCCGAATCCGGCAAATGGCATGTCATTGCGTTTGATGCTATGAATATTTACCCATACAACAAATAAAATTTTAATCAATACTGTTTACCTTTGATCCTGAGAAGAACGCAGCCAATATCAAAAAGCATGGTTTATCACTGGCAGATGCGCCCTTGGTATTTGATGCACCCGATAAGTTGACGCTGGTGTCTACAAAGGCTGGTGAAGGCCGATTAATGGATGAGGCAATGGTGGAATTAGCTGGCGTTGTGCTGGCGCTAATTTTTGTACTGCGTGAGCCCGCTCAAGTGCGAGCCATCTCACTGCGCCGGGCATCAAAACAAGAAAGGAAGTTGTATGCAATCTGGCAAGAAGACGGTTAAACCTACTGGCACCGACTGGGAGCGCGTCAAACGTGAAAGTGCCGACGATGCAGCTATTCATTTCACAACGGGCAGTGAGCCCTATGACCCCAACGATGCCGTCGCTGTGGCTGCGTATTGGGCTGGTGCAACAATCAAGAAAGGCCGTGGCCGTCCTGCCGTGGCGATCAAGCGCCCGACGCTGAATATGCGTGTAGATGCTGAGGTTTTAGAAGCCTTCAAGGCGACTGGGCCGGGCTGGCAAACTCGAATCAATCAGTTGCTGGCTGCCGCTGTGAAGCGCGGACTGGTGAAGTCGTGATGAGAACTGAGTGATCGCAACTTAGTTTTTCGGCGTCAATGAGTACGAGTTTATAGTTTTTTTGAGACTGTTCAAAAAGTTTTGTCGCCAATGGCTACCTGTAAACATTTGGTGAAAATTTCAACAGAACAGCCCCACGCGGATTTTCTTTGTGAGTGATTCTGGGACACGATTGGTGGGCAGTAGCATTTGCCGGAGTTTGTAATAGCCCCAACAAAAAAGGCTCGCTACTATTTTCATAGTAATGAGCCTTTATGTGTATTGGTGCCACTTGTCGGAATCGAACTGACGACCTTCTCCTTACGAAGGAGCTGCTCTACCAACTGAGCTAAAGCGGCATGTATTTAATACAAGCCCTTGAGTATAGCCCGGCTTTAAGCCTTAGCCTTTTTGTTCTAGGTGAAAGCGGGTGACGCGTTCGACTTCGTTTTTCGACCCTAGCACGACACTGACGCGTTCATGCAGTTTGGACGGTTTAATGTCGAGAATGCGTTCTCGGCCGTTGGTCGATGCGCCGCCGGCTTGCTCGATTAGCCAGCTCATAGGGTTTGCCTCGTACATTAAACGCAGTTTGCCTGGTTTTTCTGGTTCGCGTTTGTCCCATGGGTACAAAAATACGCCGCCGCGTGTGAGTATGCGGTGCACGTCGGCGACCATAGAGGCGATCCAGCGCATGTTGAAGTTTTTGCCGCGTGGACCGTCGCTACCCAGCAGGCATTCGTCTATGTAGCGCGTGACGGGTTCGTCCCAGTGGCGCATATTGCTCATGTTGATGGCGAACTCTTGCGTGTCTTGGGGTATTTGCACATGCTCTTCGGTCAGCACGAAAGAGCCTTGCTCGCGGTCTAGCGTGAACATCGCAACACCATCACCGACTGTTAGCACCAGCGTGGTTTGCGGACCGTAGACGCAGTAACCTGCAGCGACTTGCTTGCTACCGGCTTGCAGAAAATCTTTTTCTTCGATTGCGGTGCTGCCTTCGGGCTTTTTAAGCACACTAAAAATCGTGCCTATGCTGACGTTGACGTCGATGTTGCTAGAGCCATCTAATGGGTCAAACAGCAGCAGGTATTCGCCTTGTGGGTAGCGGTTGGGCACCACATAAATGCTGTCCATTTCTTCGGACGCCATGGCGGCTAAATGGCCGCCCCATTCATTGGCTTCTATCAGCACTTCGTTGGCGATGATGTCTAGCTTTTTTTGTACTTCGCCTTGCACGTTCTCGCTGCCAGCCGTGCCCAACACACCGCCTAGCGCGCCTTTGTTGACGGCTTGGCTAATGCCCTTACAGGCCCGTGCGACGACTTCAAGTAACAGGCGCAGCTGCGACGGGATGTGGCCTTGTAGGCGTTGCTGCTCCACCAAATAGCGGGTCAGAGAAATGTTTTTAGTCATTTTTTACTCGGTTAAATAAGAGTTAATCGGCCAATGCGCGGGTGACGACTTCTTGGGTGTCTTTGCTAAGGCCGCTCTTGGCTGCGACACGTGCAATCGCTTGTCTAGCGTTAGTTCGGTAGGGTTCTGCCAGCTTGCTCCAACGGTCTAGCGCGCGAGCCAGTCGGGCGGCCACTTGCGGGTTAATCGCGTCTAGCTCCAACACGCGCTCGCTCCAGAACTGATAACCGGCTGCATCAAGGCGGTGGAAACCGGCCGGATTGGCTTGGCAATAGCTGCTGATCACACTGCGCGCCCGGTTCGGGTTACGCAGACTAAAGTCGCTGTGCTTCATGAGCTTTTTGACGTTGGGCAAAGTGTTGCCGCCCACGTCAGGTGCGGTGACTTGTAGGGCGAACCATTTGTCCAGCACCAAGGCTTCGTTCTTAAACAGGGCGTGGAATTCCTCTAGCGCTGGTATTGCCAATGCGTGGCCACTGCCGACCAAGGCTGACAGTGCATTGAAGCGGTCTGTCATATTGCTGGCATTTTTAAAGCGTTGCAGTGCTATGGCTGGCCACTGGTCATTGCCTTCGGCAACAGCGGCCAAACATAGGTGCGTCAAGGCCATGCCGCAAAGCGCCCGCTTGCCGGATGAAACAGCGTCGGGCGTATAAGCACCGGTTTCTTGGGTCGCAGCGTAAGTGGTTTCCCAGTCGGCTTTTAGCTCGATTGCAAGCTGCTCGCGCATCGCTTGGCGCACGGTATGCACGCGCTGTGGGTCGACCACGGTTAGTTGCTCGGCCAGATAGACCTCGGACGGCAAAGTCAGCACCAGCTCTTTAAAAGCTGCGTCTAGCGTGGGGTGACGCAGCACGGCGCGCATGGCGTCGATATAGGCGGCGTCTAGTGCGGCGGGGTTGGCGCTGCTGTCATTGATGGCGGCGGTGGCACGGTTCACGGCCAAGCGCTGGCCCGCTTCCCAGCGGTTAAATGGGTCGCTGTCATGCGCCAGCAGGTGCAGCAACTGAGCGTCGCTGTAGTCGAACGCCAGCACGACTGGTGCGCTCAGGCCGCGCAAAATTGACGGCACGGGCTCGGCGTTGACGCCGGTAAAGCAAAAGCTTTGGCTGGCTTCGGTCAATACAAGCCGCTGGCTGCCGGTGTGAATCTCGTCTTGGCCTTCTAGTTGCAGCGGTAAGTCATTGCCATTGGCGTCGAGTAAACCCAATACCACGGGTATTACAAACGGCAGCTTTTCTGTCTGGCCGGGCGTGGCCGCGCAGTGCTGGCTAAAGGTCAATGTATAGGTCTGGCTGGCAGCATCAAACACGCCTTGAGCGGACACCCGCGGTGTGCCGGCTTGGCTATACCAGCGCTTGAACTGGGGCAGCAAACTTGGCAGGACTGAGCTTGGATTGGCGTCTGCAATGGCTTGCGCAAAATCATCGCAGGTGACTGCATTGCCGTCGTGACGTTCGAAGTAAAGCGTGATGCCTTTTTCAAAGCCGGCGCGTCCGACCAAGGTCTGGTACATGCGCACGACTTCAGCGCCTTTTTCGTAAATCGTCACGGTGTAGAAATTGCTGATTTCTACATAGCTGTCTGGCCGAACCGGATGCGCCATTGGGCCGGCATCTTCGGGGAATTGGTTGGTGCGCAGCACGCGCACATCTTCAATCCGTTTCACAGCCCGGGCTGAGGCGGTACCGGCCAAGTCCGTGGAGAATTCTTGGTCGCGGAAAACCGTCAGGCCTTCTTTAAGCGAGAGCTGGAACCAATCACGGCAGGTGATGCGGTTGCCGGTCCAGTTGTGAAAGTATTCGTGGCCGACCACGCTTTCGATATTCGAGAAATCCACATCCGTAGCGGTGGCCTGACTGGCCAACACGTACTTGGTGTTAAAGATGTTCAGGCCTTTGTTTTCCATCGCGCCCATGTTGAAGTCGCTGGTGGCAACAATCATGAAGCGTTCTAAGTCGAGTGGCAGGCCAAAGCGGGCCTCGTCCCAAGCGACTGAGTGAATCAAGGAATTCATTGCGTGCTCGGTCTTGTCTAAATCGCCCGAGCGCACATAAATTTGCAGCGTATGGTCTTTGCCGGCGCGCGTCGTGATGCGTTGCTCGCGGCAAACCAGTTGACCGGCCACTAGCGCGAACAAGTAGCAAGGTTTTTTGTGTGGATCTACCCATTTAGCAAAGTGGCGCCCACCTTCGAGATCGCCGGAATCGACCAAGTTACCGTTCGACAGCAGCACTGGGTATTTGGCCTTGTCGGCGCGCAGGGTCACGCTATACATGGCCATCACATCGGGACGGTCTAGAAAATAGGTGATGCGGCGAAAGCCCTCGGCTTCGCACTGCGTGAAGAAGGAGTCGTTGCTCACATACAAGCCCATGAGCTTGGTGTTTTTGCTCGGGCAGGTGGTGGTAAATATCTCTAGCTCGCACTCGTCGGGCAGGTTGCTGAGCACCAATTGATTGCCGTCCATCTTAAAAGTGCTGCCTTGGCCGTTGACCAATACGCGCGCTAAGTTGAGCTCTTCGCCGTCTAGCCGCAAGGCTTGGACTGGTAGATCGGTGTTGCGGCGCAGCTTCATTTTGTTCAGCACGCGGGTTTTGATAGGGTCTAGGTCAAAGCACAGATCAACGCTGTCTACCCACCAAGCCGGCGCGCTGTAGTCGGCGCGCTGTATGGCCGTGGCCGGCGCTTGTTCATCGAGTATTTGATTCATTTTTATTCCTGTCATAAAAGTCGAGGTCTAGGGCGCAGTGGTGCTGCGCCGGCCAGGTTTATACGCCTTGTTTGAGCGAGGCTTCGATGAATGGGTCGAGGTCGCCATCCAGCACTTTTTGGGTTGCCGATGTCTCGTAGTTGGTGCGCAAGTCCTTAATGCGGCTTTGGTCGAGCACATAGCTGCGGATCTGGTGACCCCAGCCGACATCGGTTTTGCTGTCTTCTAGTTTTTGTTGTTCAGCCTGACGTTTGCGCATTTCAAAGTCATACAAACGTGAGCGTAGGCGCTTCCACGCGACATCGCGGTTACCGTGCTGGCTACGGCCATCTTGGCACTGCACCACTATGCCGGTGGGCAAGTGGGTCAGGCGAACGGCTGAATCGGTTTTGTTAATGTGCTGACCACCCGCGCCACTGGCTCGGTAGGTGTCGACTCTGACGTCTGAAGGGTTGATGTCGATCTCAATCGAGTCGTCAATTTCAGGGTAGACAAACACCGAGGCGAACGAGGTGTGGCGTCCGCCAGAAGAATCAAACGGTGACTTGCGTACCAGTCGGTGCACACCGGTCTCGGTGCGCAGCAGGCCAAAGGCGTATTCGCCCTCAATTTTGATGGTCGCACCTTTGATGCCGGCGGTGTCGCCGGCGGATTCGTCTTCAATCGTGGCTTTAAAGCCTTTGCGCTCGGCATAGCGAACGTATTGGCGCAGCAGCATGCTGGCCCAGTCGCAGGCTTCGGTTCCACCGGCACCCGCTTGAATATCGAGAAAGGCATTGAGCGGATCGGCCGGGTTGTTAAACATCCGGCGAAATTCCATTTTTTCGACTTCGACTGCGATTTTCTCGGCGTCTACCTGAATGCCCAGCATGCCGGCTTCGTCTTCTTCTTCGCGCGACATGTCGAACAGTTCGGTGTTGTCGGCCAGCTCTGTGGTGAGGCGGTCAATCACCAACACCACGTCTTCGAGAGACTTTTTCTCCCGGCCCAGTTCTTGGGCGCGTTTGGGCACATCCCAAACTTTTGGATCATCTAGGGCGGCGTTAACTTCGCTTAATTTACGTTCTTTAGCAAGGTAGTCAAAGATACCCCCTGAGTTCGTTAACTCGGTTGCTCAGGTCAGCGAGTTGATTGCCAATGATATTGATGTGTTCTGCGTCCATGGGAGGGTCCTGTGTGGCGAGTAGATGGGTCTGATTTTGAGGCTTGATTCTCACCGGCTCTGGCGTAGCCAGTCGGCGTTTGAGGCTATTTTCTCATGCTCTGCTCGATGCCAAACGCAATAGCCCTAGAGCGCCGTTACATACGCACTTCTTCGGGCGGTATCAAAGGCAGATGGACGCTAAAAACTGACCCCTCGCCAACCCGGCTTTGCACATCAAGTTTGCCGCCATGGGCTTGCACCAGTTGGCGTGTGATGAAAAGACCTAGTCCTAAACCGCCAGTACCGTCGTTGCCTGCAGCGCGCTCGAATTGCTCAAATATACGCGGCTGGTCTGTCTCGGAAATCCCCACGCCTTGGTCGCGTACGTCAACTCGCACGCCCTCCTGGGTCGTGCACATGCTAACCTCGATTGGCTTTCCGCCGCCATAACGCAGCGCGTTGGTGAGTAAATTGACTATCACTTGTTCAATCCGAAACTCATCCCAGTGACCGCTTAAAGGTGCGGCCGGCGTGAGCGTGATGCTGCTGCCGCTGGCCATGGCTTGGTTGGATAGGCCATCTACTACTCGGCCTAAAAGCTCTGGCAAATCGACTTCAGTAGGCTGCAGCGAGAGCCGGTTGCTACGCAGGCGCGAGACGTCCAACATGTCGTCAATCAAGCGCACCATGCTTTTAATCTGGCGTTGATCGCGCTCTACCATTTTGCTCAGGTAAGCAGCGTCGAATAGGGCGGTATTTCCGCGGTCGAGTTGGCGCTTACGCAGCTGGGTTTCTAGGTACAAGGTGTTTAGCGGCGTGCGCAATTCGTGCGCCACCATGGACATGAAGTCGTCGCGCATGCGAACAGCAGTTTGCAATTCGCCATGGGTGGTTTGTAGTTCTTTGACAAGTTCTTCCTGAACCTGACGGCTTTTCTCTAGCGCTCTTAGCTGGCGTCGAGTTTCTTGCCGCTGGCGATAAAGCTCGACGAAGACATTGACTTTACTTTTGACCGCATCCACGTCTAGCGGCTTATGAAGAAAATCCACCGCACCGCTTTCATAGCCTCGGAAGGCGTAGTTCAGCTCTTTGCCTGCAGCGCTGACAAAGACGATGGGAATATGACGAGTTTTCTCTGTGCCGCGCATGAGTTCGGCGAGCTCAAAACCGTTCATGTCTGGCATTTGTACGTCGAGAATGGCCAATGCGAAATCATGATCGAGAAGCAAAGCCAGCGCCTGCTCGCCCGACTTAGCCTGAAATATAAGGCGATCGTCTTGGCGCAAAACGGCTTCTAGAGCGAGTAAATTCTCGGCCAAATCATCGACTATCAACAGTTTGGTTTTGTTATCGGTCAGCATGAATTTTTGTCCAGTTGAAGCAGTAATCTGCCAATATCTTTTAGACCGAGGATTAGGTCGGGTTGCTGCGCGCGTATGGCAGCTTCGGGCATGGTGGCGACTTGTGCCTCTAGCGGGTCTTGCACCACGGTGAGCCCGCCGCAGCGGTGAATTCTGGCCAGCCCTGCTGCGCCATCTTGATTGGCGCCAGTCAGCACAATACCGGCCAGATTGACGCCGTAAGCATCAGCCGCCGACAGCATTAGCAAGTCGATGGACGGTCTTGAAAAATGTTGCTGATCTTCATTGCTGAGCGAAAAGCTGTGGTCTGACTCTATCGACAAGTGGTAACCGCTGGCGGCGAAATACAGTGTTGCCGGGCAAATCGATTCTTTGTCAGCCGCTTCGCGCACGCGCAGCGTTGTGCGCTGCTGGAAAATAGCGGCTAACTGACTGCCCCGACTTTGCGGCAAGTGCAGTACGCTGATCACGGGTAGGCGAAAATCCGCCGGCAGACTGGTCAGCAGTTGCAGCAGTGCGTCCACACCGCCGGCGGAGGCACCAATTACAACCGCCTTAACTTGGCGGCTTCTGTCGAGCGGTATTGCCCGCAGTGCAGTCGTTTGGCTAGTCATATGTATTAGAGCTTACGGAAAATTCGTTCAGACTTGTCCAGCGCTTCAAAGCTTTTTGCATGGGTTGAAAAATCCAAACTTTCTTTGCTGCCAAGGCCTAGAAAACCACGCCGACCCAAGGATTCGTGAAACAGCGAGAGGGCTCGGTTTTGCAGCTTTTTGTTGAAGTAAATCAGCACGTTGCGGCACAGCACTAACTGGGTCTCCGAAAACACGCTGTCGGTGGCTAAGCTGTGATCGGCAAAGGTAATGTTCTCGCGCAGCGACTTGTCAAAAATAGCCGCGTTGTAAGCGGCGGTGTAGTAGTCAGAAAACGCGCAGCGCCCGCCTGACTGTTGATAGTTGACGGTGTGGGCACGGATGTCGCCTAACGGAAAAATGCCTTGTCTGGCTTTGTCCAGTGAGTTCGGATTGATGTCGGTGGCGTAGATTAAGCAGCGCTCTAGCAAGCCTTCTTCGCGCAGCAGTATGGCCAGCGAATACACTTCCTCGCCGGTACTGCAACCTGCAATCCAGATCTTGATCGACGGGTAAGTCGCCAGCAGAGGCAGCACTTGTTGCCTTAGCGCTAGAAAAAAAGTCGGGTCCCTGAACATCTCGCTGACTGGTATGGTCAGGAACTGCAGCAAGCGCATAAACATGGCCGGCTCATGCAGCACCCGTGACTGCAGCTCGGAGATGGTGGGGCAATCGAACTGGGTCAGGGCATGCAGTACGCGGCGCTTTTGCGAGGCACCCGAATAATCCCTGAAGTCATAGCTATAACGCAGGTAAATCGCTTCCATGAGTAAGCGCAGTTCAATTTGCGTGTTGGCCTCGGCGGTTTGGTGTTCCGCCAGCTCTGCGGCGGCCAATGCCATGTCTTTGCTGCTCATGCTTAGATGCGTTCCACGTGCGGCATCCAGACGCGTAGCAGTGAAAACAGTCTATCGAGGTCTATCGGTTTGGCTAAGTAGTCGTTGGCGCCGGCTTTAAGACATTGCTGTTGATCGTCTTTCATGGCTTTCGCCGTAACGGCGATGATGGGTAGCTTTTTAAAGCGCGGGTTTTGGCGTATGCGCCGCGTCGTCTCTAAGCCGTCAATGCCAGGCATCATGATGTCCATTAGCACCAGGTCTATGTCGCTGACTTCGTCTAGTTTACTAATTGCTTCAAAGCCATTGCGGCCGATTTCAACAGCAATGCCTTTTTGCTCCAGCGCGCTGGTCAAGGCAAAAATATTACGCATATCGTCATCAACCAGTAAAACTTTGCGACCGTCAAAAACTCGGTCTCGACTGCGAGCGGTTTTCAGCATGCTTTGGTGCTCGTAGCTCAGGTCGGACTCCACTGTGTGCAGAAATAACGTGACCTCGTCAAGCAGTCGCTCGGGTGAGCGTGCTCCTTTGATGATGATGGAGCGTGAATATTTCAACAGCTCAGCTTCTTCGGCTCGGCTTAGGTTGCGGCCGGTGTAGACGATGACAGGCGGGAAAGACAGTATGTCTTCGCTAGACATGCGCCTGAGTAGTTCGCTGCCTTGAATATCTGGCAGCTTGAGGTCAATAATCATGCAGTCAAAAACTATGCCTTTCAGCAGGGATAGCGCCTCTTCGCCGGTTTCCACTGCAGTGATTTGCACATCGCCGTCGCCTATCAGGTGCATGACGCTGTCGCGCTGTCTTTCATCGTCCTCTACCAACAACACATGTTTGACTTTTTGCGTCAGCTTGTCTTCAAGTTTCTTGAACACTTGCTTGAGCTGCTCTCGGCTGGCTGGTTTGACGGCATAACCAATCGCGCCCATTTGCAGAGCTGCTGCGCTTTGGTCCTGCGCGGAGACCACATGCACAGGAATGTGCCGCAGTGATGGATTATTTTTGAGTCGCTGCAGCACTGACAGGCCGGAGTCGTCAGGCAAGCCCATGTCGAGCAAAATCGCCTGCGGTACAAACTGACTGGCGAGCTTATAGCCATCTTCGGCACTGTGGGAGACCAAGCAGCTGTAATTCAGCTCATGGGCTAAGTCGAAAAGAATTTGGGCAAAAGCTTTGTCGTCCTCAATGATTAACACCACTCGACTGCCTAGGGGTTGCTGCCTGTCGTCGATCACCCCTGGTAGCAGGTCGGGGAGGACTTTTGGGCTCGCCAGGTTGGTCGCTTTCACGGCCGGCGCAGCGTGGACAACTGGGGTGTCTGGTGCCGATGAATCTGGCTTGTCTTGGTCAGGCTCATGCCACTTGGCAGGAAGTTGCAAGGTGAACACGCTGCCTTGGCCTTGACTGCTTTGGACGCTGATTTTGCCGCCTAGTAATGCGGCTAAGTCACGCGATATTGACAAGCCCAGACCAGTGCCGCCATAGCGCCTGCTGGTCGTGCCGTCGGCTTGCTGAAAGGCTTCAAAAATTATTTGTTGTTGGTGGGCCGGTATGCCTATGCCGGAGTCGCACACTGCAAAGGCTATCTGGCCGTCGTCAAGCGCTGAGACGGTTAGGCTGATTTCGCCCGACTCGGTAAATTTGATGGCGTTAGAGAGCAAATTCTTGAGAATTTGCTCCACCCGCTGGCGGTCGCTGACCAGCACACTAGGCGCATCGACATGGGAGTTCAGTACAAACTTAAGTTGCTTTTGACCGGCCAAGGGCTCGAAAGTGTCTTTCAGTGAATCGAGTAGCTTGGATATGCGTATGTTTTCAGGCGTCAGTTCAAGCTTTCCAGCTTCGACCTTGGAGATATCTAAGATGTCGTTAATCAGGTTGAGCAAGTCATTTCCCGCTGAATAGATAGACTGCGCAAACTTGATCTGCTCCGCATCGAGGTTTCCCTTAGAATTGTCAGCCAGCAGCTTGGCCAGTATCAGTGAGCTGTTAAGCGGAGTACGCAGTTCATGCGACATATTGGCCAAAAACTCAGACTTGTAGCGGCTTGCACTGATTAGCTCTATGGCTCGCTGCTCCAGCGCGGTTTGCACTTCGGTCAGGTCAGAGTTTCTTTGATCCAGCGCCATGGTTTGATGGGCTAACTGATGGTTGGTATTTTCGAGCTCGTTTTTTTGCTTTTCTAAGTTGATCTGGGACTCTCTGAGCGTTCGCGACTGCTCCTCAAGCTCCTCGTTGGCTGTGCGCAATTCTTCTTGCTGCACTTGCAGTTCTTCATTGAGCTGCTGCGCTTGGGCCAGCAGTGCTTGCCTTTGATCGCGGTATTGCGCACCATGGATCGCAGTGCCTACGTTGCCGGCGATGAGTTTGACAAATTCAAGGTCGCGCGCCACCAGTGGACGTAAAAAGCCAAGTTCGGCGACGCCTTTGACTTCGCCCTCGTGAACCAAAGGAATGAGAAGTACGTGACGCAGTGCGCCATAACCTAGGCCGGAGCCAACTCTGAGATAGTTCTCTGGCAAATCGTCCAGTTGCAGCACGTTGCAACTGCGTCCGGCTTGGCCGACCAAACCATCGTTGGTGTAAAAGCTTTGTGCCGAGTTTTTCTCATTCAGACTAAAGCCGTAAGACGCGACGCGCCGTAAGTCGCCGTTTTCATGCCTGACATATAGCGCAGCGACTGCGATGCCTAAATATTGCGCACTGAAGTCCAGCACCGTCTCGCCCAGTAGCATTAGCGTTTTTTGGCCAATCATTTGCTCAGCCAAGTGCGATTGGCCATCGCGCAGCCAGGCCAGTTGTTCTAGAACGCGGGCGTCTTTGTCTTGCTGATCAAGCGCTGTGCCATAGGCCACAGAGAGTTTGACCAGCTCACGCCTACCCATTAATGCCAGCAGTGCGCTGATACCCAAAGAAAACACAAGATAACCCAGCACAATCCATAGCGAGGTGCTTTTTGCGCTTTGATTACGCGCTATGAGTAGGCGCTCTTCAGCGTCATCAAATAAGGACAGTTCGTTGCGAATTTCATCGCTCAAAATCTTGCCGGTTTTGCTCGCCACCAGTTCAAGGTAAGGCAGATTTTGGCGGCGCTTGGCGATGATGTCTTGAGCGTATTCGTTCCACTGTAGTTGCAGAGCGGCGACATGTCTGATGTGTTCAAGCTGAGCTGGATTGTCATTCACCAGTTCGGTTAATTCTAAGATTTGACTGCTGCTGCGCGCTCGCGCAACGTTGTAGGGCTGTAAAAAAGACTCATCGCCGGAGATCAAGAAACCGCGCATGCTCGCTTCCATCTCAGAGCTCAACCTACCCACTTCATTGCCGTTACTCATGACTTTCTGGGTGTGCTCCACCCAGTTCAAAGTAGAGATCAAAAACATAGTCAGACCGAGAAACAGTATTCCGCTGAGTGTGCCCAAAGCCAGCGGCAAACTAATGTTGCGCGTGAGTATGTGGTGAAACTTTTTCTGATCGATTGAGGTCTGGCCAGTCATGGGAGGGACTTTATAAATAGGTTTATTTGGGCCGAAATGCAAGACATGTGAAGTCGCGGTATTAGTTTTTAGCGCAAGCTCATGCTAAAAAGGTTTCTATCAAATGGGCCAGATTTTCTGGCTGATCGTGATGCAGCATGTGGCCGGCGTCCTCAATGACTTCAACCTTTACCGAGGCGACGTGTTTGAGTCGCTCGTGGTATTGGTCCAGTGTATAAGTGCCCTTGTACCACTTTCCCAATGAGTCGTCTGAGGCCTCGACAGCTAGCACCGGTGCGCTGATGCGACGGTAGATTTCTAGGGTCTCGTCAGCCCGGTATAAATTGGCGCTGACGACTTTGTGCCCGGCTTCACCGAGAATTTTCCATTGACCGTTTGCGTCCGTGCGCGCCCAGTGGCCGGCTAACCATAAAGCTTTGTCTGATGACAGGCGCGGATTGGTTTTCATCAGTCGACGCGCTACGCCATTCACGCTGTCATAGGTTTTGAGTTCAAACTCGCCCCGGTGCAGGCTTTTGAGTTCCTTCATCCAACTTCTATAGCGCTCAGTGGCTTGTTCTGGCTGGCTGGCTGGCAGGCCAAAGCCCTCTAAGTTAATCAGGCGGCGTATGCGTTCAGGTTTGACACCAGCATACGTCATGGCGATATTGCCGCCCATGCTGTGGCCCACTAAGTCGACGGTTTGGTCTTTGACATAGTGGTCAAGCAGGAAATCTAGGTCGGCTAGGTAGTCGGCAAACCAGTAGCTATCCGCCTGCAGGCTTTGCTCAGCTTGCAAACCCGTGGTCTGACCAAAGCCGCGCCAGTCCGGTGCGATGATTAAGCGCTTAGAGACAAAGGCCTCAGACAGCGCGTCGAGCATGAACTGCCAAGAGGCAGCGACATCCATCCAACCGTGTACCAGCACAAGCGGAGCTTGGGTATGGCTTTGACCGGGATGATTGTTCCATGTCTGGACGTGGTAATTTAGACCACGGATTGGAACAAACTCGCGTTGTGAAATTTGTTTTTCTTTGTACATTTGTGGTCTGAATTGTCAATCATATGAGGAGTTGGTTTGAAGCACGGTCAAAACAAAGTAATAAAAAGGGCAAGCCAAGCCGCACTGCCTGCTAACGGCATAGCCAGAGTCGACCACTACCATGCCTTACATCAAGGTTTTGGTTGGCAAGTCGACGAATTTTTCAATATCGCTCAGGCCTGCTGCGGCCGCTGGGCGAAGGCCGAAACCCAGCATTCACCAGCGATTCGCACCTACCAAACCGGCGCCACCACACTGGTACACAGTTATGCCCAATTGCAGCAGGCGGCTGACTTGCTGAGTTATCAGCTCAAGGCGCTGGGTGTGACGCGTGGCGATAGGGTAGCCATCGTTATGCCGCAGCGTTTTGAGACCGCGGTTGCGTTCATGGCCGTGCTGCAAATGGGCGCAATCGCCATGCCTTTGTCTATGTTGTTCGGCCCCGAGGCGCTGGCTTTTAGGTTGCAAGACAGTGGGGCGGTGCTTGCCGTTGCGGACGAGAGCGCTATTGAAAGTCTGTTAGCCGTGCGCGGCGAATGCCCGCAGTTGCTGCACATCGTAGCGGTGGGCGCGGCCTGCGGTCGGGGCGACAGTGACTTTGTGGCGGGCGTTGGCAAGCCGCGGGCTTTTAAGTTGGCGCAGACCCGGGCCGACGAGGCCGCGATACTGATTTACACCAGCGGCACGACTGGTCAACCCAAAGGCGCGTTGATACCGCATCGCGCATTGATAGGCAATTTGTCTGGTTTTGTGTGTAGCCAGAACTGGTTTGGCTTTGATGGTCAAGACAATGCCCATTCTGATGCTGTTTTTTGGAGCCCGGCCGACTGGGCTTGGACTGGCGGGCTAATGGATGCGCTGCTGCCGACGCTGTATTTTGGCCGGCCCATCGTTGCCTTTAACGGACGCTTTAGCCCTAAGCTGGCGTTCGAGCTCATGGTCAGCGAAGGCGTGACGCACAGCTTTTTGTTCCCCACCGCGTTAAAAGCCATGATGAAGGCCTATCCAGCACCGCGCAAAGATTTCGCTTTGGGTTTGCAGGGCTTGATGAGCGCTGGCGAGGCGGTCGGAGATGCGGTGTTTGACTACTGCCGGGACCAGCTCGGCGTGGTGGTCAACGAAATGTTTGGCCAGACCGAGATCAACTATGTCGTGGGCAATTGCGACCGGTTTTGGCCAGCTCGTCCCGGCAGCATGGGCAAGGGCTATCCCGGTCACCTAGTGGCCGTTATTGATGAAGATGGACTGGAGTGCGCAGTCGGCGTACCCGGTGATGTGGCAGTGCGCCGACATGACATTCATGGTGACTTAGACCCAATTTTCTTTCTCGGTTACTGGAATAACCCAGCCGCAACAGAGGCGAAGTTTGCCAATGCAAGCGGCGAGAAATCCGAATCCGGTTGGTGCCGAACCGGCGACTTGGCGCGCCGTGATGCGGATGGCTATCTTTGGTACGAAGGTCGGGCTGACGACGTTTTCAAAGCCGCTGGTTACCGCATAGGTCCAGGTGAGATTGAAAACTGTCTGGTTAAACATGCGGCAGTAGCCAACGCTGCGGTTGTGCCCAAGCCCGACAGTGAGCGCGGTGCGTTGGTCAAGGCGTATGTTGTCTTGTCCCCGCAGCATGCGGCGGCGCGGGCGCAGTTAGTGGGCGATACGGTTAGTTTTGACACGGCATTGACTCAGCAATTGCAAAGCCATGTTAAAGCTATGTTGGCGCCTTACGAATATCCCAAGGAAATTGAGTTTCTCGACGCCTTGCCTATGACGACTACCGGCAAAGTTCAGCGCCGCGTGCTACGCCTGCAAGAAGAAGCGCGCTTCGCGGCGCGTATGGCTAGAGCGTCGATTTAAAGTCACGAGCCGCGCCTCTCTGGTGCAACGCGTGGCTTCTTAGTTGCTTAGCGTGGTGCGGGCTCAGCCACGTAAATCTCAACCCGGCGATTCTGGCTTCGACCTTGAGCCGTGTCGTTACTCGCCACCGGCTCACGCGATCCACGGCCTTCCGTGCCAATACGCTGGGACGCAACACCGCGGTCAATCAGGTAGTTACGTGCAGCATTGGCGCGCTCAACGGACAGCGGGTTGTTAATTGCGTCTGAGCCGCTGCTGTCGGTGTGGCCGATGATGGAGATGGTACTGATCTGGTTTTGGTTCAAACTGGTGGCGAACTGATCAAGTATTGACTGAAAGTTAGCTTTGATATTTGAGCGATTCACGTCAAACGATATATCACTGGGGATGTCTAGCTTGAGGCGGTTGTCTGCGGTTTGGCTAACTGCCACGCCGGTGCCGGCAGTTGCGCGTTCCATAGCGACTTTTTGATCTTGCATTTTCTTAGACCACAGATAGCCGCCGCCAGCGCCTACAGCACCGCCCAGTGCTGCTCCTGTAGCCGCGCCCTTGGAGCCGCCGGTGGCTGCGCCTAGCAGTGCGCCAGCCAAGGCGCCTATGCCTGCCCCTTGGGCTGTGCCTCTTTCGGTCTCACTCATATTGGCGCAGCCTGAAAGTACGACCAAGCTTAGGGTGGCACAAGTGATGCTGGTGAAAATTGGATTTTTCATGGGTTAAGTCCTTTGGGAAGTTGGCCGCTAAGAGGCGTTTATTGAGTCGATGTGCAGTCAGTGCTGGCACATCGCGACCGGCATTAGCCAGTTAAAACACTGTAGATTAATTGTGCTTTCAATTGTGTCGGACAAGTACGCGATTCAGGCCGAGGCGTCATGCCGACTACGATGGCTTTAAACTCAATCGCTAGTGCTCGTGTCTTTGTAAGGCCTAGTGCCTTCTATTTGTCTTTTACCTGCCTCTAAATTTTTACCAAGCGATATCCATGAATAAAGTTCAACTCGGCTCCAGCGACCTGCACGTCACCCCTATTTGTTTGGGCACCATGACTTTCGGTGAGCAAGTCTGTCAAGCCGATTCGCACGACATACTGGACCGCTCGTTGGCGCTAGGCATTAATTTTATTGACACCGCAGAAATGTACGCCGTGCCTGCTAGAGCCGAGACCTTTGGTGCAACTGAGACCATTGTTGGCAACTGGTTGGCTAAAAACCCCGGAGCGCGCAACTCTTTGGTGTTAGCGTCCAAAGTCGCTGGTCCTTCGCGCGGCATGGATTGGATACGCAAGGGAAGCCAAGACCTGACGGCCAAGGATATCGAGGGCGCTTGCAACGACAGCTTGCGGCGTCTGCAAACGGATGTGATTGACCTCTACCAAATTCACTGGCCGGCGCGTAATACGCCGGCTTTTGGCGCGGTCTACTTTGACCCGTCCAAAGAAAAACCGGTTTCGTCTATCGAGGTGCAACTCCAAGCACTCTCGGGCTTGGTCAAGGCTGGCAAGGTGCGCGCGATTGGTTTGTCCAACGAGACGCCTTACGGCGTGAGTGAGTTCGTACGACTGGCCGATCAGCACGGTCTAGCGCGCGTGGCGACCGTGCAAAACGCTTATTGCTTGGTTAACCGCACGGTGGAGAACGGTCTTGACGAGTTGATGCACAGGACTGGTGTGTCGCTGCTGGCTTACTCACCGCTGGCTTTTGGTTTGCTCACCGGTAAATACGACCTCAGCGGTATCGACGGCCCAGATGCGCCTGCAGAAGGGCGCATCGCTAAGTTCGAATCGGTACGCAAGCAGCGCTGGGGCAGGCCAGAAGCGCTGGCCGCTGCGCGCCGCTATAACGCACTGGCCATCGCCAACGGTATGACGCCGACCCAATTAGCCTTAGCTTTTTGCTACACCAAGTGGCAAGTTGCCAGCACGATTATTGGCGTGACATCGGTGGCTCAGCTCGATCAGGCTGTGCTGGCTTGGGGCACAAAACTGAGTGCTGAGGTGCTCGCTGAGATTGACAAAATTCGCTGGGAGATACGCGACCCGGCGCTGTGAAGATAGCTCTCTCATAGCGACAAAATCGCCAGTTAAGCGTTTCGCTTGATGCGATTAGATTTTTTTGACAGTGATTGATTTATCGGGAGATGGCTTTGGAATATCTTTACCCGGCTGTGGCCGCGTTGCTGGCCTATTTGCTTGGCTCGCTCTCGTTTGCGGTGATTGTTAGCCGCTTAATGGGTTTGAAGGATCCACGTAGCTACGGCAGTAATAATCCCGGTGCCACCAATGTGTTGCGTTCAGGCAGTAAGGTCGCAGCACTTGCCACACTGCTGTTAGATGGTCTCAAGGGCTGGCTGGCGGTAGTGTTGGTCAAGTGGCTGGGCCTGCGTTATGGCTTGGGTGATGGCACGCTGGCCTTAGCGGCTTTTGCAGTTTTTGTGGGCCATCTTTACCCGGTATTTTTTGGCTTTAAGGGCGGAAAGGGCGTGGCGACGGCGGCCGGTATTTTGTTTGGCATTGATTGGCTGCTGGGGCTGGCAACGGTTTTGGTCTGGATTTTGGTCGCGGCTTTTTCGCGCTATTCTTCAGTCGCGGCTTTGGCTTGTGCCGGTTTTGCACCGCTGTTTTATCTACTGGCCGACCGCGGTCCCTGGTATGCAGAGCGCAGTATTGCGTTGGCTATTTTTGTGATGAGTGCGCTTTTAGTCATGCGACATTCTGCCAATATTGCAAAACTGGTGAAGGGAACTGAGTCAAAGTTAGGTAGCAAAAAGTCGGCAAGTAGCGCAAAAAAATCGACTAAGTAGATTGCTTACTCTAGCGATAAGCGCTCATATATAGGTAGATAACACGACACAACGCAGTGCTTGGTCGTGCAGCTAGTAACGCTTGTTTAGCGTTAACTGATCGCCATCCCGCAGCATTTGAAAGCGCGATAAAAAGCTGTTACCCAGCAGTAAAAAAGGCATGGGTTGAGGCGTGACCACGGCGTCTACTGCTAAGACTTCCACATCACCCACGCGGACTGAATCGAGCTTGATACGCCAGCCTGAGGATATGCCGTTAGCTGTATGCAGTTGTGTGGCTTGGCCGGCTTTAAAGTTGATGCCGGCTTGTTCGGCTTGCGCGCTGCTAATGGTGACAAAGCTAGCGCCGCTATCCACAAGAAGTTGCACACTGCGGCCATTGACCGACCCGTTGGCTATAAAGTGACCACCCGAGGTGGCGGTGAGCACTATGCGCGTGGCTTTGGGGTTCGCGGCGTTGTTGGTTTTATCTTCTAACCAAATAGGTACATCACCTATCGTCAAGCTTTGGCGCTGGCCGGATCGCTCAACAATCGCTTGATTGGCGCTGACAGAGATGACGCGAACACCCTGATAAGTCTCGCCCATTGCGAGCGATTTTGGCGTGCCGCCATCGACGATTAGCAAAGCCTTGTTGCCCAATATGCCGGCCAGTACCAGCGTCTGCGCTTGCAGCGTGGCTTGGACCGACAGTAGCAAACCGCAGACCATGACAGTCTGCTGAACAAGGCGGCGGGAAAGTTCAGTCACGCTGGTTGTTAAAGCTGAGCGGGAAATCGGTGATTTCACCGCGGATTAATGCCATGGCTGCCTGCAAATCGTCACGCTTGGCACCGGTGATGCGCACTTTTTCTTCTTGTATTGCGCCTTGCACTTTGATCTTGCTGCCTTTGATGAGTTGCTGAATTTTTTTGGCTAACTCGGTTTCTATGCCGTTGCGGACTTTGCAAAGTTGTTTGACTTTGTCGCCGCCAATCTTCTCGGATTTAGCGATGTCTAGAAAACGCACGTCAACGCCAGCTTTGGCGAGTTTGTTGCGCAAGATTTCGTTGATCTGCTCAAGCTGGAAATCGCTGTCGCCAATTAGCGTGATTTCTTTGTCCTTGAGTTCTATCGAGGCAGGTGTGCCTTTAAAGTCAAAGCGCGTGGCGATTTCTTTGGCGGTGTTTTCGGCGGCGTTCTTGACTTTGACCAAGTCGGCTTCTAATACGGTATCAAATGAGGGCATGAGTGGGCAATCTGGGTGGGGGTTTTAAAGCTTAAAACCTAGCAATAGGATTAAAACGAAATGCGGCGTGTTCACAAGGCTTTGTGGTGGGCTAGCTGGTGCTGGCCCGGATGCGACAATCAAGCCATGTTAGTCGAGAAAAATGTTCCCCTCCAGTCTTTTAATAGCTTTGGCATTCTCGCCAAGGCCTTGTCCATGCTGCGTGTGCGCAGCGATGCGGATGTTGATGCACTGCTGTCCAACCCCTCCCTGAAGGCTGTACCCAAGTTTGTACTCGGCGGCGGCAGCAATATTGTGCTGACTGGCGACGTCAAAGCCTTGGTGCTCAAGGTCGAGATCATGGGCAAACAGCTAGTAGGCGAGACCGCCAAGGCTTGGATTGTCGAGGCCGGTGCGGGCGAGAACTGGCATGAGCTGGTGCGCTGGACGCTAGAGTCGGGCTATCCCGGACTTGAGAATTTAGCCCTTATTCCCGGCACTGTGGGCGCGACACCGGTGCAAAACATAGGCGCGTATGGCGTGGAGTTGCAAGACCGCTTTGACTCTTTAGATGCTATTGACTTGGTGAGCGGTCAGCATTTCACCCTGAGCGCCGCCCAATGCGCTTTTGGCTACCGTGACTCGGTCTTTAAGCACCAAAGCATAGACGGCGAAGGCGGCAAGCCGGGTTTTGGTTTGGCCGGTCGCGCACTGATTACTCGGGTACGCTTTTCCTTGCCGAAAAACTTCAAGCCGATTTTGGGGTATGCGGATATAGAGAAAAAAATGGCCCAATCTGGCTGGAACGCCGCTGCTGGCGCCCCTAGCGCTATGCAGATATTCGAGTGGATATGCGAGATTCGCCAAGCCAAACTGCCAGACCCGAAAGTGATTGGCAATGCTGGCAGTTTCTTTAAGAACCCGACAGTGAGTTTGGAGCAATGTGCCGACATCATCCAGCGCGAGCCCAAGATAGTGCATTACCCACTGGTCGACGGCACGGTCAAACTAGCAGCCGGCTGGTTGATTGATGCCTGCGGATGGAAAGGCAAATCGATTGGCAAAGCCGGTGTTTACGAGCGCCAAGCCTTGGTGTTGGTGAACCGGGGTGACCGAGCCAATCCGGTCACAGGTGGTGAGGTGATGACGCTGGCCAAAGCGATTCAGACCAGTGTTTACGAGCGCTTTGGCATCATGCTTGAGCCTGAGCCGGTAGTGGTTTGAAGGCTCTGGCCAACAAACCACACGCAAAAACTTATTTGCTTTCCGGCGCGCCCAAGCTTGGCATGCCGCTTTCCTCGTGCGAGATTAGGCCGACGCGGGTGTAAATGCCTAACTTGTCGCGCGTGTCCAGAATGTCTAGATTGCGCATAGTCAGCTGACCAATTCGGTCGGCTGGCGAAAAGCTAGACTCGCCTTTTTCCATGGTCAAACGCTCTGGCTTATAGGTCAGGTGCTCAGACACGGTGTTAAGCAGCGAGTAATCGTTGCCACGGCGCAGCTCAATCGTCACCTCGCCGGTGATGGCGCGTGCGACCCAGCGCTGGGCGCTTTCCCGCAGCATGATGGCTTGCGGATCAAACCAGCGACCTTGATAAAGCAGGCGACCGAGTTTGCGGCCGTTGTCGCGGTACTGCTCTATGGTGTCTTCGTTATGAATGCCGGTGAGCAAGCGCTCATAGGCGATAAACAGCAAAGCCAGACCAGGAGCTTCGTAAATACCGCGGCTTTTAGCTTCAATGATGCGGTTTTCTATCTGGTCGCTCATGCCCAGACCGTGGCGTCCGCCGATGCGGTTGGCTTCGAGGATTAACTCGACCAAGCTGTCAAAGCGTTTGCCGTTTAAAGCGACCGGTTGGCCTTCTTCAAAGCGCACGGTGATTTCTTCGCGTTTGATCTCGACTTCATCTTTCCAGAAAGCCACGCCCATGATGGGCTGGACTATCTTCATGCCGCTGTTTAAAAACTCTAAGTCTTTCGCTTCGTGGGTAGCACCCAGCATGTTGGAGTCGGTGGAATAAGCCTTTTCGGCTGACATTTTGTAGCCAAAGCCCGCTTGGGTCATAAAGGCTGACATCTCGCTGCGCCCGCCCAGCTCGTCGATGAACAACTGGTCTAACCAAGGTTTGTAGATTTTTAAGTCTGGATTGGTCAGCAAACCGTAGCGGTAAAAACGCTCAATGTCGTTGCCTTTAAAGGTGCTGCCATCGCCCCAGATGTTGACGTCGTCTTCTTTCATCGCCGCCACCAACATGGTGCCGGTGACCGCGCGGCCCAGTGGCGTGGTGTTGAAATACGTCACGCCTGCCGTGGTGATGTGAAAAGCGCCGCTCTGCAAAGCGGCAATGCCTTCTGTGGCGAGTTGGCTGCGGCAGTCGATCAGGCGGGCCAGTTCGGCGCCGTACTGCATGGCTTTACGCGGAATTTCTTCGTAGTCCGGCTCATCCGGTTGACCCAAGTTGGCGGTGTAGGCGTAGGGCACTGCGCCCTTGAGTTTCATCCAATGCAGCGCAGCGCTGGTGTCTAAGCCGCCCGAAAACGCGATGCCGACTTTTTGGCCTTTGGGTAGGTTTTGAAGAATGGTGGACATGTTGCTAACTTTCTTTTATTGGTTTTAGCCGAAGTGGCAAATGTAGTGATAAGCCGCAAAGCCTTGGGCCACACGGATGTCAAATTTGGCGTTGCCAGGAATGCTGAATTTCTCGCCAGCTTCGCTGCGCACCCAGTTGTCGCTGCCCGGCAGTTTGTAGTCGCAGGCGCCGCCAACGCATTCCATGATTTCGGGTGCGCCTGTGGAAAACGTCAAGCTCGCCGGCAATATCACGCCAACAGACTTTTTACTGCCGTCGGCATAGGTGATGCCGTAACTAATGCATTTACCGTCAAAGTAAACGTTGGCCAAAGTGGTGACGCTGATGTTGTTGATTTTTTCAGTGGTCATGAAAGTTGATGTTGCATAAAAAAAGAGGGAAGTTGGCGCGTGATGAATTCGGCCATCGCAGAGTAATTTTTGATTTTAGGCTATGGCGGCGTGTCCAAGCATCTTCAACGGCGCGTGACTAATTTGTGAATCCAAGGGCGTGCTTTTTGCGTATCTTATTTAAAGCACAATCGGTTTATGAATAATGAAAGCCAAGACGCTCAGCTGATCGCTCTTTTAGAACGTATTGCGCTGTTTGACGAACCCGCATTACGCGAGTTATACGAGATCAGCTCATCCCGTCTCTACGGCGTGGCGGTTCGGGTGGTGAGTAACCGCGAGTGGGCAGAGGACGTGTTGCAAGATGCCTTTATAAATATTTGGCGTGTTGCGGGAAGTTATAAAGCTTCGCTCTCGCCACCTATGGCTTGGCTGGGTTTGGTTGTACGCAGTCGTGGTTTAGATTTTTTGCGTAGACGCACGTCCGACCGGGTTGATAAGTCTTTAGAGCTTGATGAGGTGATTTCAGACACTGTTGCAGGCGACTCACCTAACCCAGCGGATCAAGCGGATGCTAGTCAGCAGGCACTAGCCTTGCAGCACTGCTTGAGTTTGTTAGAGAACAAGCAGCGCGAAGTAGTGAGTTTGGCTTATTTGCGTGACATGAGTCATGCGGAATTATCCGAGCAGCTCAAGCTGCCGCTGGGCACAGTAAAGACATGGATACGGCGCGGATTGGCGCAATTGCGTGAATGCATGACAAAGGTTGCTTGAAGGGTCAACCTTTGATGGATTTTGATTTGGAGTTGAAATTAATATGACAGTGAAAACTTTACACACAGGCGGCGTATGAATATCACGCGAAACCCGACTTTGGTCGATCAGCTAGCAGCGAGTTATGCGTTGGGTACGCTGCGCGGCGGCGCGCGCCGGCGCTTTGAAGAACTCGCCAGAGTGAATGCCTCTGTGCGCGCAGCAGCGCTGCTGTGGCAGGGTCAGCTGGCTTCGGTAACTGAACTGCAGCCCGATATTGCGCCTAACCCTCTGGTGTGGACGCGGATTAACAACTTAGTCCAAGCTGAAAAGCAGGCCAGAGCTATGCAGACGGCTCGCAACCTAGCCAAGCCTTCGCTCAGTTGGTGGGCCAACTTGAGTCTGTGGCGCGGCGCTTCGGCGGTCGGTACGCTGGCGGCTGTGGCGGCGCTGTTTATGGTGGGTAACCTCAGTGGTTTGAATCAAAGTTTGGGGCAACAAGTCAGTAGTCTGGGCTCTGAGGTTAAAAACTTGAATACCCGTTTAGATGCAGCACCAGAGATTCGTTATGTTGCCGTACTGGCTGATGACAAGGCGGCGGCGTCTATGTTGGTGACTTTTGATGCCAAACATCGTCAGTTATTGCTCAAACGCGTGGGCGCTTTTCAGGAGCAACCGGATAGGTCATTGCAGCTATGGGCATTGCCAGAGGGCGGTGCGCCTAAATCCATTGGTGTGATGGGCTCTGACGCAGTTTTGAGATTGACCGTCGGTCACAACGATATGGCCAGTGTGCCCATGTTGGCCGTGACCTTAGAGGCCAAAGGCGGCGTACCCGAGGGCAGTGGTCCTAAAGGCCCGCTGCTGTTTAAAGGCGCTTTACTGCAGACGGTGTTGTGAGACAGTAGGGTTTTTAAAAACAGAAAGGGTGCTTGCAGCACCCTTTTTTTATTTATTCAAAGCTCAATGAGAGTCAAGGCGGTTTCGTGAACCGGCTTGGCTTGGCTTAACGCCAGTGGCGATCGCCGCCATAACCGCCATGACCGCTATAAGCACCATAACCACCGTGGCCGCCATAACCACCACGGTAGCCACTGCCAAAGCCTAAGTTAACCGATAGGCCAACTGGCGAGGCGTAGTAAGGCGATACGTATGACTGACGTTGGTAGTAGACCGGTGCCCGATACACCACTGGGGCTTCTTGGATATAGGTCACAGAGGGTTGTACGTAAACCGGTTGTGCCGGTGTGATGTAAACCGGTGAAGTTGGCTGCGAATAAGTTTGTGGACCCGAATTCATACCGCCTACAGGTGTCACCTGCAGACGTACGTATTGACCAGGGTCTTGCGGCATCTGCACGTTGTACTGGGCACCTTGGTATTCGTAGACCACGTTAAAGTGGCTGGTGCGGTTTTCGTAACTTGTCTGGGTGCCGCAGCGCTGCACATTTTGGACTTGGTTGTTAGAGCCCTCAATGTTGTTGCCTAATATGGCGCCGCCAAACAAACCCAGCATGGTCGCTACGGCTCGGCCACCGCCGTTACCGATGGCGTTGCCAGCAGCGCCGCCGGCCACAGCGCCTAGCAAAGCACCAGCACCGGACTTTTGCGACTGGACCACCACCGCTTCGTTGTTGCAAACCTGATGCGGTACTGCCACTTGTTGCAGTACTGGTGTGCTGGAGACGACGCGGGCCATGATCTCTATGGCAGACGCATTCATGGACATTAAGGCGGCGATAGCAGCGGTGGATAAGACAATAACTTTTTTCATGATGCTTACCTTTGAAAGGTGAGAGATGGTTGACAAAAAACCGACTCAAAAAATTAAACTTCTTTTTACTTGTGTCTAACGGTTCGACGCAATAATCGGCTGACTTGAACAGGCTATCTTTACGTATATTGCAGACTAAACTTTCGGACTTCTTTTGTTCGTGAGAGTTCGGTAAATTCACTGTAAAGCCAAACAATTATTTAATCGTCTCGTCTTCGCAAGGTGTTCATCACGGTTTTTTAGCCAGTCGCTTTGGCTAGTCGTTTTGTCCAGCCGCTTTATCCAGCCGCTTTTGCCAAACTCGCCCTGCGTTCGTTATCTTTAAGCTCATCCGCCTGCATAGACCAAGTCTGGGTGTCAAAACCCAGCGTAATCGTCGTCGTAATGGGGTCTTGCCACTCGACTATTGGCCGCTTGATAACGCTGGACTCTGCTTGCATTAGCGCCATTGCACCTGCGAGTTTGCCTGCATCGGCTTTTTGTTTGTCAGTTAGTTTTTGCCAAGTCATGCCTTGGCGGTTAATCAGTCGTTCCCAGCCGAGTGCTTGACTCCAAACCGGAATCCGGTCGAGTGGCACGCCCTGGCGCTTGAAGTTGTGAAAGGTGTAGGCAAGGCCTTGACTGTCTAGCCAGGCTCGGGCTTTTTTGACAGTGTCGCAATTGGGAATTCCATATAACGTAATCATGTCTCGATTTTGCCATTCATCCATTAAAGGGTCTGCCAACACTTTAATTAGCTTGTCGGCAGCAGCCCCTTTTTTAGCATTGACAACAGCCTAAGGCGACAATAGATGATCCATGAAAAACACACCGCAAACCCTTGAAGACTGGCTCACCCATTGCGAGCGACTGCATCCCATCAGCATAGACATGACTTTAGAGCGTGTTCGCGCTGCGGCTTTGCGCCTAGGTTTGGCATTTGATTGCCCGATCATCACGGTGGCCGGCACCAACGGCAAAGGCTCTACTTGCGCCATGCTCGAAGCGGTATTGTTAGAAGCGGGCTATCGCACCGGGGTTTTTACCTCGCCGCATCTGGTGCATTTTCAAGAGCGCTGCCGAGTGCGCGGCGAGATTGTCACGCCAGAGGCTTTGACGCCTTATTTTGAGCGCGTCGAGCTGGCTAGAACTCAGGGCGGGGAAGAGATTTCCTTAAGCTATTTCGAGTTCACAACGCTAGCTATTTTGCTGCTCTTAGCAGACGCCAAGCTAGATGTGGTGGTGCTTGAGGTCGGACTAGGCGGGCGGCTAGACGCGGTCAACATACTTGATGCCGATTGTGCGGTGATCACCAGCATTGACCTTGACCACATGGAGTTTCTTGGCCCAGACCGCGAAAGCATAGGCTTTGAAAAAGCCGGCATCATGCGCGCCGGCCGACCTGTGGTGTGCAGCGACCCAGTGCCGCCACAAAGCATTTTGGACCACGCCGCCGCAATCGGCGCTGACCTCTGGCAGTTTGGTAAAGACTTTAATTTTTCCGGCGACAAGCAGCAGTGGGGCTGGGCCGGCCGCGGTCGGCGCTACGCTGGTCTGGCATATCCTGCACTGCGCGGCGCGAACCAGTTAGTCAATGCAGCGGGTGTGCTGGCAGCGTTAACTGCCGTGCGGGATCACCTGCCGGTGACGGCGCAAGCGGTGCGCAATGGTTTGTCTATGGTGGATTTGCCTGCACGTTTTCAAATCATCCCGGGTCAGCCTACGCTGGTGCTGGATGTGGCGCATAACCCGCACTCGGTTGCTGCTTTATCTGAAAATTTAGACGCAATGGGCTTTTACCCTTGCACGCATGGAATCTTTGGCGCTATGGGCGATAAAGATCTTGAGACCATGTTTGCACGCATTAATCCTTTGATTGATAAATGGTATTTCACTGATTTACCCACACCCAGAGCGGCTAGCGGCGCGGATTTAATGGCTAAGTCTTTGGCGCAACAAACTCGTAAAGATGTGCTCACGCTTTCTTTCTCTAGTCCTGAGCAAGCCTTGCAAGCAGCAATAGCCGCAGCAGACCCCGCTGATAGAATCGTTGTCTTTGGTTCTTTCTACACAGTGGGTGGTATTTTAAAAGATGGCGTGCCGCGTCTTTTAGCCAAGCATATGACGGTTTAAGCCTGGCTGAGGCTGCGGTTTGTCTTTGCCGAGTTTGCCTTTGACTTTAATTACAAGCACTTCAGCACTTAAAAGCCTACAGAAAACCTCCTCGCACCATGTCGCTTTTTAACTTTCGCCGTACTAGCGCAGCCGCACCTTCCAATGCCACTTCGGGCACGCAAACCGAGAGTCTGGAAGTCGTACGTCAACGCGCCAAGCACCGGCTTATAGGCTCGGCCTTGCTGGTTTTGATAGGCATTGTGGTTTTTCCTCTGCTTTTCGATACTCAACCACGGCCGATTGCGATTGATATTGCGATTGAGATTCCCGGAAAAAACACTCTCAAGCCGTTGGTGGTGCCGGCCGCTCAGACCAATATCGCCACGTCGCCGACGGCCGAAACACCTAGCGCTGTGCCTGTCCCTACAGCACCAGCGCCGGTTGCCACTAGCGCTGTGCCAGCCGCTGAAAAATTGACACCTAGCGCTGGCCTGTCTCCCAAAGAAGAAATACTTGTTGAGCCAAAGCCCGTCAGTCCGGCCGTTGTTCAAGCGCCAATCGCTGAGGTCAAGCCCAGCCTTAAAGCTGAAGCCAAAACTCTTGAGGACAAACCCGTGGCGCTGTCCAAAGACGGCGCGCGTGCAAAGGCTTTGCTTGAAGGTCGAGCCACCCCACCAGCAGTGACCAATCCGGTTGAATCTGCTGCCAGCGAGTCGAGATTAATCGTGCAGGTAGGCGCGTTTGCCGATGCATCCAAAGCCCGCGAGATTCGCGCCAAGCTAGAAAAAGCCGGACTCAAGACCTATACCCAGTTAATAGAAACATCTGAGGGCAGTCGCACCCGAGTGCGTGTTGGTCCGTTCACCAATCGTGCAGATGCAGAAAAAGCCGCTGGCAAGATCAAGACGCTTGATCTGCCCGCTGCGATCTTGACCCTGTGATGTTTTGCCAAGGCAGTCGTGGCCTCGCTTGACTGGATTATTCTTGCTTTGCTGCTCGCCTCCATGTTGCTGGGCGCTTTGCGTGGCTTGGTTTATGAGGTGTTGTCGGTGCTCGGCTGGGCCGCGTCTTTTTATGCGGCGCAGTGGATTGCACCCAGCGTAGCGCTGATGTTGCCGATTCAGTCTCTGAGCCAGTCGGCGCGTTACGCCACTGCGTTTGTTTTGGTTTTTATTGCGGCCATCTTTCTCGCCGGTTTGTTCGCCGTTGTTTTAAAGAAGATGGTTGAGGCGATTGGCCTGCGGCCAGTAGACCGCACCATGGGCGCGGCTTTTGGCTTAGTGCGCGGTTTGATATTGCTGCTGGTCGCCACGGTGGTGATGAATATGACCAGCTTAAACAGCAGCGACTGGTGGCGGGAATCGAAGGGCGCGGCGGTACTGGCCAGCACGCTGACCACCATCAAGCCCATGTTGCCAGAGCGCTTTGCAGCCTTCTTGAATTAGTTTTTATTTTTTTGAAATCATGATCGGATCACCATGTGCGGAATAGTCGGCGTCGTTAGCAAAGCCCCGGTCAACCAGTTGATATATGACGGTTTGTTGCTACTGCAGCACCGTGGCCAAGATGCCGCTGGCATCGTCACGCAGCAGGGCCACAAGTTCTACATGCACAAAGCCAAAGGCATGGTCAAAGATGTGTTTCGCACCCGTAATATGCGTGCTTTGCCGGGTAATGTGGGTCTGGGCCAAGTGCGTTATCCAACAGCGGGTAACGCTTACAGCGAAGACGAAGCACAACCGTTTTACGTCAACGCACCGTTTGGTTTGGTGTTGTCACATAACGGCAACCTAACCAATGCGGCCGAGTTAAAGACCGAACTGTTCAATACCGATCACAGGCATATCAATACCGAGAGCGACTCCGAGGTGCTGCTCAACGTGTTGGCGCACGAGTTAGAAAAAACCACGCGCGGCTTGTCGCTCACTCCGGCTGATGTATTTGCCGCCGTGCGCGGCGTGCACAAGCGCATTAAAGGCTCTTACGCTGTGGTGGCGTTGATAGCTGGTCACGGCATGTTGGCTTTTCGCGATCCGTTTGGAATTCGCCCGCTGTGCATTGGGCACGGCGAGAACGAAGCCGGCTTAACCGTCATGGTAGCCAGCGAATCGGTGGCGCTTGAAGGCACGCTGCATCAGCTTGACCGCGATATTGAGCCCGGTGAGGCGGTGTTTGTAGATTTGAACGGCGTGGTTCACGCCCAGCAGTGCGCGGAAAAAACCGAGCTCAAGCCATGTATTTTTGAGTTTGTTTATTTGGCACGGCCAGACTCGGTGCTCGACGGTATTTCGGTTTATCAGGCGCGTCTCAATTTAGGCGAGACCTTAGCCAAGCGCGTGATCTCCACCGTCCCGCCCAACGAGATAGATGTGATTATTCCCATCCCCGAGTCGAGCCGCCCGAGTGCTTCCCAACTTGCGCATTTGCTCGGCATTCCCTACCGCGAAGGCTTTGTTAAAAATCGCTACGTCGGCCGTACCTTCATCATGCCGGGCCAAGGCGTGCGCAAAAAATCGGTGCGCCAAAAGCTTAACGCGATTGCCAGCGAATTCAAGGGTCGCAACGTATTGTTGGTAGACGACTCCATCGTGCGCGGCACCACCAGTCGTGAGATCGTGCAAATGGCGCGCGATGCAGGTGCTAAAAAAGTTTATCTCGCCAGCGCTGCGCCGCCGGTACGCTTTCCCAACGTCTACGGCATTGATATGCCTACGCCGAATGAATTGGTCGCACACGACCGCACGGTAGAAGAAATTCGCCAAGTCATTGGCTGCGATGCGCTGATTTACCAAGACGTCGAAGGCATGAAGCGGGCGATTGGCTCGCTGAGTAAAAAAATTAATGGCTTTGATGCCTCATGCTTTGATGGCGTCTACATCACCGGCGACATCACCGTCGAGACGATTGCAAAAATGAACGCGCAACGCGTGGACAGCAGCGAGGATGGCGACGTCGATGTCTCCCGCCTAGCGCTGCCCAACCCACAGGAGTAAATCACAATGACAGAGAAGAAATTACCCGAAGGCCTGCACCGCGACACCTTGGCCGTGCGCGTAGCCGCTGATAAAAGCCAGTATGGCGAGAACTCAGAAGCGCTCTACCTCACCAGCAGCTTTGTGCAACCTGATGCTGCCACTGCCGCGCGGCGCTTTTCCGGCGAAGAAGAGGGCTACACCTATTCACGCTTTAGCAACCCGACCGTCACCAGTTTTGAAAAACGTCTGGCTGCGCTGGAAGGCACAGAAGCCTGCATAGGCACGTCTAGCGGCATGTCCGCCATCATGCTGATGTGTTTTGGGCTGTTGAAAAGCGGCGACCATGTGATTTGCTCGCGCTCTATGTTTGGCTCGACGATCAAGCTGATTGGCAGTGAGTTCGCTAAGTTTGGGGTTGAAAGCAGTTTTGTTTCCCAGACCGATTTAGCCGAGTGGCAAGCAGCGGTGCGCCCGACCACCAAGCTGCTGTTCGCCGAGACTCCGACCAATCCACTGACTGAAGTGTGTGACATTCAAGGACTCGCCGATATCGCGCATGCCGCTGGCGCTTTGCTGGCCGTCGATAACTGCTTTTGCTCGCCCGCATTGTGCCGGCCAGTGACTATGGGTGCTGACTTGATCACCCACTCCGGCACCAAATACTTAGATGGCGAAGGCCGCGTGATTGCTGGCGCGATTTGCGGCACGAAAAAACTCATAGATGAAAAATTCATACCCGTGATGCGCAGCGGCGGTATGTCGCTCTCGCCGTTTAATGCGTGGGTTGTGCTCAAAGGCATGGAGACCTTGTCTATCCGTATGCAAGCACAAAGCGCTGGCGCACTGGAACTTGCGACTTGGCTGGAAGCGCAGCCAGCGGTGGCGCGGGTCTACTATCCCGGTTTGGCGTCCCACCCGCAACATGAATTGGCCATGCGTCAGCAAACCATTAATGGCCAAGGCTGCGGCGGTGCGGTGTTGTCTTTTGATGTCAAGGGCGCGGATGTTGAGAGCGTACGCAAAAACGCTTTTCATGTGATTGACTCGACTTTGGTTTGCAGTATCACCGCCAATCTTGGCGATACCAAAACCACGATTACCCATCCAGCGACTACCTCGCACGGACGGCTGTCTGAGGCCCAGCGTCAGTCGGCCGGTATAAGCCAAGGCTTGATTCGTGTGGCCGTCGGCTTGGAATTCATTGATGACCTCAAAGCCGATTTGGCGCGTGGCCTAGACAGTCTGTCGGTCTGAGAGAATTTTTAAAACTATGACGATTAAAACCAGAACTCGCTTTGCGCCGTCACCCACCGGCTTTATTCATTTGGGCAATATTCGCTCAGCCCTTTACCCATGGGCGTTTGCGCGTTCTAGTGGTGGCGATTTTATTTTGCGGATTGAAGACACCGATGTTGAGCGCTCTACGCAAGCCGCCGTTGATGTGATTTTGGAGGGTATGCGCTGGCTTGGGCTTGACTATGACGAAGGCCCGGTTTATCAAATGCAGCGCATCGCACGCTACAAAGAAGTGCTGCTAGAGCTGCAAGCCGGTGGCCATGTCTACCCCTGCTATATGAGCATGACTGAGCTAGACGCGCTGCGTGAGCAGCAAACCCTAGACAAAGAAAAGCCGCGCTACGACGGCCGCTGGCGCCCCGAACCAGGCAAAACCTTGCCGCCCGTGCCCGAAGGCGTGCAACCGGTGCTGCGCTTTAAAAATCCGCAAGGCGGCTCTGTTGCTTGGGATGACAAAGTCAAAGGCCGTATCGAAGTGAGTAACGACGAACTCGACGACTTGGTGATCGCCAGACCCGCTCAGCCGGGCGAGTTAATGGGCACACCCACGTACAACTTTTGCGTCGTCGTTGACGATATGGATATGGGTATTACGCATGTGATTCGCGGCGACGACCACATCAACAACACGCCGCGCCAGATCAACATCTTTCGCGCCCTGGGCCGCGAGGTTCCGGTTTATGCGCATTTGCCTACTGTGCTCAATGAGCTGGGCGAGAAGATGAGTAAGCGCAATGGCGCTAAGCCCGTTACCCAATACGCCGCCGAGGGTTATCTGCCCGATGCCATGCTTAACTACTTAGCCCGCTTGGGCTGGAGCCATGGTGATGATGAAATTTTTAGTCGCGCACAATTTCTGGAGTGGTTTAGCCTAGACCACTTGGGCAAAAGCGCAGCCCAATTCGACGAGGCCAAACTGCGCTGGGTTAATGCCCAACACCTCAAAGCCAGTAGCGATGAGGCATTAGCCGTTTTGGTTCAGCCTTTTTTAGATGACGCTGTGATGCAGGCCTTAGGCCAAGATCGTTTGGTGCGCGGTTGCGGCTTGTTTAAAGATCGCTGCGCTACTTTGGTTGAGTTGGCCGCTTGGCTTAAGGTTTTAGTCGGTGGTGCTAGTGCCAGTGAAATCGACCTTGCAACGCACGTCACCGATGCCGTCAAGCCGGCGCTGGCTAAGCTAGCCGAGGCCTTAGCTAACTGTGAATGGAATCGCCAAGCCATTGCAGCGGCCATCAAACAAGTGCTGCAAGAGTGTGGTCTGAAAATGCCGCAACTGGCCATGCCGGTGCGGGTGTTGGTAATGGGCACACCGCAAACACCGTCGATTGATGCGAGCTTGGAGTTGATGAAAAAAGAAGTTGTGATTAATCTTTTGAAACTTTGAAATCGGGCAATATTTCCAAGCTATAATTTAAAGCTCAGCAGTGAATAAGTAGTTAATTACTTAGTCTTTGAAGGGGGTATAGCTCAGCTGGGAGAGCGCTTGCATGGCATGCAAGAGGTCATCGGTTCGATCCCGTTTACCTCCACCAAAACGCTGAAAAGATTTTGTTGGTTTTATTTGTATTTTGTTAGTTTTCTGAGTGGTTTTTGAGGTTAAACTCATAGGCTGAGCAGAAATGTTCCAAGGTTATGACCCTATCGTCTAGAGGCCTAGGACATCACCCTTTCACGGTGAGTACCGGGGTTCGAATCCCCGTAGGGTCGCCAATATTCATTTTGCTGAAAAGCAAAGTGTTTAGGTAAGAAGTCTTTAGCACTTCGGTTTGTAGAGAAATTTACAGGCTAAACGCTATCTACCAGGAGTGGTAGTTCAGTTGGTTAGAATACCGGCCTGTCACGCCGGGGGTCGCGGGTTCGAGTCCCGTCCGCTCCGCCAATATTTAAAGCCACCAGTCGCAAGACTGGTGGCTTTTTCTATTTTCATTTCATCAATACCCTTGATTGATATTTGAAATGGGCAATTTTTTAGTCTGGTTTTTAACAGTGCAGATTTTTTGTCTGCACGACAGCTAAGTCTAGCCATCTGATTTGATTGGCTGAGCGCTCTTACTTTCTGTGTCCGCTGTACTTTTACTCAAACTTGGATCAGAGAAATCAATACTCAAAGCATATTGCGCTTTTTCTACAGTGATTGGACCCGTCTTTGGAATATCTAATACTAAGCTTATTGCAAATGAACTCCTTTTGGGATTAATTTCCATCATGCTTGATGTCTGTAAGCTTACTGAATTAAAAAAAATATTTTCAGACTTCGAGTAATCAGCTTCTATTTTTATTCCCCCTTTGCCATTGCTGCTCAGTGTGTAGTTAAGCTTTTCCTTGCCACCTGTAGGAAAACCAACTGTCTCTGCTGGAATCAAAACATATCCGTTCTCCCCGTCCATTGCTAGTGCATCTTCTTGAAATTTAATCGGTGTTTGGTTGCTGGTTTGAAGCAAAACTAATACAGACCCAAACAGGCCTTGTTGTGCTTGATTAGAACTGCGTAGCATGACATCGCTGTCACCACCCGCAAGAGTTCGCCATTTCTCTATGGCACTGAGTTTGCGCTGATCACGGTCGTCTTTTGCCGGGTCCCACCCAGAGGCATCATAAAGTGGCTTTAATTGACCTTCTTCATCTCTGTATTTGAAACTTGCTCTTTCTAAGTCTTTCCAGCAAGAGTGGGTTATGTCTTTTTTTGTAGATTCTTCTGATGATTTTTTGCTCTCAGTTGCAGTTGCAGTTGCTGACGTAATCCCGGATTCAGTTGGTTTTTTGAGCGCTAACCCGATTTCAGATTCCACTAATAATGTCAAAAGTTCTTGTATCAATGGCGGCTTCAACGACTGCATAGGGATGACAAAAGGTTGTGTGCTTGCCCGTAACACCATGAGATGGTTGGCAACATGCGTACGAAATATAGTCAGAATGTTTTCATCTTCTGCCTTAATATTTGGCCAAACACGCTCTAAATTCTTGTTGAGTGCCAGCACATCTTTCAACGATGCTTGACTTAGATAATTTTTTAATTCAACACCAATTAACATCTCTACGCTTGAATCTTTTTCTCCCCAATGTTTGCTAGCAGAGCTTATCGCTTTAAGTGATTGGGATCTGCCTTGGTTTTCTGAAACTTCCGTGATGAAGTTATTGATTTTTTCTAAGCAAACCCAAGTCTCCTTCTTTGTGATTAGCTCAGTAGGTATATTTCTTGAAGAGCTCACTTGCGCCATACGATTTTGTAGAGATTTAAATGACACCTTTAGCGCCTCTAAGCGCGGTGATGTGATCCTTTTTTCTGCGCTCTTAACTTGTTTTGGACTTTCGTCTTTACTGTCTTGTGGGGTGAGTATTTTGAGCTTTGGTGTGCTGGGTGGAACTCTGTTCATCTGGTTTCTCCAAAAGTTTTGTTTGTATACATATTGAATTAATAAGTTACATATTTTTGAAAAAAAATGCAACGATAAGTTGTAAAAAATATTGTTTTAGCGCGCCTAGCGCTCATCGGTCTTCTTAAAACTCCGTAAGTTTTCAACAAGTCTCTATACTGCGTACACAAACACAGAGTCAACGAACAGGCGCCACTCGTAGACGCGATTGTTGACAGACTTAATATGGACAGCATCCCAAAGTACTCCGCTACCAAGCTAAGCACGCGCGACATTGACGCCGAGTTAATGAGAAATTCATTGCTCGCCGCACTGCCAGCTGCAGAGCTTGAGCGTTGGCGAGTACAGCTTGATTGGGTAGAGCTCTCACTTGGTGATGTCTTGAATGACACCGGAAAGTCACCAACCTATGCGTATTTTCCTGTTACGGCAGTCGTCTCTTTACTTTGCGCTACAAAGAATGGTGAATCTTCTGCAATAGCCGTGGTCGGTAATGAAGGGCTCGTAGGCGTTTCATTACTGATGGGTGGAGGCTTAGCGACTAGCCGGGCGGTGGTGCACAGTGCAGGTGCCGCTTATCGCATGTCAGCCAAAGTTTTAATCGATGAAGTCAACCGGCACGGGCCTACGCTGTCTTTAATGCTGCGCTACATTAATGCACTTTTCATTCAGGTAGCCCAGACTGCGGTCTGCAATCGACACCATGCGCTTGAACAACAATTGTGTCGCTGGCTGTTGCTAAATTTAGACCGATTAAACAACGCCGAACTGCTCATGACGCAAGAGTTGCTGGCTAATTTGCTAGGTGTGCGCCGTGAAAGTGTGACCGAAAATGCCATCAAACTACAGGACGCAGGTGTCATCCATTACAGCCGTGGTCATATCTACGCGCTCAATCGCACGGCTTTAGAGGCGCGCAGTTGTGAATGTTATGCGGTAGTCAAAAAAGAGTACGACCGTCTTTTGTTTAGCTAGTACCTGACGCAATGCTTATTTTTCAGCATTGTTGGTGTTTCTAATTTTTAGACGTTTAGACGTTTAGACGTTTAGACGTTTAGACGCTCAGGTATTTGGCGTTAGCTCTGAACCTATGCCTCGAAACCCCACAAAACGGTAAGCAGTATCGAACATGGGTTCACCACTGACTTGAAAAAATTGTTGCGTGCCATCTTCATTAGTGCGGCTAAATCTAAAGTCTCGAAACGCTTCCTGTTTAACGATGGTTTCTTGCAGCTTTTGCTGTTCCAACACATTCCAACCAAGGATTTTTTCTGCCGCATGTTGGCCGAAAAAGGCGGTGATTCTGAGCCCTAAAAGTTCAAGCGCTGAGCCACTAATCGTTGTGTTCTGCGCGTTGGCGCTTTGCTCCCAATACCAATGTGCTGGCAGTTTAGCCATGCTGGTGAAGCGGGCCTCACTTTCGCTGAGTTTGATCGACCGCTCACTCACGACTTGCTCAAGAAACTGATTTTGTTTTGCCAGCATTTTGTAGAGCAAGCGGACTTCTAGCATGTTGTAAATACGTGTTTTGACTTCAACCAAACTAAACGGCTTACTGAGAAAATCTTTGGCACCCGCGTTGAGCGCGCGCAACTTGTGTGTAGGTTCGGCGGTCAAAACTATGACTGGTAAGTAGTGGTCTGGATCGTGTTGCTTAAGTGCTTGCATCACCTCAAACCCATCCATCTTTGGCATTTTCAAATCGAGCAATATCAAGTCGTAATCATTTTTTTGATGAAGTCCAAGCACTTCAAGCGAATCGCTGGTTTGCTCTAAGTTGGTATAACCGGTGACAGCCAGAAGTTGTTCAAGCAATTCCATATTGGCTGGTTGATCGTCAACAATTAAAATTTTCGCGGCCAGTATTTCCGCTCGTGAAATAGTCATAGTCATGATTTTTATAGCTTGGATTTTTTGTTTTGTTCGGCACCAGAAAGTGTTCTCGCATCATTTAGCGTGTGCATAAATGCAGTGATATTTATGGATTTTTTCAGGTGGCAAAAAAATCCCGCCGCAAGTTTTTCTTCGATGTCTCTTGGCACAGCGTTAGCGTTTAAGGCTACGACTGGAATATACGCTGTGTTGGGCTCAGCAGACAAATTTTGCATGGTCTGCATGCCGTGGATACCAAGCAGATCTATGTCCATGAGTGTCAAGTCTGACTGGCAGATACGCGCTAGCATAACGCCGGCGATGCAGTCTTTTGCTGGGAACAACCGAAAACTTTTGTCTTTAGCGATTATTTTGTTCACTAGCATCAGGTTAGTAGTTTTTTCAACGTAGAGTAGGCTGCTTAAGTTCGGAAAAAAAATAGCGTTAAGACGCTAGCGAGCGGCAGTAAATCGAGTGGCTACACAGACTAGTTTTTATCACCGATGGTGTTTATTTCTATCCAAAAATTACTACCCACTCCGACTGTACTTTCCACACCAATACTGCCGTCCATTAATTCAACCAAGCGTTTAGTCATCATTAAGCCTATGTCTTGCTCGGTGTTTGCTTGCTGTCCCAGTCGATTAAATGTTTGAAACAAATCAGCAATTTCTTCCTGCGCGGATTCAAGTCTGAAGTGCAACTTTGAAATTAACCGTACGGGTGGGTGAGATGTGAGAGCATCCAAGCTTCCCGACTACCAAGTCAAAGTTGCCCAGAATGATTTACACACACCTCACCCGTGACGAACGTTACCAGATTGCAATCCTCGTCAAAGCAAACTTCAATCAAAGTGAAATTGCAAAAATGATGGACCGTGATAAATCGAGCATCAGCCGTGAGTTGCGTCGTAACCGCGGTCTACGAGGCTATCGCCCTAAGCAGGCAAATGACAAAGCCCAAGAACGTAGACTTGCCTGCGCCAATAGTCCTAGAGTTGCTGACTCGACATGGGCTGTAGTGGAGGAAAAGTTGGCTGAGGCTTGGAGCCCCGAGCAAATCAGCGGCCACCTCGAAGCTAGCCACCAACCCGGTGTTAGCTATGAGAGCATTTACCAGTACATCTACGCTGACAAACGCGCGGGCGGCACCTTGCATAAAACACTGCGTTGCCAGAAGACGCGAAAAAAACGCAGCAGTGGCCGTGAACGGCGCGGCACCATCTCTCACCAGGTCTCAATAGAACTGCGACCCGACATCGTGCTTGAGCGTGCGCGCTTTGGCGACTGGGAGGCTGATCTGGTGATTGGTGCCGGGCAGAAGCAAGCACTAGTGACGATTAATGAGCGTGTCTCTCGCTATTCAATAATTTTCCACGTGCCATTCAAAACAGCGCAAGCCGTAGGGGACGCGTTAATCACTTTACTCAAACCGTTCGCTCATTGCGTGCACACTCTCACGACTGATAACGGCAAGGAATTTGCCCAGCATGAACGAATAGCTTCTGCGCTGAGTGCAGATTTCTTTTTCGCCCATCCATACGCCTCGTGGGAGCGTGGGGCGAACGAGAATATGAACGGTTTGATTCGCCAGTTTTTCCCAAAGGGGATGCGCTTTAATTGCATCACCGACGATGACATTGCTTTAGCGATGCACAGGCTCAATCATCGTCCTAGAAAATGTTTAGGGTATCGAACGCCGCATCAGGTTTTTATGGAACAGTTAGAGTCCTATCAGCATACGGTTGCACTTCAAGCTTGAATCCGCCCTGGTTTAAACCGTCTCCAGTGCTTTTAAACGCAATCCGCACACGCGTCGGGCTGGTGTTGCTGTAGCTGACGTAAACCGAGCCATTGGCACTGTTGTATTTAATCGCATTGGATAAAAGATTGATGACAATTTGTTTTAGTCGCGTGCGCTCGGTGTTGATAAAACAAGCTTGGTCAAAGTGGGGAAACTCGATTTGGATGCCGCGCTTGTTGGCCTGCGGCTCTATTATTTTTTCGCATTCCTGCATCACTTCGGCGAGCGAGACTGGTTCAAGGAGTAGCGAGAGCTTGCCCGACTCTATCAACGCCAAGTCAAGAATTTCATTCATCAACTCAAGCAGATGCCATCCCGACTGCAAAATTTGATCGACGCTGCGTTTTTGTGATGGCGTGGGTTCCGGTTTGCCTGACTCAAGTAGTTGTGCGAAACCTAGGATTGCATTGAGCGGCGTGCGCAACTCGTGCCTCATGTGGTAGAGAAAATCTGACTTCGTGAGATTGGCTTTTTCTGTTTCTGCCATAGTCTTAATCAACGCTTGCTCGAATTGCTTGCGCACCGAATTATCCGTACCAACGAATAGGTAGCCAATGATTTCACCGAGCTTGTCGCGCAACGCTGTGACAGACACAATCGCCGGAAATTGACTGCCGTCTTTGCAGATATAAGTCAGCTCGTAAATGTCTTTTATACCGCCTGAAGCCTTAAAGACCAGCGCTTCAAAGCCGGGTTTGATCTGCGTATCAAGCTCTAAGCTCAAGGCCTTGGCACGTGCTAGGACTTCCTGCGGGTCTGAAATGTCGGCCGGTGTTGCTTGGTCTACTAGCTCGTTGGCTGAGTAGCCCAGCATGCGCTCAGCACCTAGATTGAAAATCTGAATCACACCTTTGGCATCGGTGGCTATGCTGGAGAAATTGACGCTGTTGAAAATAGCGTTTTGTAATCCATCGGCTTGTAGCAAGGTCGCTTGGCGTTGAATCTCAATGCGCTCTGCTTTACCTTTGTCTTTGTCTATGAGCGGATTGACGTCACCGGTATTAATCATGGACATGCCATTGCTTTTAATAAACCGCAGCCCTGCTGCGCAGCTTGATGAGACCGGTCGCTAGTGCCGTGCCGCAAACAATTACCGCAGCGCACAGTAGCATCCAAGCTGTGACATGTTCGTTCAAAAACAGCACGCCATACAGCACTGCGAACACTGGTACCAGATAAGTCACTGACAGCGCACGCTGCGGCCCGGCGTTGGCAATTAGACGAAAGAACAGAATATAGGCTATGCCCGTGCACAACACGCCTACGACCAACATGGCCAACCAAGCATGAGTGCCCGGTACCTCAGTTGGCCAGAACCAGGCCGCTGGCAAAGCCAGACCTAGCGTTGCACCCATTTGACTGCCGGCGGCCGTCACCAAAGGGCTGATGCCAGTCAGATAGCGCTTGGTGTAGCTCGCTGATATGCCGTAACACAAGCAAGCTAGTAGACAAGCCATCATGGCCCATGCTGGCGCTACACCTGCTGCATTGGGCTTAAAGCTGGCACTGTCCCAAGCGAGCATGGCGACACCGGCAAAGCCGAGTAATAAGCCCAGCATGCGCAGCAGTGTGAGTTTGTCTCTAAGCCATACCCAAGCGATTAATGCGCCAAACATCGGCACCGTGGCGTTAAGAATGGCTGACATACCGGTGCTGATAGACAGCAAAGCATAGGCATAACAAGCAAACGGAATGCCAGAATTAAGCATGCCGACTAGAAATATTTTTTTGTAATTTTTCACCAACTGCGGAAGTTGGCCGCGTAACCAAACCAGGGGCAACAAAAAAAGCGCGGCAATTGCAACTCTCACCAAGGCTGTCGGCAACGGCCCAAATTCCAGCGCACCGATGTGCATAAATAAAAATGAAGAGCCCCAGATAGCGGCTAGCAGTACAAAGTCGCTCATCCATTTGTTTGGGGTGGTTAAGGCAGTTATTGCATTCAAATCAAGCTTTCTTGGGGTTCTACGCAGGCCGCGCCTTCGAGGCGAAGCAGAGCCGTCTTTCGTGCCAGGCCGCCTGCATAGCCAGTCAGTGACCCGTTTGCGCCTATTACTCTGTGACAAGGCACGATGATGCTAACCGGGTTTCGTCCTATCGCCGCGCCGCAAGCCCTAAAAGCTGTTGGCCTACCCGTTATCGCGCTGATAGCGTCGTAGCTGCTGGTCTGACCCGGTTCTATGGATAGCAGCGCCCGCCATACCGACTGCTGAAAAAGCGTGCCGCTGCGCAAATCGAGGGGCAGTGAAAACTGCCTGCGCTGACCGGCAAAATATTCGTCAAGTTCCGCTTTGGCTTGGTGCAGCAACGCGTGCTTGGGCTGCTCTGGCCATTTGTCAGCGACGGTTTTAGACGGCAGGTGGCGCTGGTCATCAAACCACAAACCGGCCAGACCCGAATCCGTGGCAGCCAAAATAATTCGGCCCAGTGGACTGCGGTAGTCGCTCTGAACCATGGTGGGATCAAATAGCATGGTGATTCCTATTGGATATTGACTTTTAGCTTGGCTTTGAGTCTGAGTTTGTGTCGACTTTGATGGCTTTAGTCTTGACTATTCGCATCGCTGTCGCAATCAAACACAGCCTGCGGTATGTTGCCGCAGTCGGAGCTTACGCGAGAGTAAGAAATTATGATACGCCGAGCAGCAGTGGATGAGTCGTTGGCAGCGCTCAAGATGACTAGCCCCGCCTACAATTGTTCGGCCTGCACGCAGTACTCATACTGGGAACGTGCTAGGCCAGATTTATAGGGCCCACTCATGCAAGTTAGCGCATCCATCTTCAAGGCATACGACATACGCGGCATTGTGCCGGCAACTATTGATGAGGCTCTGGCTCAAGCCCTCGGCAAAGCTTTCGGCACCCGCGCTATTGCAGAGGGTGAAAAAACCGTCGCTGTGGGTAGAGACGGTCGCTTGAGCGGAGCGTCTTTGGCAGCCGCTTTGATGCGCGGCTTGTCCGAAGCCGGAGTCGAGGTGATCGATGTGGGCATGGTCACCACACCCATGCTGTATTTCGCCGCGAACACGCTGGCAAATAGCGGCATACAGGTGACCGGCAGTCACAACCCCCGGGATTACAACGGTTTCAAAATGGTGCTGGCGGGACGGGCGATTTACGGCGACGAAATTCAAGCCCTGCGTGACATCATAGAAACTGAAAACTGGGTTCTCCCCAAGCAGCCCGGCCAAATCCGCGCGGTCAGCGTGAACGCTGATTACCAAGATCGTGTCGTCTCCGGCATCAAACTGTCCCGGCCTATGAAGATAGTGATTGACTCAGGTAACGGCATTGCCGGCGCATCGGCACCCGCCATCTTTAGGGCCTTAGGTTGCGAGGTGACAGAACTGTTCAGCGAAGTGGACGGTAACTTCCCCAACCACCATCCTGATCCAAGCAAGCCGGAGAATTTGCGTGACTTAATCCAAGCCCTCAAGGACGGTGACACCGAAATCGGTCTGGCTTTTGATGGCGACGGCGACCGGCTCGGCATAGTCACCAAGGACGGACAAAATATTTACCCCGATCGTCAGATGATGCTGTTTGCGCGTGATGTGCTGTCCCGTGTGCCGGGCGGCACGATACTGTTTGACGTTAAGTGCTCGCAGCGCCTAGCGCCCGAGATTGAGGCCGCAGGCGGCGTCGCCTTGATGTTCAAAACCGGTCACTCGCTGATTAAAGCCAAAATGAAGCAAGTCGATTCGCCATTGGGCGGTGAGATGAGTGGTCATATTTTCTTTAAAGAGCGCTGGTATGGTTTTGACGACGGCACTTACGCCGGCGCAAGACTGTTAGAGATAGTTAGCCGCTCTCCCGACGCCGGCCCAGTACTCAATGGCCTGCCCACTAGCTTTAGCACGCCCGAGCTCAACGTCGCTTGCGTAGAAGGTGAGCCGCACACAGTCGTCCAAGCTTTGATAGCAAAAGCCCAGTTTGCTGCGCCGGCTGTGCTCAACACGATTGACGGCGTACGGGTTGATTGGCCGGACGGCTTTGGCTTGATTCGCGCCTCCAACACCACGCCGGTGTTGGTACTGCGTTTTGAGGGCCACACGGCTGAGGCTTTGGCGCGGATTGAAACTGACATGTTGGCGCTGCTACGCAGTGTCAAACCAGAGGCGAGTTTTACGGCTTCTGCACACTAAAAAACGCCTGAAGCTAGCCCATCATTCATGAAAATCCTGCTGGTCAAACTCTCGTCTTTGGGCGATATCGTTCACACCCTACCGGTGGTGCAAGACATTTGCGCCGCTTTTCCCGGCGCTCAGATTGACTGGGTTGTGGAGCAGTCTTTTGCTTCTTTGCTTGAGCGCCAGCCGCAGTTGCACCGCAGCATAGGCTGCAAGATTCGGCGCTGGAGTAAATCGCCCTTGGCCGCGACAACCCGCGCGGAGTGGCGTAGCTTTAAAGCCGAACTCCAGCGTGAACGCTACGACGCGGTCATCGATTTGCAGGGTTTGACTAAATCGGCAGTGGTCTCTTGGCTGGCCCGCTTGGCGCCTGGCGGCAAACGTTATGCACTGGCTAATCAAACGGAAGGCTCTGGCTACGAGGCGCCCACGCGCTGGCTAGCCGATGTGGCGATTCGTATAAAGCCGCATATTCACGCGGTCGAGCGCGGCCGCGAGCTGGCGGCCAAGGCGCTTAACTACAGTTTTAAGCCCGAGCCTAACTTTGGCTTGCGGTCTTTCAATTCAGCCAACGCAGCCAGCTATGCCGATTCAACGCCCGCTCAGCCCGAGCGGATTGCATTTGTACACGGTACTTCACGCGCCGACAAAGAGTGGCCAATGGCGCACTGGCTGGCGCTGGGTTTGCGTTTTAATGCCGCCGGCATGCAGATAGTTTTGCTGCACGGCAACGCCGCAGAATTAGCCACCAGCCAAGCCATGGCGGACTGCTTTAACAGCAGTCAATTACAAGCCGGGCAATACCCGGCCGCCGTGGTGATGCCGTTGCTGGCATTAAATACTTTGTGCGACGAGCTCGCTGGTTGTGCCGGTGTCATAGGCGTGGACAGCGGCGTCAGTCACATTGCCGTCGCACTGGATTTACCGCACGTGCAGCTGTATAACTTTGACACCGCCTGGCGCACTGGGCCGGTCTCTTTTCCCGCAGCAAAGCCAAGCCGTCAGCTCAGCGTCTACGGCCTACCCGTGCCAGAGGTCGCCGCGGTATGGCAGGCTTGGCAATGCGCGGCCCAAGCATGAATCGCTTGATGCTGCGTTTGTATGCGTTAGTGATGTGGCTGAGTCAGCCCTTGCTGCGGCGCAAACTGGCACGCCGCGGTCAGCTTGAGCCGGGCTATGGCTACGCCGTAGCAGAGCGCTTTGGCCACTACAGCCAGCCGTTAGAAACGCGAAGTGAGCTGGTGTGGCTGCATGCGGTCTCGCTCGGTGAGACGCGCACAGCAGCGCCCTTGCTGGCGGTTTTGCGTGAACACTATCCCGACCTGCGCATCTTGCTTACTCACGGCACGGCCACCGGACGCGAGGCGGGCAGGGCGTTATTGCGTGCGGGTGATGTGCAGGTCTGGCAGCCTTGGGACAGCCCTGCGGTGGTGCGGCGGTTTCTGCATCACTTTAAGCCGCGCCTGGGACTGTTGATGGAAACCGAGGTCTGGCCGGTCACGCTAGCCGAGGCTAGGCGCTGCGCTTTGCCCATGCTGTTAGTCAATGCCAGGTTGTCTGAAAAATCCCTTGCCCAAGCCCTGCGATTGGCCAGCTTATCGCGCCCAGCTTATAGCGGTTTAAGCGCTGTACTCGCGCAGACTGAAGCCGACGCTAGCCGCTTTGCCCGCTTGGGCGTGACGCGGCTAAGCGTGTCTGGCAACCTCAAGTTCGATGTCAGTCTGGATGCTGCCTTGCTCGCCAAAAGCCGCCTCTGGAAGCGGGCCGAACCGCTGCTGCTGTTTGCCAGCTCGCGTAAAGGTGAGGAAATCGATTTTCTAAGCCAGATTCGCCAGTTTAAAGATCAGCCCAAGCGATTAGTTAGCCCGCGTTTTTTGCTAGTCCCGCGTCACCCCCAGCGCTTTGATGAAGTCGCCGAGTTAGCGCGCGGTCTGGGTTTGAGCGTTTCGCGTCGCTCCAGCTGGTCAGATGCCGGCCCAAGCGCCAGCGCTGAGGCGATGCAGGCCGATGTCTGGCTGGGCGACTCACTCGGCGAAATGGCCTTGTATTACGCGCTAGCCGACGCGGCATTGCTAGGCGGCAGCTTTGCGCCCTTAGGTGGACAAAATCTGATTGAAGCCGCCGCCTGCGCTTGCCCCATCGTCATGGGCCCCCACACATTTAACTTTGCCCAAGCCGCTGAGCAAGCCCAAGCCTGCGGTGCAGCCCAGCGCGTAGCCGATATGACTCAAGGCTTTGCCGCCGCTATGGCGCTGATCAGCCATCCGCAGCAATTGTCTGATGCAGCCCGTGCCAGTTTGGCGTTTGCCGCTGGCTATAGCGGAGCGGCACGCTTGACGTTTAAAGCCTTGCAGCCATTTTTGCGTGATTGAGTTTGCTGGTTAACCTGAAATTTGAAGATCCAGTTCTCTGGCGCCATCATTTTTTAGTCCACCTTAGTCCACCTTAGTCCACCTTAGTCCACCTTAGCACCCGACGCCTTGACTACTTTTTCATATTTAGCCAACTCGTTTTTCATCAGGCGGGCAAACTCTTCTGGCGTACTGGCTACTGGTTCGGCCATTAACAAGGCGAAGCGGCTTTTGATTTCGGGTGAATTGAGCGCTGCGGCAAAGGCATGATGCAGTTTTGCAATCACATCTTTGGACGTACCGGCCGGTGCAACTAAGCCCCACCAAGTATCAATCTCAAAGCCCTTGAGCGTTTCTGATAACGCTGGCACATCGGGCAAGGCACTGCTGCGCGCTAAAGTCGTCACAGCCAGTGCTTTGAGCTTGCCTGACTTGATACCCGCAGCCGCCGTTGCCAAATTATCAAAATTGAAATCGACCTGACCGCCTTGCAAGGCAAGCTGCGCTGGATTACCACCGTTGTAGGGAATGTGCAGCGCGAAAACACCGGCTCTGGCTTTGAAAATTTCACCGGCTAAATGGCCAGCGCTGCCGTTGCCACCGCTGGCGTAATTGAGTTTGGCTGGGTTGGCTTTTGCATATTTAATCAAGTCCGCTACGCTGTTGATATTTAGCCGCTTGGCGGTTTCGGCATTCATCACCAACACGTTTGGCACACGCAGCATTTGCGTGATGGGTGCGAAATCCGTCGCTGCATTAAACGGCATTTTGCTGTAGAGCCAAGGGTTGATCGCATTGGTTGCAACGGCTGCAATTCCAATCGTCATACCATCGGGCGCAGCCTTGGCCAGCATGTCCAAACCGATGTTGCCGCCGGCACCCGGCTTGTTTTCAATGATCACCGTGCCCAAGGTATTTCTTACCCCTTCAGCCATCATGCGTGCCGTCACGTCTATCGGACCACCGGGTGCGTAAGGCACTATCAAGCGTATGACTTTTGATTGCGCCAGTACGCTGCTAACGGGTGCAAGAAAAAGAGCCATGGCGCAAGCCAGGCCCGCCATTAACACTCTTTTAGAAGAGCTAGCCCTGTCACTTTGGTATTTGATTTTCATACCAAGATTGTCACACCCCAGCTTGATGCTGAGGGTTGCATTAAGCGCTGCACTGCTTTGCACTGAACAATCAACAAAGAGCGGTTAAAAAAAGCAAATTTAAAAGCGCTAATTGCTAGCCGCGCTAAAAGCGGATGGCTGATTGATCAAAGCTCAGTGCGCAGCGTCATCACCGATTAAGCCAACGCGTGTTAAGTCAGCGCAGCAGCTTTTTCTTTTTCCGTGATGAAAGAGTCAGCGAAAAATTCGTCTTCAGGCAAGCCTGCAGCAATGTAGGCAGCTTGCGCTGAGTCCACCACTATGGGCGCGCCGCAGGCATAAACCTGATGACCCGAAAAGTCGCTAATGTCTTGCAAAACCGCTTGGTGAACAAAGCCGGTACGGCCAGTCCATGCGTCTTCAGGCAGCGCGTCTGACACCACGGGGAAATAGCTCAGGTTTGGCATTTCTGCGACTCTGGCTAACACCCATTCGTGCAGGTATAGGTCTTGTGGACGGCGACCGCCCCAGTACAACACCGTGGGGCGGGTAATGCCCTTGAACTGCATGTGCTCAATCATGGCTTTAATGGGCGCAAAGCCGGTGCCTGAGGCCAGCATCACCATCGGTTTTTCACTTTCTTCGCGCAGGTAAAAGCTGCCGTAAGGCCCTTCAATACGCAAGATGTCTTTTTCTTTCATGGTGGCAAACACCGGATCGGTAAATTTACCGCCTGGCGAATGGCGAACATGCAATTCAAGACCCGGGTTATCGGTTTGCTGGTGTGGTGCGTTGGCCATAGAGTAAGCGCGTCTGTCGCCGTCTCTGAGCAAGAATTCAACATACTGACCGGCGTGGTACTTAAACACATCGCTGGCTGGTAATTGCAGGCGCATCACCATCACATCGGGCGAAACTTTGTTTAACGCGTTAACCCGTACCGGCATTTTTTTGATCGGAAAAGCGCTTTCGTCGGTGACTTGGCGCGACTCCAACACCACGTCGGTTTGCGCGGTTGCGCAACAGGTCAGGATAAATCCAGCTTCTTCTTCTTCCGGCGAGAGGGCTTTGGCTTGGTGCGGCCCTAGCGTGACAGTGCCAGAAATTTTCTTGCATTTGCAAGACCCGCAAGCGCCGTCTTTGCAGCCATACGGCATGCCAATGCCTTGGCTGATGGCGGCTGCCAGCAGGGCTTCATCTGGGTTGACGGTAAAAGATCGCCCGCTGGGCAATACTGTGATGTTAAAACTCATAGTGGTTATCCTTAAGACATCTGGTTTTTTAATGTGGCCACTAAAGCGGCGCATCCCCCAATTTTGCCCTCAAACTCAAACCCTTTAGGCGCACTGCCTTCTCGCTTTCGCCGCCAACGCGTTTTAATCATTGGCTGTGGTGACGTCGGCATGCGCGCTGCGCGTTTGCTACCGTCCCGGATTCGGGTGCTGGCGCTGACTTCTTCGGCCTCCCGGCTGGATGAGCTTCGCGCTCAGCAGATCACGCCATTGCTCGGTAACTTAGACGATAAAAGCACGCTGCGTCGGCTCTCAGCGTTAGCTACAAGAGTGCTGCATTTAGCGCCGCCGCCGAATCTTGACCCCTATGCCCGCACCGATCCCAGAACGCTAGATTTGCTACGCGCGCTGCGGCTGCGCAGTCTGCCGCAAAGCTTGGTCTACGGCTCAACCAGCGGCGTGTATGGCGACTGCGAGGGCCAGCACATCGATGAAACCCGCACCTTAGCGCCCCAGACTGGCCGCGCTTGGCGCCGTGTCGATGCGGAAGACCAATTACGTCTGTTCGGGCGCGGCACCGGCAGCAAGGTTCATATTTTGCGCATACCCGGTATTTATGCGCTCGATCGAGTGGGCGGCACGCCTGAGGCTAGGCTTCGCAAGGGCACGCCGGTGCTGCTGGCCGAGGACGATGTTTATACCAACCACATTCACGCCAACGATTTAGCGCGCGCCTGTTTAGCCGCGCTATGGCGCGGCAGGCCGCAGCGTGTGAGCAATGTCAGCGATGACACCGATCTCAAAATGGGCGACTACTTTGACTTGGCCGCGTCCCTCTACGGCCTGGCGCCGCCGCCGCGCTTAACGCGCACAGAGGCGCAACGTTTGTTACCGGCAATGCAATTGAGCTTTATGTCTGAATCGCGCCGTATGGACAACAGCCGGCTTAAAAAAGAATTGCGCTTGAAACTGAACTATCCCGACGTGGTTAGCGGCTTGCAGAAAAAAATCTAAAAACGTTTTTTTCTGCGTCGGCCACTTTGGCCTGAGTCTTGCATAAGTGCTGGCATGGTTTATATAAATACTTTGTCACCTAATGATTCAGAGGCTTTTCTAAAGCGTATTTCAGGCTATGCTCTGATGCGACGCAGCCTTTTTCTATCAGGGTTTAGCCTAGCATGAGTGCTGGATTTACCACTCTCATAGCGCATGAGAGGATGGCATGACCTGGTCCATAGTTGCACGCGACACCAACGGAGATTTGGGTGTTGCCGTTGCCAGTCGCTTTTTTGCAGTCGGTGCACTTTGCCCATTTGGCCAAAGCCATGTGGGCGCGTTGGCCACCCAAGCACTGGTCAATCCCTTGCTCGCCGCGCCTTCACTTTCCGCTATGGCTGATGGACGCGATCCGGCTGAAATTTTGCGCACATTGTTAGCGCTGGACGCGGGCATTGCGCAGCGCCAAATTCACCTTGTCGATGCGCTAGGCCGAGGCGCTGCCCACACCGGTGCAGAGTGCGTGGACTGGTGCGGTCACAGTTTGCATAACGGTTTTTCAGTCGCTGGCAATATGCTCGCCGGGCCTGAAGTGATTGCCGCGACTGCCCAAAGTTATAAACACAATAATGCGCTGCCATTTGCCTTGCGTTTGATTCTGGCTATGCAAGCCGGTCAAACCGCTGGCGGCGATAAGCGCGGCAAGCAAGCTGCGGCCTTACTGATTTACTCGGGTCAAGACTATCCCGCGCTAGACATTCGTATTGACGACCATACAGAACCACTGGATGAATTGCTCCGCCTTTACCGCGTGAGTTTGGAGCGTTACTTGCCTTTTTCACAATGTCTCGCGACGCGCGAAAACCCCAGCGGCATCATCGATCGTACAGAAATTGATGCCCACATAGCGCGCTTTCACGCCGCCCAAAAATCCCCGGAGCCACAAGCATGAGCGCATTGTTAGAAGTAAAAAACCTAAGCACGTGTTTCAAAGTTGAAGGCGGTGAATTCACCGCTGTTGATCGCGTTAGTTTTTCCGTTCAAGCCGGCCGCACACTGGGCATTGTGGGTGAGTCCGGTTGCGGTAAAAGCGTCACCTCGCTGTCCATCATGGGCTTGCTGCCCAAAGGCCAAGGCCGTATTGCCAGCGGCAGTATTGTTTTTGATGGCGCTGATCTGACGCAGTTGTCTGCGCCTGAGATGCGGGCTTTGCGCGGCAACCGTATTGCAATGATTTTTCAAGAGCCCATGACCTCATTGAATCCGGCCTTCACGATTGGCGATCAATTGACAGAGGCGATTCGTTGCCACCGCGATTTAAATCCAGCCCAAGCCAGAGACCACGCGATAGAAATGCTGCGCCGTGTGCGTATACCCGCACCAGAGCGGCGCATAGACGAGTATCCGCACAAACTCTCAGGCGGCATGCGCCAGCGCGTCATGATTGCCATGGCTTTGTGCTGCGAGCCAGCCCTGTTGATTGCCGACGAGCCGACCACCGCATTGGATGTGACTATCCAAGCCCAAGTGCTGGAATTAATGCGCAGCCTGCGTGAAGAAACCGGCACCGCCATCATGCTGATCACGCACGACTTAGGCGTGATCGCTGAGCTGGCTGACGATGTGCTGGTGATGTATAGCGGCCGGATTGTCGAGCGCGCCAGTGTTAAAGATTTGTTTGAAAATCCCCAGCACCCCTACACCATTGGCTTGCTGGGATCGATTCCTAAACTGCATTTAGAACAAGACCGGCTTGCGGCCATCGAAGGCCAAGTACCCACGCCCATGAGTGGTTTACAAGGCTGCCGGTTTGCGCCGCGCTGCCCGTTCGCACAAGATAAATGCCATGCCGAGCCACCCCCGCTAACCGACTTGGGCGATGGTCACCAAGCGGCTTGCTGGATGGCGCCTCTTGATTTTTCTAGCGAGACAGTTGCATGAACGACGCGAAGAAAAATAGCAGCACGCCTTTGCTGCGAGTGGAAAAATTAGTCAAACATTTCCCGGTTCAAAAAAGCCTTTTTAGCCGTGATAAAGCCGTGGTGCATGCGGTCGATGGTTTGAGTTTTGAGTTGCGTGCTGGCCAGACTATGGCCTTGGTCGGCGAATCGGGTTGCGGAAAATCGACCGCTGGCCGTTTGGTGCTGCGCTTGCTAGAGCCTACTTCCGGCAAAGTTTGGTTTGAGGGCCAAGACTTGATGACGTTAAAACCCGCGGCCATGCGTGAGCGCCGGCGTGAGTTGCAGATGATTTTTCAAGACCCTTATTCGTCACTCAATCCGCGCATGACGGTAGAGCAAACGCTGATCGAGCCTTTGCAATTACACGGCTTAGCGCGTGGTCGGCAAAAAGCGCGGGCGATTGAATTACTCGATTTGGTCGGCCTGCCCGCGCAGTATTTGCAGCGCTATCCGCATGAGTTTTCGGGCGGTCAGCGTCAGCGTATAGGGATTGCCAGAGCGCTAGCGGTTGAGCCGCGTTTGATTGTGTGTGATGAGCCAGTGTCGGCACTCGACGTGTCGATACAAGCTCAGGTCGTGAACCTGATGCAAGACCTGCAAAAACAACTCGGGCTGGCCTATGTGTTTATCGCCCACGACTTGGCGGTGGTCAAACACATTGCTTCGCATGTGGCGGTGATGTATCTCGGCCAGATGGTGGAATACGCGGATAAGAAAAGTTTGTTTGATCAGCCGCGTCACCCCTACACCCAAGCCTTGCTCAGTGCGATACCGCTGCCAGAGCCCGGCTTGGTGCGCCAGCGTGTGCTACTGCAGGGCGATGTGCCGAATCCGGTTTCGCCGCCTAGCGGCTGCCGCTTTCACACGCGTTGCCCGCACGCCAAAGCGCGCTGTGCCGAAGAAGTGCCAGAGCTTTTATCTGACGGCGGTCACAGCGTCGCGTGCCATTTTTGGCGCGAGATTGCAGCCAGTGCACCGCCTGCTGAAATGCATATTCCCACCCCGAATCGGCGTTTGCAAATTTTGCAAGCGGCTTTTTCTAACAGCGCTGCCAAACAAGTATTGCCCGCAGCGATTTGATTTTCATCTTTTTTCAAACGCCAATTCTTCTTCATTTTTTTGTTTAATTCTTCTGTAACCTAACTTTGAGACAGCATGAAAAATACCAAACTGCCATCCGCCAAATCCGCTTTTAAACGTCACCTACCCGCCGCTCTTGCGATTGCTCTGAGCACGCTGGCTTTTGGTGTTCAATCACAGACTTTACGCATCGGTTTGGCGGAAGATCCGGATGTGCTTGACCCCAGCATGGCGCGTACTTTTGTTGGCCGTATTGTGTTTGCTTCGCTGTGCGACAAGCTGGTTGATATTGATGAAAAACTCGGCATAGTGCCGCAGTTAGCGCTGTCTTGGGTTTGGTCGCCAGACAACAAAATCCTGATCATGAAACTACGCCCCGGCGTGACTTTTCATGACGGTGAAAAATTCGATGCAGCAGCGGTGAAGTTCAATATCGAACGGCATAAAACCCTGCCCGGCTCCAACCGCCGCGGCGAGTTGCTGCCGGTTAGCAGCGTCGATGTGCTCGATGATTTAACCGTGCGTTTGAATATGTCGCAGCCGTTCGCACCACTGCTGTCCGTGTTGGCCGACAGGGCTGGCATGATGGTGTCGCCCAAAGCCGCCAAAGAAAACCCTGGCAGCTTTGGCACCAAGCCGGTTTGCTCTGGCCCGTTTAAATTTAATGAGCGTGTAGCGCAAGACAAGATTGTGCTGGACCGCTTTCCTAATTACTGGAATAAAAGTGCGATTCACTTTGACAAAATAATTTTTCAACCCGTGGTTGACTCCACTGTGCGTTTGGCGAATTTACGCGCTGGCCAGTTAGATTTGATCGAACGCGTCGCGCCGTCAGACATTCCACAAATCAAAAACGACAAACGCCTGTCCGTCGCCCGCATCACTGAACTAGGCTACCAAGGGTTGACGATTAACACTGGCAAAAGCGAAGAAGCCAAGAAGAACGCCATGGGCCGCGACCCGCGCGTGCGCGAAGCTTTTGAGCTCTCGCTGGATCGGGCCGGCATCACCCAAGTGGCGATGGACGGCGAAGCCTCACCCGGCAACCAGTGGCTGGCACCCAACAATAGTTTTTATGCCAAGAGCGTACCAATTCCAAAACGCAATATCGCCCGCGCCAAGGCTTTGCTCAAGGAAGCCGGTGTGGTTAATCCGGTGGTGAATCTGATGACGCCGACTACTTCTGACGGCCAGCGTGTTGCCCAAGTGGTGCAGGCCATGGCCAAGGAAGCCGGCTTTGATGTGAAGATTCAATCGACAGAATTTGCCACCTCGCTTAACTTGGCTGACAAGGGCCAGTTCGATGTTTACATGCTCGCTTGGAGCGGCCGGGTTGATCCGGACGGCAACTTGTTTAGTTTTTACGGCTGCAACCAGCCGCTTAATTATTCGGGTTATTGCAAACCAGAAATTGATGCGTTGCTAAGCCAATCGCGCTCTGTGCGGGAGCCGGCTGAGCGCGCCAAGCTGTTCGAGAAAATAGCCATTCAAACCAACAAAGACCGGCCAGTGATTTATCTTTATCACCGCAATTGGCTTTGGGCTTACAACAATAAGTTGACCGGTGTGCGTGCTATTCCTGACGGCCTGATGCGCGTGCAGGGACTGGCTTTTAAATAAACTCAATTTTCTAGGCCTACGCCATGCTCAGTTATTTTCTAAGGCGCTTATCAGCGCTGATACCGACGGTGTTTTTGGTCACCATCATCATTTTTGGCTTGCAGCAATTGCTGCCGGGCAACCCAGCCATCATGCTGGCCGGTGAAGACCAGGACCCAACGGTGATTGCCTATTTGCAGAAAAAAATGCACTTGGATGAACCTTTGCCGGTGCGTTATGCCTATTGGATTGGCGGCGTATTCAAGGGCGATTTGGGTGAGTCGCTGCGGATACAAAAACCGGTGCTGGATTTAATCAAGGAGAAGCTTCCCGTCACCTTGCAACTCGCTGCGCTGTCTATGTTGATTGCGGTGTTAATTGGTATTCCAGCCGGCATTGTCTCGGCTGTGGCGAAAGATTCTGCTTGGGATTATTTGGCCAATGCGCTGGCGCTGTGGGGGCTTTCAACGCCCAACTTTTGGCTCGGTATTTTGATGATTTTGCTGTTCTCTGTCTCGCTCGGGTGGTTGCCTGCGTCGGGTTACGTCAGCCCGTTTGAAGACCTCAAAGCCAACCTAGCGGCCATGATCATGCCGGCCTTTGTGCTCGGCAATGCGATTGCCGCCGTGCTGATGCGCCATACCCGTAGCGCCATGTTGCAAGTGTTGAGCGCCGACTACGTTAGAACCGCGCGCGCCAAAGGTTTGAGTGAGGGCCGAGTGGTGGTGAAACACGCACTGCGCAATGCGCTCACACCCATCATCACGCTGGGTGCACTGGAGTTTGGCACGCTGCTGTCTGGCGCCGTGTTGACTGAACAGGTATTTTCTATTCCGGGTTTTGGCAAGCTGATTGTGGATGCGGTTTTTAATCGCGATTACGCAGTGGTGCAGGGCGTGGTGCTATTTACTTCTAGCGTTTACATACTGCTGAACTTGCTCGCCGACTTAGCTTATTTTTATGTCAATCCACGTCTTCGGGGTTAAGCCATGAGTGCCGTTAATTTATCCGTGGCCAAGCCTGCGTTCACACCGCGAGAGCTGTCGCCCGCTAAGCGTGCTTTGCTGCGCTTACTGCGCCGTCGTGGTGCCATACTGGGTTTAATCATTGTGTTGATGTTTGTTTTGCTGGCCTTGTTCGCGCCTTGGATAGCGCCGCAAGATCCCTTGCAAACCAGTTGGAGCGCGGTGCGTAAAGCGCCTAGCGCGGCATATCTGTTTGGCACTGACGAGATCGGCCGCGATGTGTTCTCGCGTGTGATTTGGGGCGCGCGTGCTTCGCTTTTAGCCGGCCTAGTATCAGTCAGCATCGCCATGTGCTTGGGTGTGCCGATTGGTCTTTTGGCGGGTTATCTAGGCGGCTGGGTTGATGGCGTGATCTCGCGCTTTACTGATGCCATGCTGGCTGTGCCGTTTTTAATTTTGGCCATCGCATTAGCTGCTTTTCTTGGCCCCAGTTTGACCAACGCCATGATTGCTATCGGAGTGTCTGCTACGCCGGTTTTTATTCGCTTAACCCGGGGTCAAGTGTTGTCGGTCAAGGTTGAAGATTTTGTCGAAGCTGCACGCGCCATTGGTAACCCGCATTGGCGTATTGCGATTCGCCACATACTGCCGAATATCTTGCCGCCACTGATTGTGCAAGCCACGTTGGCGATTGCCGCGGCGGTGATTGCCGAGGCCAGCTTGTCTTTTCTCGGTCTGGGTCAGCAACCGCCTGCGCCTAGCTGGGGCAGTATGCTCAACACGGCTAAAAACTATGTTGACAACGCGCCGTGGATGGCGCTATGGCCGGGACTGTCCATCTTTTTGTTGGTGCTGTCCTTTAACCTTTTAGGCGATGGACTGCGCGATGCGCTCGATCCGCGCCACAAATAATTTCAATTAAAAGAAAGAGACAAGAATGCTTGAGTTTGATCCCCAACACTTTCCTTATGCATCGCGCCGCAACGTGGTCTACGCCAGCCGCGGCATGGTCGCTACCTCGCAGCCGCTAGCGGCGCAGGCCGGCATACAAGTGCTGCAAGCAGGGGGTAATGCGATTGATGCGGCGATTGCAACTGCTGCTGCCTTGACGGTACTTGAGCCGTCTGCTAACGGCATTGGCGGTGATGCTTTTGCGCTGGTCTGGCACGGCGGAAAACTGCATGGACTTAACGCCAGCGGCCCGGCTGCACAGGCCAGTAGTTTGCAAAGCATGGCGGCCTTAGGTCACAAGGAAATGCCTAAATACGGCCCACTGTCGGTCACAGTTCCGGGCACGCCGGCAGCTTGGGCGGCGTTGGCCAAGCGCTTTGGTAATTTGCCGCTGACCGCTTCCATGAGTGCGGCGATTAACTATGCGGCGAACGGTTTTCCGGTCTCGCCATCGGTCGCTTATGCATGGCAGCAAGCGACAAAAGTGTTTAGAAAAAATTTAACCGAGCCGCACTTTAAAGCTTGGTTTGACACTTTCGCCGCACAGCGCGCACCGAACGCTGGCGAGATGATTCGCCTGCCCGGTCATGCCGACACTTTGACCTCTATTGCCGAAAGCCATGCCGAGAGTTTTTACCGTGGCCCGCTGGCCGAGAAAATTGCCGCCTGCGTGCAAGGCGCTGGTGGTCACCTCAGTGCCCAAGATTTAGCCGACTATGCGGTCGAGTGGGTAGACCCGATTAGCGTGAATTACCGTGGCTACGACGTCTGGGAAATCCCGCCCAGCGGCCACGGTTTGGTCGCCTTAATTGGTCTGAACATACTCAAGGGTTTTGACTTTTCTGAGCGCGACTCCGTGCTGACCTATCACCGCCAGATTGAAGCCATCAAGCTAGCTTTTGCCGATGGTCTCAAACACATTGCTGACCCGCGTCATATGCGCGTGAAAGTCGAGGACTTGCTGTCGGAAGGCTATGCCCACGAACGGCGTCAAATGATTGGCCAAAACGCCAGCCAACCCTTGCCCGGCACACCACCTCAAGGTGGTACGGTGTTTTTAACCACTGCCGATGATGAAGGCAATATGGTCTCCATGATCCAAAGCAATTACATGGGTTTTGGCAGCGGCATGGTGGTGCCCGGCACTGGCATAGCGCTGCATAACCGGGGTCACAATTTCACGCTTGACCCAGACCACGCCAACAGCTTAGCGCCGGGTAAAAAACCTTATCACACGATTATTCCGGGCTTTCTGACCAAGAACGGCATGCCAGTTGGACCGTTCGGCGTGATGGGCGGCTTTATGCAACCGCAAGGCCATCTGCAAATGATTATGAACACGGTGGACTTTCACCTGAACCCACAAGCTGCGCTAGATGCGCCGCGTTGGGAATGGGAAAAAGGTCTGCAAGTGCAGATTGAAAGCACCACACCAGAGCATATTTTCAGAGGTCTGGCGGCGCGCGGCCATGCGGTGAATTGGCAATCGAATCGGATGTCTTTTGGGCGCGGCCAAATCATTTGGCGCGATGCCTCCGGCGTGCTGTGCGGCGGCACTGAGCCGCGTACTGATGGGGCGGTTGTGGGGATTTAATCGTCAAGCTAAAAGCTTTTGTTAAAGCTTTCGTACTTGGCCGCTCAGCCGCACTGATGCAGTGACTCACTGCGTTGGTGCGGCTTTTTGCGTTGTTCTACTTGGTTGGCTCCGAGGTTTAGCGATAAGAACCGTAATTACCTTATTGGCCATAGCATTTCAGCGTTGTACAGTGCCAAGATATTGAGATAGTATTCTTCAGAAATTACAGATAATCTTCTGGCAAAAAGTAAATAAATTGTTGTTTTTAAATGGTTTTTTTTTATAAAATTACAGAAAGCTACTACCCTAGATTAAAGATAAAGGAGCATCATGCCGGAATTTTTTCACATCCATCTAGCGCTGATAAACCCGAGTTTTGACTCCCCTTTAGTTGACGTGCTGACCGAGCTAGAGCACTTACGCCGCCTGCAACTGGCGGGCACCACACCTGCGCCGGTGTTTTTTCAGCTCAAGCGCGTCTTTCATATATTGGAGAGTTTGGGTTCTGCTCGCATTGAAGGTAACCACACCACATTGGCAGACTATGTTGAAAGCGCACTAGACGGTAGCGCCAGCGCGGATGACCAATTGCGTGAAATTGACAACATCGAGCAAGCCATGGTTTTCATTGAGACTGCAATCGATCCGGGGTCGGTGATCTCCGAGCATTTCATCCGTGAGCTACACACTTTGGCGGTGCAGGGTCTGGTGCGCGAAGGCGACGCCACGCCCGGCGCTTACCGCCGCAAAGCCGTTCGGATTGCCCAGTCAAGCCATCTGCCGCCAGAAGCTGTGCAGGTACCGGGCTATATAGAAGAACTGGTGGCGTTTATCAACCGCGCTGATGCACCCAAGTACGACTTGATCAAGGTGGCCTTGGCCCACCATCGCTTTGGCTGGATTCACCCCTTTGGCAACGGCAATGGCCGTGTGGTGAGGCTGCTGACTTATGCCTTGATGATTAAGTACGGTTTTAACGTCAAGGCAGGCGGTCGGGTGTTAAACCCAACAGCTGTTTTTTGCAGCGACCGAGACCAGTATTACGCCATGCTTTCCAGCGCAGACAGCGGCACTTCAGTCGACCTAGAGCAGTGGTGCACCTATGTCTTGCAAGGGTTTTTGACCGAGCTGAAAAAGGTCGACCAACTCACTCGCTACGACTATTTAAGCAAACAAATTTTGCTACCCGCACTGACTTACGCACGCAGCCGAGGCTTGATCTCAGCACAAGAAGAAAACGTTTTGTTAGCGACGGTGAAGCTGGGCGTAGCTAAAGCGGCCGACTTGAGCAAAGTTATGCCAAGCATGAACGCAGCGCAGACTACTTACCAAATCAAAAAGTTGGTGGAGAGAAAAATGCTCCAACCGATTTCGCCAAACGCACGCCAATACAGCCTAGGGTTTGATAACAGCCGACTCATGCGAGGCGTGATTCATGCCTTGTCACAGGAAAATTTTATTTCGGCGCCGCTCAGAGGCGAGGGCTAGTTCTCAAGGTCTGTAGATAAAAAATCAGACCCCTAGCTTGATCATGCTGGGCTTGAACATAAAACGCTTAAAGCCAACACACCAATCAAACACCTAGCGCTAGGTTTCTTCAGCTCATCAGCATTGGTATTGGTGCGTTAGCGAATCGCATGGTTTTGCGTGTTTTTAATTAAAACGAATATTTCACACCAACCAACAAACCGCTTTTACCCAGAAACCGGCCATTGGTATCGCTGTAGAAAGTCCGGTTCGCGTTCGTCGTAACACCGGCAATGCTGGCCACAAGGCCTGAGCCAAAGTCTTTGCTAAAGCTCAGTGATGCGTCCGAGTAGTTGCCCAAACTGTTTTGATTTGGTATTAACTGACGGCCGATATGCGGAGTAATCGTCATGCCGTCGCCAAGATCAAATGCGGCGCTTAAGTCAAAGTACTGGCTGCCCGAGCTTTTTAAGTTGCCCAGAAAGTCACCGGTGCTGCGGCTGTATTTAAACGTGAACATGGTGTATGTCAAAGCGCCGTAAATTTCTGTGGTGTCGGCTTTAGAGTAAGCGCCGGCTGCCACATTGCGCGCCGGATTGGCGACGCCTGAGTCATTGCCCGGATAGCGGTAAGTGATAAGGCCGATGTCATAAGAGAAATCTTTATTGATCGCGCCTTTGTAGCCGCCATACAAATCGACCTCGTAACTACCTTTGGTAGCGCCATTGAATTCTTTGACCCAACTTACATTTGATGCGGCCAAGCCCAAGTAAATACCATTTTTGTTGGCGTAATCAACACCGCCTTGCACAGCCGTTTTGAAAGCTGTTTGCGACATGCCGCGAACCCGGTAATCGCTGGTCAGACCCAAGTTGTAGCCCAGCGTAAATTCTGGTTCTGCAGCAGCAGTAGGGGCGGCGGTTTGAGCCATTGCGGCGCCTGACACAAGCAATGAAGCCAACACTAAACCAGAAGATAAGAAAATTTTCATAAAGAGTCCGTGTGTAGAAGAACTAAAAAAACCAAGGTGAAAAATGCACGAATTTGTATCTGCAGGTTTCGTGCCAGTGTTACCAGTTGTTTTATGCGCCATAAGCGCAGATTTTTAAGCTAGTCGTGTCAGTAAATCGAAAGCTTTTGCGCCTGCCGTTTTAAAACAGTGCATTGCGCCGTGTGGTGCGCTTTTGCAGTGCGTATAAGTGCGCCTGCGCTGCGTTTTAGTGTTTTTAGCGCTGTGCACGTTGGCATGGCTATTGCGTACAGCACCATTGCATGAAAAGCGATTTGTACAAAACTGTGCAAATGCTAGAACGTAGGCGTACTAGGGTTCCGGTCCAAGGTTGTTTTCAATCACAGGATGTCTGGTCCGAGAGTGTGCCGGTCTCGCAAGAGATTACACGGAGGGATAAAAGCCCGGGAGACAGATGTACAAGTCGTACTTTTCTGCGCCCCATTTTTTACTCCAGGAGTTTTTCCATGCGTTCTTCTAGCCTCTCACTTTCAAGCCAAGAATCCCGCTCGTTGCTGTCTCGCCTGAGCAAACCGATTCTGGGTTTTGCACTCACCATGGTCGCAGCCGCCAGTTTTGCCGCCCCCGCATCGATGAAAATTGGCACGATTGTCTGGATTGGCTACGGCCCTTTTTATGTTGCTGAAGCACTAGACTTTTATAAAAAATACAACCTCAAAGTTTCTCTTCAGGTTTTCACCGACCCAGCATTAATTCCGCCAGCAATTGCCTCTGGCGCTATCGACGGTGGTCACCTCACGTATGACCAAGTGATTGGCCAAGTCGCTAATGGTCAGAGGCAAAAAGTGGTCATGCCGATTGATTACTCGAACGGTGGCGACGCGATTGTGGTCGACAGCAGCATTAAAACCGTGGCTGATTTAAAGGGTAAAAAAGTTGGTTTTAATCCGCTCTCACCATCGGATTTTTTGATTTCCTACGCGCTTAAAACCAAGGGTATGACTGACAAAGACATCACCCCGGTGAGCATGACGCCAGAAGCCGTACCGGCTGCTATGGCCTCTGGCCAAATGCCAAGTGGTGTGACTTATGAGCCAAGCTTGTCGCAGATTTTGAGCCAAGGTGGTGGTCAAAAATTCAAGGTGATTTTTTCTTCAAAAAATGCACCTGGTTTGATTGCCGACGTGATGGTGTTTGACGAAAAAGTCATCAAAGCCAAGCCAACAGAAATCGCTGGCGTCATCAAAGCTTATATCGACGGCATGGCTTACATGAAAGCCAAGCCAGAAGAGTCGGCAAAAATCATTGGCAAATTCATGGGTATTTCGCCCAAAGAAGTCAAAGAGCAGTTAGCTGGCGTCTACAACATTCCCGTCGCTGAAATGCCCAAAGCGTTTACCTTGTCTAAAGACACAACCTCTTATTACGCCAGTGGCGAAATTATTGGTCAGATTCTCAAAGACAAAGGCCAGATCAAAGCCTTGCCGGCAGCTGCCTTGACTTTTGATGCCCAGTTCGTTAACGCCTTGCTTAAAAAATAATTTTTAAGACCGGCTTTTTTCTTCAGCAAGCGAATTAGTTTTCTTGCTGAAGGTTTTTATTTTTTTGCGTTAAGGGCTTTTCATCATGACTTCTGTTTTTCGCTATGCCGATGGTGTTTGGCCCAACGTACTGGCAATGGCTTGGACAATTCTGGCGTATATCGCTGGGGTGGGACTACTCGGTTCGGCTAATTGGATGCTCAATGTTTTGGGCTTTTTATTGGTCGCCCAAACTTTGATTTGGTCGGCTTACTTTATTCACGAATTTGCGCACTACGCGATTTTTAAAACCCCCGCCGCGAATGAGCGTTGGGGCAGTGTCATGAGTATCATTAACGGCAGCTGCTTTGCCAATTTTTCTGACATGCGCAAAAAACATATGCGCCACCATGTCGAGCGCGCCGATGTGATTACCTTTGATGTGCGCGGTTTTTTAAACCGCTCGCCGGCATGGTTTCGCAACAGCGTCTTAGCCTTGGAATGGGCTTACTTTCCAGCGGTTGAATTTTTAATGCGCGGCTTTGTCATGCTTGTGCCGTTTACTGATGAACGCAAACGCGCTGGCCGTCGCCGTGTGCTGGTTGTGGGCGCGCTGCGTTTATCTGCGTGGATTGCTTTGGGCTTGTGGTCACTCAAAGCCTTGGTGCTTTATTTCGCCGCCTATTTGGTGTTTGTCACAGCCTTGCGTTTTGCCGATTGCTTTCAGCACACCTATGAGTCTTACCCAGTTCTCGACGACAAACCCTTGCCGGCTGATAAGCTGCGCGACCGCGAGTACGAGCAAGCCAATACCTATAGCGACATCGTCGGTTTGAAGTCTGGTTTTTTAAATTTAATTTGGCTGAATTTTGGTTTTCATAATGCGCACCACGAGCGACCTACCGCGCCTTGGCATCGCCTGCCTGAGTTTCATAAAGAGCTGTATCCGGTGCAGTATGCGCAGTTAATCACGGTCGGCGAATTGCTGCGCAGCTTTCACATCAATCGGGTTAAACGCGTGTTGGCGGTCGACTACGGTCAAGTGCAAGACTTAGGCGTTAAGGGCAGAGCCGATGGTTTTCTAGGCGCCGTGGGTGTTTCTTTTTTGACGGCAGTTTGATGACGTCTGTTTTGAGTTTGTCTTTAGCCGGCCGCACAGCGTTGATAACCGGTGCGGCCACCGGCATAGGCCGCGCGACTGCCTTGGCTTTTGCGGCGGCTGGTGCGTCGGTGGTGGTGAATCATTTGGCAAGCACTTCAGAGGCTCAAGCCTTGGTGCAAGAGATTCAAACCATGGGCGTGAAGGCTTGGGCTTTTGAGGCGGATGTGAGTTTGGCGCTAGACGTTGAGCGAATGACCGCTTGGGTTGAAAGCGCTATTGGGCCGATAGATATTTTGGTAAATAACGCCGGCATCATCGCCGAGATTCCATTTTTGGAAACCACAGAAGCCGATTGGGACCGGATGTTGGCGTGTGATTTGAAATCCGTGTTTTTAATGTCACGCGCATTTCTGCCGTCTATGCTGAATCTTCGCCGCGGCGTCATCATCAATATCGCGTCGGATTTAGCCTTGATAGGCCGCGCGCAATTTGCGCCTTACTGCGCGGCCAAGGCTGGCGTTATTGGTTTGACAAAATCTTTGGCGCTTGAGTTTGCGCCGGATATTCGCATCAATGCGATTGCGCCCGGCCCGGTTAATACCGTCATGGTTTCAATCGACAGCATGAGTGCCGAATGCATGGCGAAAGAAAAAGACATACCCCAGCAGCGCATTGCCGAGCCGGAAGAAATTGCCGCCACGGCCTTATTTTTAGCCTCTGATTTATCACGCTTTTATTGCGGTCAAGTACTCGGGCCGAACGGCGGATCGGTCATGCCTTGATGGATAAAAAAAGTCAAACAACTATGAAACTAGCAAGCGCTTCAACGGGCGCAGCATTACCGATTTTGGTGCTGTTGTTTTCTTCCTCGCTATTTGGCTTAACTTGGTGGCCGCTAAAACAGTTTGTGGATATTGGTTTGTCTGGCCCCACGCTGTCCTTACTAGCCTACGGCCCGGTCGGACTTGTGCTGGGTATTTGGCTTTGGCGCGAGCGCGCTATGTGGCGCCAGCAAACGGCTATTTTGCTGGCTCTTGCGCTGGTTGGTGGCTGGGCCAATACATCGTTTGTCAATGCCTTGATGCTGGGCGATGTGGTTAGGGTGATGTTTCTTTTTTATCTCGCGCCGGTATGGTCAGTGCTGGGTGGGTATTTGTTTTTGGGTGAGACGGTCAGCCGTCGGCGTAAGTTGGCCGTGGTTGTGGCGATTGCTGGTTTGTGGTTGGTGCTGGGCGGCAGTCAGGCTTTCACTACTGCTTTGAGTCTGGCGGATTATTTAGCCCTGTCCGCCGGTTTGGCGTTTGCGGGCAACAACGTGTTGGCGCGCGCTGGTCAACGCATTCCGATTCGCTCAAAAACCGCATCGGTTTTTATTGGCTGCGGCGTGCTGTCGGGGTTTTGGATGTTGGGGCAGGGCGCAAGTGTTCCGTCCTTGACAGCGGGCTCAGTACTGGCTGTGCTGGCTTACGGTTTTGGTTGGATGTTGCTAGCGACTGTGACTTGGCAGTTTGGTGTCACGCACATGGAAACCGGCCGCGCTGGCGTGGCGATGTTGTCTGAACTATTGGTCGCAGTACTCACCGCGACTTGGTTTGGTGGTGGAAATTTATCCGCGATTGAATGGCTAGGCGGGGCTTTGATTGGCTGCGCGGCGCTGATTGAGGCCACCGATACAAGCGCAGAAGCGCCAATCCTGCCGACTTGATTGACAGCAGTTTGATGATTTAAATCGACGTTTAAAGGATTGAGTATGAGCACTGTATGGATGAATCAGCTGTCTTGGATGGATTACCAAAGCCGAATTAAAAATACTGCGCCGCCTATATTTTTGCCCGTTGGCGCACTAGAGCAACACGGCCCGCATTTGCCGCTGGGCACTGATGGTTTGCTCTCGGCTTCAGTCGCTGCGGATGCCGCAGCATTGGTCGGCGGTCTGGTTGCGCCGACCTTGTCATATGGCTATAAATCACAACCCAAGTGCGGCGGTGGTCAACATTTTTGCGGCACCACCAGTGTCGATGCGGCAACTTTAATCGGCTCGGTGCGCGACGCCGTCAGAGAGTTCGCGCGCCATGGCGCAACCAAGTTAGTGGTTTTAAATGGTCACTATGAAAACCAGTGGTTTTTAATTGAAGGTATTGATTTGGGTCTGCGTGATGTTGGCGCTGGCTCGCAGCTAGAAGTCATGCGCCTAGAGTATTGGGACTTTATGACAGCAGAAACGCTGGCCCATGTTTTCCCGGACGGCTTTCCCGGTTTTGCGTTGGAACACGCAGCGGTGATGGAAACTTCCATGATGCTGCACTACCACCCTTCGCTAGTGCGCTTGGATTTAATCCCCAACGAAGGCCCGGCCGATTTCCCGCCCTACGATATTTATCCCAGCCGCACAGACTGGGTGCCGCCTTCTGGCGTCTTGTCATCCGCATTAGGGTCTGACGCGAACAAAGGCCGTTTGTTAGCCAACGAAGTGAGCCAGCGCATCGCCGAGGCAATTAGCAAAGGCTTTCGCACGCCCACATTGATTAAAAATTCCCAATGACCCAAGTTACCAAAATGTGGCCACTGCTGACCGGCAGTTATAGCTACGATAAATCTATCTCAACTTTTAATCTCGGCCGCGGCCAGCGAATTGATGCGCCCATACTGGCTTATTTAATCGAAACCCGAAACGGCAGAATTTTGTATGACGTTGGTTGTGACCACGGAAAAATCAGTGACCCAGTCGCCAGTGCGCACTTCTATAAGCCAGAAGTTTTTGAGTATGGCGCGCCTGTGATGGAGGAGTCGCAGCGCCTGCCCAAGCATTTGGCACGCCTTGGTTTAACACCCAAAGATGTAGATATTATTTTTCTTGGCCATTTGCATTTCGATCATGCGGGTGGACTGAAAGAGTTACGCCGCTGCGGCTGTGGGGCAGAAATTCATGTGCAGCAAGAAGAATTAGAAGTCGCGAAAAGCGGCGCGGATGGCGCGGTGTTTGCCGATGATTTACTCGATGATGCCGGCTCACCTTTGCAATTTAAATTACAAAAAGGTGAATACAGTTTGCTGCCAGGTGTGCATGCGATTGCAAGCCCAGGCCACACCGTGGCGCATATGTCTATGCTGATTGAATTGCCCAAGGGTCAGCCGGTTTTACTCGCCGGTGATGCGGCAGATTTACAAGAAAATCTAGACCACGAAATTGCACCCGGCACACTCTGGCAAGGCCGCGAGCAAGAAGCCATTAGCAGCATACGAAAACTAAAAACGCTGGCAAAAAAAACCGGTGCGCAAATCTGGCCCAATCACGATATGGCGTTTTACCGTTCACTGCCAGTTTTCCCAGAGGCTTATCAATGAAGCCAGTACCCAACAATTACCGAGGCGTGTGGCAGCGCGATCTTTTGCAAACCCCAACGATGCGCGACGACAGCAGCTTTGTGCGCTGGATGCAAACTAGTTATTGGCATGCCGACCTGCGCGTACCCGATTCTTTTATGCCGCTAAAAGTAGAAAATCAACAAGGATTTTGCGGCGTCACGCTGGTTGAAAAAGTAGCCGAAAGGCAAGTTTGCACTTGGCACAGACGAATGGACTTTCAGCCGCCACGTCTAGACATTGATGCTGGGGTGATGCTGTTCCCAACCCTCGACACGGTTGAAGAGACCGGCATTCATTCAATCTATTTTGAAGCCTGGAGCCGCCTGCCGGAGTCGACCGGTCGCTTTATTGTGCTGGCTGGCCTAAATGAGCAGGGCAAAGATAATCAAACCCGCTTGTTAATGGCTGGGCGATATCTTATGTATGTGCGGCCGCGCGCTGTGCCGTGGCCGCTGGCCTTGTCCATGGGGCAATCGCTGGCAGACCTTATTCTTAGCCAGCCAGTATTGAAAAATGAGTACTTGGATTTTGAAATTTCTTTTGGCACTTTGGACTCTGGTGTTTGGCGCATAGAGCAATCCACACTACGAAAGAAAAAATCCCAAAGCCTAGCGCTATCTATTCATAGCTCTAGCCCAAGCAGCGCTATTACACGCGGCAGTTTTGTCGGTGTGAACTGGCAAGTTTTAGAGTGGACTTGCACTGACTCTACTGTGTGATGGTCAAGCGTTAGCACGCATACGGTGCGTGCTCGTTTGAATTGCGAAGACGGCACGCTGGCAGCAGCAGTTAATGCACGAATCTGTGCGTCCATTTAAGAATGCGCATGATTAAGGGCTGAAAAGAGTTGGCATTGATATTGCAAGTACAGAGTTAAGAGAGGGCGCCGTGCACCGCACATCGCTTGATTTGCTAGAGAGCTAGGGTTCCGAGCACAAATGCATTTTTGTGTTGTCTGGTCCGAGAGCTGTCGGCCGCATTTATGCGGCTCCACGGAGGGACAAAAGCCCGGGAGGAGATGGTATTTATTGCTGTCCTCTCTTAGCCACGTCTCATCAACTTTTGGAGCTTGCATGTCAAAAAAATCCTCGCTACCTAGCCGACCCGGCATTTGGCGTATCGCAGGCCAGTTATCTCGCCGTCAGTACTGGATGTTCGCCGTACTCGGGCTATTCGTTCCCTTTGTGATGTGGTCGCTGTATGCCGCTTCAAGTTGGGTAGACCCAATTTTTCTGCCCGGCCCGCTCAAAGTTGTGACGCGTCTTTATACCTGGCTAGTCGATGACAATTTGTTAGGCGACGCCGCAATTAGTATTTACCGCGTCAGCGCTGGCTTTGGGCTGTCAGCATTGCTGGCCTTGCCGCTGGGTTTGCTAATCGGTGCTTTTCGCCCGGCCGAGGCTTTGCTAGAGCCGCTGATTGATTTCATCCGCTATATGCCAGCCGTCGCATTTATCCCGCTGGTCATGCTCTGGCTTGGGATTGGCGAGAGCGCCAAAATCTCGATTATTTTCATCGGTACGTTTTTTCAAATGGTGCTGATGATTGCTGAGAATGTTCGCCTTGTGCCACTGGCCCAGATTGAAGCGGCGCTCACCATGGGCGCTACGCGTTTTGAAATGGTGCGTTTGGTGCTGGCTCAGTCAGCACGGCCAGCCATGTTAGATACCTTGCGCATCACCATGGGCTGGGCTTGGACTTATTTGGTGGTGGCGGAATTAGTCGCTGCTAATTCGGGTTTGGGTTACGCGATTCTCAAAGCCCAACGCTATTTAAAAACCGACACTATTTTTGGCGGCATTATTTTGGTCGGTGTCATTGGTTTACTTTTAGACCAAGGCTTTCGTTATCTGCATAGGCGCTTGTATCCATGGGCACAGGCCAGGGTTTAATCACATGTCAAAACTCAATATACAAAACGTCGGCAAAATTTTTGAACGCGCAGCCAGTCCAACCGCTGCCTTAGAAAATGTCAGCTTAGAGATTCAAGAAAATGAATTTGTCACCATAGTGGGTGCATCCGGCTGCGGAAAATCAACCTTGCTGAGAATTTTGGCGGGTCTGGAATTTCGCACCAGCGGAGATGTTCTTTGCGACGGCGCAAGCATCAACAGCCCGGGCGCAGAAAGAGCCATGGTGTTTCAACACTACAGCTTGTTCCCGTGGCTGACTGTGATTGAAAACATAAAGTTCAGCCGGCGTTTGCAAATTAATCGCCAGCAAATTTCTTCCTCTGATGTTGAAGTTGCGTCTGGCCGTGCTGACGCTTTGCTCGGTCTAATTGGTTTGGATAAAGTGCGCAACGCTTACCCGAATCAACTCTCTGGCGGCATGCAGCAGCGCGTAGCGATTGCCCGCGCGCTGATGGGACGGCCATCGGTATTGCTAATGGACGAGCCGTTTGGCGCGCTTGACTCGCAAACCCGTGAAGTCATGCACGACTTGATTTTGCATATACATCGGGTCGAGAAAACCACCATTGTGTTCGTCACACACGATGTTGAAGAAGCGGTTTACTTGGGTCAGCGCGTCGTCTTGATGCAGCCTAGGCCGGGCCGTATTCATAGTATTTATCCAGTGCCACTTGCGGCGCAGCGCACGCAAGAGATGAAACACACGCCAGATTTCAGAGCCCTACGCGCCGAGATTTTGCAACGCATCCGCGAAAGCACCGGTGTCAGCACCGACCACGACATGTTAGATAAACTTAACCGCGCCCAAGTGTTGGGTTAAGGTTTTCTAAGTCGCCGATTGATTTAAATTTTTAAGTTGTTTATGCCAAAAAATAGTTCAGATTTAACCCCCTTCGCGATTGCCGCGATGCCGCAGTCATCTTCTAAATTTTCAGAAGATAAGTTGTTGTGGAATGAAGCCTTGCCCGGTGGTTGCCATTGGTCGGGTGTGCTGCGCCGGGGCAATACTTTGCGCCTTACCGATTTGCAAGGCCTTGCAAATGTGTCTGCGCTTTTCTTTAATCAAGAAGAAAAAACCGAACGCTACAACATGCCAGACACTTTAAAAGCCCAACACACGGCTTTTCTTACCGCTGGGCATGCGTGTTATTCAGACATGGGCCGCGTGCTGTGCTCCATCCCAGAAGACAGCTGCGGCTGGCATGACACTTTTTGCGGCGTGTTGGACAGCGCCAGCATGGAGAAAAAATACGGCTTACTGAATTACCAAACAGCCCGCAACAACATGCACAGAAGTGGTCAAGAAGGACTTTTGACCGAACTCACAAAGTGGGGCTTGAGCCGCCGCGATATGGGGCCGAGTGTGAATTTTTTCAGCAAAGTCACCAGCGACGTTGAAGGAAAAATTAACTTTGATACCAGCCACCGCGCCAGCGGCCAATATGTTGATGTGCGTTTTGAGATGAATGTGTTGGTGCTGCTCTCTGCTGCGCCGCACCCGCTAGATCCTAGGCCTGACTACGCGCCAGGTGCGGTGAGATTAAGTGCATGGCGCTCAGGCACGGCGGGCGCTGATGATGCTTGCCGTCTGTCTTGTGCTGAAAACGAAAGAGGCTTTATCAATTCTGAACGCTGGTTTTTATAAACGTAGTTTTATAAATGCGTTCTTATAAATACGTTTTTTAATCGCCTCAGTTTTGCATTGACCCATATCTATCAGGAATAAATCATGTCTTTAAATTTTAAGCCCCGCACACAAAGTAGCGACCTTGATCCGGCTTTGGCAAGCTTTGATGTTGTGGTTCCCGCTGGCTCGCCTTGGATTCATACCTTGCGCAAAGGCCAGACTTTTCGCATCACCGACTTAGAAGGCAACCAAGCGGTTGACACGCTTTTCTTTAACGCCGCCGACATCAAAGAGCACTACAGCTTGACCCACACCATCACGGCGCAAGGTGCGCTGTATTTGGGTCTGGACACAACGCTTCTGTCTAGCGAAGGCAAGGCCATGCTGCGCATAGTGGCCGATACCTGTGGTCGTCACGACACGCTGGGCGGTGCATGTTCTTGCGAAAGCAATACTGTGCGTTATGCGCTGGATAAACGCAGCATGCACAGCTGCCGTGACAGTTTTATGCAGGCTATTGGCAACAGTGATTACGGCCTGCATAAAAGAGATATCGCTTCAAACATCAATTTCTTTATGAACGTGCCGGTCACTCCAGACGGTGGTTTGACGTTTGAAGACGGTATTTCTGCACCCGGTAAATATGTGGAAATGCAGGCTGAAATGGATGTCATTGTTTTGATCTCCAACTGCCCGCAATTAAACAACCCTTGCAATGGCTACAACCCAACACCGGTGCGCTGCACGGTCTGGGACGCGGCTTAAAAACAGTTTTTGATCAGCAGACGACTGTTGATTTATTTTTTTATTTGCAGGACGACCTGCGCTTTGCACTGAGCTGATTTATGTTCAAAAAAGTACTTGTAGCCAACCGCGGGGCGATTGCCTGCCGCATCATACGTACACTTAGCAAAATGGGTGTGGTTTCAGTGGCGATTTACTCGCAAGCCGATGCAGAGTCAGCCCATGTCGCCATGGCCGATGAGGCGGTGTGTGTTGGCCCTGCGGCAGTCGCCAGCAGTTATCTGGACATGCAGGCGATTATCCAAGCGGCCTTGCGCACGGGTGCTGAAGCGATACATCCGGGTTATGGTTTTCTGTCTGAAAACGCACAGTTTGTCGAAGCTTGCGAAGCCGCGGGTTTAGCTTTTATGGGCCCGACAGCGCAGCAAATGCGTTTGTTTGGTTTAAAGCACACCGCACGTGCGCTGGCGTTGAAAGCCGGCGTGCCTTTGCTGCCGGGCACGGGTTTGTTGGATAGCTTAGAGGCCGCGCTGCTAGAAGCCGATGTCATCGGCTATCCGGTGATGCTTAAAAGCAGTGCTGGCGGCGGCGGTATTGGTATGCAGATGTGCCGCAATTCTCAAGATCTTGCGTCGGCTTTTGAATCGGTTAAACGTTTGGCGCAAGCTAATTTTTCTGATGCCGGTGTTTTTATCGAACGCTATATCTCCAACGCCAGACATATTGAAGTGCAGATTTTTGGCGATGGTTTGGGCGCAGTTCTGAGCTTGGGCGAGCGTGATTGTTCGCTGCAAAGACGCAATCAAAAAGTGGTTGAAGAAACACCCGCACCTAATTTGCGTGAAGAAGTGCGTCTTGCTTTGCAAGACACCGCGCGTAAGTTAGCCGCGATTGCGTCTTACCGTTCGGCCGGCACGGTGGAGTTTGTGGTCGATGCACAAACCCAAGAATTTTTCTTTTTAGAAGTCAATGCAAGACTGCAAGTTGAGCACGGCGTGACCGAGGCGGTGACGGGTGTTGACTTGGTCGAGTGGATGGTGCGCTTGGCTGCTGGCGATATGCCGGCACTGGACACGCAAAAAATAATGGTGCGCGGTCATGCGGTGCAAGCTAGGCTTTATGCAGAAGATCCAGCGAAGAATTTCCAGCCGTCTACCGGCTTACTCACTGAAGTTGTTTTCCCTGAAAATTTACGCGTTGATACTTGGATTGCACGTGGCACCGAAGTCAGCGCGCATTACGACCCTATGCTGGCCAAGCTGATTGCTTTTGGCGCAGACCGTGCGCAAGCGATTGCCAATCTTGAGCAAGCTTTGATAGACACGCGGATTGCGGGACTTGAATCAAACCTCGCGTATTTACGCGGTGTGATGCGTTTTACGCCGTTTCTCGATGGCCAACACACGACCCAAAGTTTGGCGGCTTTTTCTGCGCCCAGTCATGCGATAGAAGTGCTCAGCCCGGGCGTGCAAACATCCGTGCAGGACTGGCCAGGCCGTCTGGGTTACTGGTCTGTGGGTGTGCCGCCGTCTGGGCCTATGGATGGTTTGGCGCTGCGCTTGGGCAATCGTCTAGTCGGTAATGCGCAAGGCGCTGCCGCGCTAGAGATCACGCTGTCCGGGCCGATTTTGCGTTTTCGCAGTGCTGCGGTTGTGGCGGTGACTGGCGCGCCGATTGAGCTTTTACTCGATGGTCAGAGTGCCGCTATGAATGCTGCGTTGACGATTAATGCGGGCCAAACTTTGCGCTTGGGGCGTGTCAGCAGTGCGGGTTGCCGCACCTATTTAGCCGTCAGTGGTGCGCTAGATGTGCCTGATTATTTGGGCAGCAAATCGACCTTTACCTTGGGTCAGTTTGGTGGTCATGGCGGGCGCGTACTGCGCGCCGGTGATGTGCTGCATATTAGCGAGGCAAGCCCTATTGCAGCTATGGATTTGCAGACTGCGGCGCAGCTAGTGCCGACTTATCAAGCGCATTGGGATATAGGCGTGTTAGTTGGCCCACATGCGGCACCTGACTTTTTCACGCCCCAAGACATGGAAATGTTTTTTTTCACCGATTGGCAAGTGCACTACAACTCCAGCCGCACCGGTGTGCGTTTGATTGGCCCCAAGCCAAGCTGGGCGCGCAGTGATGGTGGTGAAGCCGGGCTGCATCCTTCGAATATTCATGACAACGCTTACGCGATTGGTGCGATTGATTTCACTGGCGACATGCCAGTTATCTTGGGACCCGATGGCCCGAGTTTGGGCGGCTTTGTTTGCCCGGCGACTGTGGTGCAGTCAGAGCTGTGGAAACTTGGCCAACTCGCCGCGGGCAATACCGTGCGTTTTATTCCGTTCACGCATGCACAAGCAATCGCTGCGGCAAAAGCGCAGCAATTGGCGCTGGCCGAGCCTTCTCAAACTGCCTTGCCACCGTCCTTGGTCGAGGCTAACGCTTGGCCGGTTGACAGCGCTGTGCTGCACCGGGTTGCAGCCCAAGGTGAATCGGTAGAAGTGGTTTTCCGCCGTGCGGGTGACGCTTATGTATTGATTGAGTTTGGTGAGTTGCAACTCGATTTACGCCTGCGCTTTTTAGTCCAAGCCTTGATGCTGCGTTTGCAGGTTTTGGTTGACAACGGCGAGCTCACAGGCGTGATTGATCTGACGCCCGGCATACGTTCTTTGCAAGTGCATTACGACGCTTTGCAATTGCCGCTGCCGCAGTTGATGGCTATTTTGCTGGAAGCCCAGCACGGCCTCAGCGCCGCGCAAGATATTGAAGTGAGCAGCCGCACGGTGTGGTTGCCGCTGTCTTGGGATGATCCTGCGACTAAGTTGGCGATTGAGAAATACATGCAGTCGGTCAATCCCGATGCGCCATGGTGTCCTAGCAATATTGAATTTATTCGCCGCATCAATGGCTTGGCTGACATTCAAGCGGTCTACGATATTTTGTTCGAGGCAAGTTACATGGTGTTGGGTTTGGGCGATGTCTACCTAGGCGCGCCAGTCGCTACGCCGCTAGACCCAAGGCACAGATTGGTGACCACCAAGTACAACCCAGCGCGCACTTGGACGCCAGAAAACGCGGTGGGTATTGGCGGCGCCTATATGTGTGTCTACGGCATGGAAGGCCCAGGCGGCTATCAGTTTGTCGGGCGCACCGTGCAAATGTGGAACCGCTGGCGCGTGACCAATCAGTTCAGCCAGGGCAAACCTTGGCTGCTGCGGTTTTTTGATCAGATTCGTTTTTACCCCATGGCGGCAGAAGACTTGCTGGAGTACCGCAAAGACTTTATTGCCGGTCGTGTCAGCCTTCGTATGGAAGACGGTGTCTTTCGCTTATCCGAATACCAGCGCTTTTTAGACGCCAACGCAGCATCGATTAGTCACTTCAAGCGAGGCCAGCAAGCCGCTTTTAATGAGGAGCGCGAACGCTGGCGCATCAATGGCGTGTCCGAAGCGCCGGATGGCGGCGTAGCTGCGGATGATCTAGACGCCGGTGCCGCTGCGCTCGACTTTGATGGCACGGTAGTGGCATCGCAAGTATCTGGCGGTGTCTGGTCTATGCAAGTGGCTGTGGGCGACTCGGTAGTTGCTGGTCAATCGCTGCTAGTGGTGGAATCTATGAAGATGGAAATCAGTCTGCAAGCGCCATGTGACGGAATCATTGAAAAACTGCTTTGCACCGAAGGCCAGTCAGTCAGCGCTGGTCAAGCGCTGGTTTTGATGCGCTAAAAAAACCTATAAACCTACAAAACTGGAGAAAAAAATGCACCTCGATTTATCCATTCCCGCTTTGCAAGCGCGCTACCGCGCTGGCCTAACACCGTTGCAATTTGTTGAAATGCTGCACGACAAAATGTGTGCTGAAGACGCTGCGCTAGACCGCAATATCTGGATTCGCCGACTCAGCTTGGACGAAATACGGGTCTATGCTTTGGCGCTAGAAAACCGCGACATGGACAGCCTGCCTTTGTACGGCATTCCCTTTGCGATTAAAGACAATATAGATTTAGCCGGCATTGTCACGACAGCGGCTTGCGCAGAATTTTCTTATTTGCCAGAAGTCAGCGCCACAGCCGTGCAGCGCTTGATTGATGCGGGTGCCATTCCAATTGGTAAGACCAATTTAGACCAGTTCGCTACCGGTTTGGTGGGTACGCGCTCGCCCTATGGCGCTTGCAAAAACAGCATAAACCCAGCTTATGTTTCGGGTGGATCTTCAGCCGGCTCGGCAGTATCCGTTGCCTTGGGTTTGGCCAGTTTTTCGTTGGGGACAGACACCGCCGGTTCCGGCCGGGTTCCGGCCATGTTTAATAATCTTATAGGCCTTAAACCGAGTTGTGGCCGTATCCCCACCACCGGCGTGGTACCGGCTTGTAGGACTTTGGATGTGGTGTCGATTTTTGCATTGACGGCTGGTGACGCCGCTAGCGTATTGGCTTGCGCGCAAGGGCTAGATGATCAAGACGCTTACTCACGCACTTTGCCGCCGCATGGTCACGACTTTGGTGTTGCGCCAGCATTTAAGTTTGGCGTGCCGCGTCAAGCTGATTTGGCTTTTCATGGCAATGCAGAAGGGCCAGGCCAGTTTGCAAAAGCGATTGCGCATTTGCAAGCCTTAGGCGGCACGCCAGTAGAAATTGATCTGCGGCCATTTTTGGCGGTGGCGGCTTTGCTTTATGACGGGCCTTGGGTGGCCGAGCGCTACCAAGCGATTCGCAGCTTTATAGAAAGCCAACCCGAAGCCCTGCACCCAGTCACCTTAGCCATCACAGAAAAAGCGAAAAATATTTCTGCCGCCGATACTTTTTCTTCGCTCTACAAACTTAAAGCGCTAGAGCGCGAAACGCGAAAACAGTGGCTGGATATTGATTGCATGCTGACACCAACGGCGATCACGCCTTATACGATTGAAGCGGTTAACGCCAATCCAATTGTGCTCAATTCCAATCTGGGCTACTACACCAACTATGTCAATTTGCTAGACCTTGCAGCAGTTGCTGTGCCCACTGGTTTTATGTCGGATGCAATGGACAGCATGCCTTGGGGCGTGACCTTGGTAGCGCCGGCTGGCAAGGATTTGCCCTTGCTTAGTTTGGCCGCGCGTTTGCATGCCGCTTGCGTTTTAAGCGTAGGTGCGACCGAGCATGCGCCGCACCGTTTGCCGCAAGCTGTGCCAAGCGCTGCCGCTTTTCCATCCGGCTTGGTGCAGGTCGCAGTTTGTGGTGCACATTTAAGCGGTCTGCCGCTTAATTGGCAACTCACGCAGCGCGGTGCAAAGTTAGTCAGTCGCACCAAAAGCGCGGCTTGCTACAAACTTTTTGCACTGCCCGGCGGTCCACCTTTTAGGCCTGGCATGTTGCGCGTGGCCGAGGGGGGTGTGGCGATTGATGTGGAAGTGTGGGCGTTAGAGCAGCGTGAGTTTGGCTCATTTGTTGCCGGCATTCCCGCACCCCTTGGGATTGGCAGTGTTGAACTTGCCGATGGCTCTGTGGTTTTGGGTTTTACTTGCGAAGCTTATGCGGTTGATTTAGCCAACACGCAAGCCAAAGACATCAGTGCATTAGGTGGCTGGCGCCAGTTTCTTGCACTGTCATAGGTTTAGTTTTTAGCCCTTAATCCTTTAGCCCTTTAAACCTTGTGCGGCTTGAAACAAGGATTGCCTAGCTTGTGTGATGACTTGCTCACGCCAGTCTGGCGTATCAACATAAAAAGCATCCATCATTTGCTTTTTAATCCGTGCGGACAATTCTTTAGAGGCTTGCGGGTTAATGTTGAGCCAGTGCTCTGCGCGCAGCGCTTCCATCATTTGTAGCGGCGGCAAAGTGCCGTATTCCATTGCGATACCGGTGTAAAGCGCTTCTGGGCATTCTTCGTAAACACTGTTGGACATCAAGCCAGTCAGAAGAGCCGAGGTTGACGAGCCATCGTAAATCGATGTTACCGGCGTCGTGCCGCCGCCGTCCCACCAGCGTCTGGCTCTGGCCAGCGCTAATTTGTCTTCGCGGCAGGTACTGATGCGCTCACCCACGCCACTCTCGCCTAAACCGGTGTGAAGATCTATCCAAGCGATTTGTTTGGCTTGGCCAGCGTAGTCGCGCAGCACTTGGCGCAATGTTTGGTTGCTCCAGGTCGCTGCTTTTCCACCAAAGAAAAGGCCTTGTTCAAATTCATATTGGCCGCGTGTCACCGCAGCTTGAAATGCTTGTACAGAGTTGTTGCTAATGTATTGATCAGTCGCCGCAATATTGTTGTGATTCGGTGGCCATTCCTCGGGTAGCAGCAGGCTTTCGATTTCGCGGTAAGCCGGGTTATCCGGCAAAGGCTGATTGAAGTCTTGAAAGTTTCGATTTAAATCCACGTTTTCATGTGTGGTGCGGCGAATGTGTGAAAAACCGTAGGGGTTGAGCGCATGAATGTAAAGCACTGCGACGCCTTGCTCTTTGGCGTTATTGCGCCACTCTGCATCGTGCATCGCATAGGTTTGAACGCCAGAGCCGCAATAACCCTCCACACCGTGGCAGGCGCTGCTCACGATTAAAAGGTTTTGCGCATCGGCTTGGCCATCCAACACTATGTCCATAGCCAGCTCTTCGCCGTCTTTGCCGGCCAGAGGATGCTGGCGTGAATCGACTTTTTTGCCAATGCTGTTGGCAGCGGCTAAAAACTTTTCTCTGGCCTCGGCATAACTTTTTGAAAATGCATGTTCGACATCAATCACGCGGATTCTTTCTTTAACCAGCTCTCGGCAAGATTGACCCAGTAGGTTGCGCCCAGCGGGATCAAGTCGTCATTAAAGTCGTAGCTTGGGTTGTGCAGCATGCACGGGCCACCGCCGTGGCCGATCTCGCGGTGGTCACCATCGCCGTTGGCGATAAACACATAGCAGCCGGGTTTTTCTTGCAGCATGTATGAAAAGTCTTCCGCACCCATGGTGGGCTCTTGGCGGCAGACGTTGTCTTTGCCGACAATTTTTTCCATCACATCGCGTGCGAATTGCGTTTCTTTTTCGTGATTAATCGTCGGCGGGTAGTTACGGGTAAAGCTGAATTCGCAAGTCGCATCATTCGCCGCGCATAAATGTTCAGCGATTTGCTGCATGCGCTTTTCAATCATGTCCAGCACTTCAATCGTGAAAGTGCGCACCGTTCCTTGCAACTCACAACTGTTGGGAATCACGTTGGTGGCTTCTCCCGCATGGATCATGGTGACCGAAATCACGCCGGCATCAACCGGTTTTTTATTTCGGCTAATAATATTTTGAAAGGCCTGCACTAATTGGCAGGCAACGGGTATGGGGTCAATGCCGTTGTGCGGCAACGCCGCATGGCCGCCTTTGCCGCGAACGGTTATTTTGAATTCATTGCTAGACGCCATCACTGGGCCTGGACTGGCGGCAAATTGTCCGACCTTCATGCCCGGCCAGTTGTGCATGCCAAACACTGCGTCCATAGGATACTTTTCAAACATACCGTCTTTAATCATTTCACGCGCACCACCGCCGCCTTCTTCAGCAGGTTGAAAAATCAAATAAACCGTGCCGTCAAAATTTCGGTTGGTGGCGAAATGCTGGGCTGCAGCGAGCAGCATAGCGGTATGACCATCGTGGCCGCAGGAGTGCATTTTTCCTTTGTATTGGCTGGCGTGGGCAAAGGTGTTGGACTCTTGCATGGGCAGGGCGTCCATATCGGCTCTAAAGCCAATAGCGCGTTTTGAAGTGCCATTTTTAATAATTCCCACCACACCGGTTGTGCCCATGCCGCGGTGCATGGGAATGCCCCATTCGGCGAGTTTTTGCGCTACAACGTCTGCGGTTCTGACTTCTTGAAAACATAGCTCTGGGTGGGCGTGAATATCGCGTCTGACGGCGCTAATACCAGCGGCTTGGGTGACTAAGGAATCTAAGATTTTCATGAGAGTCTCAGGTTAAAAATGCCGCGTTTCCACGTTCAGGTGTGACCGGGTATGCGCGCACATTTGTTGTCATACAGTTTGCCAGATTTGCAGCGACTGTGTCTTGATTGATCTGCTGAGGTGTAATTTTTAATACGCTAGTTATGCATTTGTCGGTAGGTATTTAATTTAATTAAAAAATACATATGCATACTTATCGTTTTTCTGGTGCAGAATTTTCTACAAGTAAACCCCGAGACCGGCACGGCAATTGCTAGGCTAGGATGGTGTTAACCCGAGATTAAATATTAATGCTTGTCTTTATTTTTCGTCGCTTGACGCAAGCCGTGATCGTCATGATTGTGGTGGCCTTTATTGCCTTTATGTTGTTTCAATACGTGGGTGACCCCGTAGTGTTTCTGCTCGGCCAAGATGCAAGACCAGAGCAGATCCGTCAACTCCGCACTGACTTGGGTTTGGACCGATCTTTTGTTGTGCAATTTGGTCATTTCTTGGTCAATGCGGTGCAGGGTGACTTTGGGCTTAGTTTGCGTCAGGGCGCAAAAGTCTCGCGCCTGATTGCTGAGCGCTTTCCCGCCACGTTAGAGCTGTCTGCAGTGGCCGCTGTTTTGGCTTTGCTGCTAGGTGTCCCCATGGGGGTTTATTCGGCGCTAAAGCGTGGCTCTTTTTCTAGTCAATTAATGATGACAGTCTCGCTGCTAGGCGTGTCGTTACCGACTTTCTTAATCGGCATCTTATTGATTCTGATGTTTTCCGTCGGTCTTGGATGGCTGCCTAGTTTTGGTCGTGGTGACACGGTAAAAATTGGTTGGTGGAGTAGCGGTTTACTGACGCTAGACGGCTGGCAGCATGTGGTTTTACCGGCAGTTACATTGGCTATTTTCCAACTCACCTTGATCATGCGGCTAGTCCGCGCTGAGATGCTTGAAGTGCTGAGAACCGATTACATCAAGTTTGCTCGCGCCCGGGGCTTGTCTAGCCGCAGCATTCATTTCGGTCACGCATTGAAAAATACTTTAGTGCCGGTTTTGACCATCACAGGTTTGCAGCTAGGCGGCTTAATTGCATTCGCCATCATCACAGAGACCGTCTTTCAGTGGCCGGGCATGGGTCTGCTTTTCATTCAGGCAGTGACCTTTGCAGACATACCGGTGATGTCTGCCTATCTGTGCTTGATTGCATTGATATTTGTACTGATTAATTTGTTTGTTGACCTGTTGTATTTTGCGGTTGATCCCCGGCTTCGGTTAGGTGGTGGGCGCCACTAATCGCAGTGTTTTTGCGCCCTGAGGCGACTATGTTTCTTGCGAGTTTTTCTAACATTGCCTGGAGTTATTCATGAAGTTCAAGTCCACATTGCGTCTGAGTGCTCTGCTGTCTGCGCTGGTTGTCGCCAGTTTTTCTGCCCAATCGCAAACGCTGCGTGTGGCCAATATTGGTGACTCGCTGTCTATGGATCCGCACTCTCTGAGTGAATCGCTGCAGTTCAGCATCACCGGCAACGTCTATGAAGGCTTGGTGCTGCGCAACAAGGACTTGAGCTTGGCGCCGGGCTTGGCAACATCTTGGAAACAAACCTCACCCACTATCTGGCGCTTTGAATTGCGTAAAGGTGTGATGTTTCATGACGGCACACCGTTTACTGCGGATGATGTGTTGTTTAGTTTTAAGCGCACTCAAGCCGAAGGATCTGACCTTAAAAGCTACACCAACGATTTCAAGGAAGTGCGAAAAATTAACGACTTCACAGTTGAAATAGAAACCAAATCACCTTTTCCGATACTGCCGGACGTGATTTCTCTGGTTTATATGATGAGTAAAAAATGGTGCGAAACCAATCAAGCTGTGGTGCCTGTGGATAGACGCAAAGGCATTGAAAATGCAGCTTCATTTCGTGCCAACGGCACAGGTCCCTATCGCCTGCGCGAGCGCCAGCCTAATGTGCGCACCAGTTTTTCTCGTAATGCCAACTATTGGGGCAAGATTGAAGGCAATGCACAAGAAGTGATTTTTACCCCGATTGACAATGATGCGACGCGTGTTGCCGCGCTGCTGTCTGGTGAGATCGATGTGATGGAACCGGTACCAGTGCAAGACATTGACCGCGTGAATAAAAACGCCAGCACCCGTGTCATGACAGGGCCAGAACTACGAACTATTTTTCTGGGTATGGATCAAAAGCGTGATGAGTTGCTGTATTCCAATGTCAAAGGTAAAAATCCCTTCAAAGACAAACGCGTACGCCAAGCTTTTTATCAAGCGATTGATATTGAGGGTATTAAACGCACGGTGATGCGCGGAGCTTCGACGCCGACGGCTTTGATGGTTGCGCCCGGCATCAACGGTTTCGATCCGACGATAAATGTGCGTTTGCCTTACGACGTGGAAGCGGCCAAAAAACTCATGATCGAAGCCGGTTATCCGAATGGCTTTGAGGTCGCTATGAATTGCCCCAACGACCGCTATGTGAACGACAGCCGTATTTGCCAAGCAGTGTCGGCAAACCTGTCTCGCATCAATGTAAAAATTAATCTTCAGGCCGAAACCAAGGGTACTTACTTTCCTAAAATCTTACGCCGTGACACCAGTTTTTACATGCTGGGTTGGACGCCAAGTACCTATGACGCGCACAACGCTCTGAATGCTATTTTTGCTTGTCCAGATGATCAAGGTGCGGGTCAGTTCAATCTAGGTTCTTATTGCAATCCCAAGGTCGATGAGTTGATTAAAAAAGTCCAGTCTGAAACCGATAAGACCAAACGCACGGCTTACATCAAACAAGCTTTTGAAATGCACGCAACTGATATCGGTCACCTGCCAATGCATCAGCAAGCACTGGCTTGGGGCATGAGTAAAAAAGTCACTTTGACGCAATTAGCGGATAACTTCATGCCGTTTAAGTGGATTACCATTCAGCCTTAATCCGCTTGATGTTTGATGCTTGTTGTATTTGTCAAGCGGCCAGTATTGGCAGCTTGACTGGTTTAAATTTTTTCTAGCAACACACTCATGAATCAATTGTTATCACGCTGGTATGACAGCGATGTCGGCTACAGCTTTCGCACCTCGCCGATGGCCATGACCGCTGCTGTGATCGCCTTGGTTTGCGTTTTTGCTGCGGTATTTGCCGGCTGGGTGGCTCCGCACAATCCGTTTGATTTGCGCACACTGGAGTTGAGTGACGCCCGCTTGCCGCCGGCTTGGTATGAGATGGGTAGCGCTAAATATTTGCTCGGTACTGATGATCAAGGTCGCGATATTTTGTCGGCTGTGATTTACGGTGCACGTATTTCTTTGGTAGTCGGTCTAGCCTCGGTGGTGCTGTCGATTTTGATTGGTGTGACGTTAGGCTTAATCGCTGGGTTTAGTGGCGGCTGGATTGATACTGCCTTGATGCGTTTATGCGATGTGATGCTGAGTTTTCCGCCCATATTGGTAGCCCTTCTTATGGCGGGTGTGGGCAGGGCGCTGTTTCCCAATGCACAAGCGAGTGTGGCTTTTGGTGTGTTGATTGTGTCGATTACGCTAACCGGCTGGGTGCAATATGCGCGCACGGTTAGGGGCTCGACTTTGGTTGAGCGAAACAAAGAATATGTGCAAGCTGCGCGTGTGACCGGCGTTTCACCCCTGCGCATCATGCGCCGCCATGTGCTGCCCAATGTGCTGGGGCCGGTGATGGTGTTGGCAACTATTCAAGTCGCAACTGCCATCATTACCGAGGCGACGCTGTCATTTTTAGGTGTCGGCTCGCCGCCCACTTCCCCCTCTTTGGGCACCTTAATACGGGTGGGCAATGATTACTTGTTTTCTGGCGAGTGGTGGATTACGGTTTTTCCAGGATTGATGTTGGTGTTAATTGCGCTCAGTGTTAATTTGCTGGGTGACTGGCTGCGTGATGCGCTGAATCCGCGTTTGCGCTGAGAAAGTTTTTTGTCATGACACTGCTTCAAGTTAAAAATCTGGTGGTCGAGTTTCCTTCTCGGCACGGCACTCTGCGCGCCCTAGACGATATTTCGTTTGATATTTCTGCGGGTGAAATTTTGGGTGTGGTGGGCGAATCCGGTGCGGGTAAATCGCTCACTGGTTCGGCCATTATTGGATTGCTTGAGCCACCAGGCCGCATCGCAAGCGGGCAGATTCTGCTCGAAGGCCAACGCATAGATCAGCTCAGTGAGCCGCAAATGCGCCACATACGCGGGCGCAAGATTGGGGCTATTTTTCAAGATCCATTGACCTCGTTAAACCCGCTCTACAGCATAGGCCGGCAGTTGGTGGAAACCATTCAGGCGCACTTGCCCATGACGGCGCGAGAGGCGCGTATGCGCGCCATCTCGCTGCTAGAAGACACGGGTATTCCGGCTGCGGCTCAACGCATCGACCACTACGCGCATCAGTTTTCTGGCGGCATGCGTCAGCGCGTGGTGATCGCTTTAGCGTTGGCTGCCGAGCCACGGTTAATCGTCGCCGATGAGCCGACGACGGCGCTAGATGTGTCGATCCAAGCGCAAATCATCACGCTGTTAAAAAACGTTTGCAAAGAGCGCGGCGCAGCCGTCATGCTAATTACCCACGACATGGGATTAATTGCCGAAACTTGCGACCGCGTGGCGGTGATGTATTCAGGCCGGATTGCAGAAATTGGCCCAGTGAACGCGGTTATTAATCATCCGGCTCATCCGTATAGCGAGGGCTTGATGGCGGCGATTCCCGACATCGATGTTGAGCGTGATCGCTTGTTTCAAATCGACGGCGCCATGCCGCGACTGAACGCCATTCCTTCGGGTTGTGCTTTTAATCCGCGCTGCCCCAAGGCCTTTGACAAGTGCAGTCAAGAACGACCTGATTTGCAATTCGCAGGTACTACCCGCGCCGCGTGTTGGCTGCATGCTTTGCCAGTTGAGACCGTATGAACAATTCTCTTAAATTGCCCCTGCCTTTACACACAGGACAGCCGAATAAAATTGTCCAAAATCCCGGTGAAAGTCTGATGCACAGACCGATGTCAGAGCCCAGTACCGCTTTGGTTCAAGCGCATGATTTAGCCATGACTTTTGATGTTTCTGCGCCTTGGCTAAACCGCGTGATTGAGCGCCAGCCGCGACTATTATTAAAAGCCGTTGATGGCGTGAGTTTTGAAATTGAAAAAGGCAAAACGCTGGCTTTGGTCGGTGAATCGGGCTGCGGAAAAAGCACGGTGGCCAAACTGTTGGTGGGCTTGAATGAGCCGACACGCGGTAGTTTTACTTTTGATTCGCAAGACGCTCATGCGCAGTTTAAAAAGCCTGAAGGCTTGCAATTGCGCCGGCGGATTCAAATGATTTTTCAAGACCCCTATGCCAGTTTGAACCCGCGCTGGTTGGTGGGTGACATTGTCGGTGAGCCGCTCAAAGAGCACGGCATCGCAACCGATGCAGCTGAGCTTAAAAGCCGAGTCGAGTCTTTGCTTGAATCTGTCGGCATGTCGCGCTTAGATATGCAAAAGTATCCGCACCAGTTCTCCGGCGGTCAGCGTCAACGCATTTCGATCGCCAGAGCGCTGGCGACTGAACCAGAATTTTTAGTCTGTGATGAGCCAACCTCAGCCTTAGACGTGAGTGTGCAAGCTCAGGTGCTCAACATCATGAAAGACTTGCAGCGCAGCCGCGGCCTGACGTATTTATTCATCTCACATAATCTTGCCGTCGTGCGCCACGTGAGTGACCAAGTCGGTGTGATGTACCTCGGGCGCTTGGTGGAATTGGCGGATAAACAGTCGCTGTTCTCTAACCCGCGCCACCCTTACACGCGCATGTTGTTAGACGCGATTCCAAAAATGCGCGATACCGGCCGCGCCAGAACGCCGGTGCAAGGCGAAGTACCCAACCCCTTAAACCCACCGAGCGGCTGCACTTTTCATCCGCGCTGCCCGCATGTACAAGAACGCTGCCGAATGGAAGCGCCGCGTTTGCTGACGATTGCGGGCGTGAAGATTGCTTGTCATGGAGTAGAAGAAGGCAGGGTTTAGGATTTGATAAGCGCAGCTTTTAGGCTGTGGTTTACGGGGCTTAGTCGTTAGCGTTTATAGCGTGATTGTCAGTATCGATTTTTGGAAAAATTAAACTAAAACAAGTCTCGCCAAGCCGCGATGTGACCGTCACACCACCACCGTGGGCCCGCATGATGGCGCGGGTTATTGCTAGGCCTAGTCCCGCGCCATCACTGTGCGGATGGGCTCTTGATTTATCGACTCTAAAAAATCGGTCAAACAATCGTGGCAGCATTTCTTCACTAATCATGCTGCCGTGGTTGATCACGCTTACTTGGACTTTGTCGTTAATCGTTTCTACTTTGATTGACACCGTTGTGCCGATGGTGGCGTGGCGTAGGGCGTTGGATAGTAAATTGCTCAGAGCTCTGCGCAACATTAAACGATCACCGCTGATGAGTCCTTCTCCTGTCAGTGCTAAATAAATTCCCTTTTCAAAAGCCAATGCTTCATAGAAATCAAACAAGGCTTGCGCTTGAGTAGCTATTGCAATGGTCTCTTGACTAGGTAGTGTGAGACCGTTTTCCGTTTTGGCTAAGAAAAGCATGTCAGACACCATTCTGGCTAAACGCTGCAACTCTTCAGAGTTGGAGGCTAAAACGTCTTCATACTCTGTGTTGCTTCTTTTAGAGGACAAAGTAACTTGGGTTTCTGTCAATAAATTGCTGATGGGCGTTCGTAGCTCATGCGCGAGATCGGATGAAAACTCTGACAAACGCCTAAAGTCTTCTTGCAATCTATCCAACATATCGTTGAGTGTTTGCGCTAAGTCGGCCATTTCTACCGGTACTGTTTTAACCGGCATGCGCTCACCCATTTTGTTGGACGTCACGGCTTGCGCTCTGCTCTTCATAATTCGCAGGGGTGCTAAGCCTTGTTTGGCAGCCAGCCAGCCTAATAAGCCGCTGAAAACCGTAGCCAATATGACGTAGATCGCCAAAGTAAAACGAAAATGTTCCTGAAAATGCGCATGTAATTTACTGTCTAAAACAACCCATAAAGTCAAAACTTCATCCCCAATTAAGGGCGTTGAGATGAGTGCGCCTAAAGCGCGGTATTGATGGTCTTTAGTTTCCCAATTGAATAATTTTTGTGTTTTGGATTCTTGACTTAAATTTTTAATCGCCGCATCAGGAATTTTTAAAGCCTCGGTTGCAAACAGCGTTTGCCCGTTGGTTTGTAGCGTAACTATTAAGCCTTCGTGACTGTGCAGCACATCAGCCAAGCGTTTTTGTAAATCACTTTTTGATTCTGCTTTGGCACCGACTTCTTCAATAAGATGAATTTTGTCTTGCAAACCAGCGCGGTCTAAAGCGTCAAAATGCTGGTTCATCGCGGCCGATGTCAACCAGCCCAAGCCGAGTAAAACCAGCGCTGAGACCAGTGTGTAAAACAAGGTCAGCCGGGTAGTGAGCGAAAAACTAGTCATAGGTGCGTCAGCATGAGGATTGCAAGGGTGACTCGATCACATAGCCCATGCCTCTGACGGTTTGCAGCAGCTTGGGCTCATACGCATCGTCAATTTTGCTGCGCAAGCGCCTGACGGCTACTTCAATCACATTTGTATCACTGTCGAAATTCATATCCCAAACCTGAGACGCAATCAGGGAGCGCGGCAGTACCTCGCCTTGTCTTCGCATCAATAGTTCTAACAAACCGAATTCTTTGGAAGTGAGCTCTATTCTTTTACCGGCGCGCGACACTCTGCGGCGCAGTAAATCTAGTTCTAAGTCAGCGACTTTGATGATGCTGGCTTCGACGCTGGGTTTACCCCTGCGCAGTATGGTTCGTACACGGGCTAGTAATTCAGCAAAAGAAAATGGTTTGACTAAGTAGTCATCAGCGCCAAGTTCCAAGCCTTTGACACGGTCTTCTATTTGGTCTTTGGCGGTTAGAAACAGAACCGGCACTTCATTGCCTTTTTGGCGTAGATTGCGCATGACTTCCCAGCCATCCATACCGGGAAGCATGACGTCCAGCAGAATTAAGTCGTACTCGCCCTCAAGCGCGTTGTGCAGCCCGTCAATGCCATCGGATGACAAATCCACCACAAAACTGGCCTCTTTCAGTCCTTTGCGAAGATACTCGCCGGTTTTGGGCTCATCTTCAACGATTAATATTTTCACAGTCGCTCATCCTTTGCTTTGAGTGTGCCTTGGTTGGGGCACTGCTTGTGCAACATAACAAATTTGTAATCTAGACGACATGTAGGCGTAGCCACTGCCTTTATAAACTTTAAAAAGTTTCAAATACAACGAAGGTTATTTCATGAATCGCATCTCTTTTCTCCGTCCTAGGCCGTTGTGGCTGGCAACTCTAGGCCTGTGTGCATTGATCGGTTCAGCTTCCGCAGAGCAAGCAAAACAAGATCCCCTTGAGCAGGAAACGATAGATTGGCGCAAGGCCAATGATGGGGTATCGCAGTTTGAACGCGGTCATGCGGACGTTCTTAAGTGGGATAAAGCCAATTCAAACCCGGTTAAAGATCTGCCTTTCGCAACCCCTGACGTGATGATGCCGACTGCCGATGTCGCCGTTCGCCTCGCTTGGCGCGGCCATCCCGCGTGGGCAGATTCGCTCGCTCAGTTGGGCACTGCCAACCAAGCGCATATTGCAGCTGGCAACTGGTTAGAGGTCGATCCGGCTGTACGCCGGCGAGTTGAGGATTTCGACGAAATCCTAGAAGCCGCCGCAGATGCCCGCAAAGCTTGGTTTGAAGTAGTTGCCGCTCAAACTGGATTAAAACTTCAGTATGAAATCGAAGAGGCTTATGCCACTGCCGGTGAGCTAGCTAGGCGCATGGTTCGCGTTGGAAACTGGAGCCGGCTTGAGCAAGCCCAGTCGCAGTCGCGCCTAATTGCGGTGAAACAGCAGACGCTCAAAACGCAGTTAGAGGCCGAGCAAGCTCAAGTCCATTTGTTCAAGGCGCTTAGGTTGCGGGGTGTCTACTCTACTGTCGGCCTACCTGAGGCACTGTCAGACTTGCCAAAGCAGGCCATTAGTGCGGACACCGTTGACAAAGCGTTGACATCTATTCGCGCAGTGCTTCCCCGCTCTGAGGCTATTTACTCTCAGAGCACGGTGTCGCAAGCTTTCTCCGCTTATAAAGCCAGTTATTCAATGGCACAACTGGCGCTAGATGAGCAAAAAGTAAACGTATTTATGTATGACGAAACCGTGCTCCGCTACAACGGCATGTTGCTCAGCGTTTGGGATTTGTTAGCGCAAAGCAGCGCCAAGTTGCACGCTGACTTGGCCGTGCTGAATGCCCAGCGCGACTATTTAATGGCCGAGACTAATTTGCAGATGACTTTGCAAGGCGTCACTGCGGCCAAGTTTTGAGCTTGGCTGCATACGCTAGCCCAGCCAACTAATCCATAGGAATAAACATGAACCAAGATAATTCACGCCGCCAATTTTTCGCTGGTGCAGCCACTGCGGTGGCTGGCCTGGCTGTGTCTCGAACTGCGTTAGCTGGCTTACCTGAACCGGTAATGCGCACTTCCGTTGAAACCGCACCACCACTCATCCCTACCACCGGAAGGCCTTACAACCCGGTTGTCACGCTCAATGGTTGGACGTTGCCGTGGCGCATGAATAATGGCTTTAAAGAATTCCATTTGGTGGCTGAGCCGATAGAGCGCGAAATGGCGCCCGGTTTCAAAGTCAATATGTGGGGCTACAACGGTCAGAGTCCAGGCCCAACCATTGAAGTGGTTGAGGGCGACCGCATACGCATTTTCGTCACCAACAAACTGCCCGAACACACATCAGTTCATTGGCATGGCCAGCGTGTGCCAAATGGTATGGACGGTGTCAGCGGTATTAACCAAAAAGCAATTCCGGTTGGCAAGACCTATATGTACGAGTTTGTCGCGCGTCGTCCCGGCACGTTTATGTATCACCCGCATGCGGATGAAATGGTGCAAATGGCCATGGGTTTGATGGGCTCTTGGGTTACCCACCCCAAGGTTAAGCATCCGCACATCAGTGATGTGGACCGCGACTTTTGCTTTTTGCTCAATTCTTTTGATATTGAGCCGGGCACTAAAACGCCCAAGATCAACACCATGCTGGACTTTAATATTTGGTCTTGGAATAGCCGGGTTTTCCCCGGCATCGATACGCTCAATGTGCGTAAGAACGACAGGGTTCGTGTGCGTGTGGGAAACCTGACCATGACAAATCACCCGATTCATCTGCACGGCCATGAATTTTTAGTGACCGGCACTGACGGTGGACCAACACCGCCTTCAACCCGTTGGTATGAAGTCACTACCGATGTAGCGGTGGGACAAATGCGTCAAATTGAGTTCGTGGCTGATGAAGAAGGTGACTGGGCATTTCATTGCCACAAGAGCCACCACACCATGAACGCAATGGGCCACACAGTACCAACCATGGTCGGCGTAGATCACCGCGGACTGATCAAAAAAATCCAAAAGACTGCGCCCGACTATATGCTCATGGGTGAGCGCGGTATGGCCGACATGGGACAAATGGAAATGCCCATCCCGGACAACACCGCACCTATGATGACGGGGCAGGGACAGTTTGGATCGGTTGAGATGGGTGGTATGTTTAGCATGCTCAAGGTGCGCAAGGACCAAAAGCCAGGCGACTACAGCGATCCCGGTCCTTATCAGCATCCCAAAGGTACGGTTGCGTCGGAATACACCGGGCCGCTGTCTGAGCCTGCACGCATGCGCTCGGAAATAGACAATGCCGATGCAGCAAAAACACCGACCTCGGCTGTGATGAATGCTAAAAAGCCATCATCACATTCTGGTCACTAATTTTTCAAATCTTTTTAAATCTTCCAAGTAAGGAATAGCATGAAATTATCCAAAGTCGCTACTGTCTTTTTAGCTACGCTCGCCATTGCCAGCCTGTCTTCAGGCGCGTTAGCTGCGGGCAACCACGCAGGCGGGCATGACGCTGGCCATGGCGAATCTGCCATCGGCAAGCCGGGCGTTGTAGCCAAGGTGACTCGCACCATCACTGTTGAAATGTCAGACAGCATGCGCTACACGCCATCGGACATACAAGCGAAAAAAGGCGAAACCATTCGTTTGCTGGTGAAAAATACCGGCAAGGTCAAGCATGAGATGAGTTTGGGTTCCGAGAAATATTTGCTGGCGCATTTGGAAGAAATGAAAAAATTCCCAGGCATGGAACATGACGAACCCGGCAAGCTAACTTTGGCTCCCGGTACAGAAGGCGAAATTATTTGGCAATTCAGCAAAGCCGGCACAGTTAACTTCGCTTGCCTGATGCCCGGTCACTATGAAGCTGGCATGAAGGGCCAAGTCAAAGTTTCAGCCAAGTAATAGCGCTTTTACTCAATTTAATTAATCGTATTCAAGGACTTTAGAAATGAAAAATATCAAGCAACTACTCGCCGTCAGCGCTACTGTTTTGGCCGCTTTGATTGCCGCACCTGGTGTGGCAATGGCACAAACTGATATGCCTAAAATGGAAATGGGTAAGGCCGATTCGGGCAAAACTTTTCCTATGACAGACGGTGAAGTCAAAAAAGTCAATAAAGATGCCAGCAAGATCACCATCAAGCACGGAGAGATAAAAAATCTCGACATGCCCGGCATGACTATGATTTTCACCGTCAAAGAAGCCGCCTTTTTAGACAAGGTCAAGGCTGGCGACAAAATCAAATTTGTCGTTGCCAATGAAGGCGGAAAAATGATGGTGACGGCACTTGAATTAGCCAAGTAAATTACGCCATACTTTTAAACGCTAAGCCCTTAGGATTGGCGTGGACGCATAACCAAGGCTGACAAATAGTCTTGCGTGACTGAAGTATTCGGTCATTAATATGACACGTATGTTTCATACTATGCAGTCAACTTAAATGGAGTTGATAAATGAAACTATACCTGCGTATGCCTACAGGTCTGTTGCTTAGCTTAGTCACAGCCGCTATCAGCACAGCTGCACTTTTGGGTTGTGGCGGCTCTAGCGTCAGTACGCCTTTATCTGTCAATGTCAGCGGAGTCGCAGCTACTGGCGCGGCAATGATAAATGCTGACGTGCAGGTTAAATGCTTAAACAGCACGCTAGCCGCCATCACCAAAACCGGTCTTGACGGTGGTTTTGCTGTCACTGCGAGTGGTAGTTTTCCTTGTTTGGTTGAAGTCAGCGACGGTCAACGCCGGCTGCATTCTGTGGCCAATAGTTCGAGCCGATCAGCTGTGGCCAATGTCACGCCACTGACTGAGCAATTGCTGGCCTCGCTGTCTCAAGATAGCGCTGATACCGCAGATTTTTTCGCCCGTTTTGATTCTGGTTTTGCCGCCAGTGTTAGCGCTGAAAAAATGACTGCGGCTCAGGTTTTGGTTTTACAAAATCTTAAAGACAGTGGTTTTGACGTAAGCCAGATCCGCAACTTTATGACCGACGTATTAGTTGCTAAAAGCAGTCTCAGTCAAGGCAATGATTACGATAAGTTGCTCGACAGCATAGCGATTAAGCCTGTCAGTGTGCGCATCATTGCAATGAATGATTTTCACGGTAATTTTCAGCCACCATCTAGCACCAACGGCGGCACACTGGTATTACCCAATGGTGGTGCCGGTCAAAAAGTAGCAGTAGGTGGTGCGGCTTATTTAGCTACTCTAGTCAAAAATTTAAAGAACGAAAACCCAAATAATATTTTGGTCGGTGCTGGTGATTTGATAGGTGCATCGCCCTTTGCCTCCTTAGCGACTCACGATGAAGCCAGTGTGGATATTTTGAATAATATTGGTTTGGAAGCTAGCTCTGTTGGAAATCACGAATTCGATAGCGGTCAGGCCGAGTTGCTACGCATACAAAATGGTGGTTGCTTCCCGGCAGCTGGAAATCAAGGTGCTATTGGCTCCGACACCTGTTTAGTAGACAGCAAGTTTCCGGGTGCTAAGTACAAATACTTGTCGGCCAATGTGGTTTTTACGGATAGCGGTAAACCGCTTTTAGCCTCGACATACATCAAGCGTTTTGGCACTGTCAGTGTTGGCTTTATCGGCCTTACTTTTCAAGCAACGCCTAATGCAGTCAGTGCAGGTGGCATTGCCGGTTTGACTTTTTCTGAAGAGTCGGCTGTGATTAATAAATTCGCAGCAAAAATGAAAAGTGACGGTGTCAGTGCTGTGGTGGTGCTTATTCACCAAGGCGGGCAAACCACTGCGGGCACGATTAATGACAAAACTTGCCCCGGTTTTAGCGGCGATATTTTGGGTGTTGCCGATAAGCTGAGCAGCAATGTCGACATAGTTGTCAGTGGCCACACGCATCAAGAATATGTTTGCAACTATTTAGGCAAGGCCGCTAAGAAGAATTTTCTACTCACCTCTACCGGTTACTACGGCGGTGCGGTCAGCGCCATTGATTTGATGATTCAGCCTTCCAAGGGCGTGACGGCTATGTCTGCGAATACGGTGCCGGTGATTCGAGCGGATTTACTTGGCAATGCTTCACTACCCGTGGGCTTTACCGCTGTGACCAAAGACCCGGCTATTGATGCATTGGTGACTAAGTATTCCACGCTCTCGACTACTCTTGCGACCAAGCAAGTGGGCACAATTACTCAAAGCATTAACCGCGCTTTGCTCTCTAGCTCTGGCACACCGACCCGCGATGAAACGGCAGAAGGTCCATTGGGTGATCTGATGGCCGATAGCTATTTAGCCGGTGTCAGCGCTGGTGCTGACATGGCGTTTGTGAATCCGGGCAGCGTACGCGCCGACCTTGCTTTCGTTGATGCTGGTGTTGTGACCTACGCAGCGCTCAATACGGTAGAGCCATTCGGTAATACATTGTTCACGCTCAATTTGACCGGTGCGCAAATTGTGCGTTTGTTAGAGCAGCAATGGGAAGCGCCTAACAACACGGCTAAAACCAATCCGGCAAGTGGTGCTGTGGGTCGATTGTTGCAAGTGTCTAAAGGTCTAACTTACAGTTATGACAATAATCAAGCGGCCGGCGCAGCCGCTGGCAATGGCAATCGTTTAGTTGCCGGTAGTCTTAAACTCAATGGTGTGTTGATCGATTTTGCCAAGAGTTATCGGGTAGTGACCAATAGTTTTCTTGCCGCTGGTGGTGACAACTTTTCAGTCATGGCGACTGGCACTAATCCGCTAGACACCAAGACCAATGATTTAGTCGCGTTCATAAACTTTTTTGCGACCAACTCACCGCTCAGTCCTCCTGCGCCCCGTATTACGCGTATCAACTAAAAAATAGCGACGTAAAAAATAACAGCTCTTTTTAAGGATACTTTTTCTACGGCCTATACGCCCACCTGATCACAGGTGGACGTCATATTTTTTAAAATTATTATGCAGTCTCGTCGTTTTATAAAGTTGACTCCGCTAACTCTGTGCGGGTTTTTGCTGATGAGTTTGTCTTTTTCTGTCATGGCTGATGAGAACAACTTAACGCGCAGTCAAGACCAGAAAACTGGTCAAGATCAGTCGCTAGCAAAAATTAGTACTGCCGCAGCTTTTGCACAAAGTCAGTGTTTTAAAGAGATGTATCGCGACACCAACGCTTACGCACAGTGCTTGCGTAATTTGCGCGATGCGACTGGAAAGACAGCGTATGAAAGACTAGGCACAGCTTACTTTGGCTTTGTAGGTGCACTTAGCTATATGCGCGTCGGCCACCTCAACTCTGAACAAATTGCGAGTGAATTTTTAATCGACTTTCGAGTTCGACAAAAAAAAATCGGCTTAAGTGATGCAGCCCTTTGCAGCACAGTACCGGGCGATTGCACTGTGCGTATTGCACAGACCAAAGCCATAGAGGCTGCGCCAGTTAAAGCCAAAGCCATGCAAATGCGCTGTGTCGGCGGTATTTGTAAATTAACGCCCCAAGAGTGAAGGCGCTAAAAGCATTCGTTAATTGATGGGTTGGCTAATTTGTCATGTCAGTAGCGGTCAGCTCGATGATGGCTGTTGTTGGTGTGCCCACTAGGGCTTGGTAGTCGGCGACCAGATACGTGCGCGTTGTTTGTGTTGCCGCTAGCTTTAGCAGCGTACTCACAAACTCCACTGACGCACTGTCTAACGCAGCAAAGGGCTCGTCAATCAGCGTTAGCAGAGCGCCAGAGGCAAACGCCGCTGCTAACCAAACTTTGCGTTTAGAGCCCGTCGACAGCATGTAGAGCATTTTGTGTTGATGCTCTTGTAGCGATAAGCCGTTGATTAGCTCGGCTAACAAATGCTGCTCAAAACTTGGGTATTGACGTTGAACTAAGGCAAAGTAGTCCAGCGCCGTCATTTGCTCATATTTTTCTGTGCCCGGCTCGGTGATGAAAAGTTGGCTGCTGTATTGGCTAGGCTGCAAGTCTAGGTCTGTTTGCCCTAATTGCAATTGACCGCTTGTCTTGACCAAATGGCCGGCAAGCAGACGCAGCAAGGTGGTTTTGCCACTGCCGTCATCACCTATTAGCCAAGTCACACCGGGCTTTATTCGAGCCGACCAGTTTGTAAAAAGTTTGGCCTGAGGCCAGGCGTAACAAAGTTGATTGACCATTAGCAGGGTTGAATGGGGTTGGGCAAAATTTTCGATGAATAGCCTCTTTTCTTTTTTTGTTGACGCCATGCTGACGTGTGGATAAGTTGAATTCTTGAAAAACATTGTGCCGCTTTTTAAAAGCACTCAGTCATTGCGTCAAGCCCTAAAAAGTTGTCCCTGCACTCTGTGCCCTAAGCTGTGGATAACTTATTGGACAAGTACTAAAACCCAAGCCAGTGCTGGCTTTGCAAGGAGTGCTTAAAAAGTAGGCAAAGCGGCACAGCTCAGAAGCTTGCTAAGGCTGCTTAGCATAGCTGTCAGGCGGGACATCAATTTCCTTGGAATTTGCATAAGTCATAATAAAAATGCTGACCCAGTGACAGAAATATTTTTTACAGACAAGGGACTCAAATATGAAACTTAAACAAGCCGCCTTCAATTTGGCGTTGATAACTGCTTTGGTCTCTAGCCCCGTTTTTGCACAAAATAAACCAAAAGTTTTATTCATCGCCACTGGCGGCACTATCGCGATGAAGATAGATCCGATAAAAAATGCGCCAGTGCCGGCTATTTCTGGTGACGACTTGCTCGCTACAGTGCCGGACATTGGCAACTACGTCAGGATTGAAGTTAACAATCTGTCAAACGTGCCTTCCGATTACATGGACCCGCCGCGTTGGATTGAACTCACTGCTACTGTGCAAGCAGCGCTAGACAAGCCAGAGATTGCTGGCGTGATCGTCTCGCACGGCACTGACACCTTAGAAGAGACGGCTTTTTGGCTTGACCTGACGGTCAATTCGAGTAAGCCGGTGGTTTTAATCGGTGCTCAGCGCAATGCTTCGTCATCAGACTTTGATGGTCCGCGCAACCTGCTCAACGCGGCGCGTATTGCGGTCGATAGCAAGTCCGTCGGCAAAGGCGTGATGCTTGCAATGAACAACCAAATCAATTCGGCGCGTTATGTGACCAAAACCCACACTGCCAATGTCGAGACCTTTAATTCAGGTCAGTTTGGCATCATGGGTGAGGCCTATCCCGATCGAATCATGTATGCCTACACACCTGTTCGCAGGCAATACATACCCATCGTTGCTAGTGTGATGCCGCCAGTAGACATCATTCCTATGTACGGTGGTGCTGATGGCGCAGCACTGCGCAGCGCGGTGGACCGCGGCGCCAAAGGCATAGTCGTGCAGGCCTTGGGAATGGGCAATATGAACGAGTCAATGTTTGAAGGCGTGAAGTACGCTTTATCCAAACGTGTGCCCGTCGTCATCGCCACCCGTGTGCACAATGGACGGGTGCTGCCGAATTACGGTTTTGTTGGCGGTGGTAAGACCACTTTTGAGGCGGGCGCCGTCATGGCTGACGATTTGTCACCCGCCAAAGCCAGAATTATGTTGATGTTAATGCTGCAAAGCGGCGTCAGCAGCAAGACTGAGCTTCAAGCCGCTTTTGACCGTTGATGGACTAGCGCAGTTTGACTGCGCTTGAATTTCTAGCTCGGCTTTACTGGGTTTAGTCGTTTGCGTTGGCGTCGAGCTGCTGCTGTTTTTTCAGCTCGGCTTTGAGTTCTGCGTTTTCCGCAGTCAGTACCGAAATGCTCTGGCGCAGGCGTGCGATCAAGCCTTCGTTTGATTCGGGCTGTGTACGTTCTACGGCTTTGGCTTGACGCACATTGCGCGCTGCCTGCTGAAGCTCTTTTTTACCACCCGCGACTGCCGTGACTTGCGCCTCTACCGGCAGGCTTGCTACGCTGGCTGCGGCGTTGATTGAAATGGTGCCAGCCTTGACGGCGGCCACTAACTCTGGCGTTGCGGTCTTTTGAATTTTTTCAATCTGACTGACGGTATTGCTGCTGATGCGCGCTTCTTTTGCCACTTCTTCGCGTGAAGCTTTGGCTGGCGACGTGGCTGGTGATTGGCTTGTCAGCTCTACTGGCTCTGGACTCTCTGATTCGCTGAGCACCGGCTTTAGGCGTGTATTTAAAATTGCTTTTTTACGCAAGGCCAGCACGCCGCGCTGGAAGTCAGACACGCTGCGCCGGCCTAGGTGCTGCTCAATCATCCACAAATGCACATCGTCTATAGATGTGAAGTGTTGGTTTTGAATGGTTTCAAAGGCGATGCCGTGTTGGCTGCAAATACGGTAGCGGTTGTGGCCATCGACCAGTGTTTGGCCCCATAACACCAGCGCATCGCGGCAGCCTTCGGCTAACAGGCTTCGCTCCAAGGCTTGATTTTCTTCTTGGGTCAGGGGGTCTATGTAGGCGAGAAGTTCTGGGTTGACGGTAATGTTCATGAAGGCGCTGATCAATCGATAAAGTGGGGATAGGCTATTTTAAATAGCAAAAACCCACGCTTGATCAGGCCGTGAAATCGAATCAGAACACGCGTTGATTCTGAAGGTTTTGCGCTTGTGTTTGGTTTTGAGGCGTCATGTCAATGCCATTGCCACTCGAAGAGCTGGCAGCGATGAATGTAGACCAGTCTTCCACGGTGTTCACAAAGCTCTCTAGATGCTTGGCCATGACAGAGCAGTCCATGGCTTTCCATTTAAGGGCAATCGTCATGATGATGTGAGATGGATCGTCGAGGCTCAAACTAATCGTTGCCCCTTTTGTCGCATCCCAAAAAAGATTGCCGCGTAGCAGATCGTAATAAATGGCCTCACCATCTGCCGGCACGCCAAGGTCGGCATAAAGCCAAAGCTGGTCTTGCGAATCACGATACTGAAAGTTAATGATAAAACGCTTGTCAAGATTGACCGCGCAAGCACCGTCTGCGTCTAGCGAAAGATTGCCCAGATACATCTTTTCACCTAACTCTCGGATCAGGATGGCGAGTGCTGTTGGAACTAGCATTAAAACCCCTTAGCGGTTGAATTTCAGCGATTTATGTAATCGCGATTTAAATTGCATCTAGTCAATTCAAAATGTGCAAAAAACTTTTTTTCAATGCAGCCGTTTTTTGTTTGCCACCGTCTAAACCCTGTCGTTTTAAAGTATTTTTCGCTGCTGTTTTGACATAAATTTTTGATGTCGCTGTGTTGATAATTTGCCTTGCTTTATCAGTTTGAATTTTATTAATTCACGATTACCTAGCTAGGTGTTAATTGCCCTTAACTTTGTCGCACCGCTGGCTATCGCTTTTAAGTGTGGACTCGGAATACTTTCTTCGGCGCTTCTGCTGCTGAGTAGTGTTTTCGTAGACGCAAAAAAAGAGTTGCTTGGATTAGGCGTTATGACTTGCTTAGGTTCTATCTCAACGCTTTTACCTGCAAAAAATCCTTCCGTATTAACTTTTGCTGATTCGGTGTTTGCATTTGTATTTGCACTAAGCAAATTAGACATTGACATTGGTTTATTCACTGAGTTCATTAGAGCTCTCCCTGGTAAAAATATTTGGGCGATTAAGCTTTGTAAATATGCAGATATATATTTTTCATATTATTTTTTCAGTAGATATTTTTCTTGAGCCTATGCGCGTGACATCAACAGGTTTATGTCTGAGGCATCAAGCTCGGTTGTATCTTCGCTAGTGACGTTTTCGTTCGCTATGTATTCGGACCATTCTTCTACTGCATTAACAAAGATTTCTAACTGCTTTAATAAAGTGGATCCATCCATTCCGTACCAAGTGATAGGCAGAGTAATGATGATGTGTGGGGGGGTATCCCCAGACAGACTTAAGGTGGCGCCAAAAGTGGCGCTCCAAAACAGGTTGCCGCGCAGCAGATCAGCATAGATTTTTGAGCCGGTAGCTGGTGTGCCCATGTCGGCGTAAAACCAAAGTTCGCGCTCAACCTCACGGCATTGCAGATTGACCACTAATTTTTTGTCCAGCCGGACGGCGCAGCCGCCATCGTTATCTAACTTCAGATCGCTTAGGCGCATGGTCTGGCCAAATTCGTTAATTAACTGATGTAGGGCTGGATCAATTAGCATCGCATTTCCTTTTATGCTGGTGTCGAATTTCTTGATATTTTTCTGATTTTTGTTGTCGCGCTATAACGCCGTATCGCTAGTGTCTGCACCTGTATTTATTAAATGCCGCTGCGGCTTAAATTGATAAACAATTTGATTCAATGTGTATTTTTATAGTACACCTAGGTTGGTGGATTTGTAAATTATTTGATTCATATTGAATTCAGCTGTGGAGCGCTACCTTGTCATTGTTTTCAGTGCCAAGTTAATTTTCGGCAGCGCCATTTTTGGGCTGCTTCAATAGGGACAATAGCGCTATGAAAAGCATGCAACTACAAGAGATTCTTTTTTCCCAAGGTTTTGGTACGCGCCGCGTTTGCGCCGGCCTCATACAACAGGGCCTAGTCACTGTCGACGCTGCTGCTGTGCTTGAGCCGTCTGAGCTTTTTCCTCCCGAAGGACTGCACTTCACGGTTCAGGGCAAGCCTTGGCAGTATTTTGAAAAGGCTTACCTGATGCTGCACAAACCAGCCGGCTACGAGTGTTCACAAAAGCCTAGCAACTATCCCAGCATTTACACCTTGCTGCCGGCGCCTATACGTCAACGCGGTGGTGGTGCGGCGGCGGGTGTTCAAGCGGTGGGCCGGTTAGACCAAGACACCAGTGGTTTGCTGCTGCTGTCTGATGACGGTAAATTTATTCACCGCATGAGCTCTCCTAAGCACCATGTGCCCAAGGTCTATGAGGTGTTGGCCAAGCATGCGGTGGACGCGACTCAAGTCGATAAGCTGCTGAGCGGCGTAGTGCTTGATGACGATCCCAAGCCGGTGCGCGCCGCCGCTTGTGAGCAAACCGGTGAGCGCCAGCTCAGGCTCACGCTGACAGAGGGTAAATACCACCAGGTCAAGCGCATGATTGCGGCAGTCGGTAATCGGGTCGAGGAAGTCGGCGGCCTACACCGCTCGCGCATTGGTGAATTACCCTTGCCAAGCGATTTGCCACAAGGCCAGTGGCGCTGGTTGACGGCGCAGGATTTGGTGTCTATTTCGGCATTTCCTGTGGCCAAATAAAAAGTCTTTTACTCAACCGGGCATTAGTTGCAGTTTTGTAGAAATCCACAAATCGCCGCCAAGGTTTTTTGCGGCTGATCACGTTGCGGAGAGTGGCCGCAGTCGCTCAGCCGTAGCTGCTGCGCATGCTTTGCCTGCCGCGCGATTTCGTCGAGCTGCAGCATGCTGCCGTATTCATCGTTGTCGCCTTGAATCAGTAGCAGTGGGGCGAGTAGGCGGGCGCAATCAGCGCGAATGTCAAACTGGCGAAAAGCGGGCGACAGCCAGACGTCATTCCATTGCCAAAAAGCACCCTCTACATCGGCATGATGGCGCGCTAGGCGTTGGCGCAAATCGGTGCTTTCAAATGCAGTTTTAGCGTTGGTAATCGCGTCTATTGCCATGCTTTCCACCAGCACGTGAGGCGCCATGGCGATACAAGCTGCTACCCGATGCACACTGGCATGAAGTAGGGCGATGCTTGCGCCGTCTGAATGGCCTAGCAACACCGGGTTTTTAATGTGTAGTTTTTCCAGCAAGCTTGGTAGTACTTGCCAAGCTTCCTTATGCATATAGTCGGGCATTAGCAGGCTAGGGTGGGTGTCGTCAACATGGCTTCTTAGAGCCGGGCTGGACTGACCGTAGCCGCGCCTTGCGTAAACCATGCCCGCGCGTCCACTGGCTTGGCAAAGTGCCAATGGCCAATCCGCATCGCGCTGTGTCCATTGGCTAACCGAGCCCAAGCCCTCGTGCAGGAAAACTAGGCTCGCTCGATGGGCCGGTCCCTCAATCAGCCGCACTTCTAGTTGCACTTTTAGCCCTATGTCTGCGTGCTGCTCACCTTGAGTCGGATCCAGCGTGACGAATGTTTTAGGCATCTGCGAATAGTAATGCTTGTGCATGGTTTTCTTGGCTATGGCTTTTCATCACTTGGGCTTAGGCCGCTACACTCAGCACAACTAAAGAAAGTTATTTTTCGTGAATCTTTTCGCTTCTTCTCTAGCTCAACGGCCAGTTTCCGGCCATGTCTCCAAACGCATTTTTTTGTCCAGCGCCTTAGCCGCTGCTTGGCTGCTGGCCAGGCCGGCGGATGTATTGGCACAAAGCGCACCTAAGGCGTCTGGACCGGCACCTAGTTTGGCTGCTAGTGCTCCGGTTAGCACACCGGCGCTAAAAGGGCCTTTAAGCTCGCCAGTGTTCGTACTCAATTCGCTAGACGATAGCGTTAGCGTCATTGACCCGGTTACTTGGACTGAGACTAAGCGCATCGCTACTGGCAAGCAGCCGCATCACCTCTACCTGACACCGGATGAAAAGTCCATCATTGTTGCCAATGCGTTGTCCGACTCACTGACTTTTATCGATCCTAAAACTGCTGAAGTGCAGCGCACGGTGCTGGGCATACTCGACCCCTATCAGTTGCGCTTTTCGCCCGACATGAAGTGGTTTGTGACTGCTGCGAACCGCTTAAACCACATCGATATTTATCGCTGGGACGGTAAAGATATACAACTGGCCAAGCGTATTCCTACCGGCCGCACGCCGAGTCACTTGTGGATAGACACAAAAAGCAGCACGATTTACTCCACCATGCAAGACAGCGATGAGCTCATTGCCATTGATCTCGCCAGCCAAGCCGTCAAATGGCGCGTCAAAACTGGATCGGTGCCGGCCGATGTATTCGGTCTGGCCGACGATAAAACCATGCTTGTGGCTTTGACTGGCAGCGATGGGGTTGAAGTCTATGACGTCAGCGGCAAATTGCCAGTACTGACTAAAATCATCCCCACGGGTCTGGGCGCCCACGCGTTTCGTGCGTTTGGCGATAAACGTCATGTGTTGGTGAGCAACCGCAGCGGTGACAGCATTAGCAAGATTGATTTGCAAACGCTGGCGGTGGTGGATAAATTTCCCGCACCGGGCGGCCCTGACTGCATGGATGTGAGCCGCGACGGCAAACAGATTTTGGTCAGCTCGCGCTGGATTAAAAAACTCACCGTGATTGACATTGCTACGCGCAAAGTCGTCAAACAGGTCAACGTAGGAAAAAGCCCTCATGGTGTCTGGACACTGGATCACGCGCCGCGCTAAGCCGGCTCTCAAATGCGCACTATTTGCGCTGGCCTTAATCAGCACCGGCTTGGCCGGTGCAGTCGATAAATCAAACGCTAGTTCAAGCGCCTGCAAACCGGTCTATCTGACACTCGATACCGGTCATATGGAAGTCGCGCCGCTAATCGCTGACATCCTCAACCGACACCAAGTTAAGGTGACGTTTTTTGCCGCCAACGAACGCACTAAAACCGGCGATGGCAGCTTGGGCAATGAATGGGCGCCGTGGTGGAAGGCTAGAGCGGCTGAGGGCCATGAGTTTGCCTCACACACTTGGAGCCATAGTTATTGGCGCGGCGATATTCCCGCCAGCGCGGGTCAACCGGCACAGTTCCGCATTCGTCCATCTGCCGGGCCTGAAGAAGGCCAGAACTTGAACTGGAGCGCGGCGCGTTATTGCCAAGAAATAACCCGCTCAAATACCCGATTGCAAGAAATCACCGGCGTTAAGCCCTTGCCGCTGTTTCGTGCACCGGGCGGTAAAACCTCGCCAGCCCTGCTAGCGGCAGCCGGCGCTTGCGGTTATGCCTATGTGGGCTGGAGCCCCGCCGGTTTCTTAGGGGATGAGTTGCCCAGCGACACTTACCCGAATGCTGACTTACTTGCCAAAGCTTTAACAACAATTAAATCAGGTGATATTTTGTTGGCTCATCTAGGCATTTGGTCGCGAAAAGACCCTTGGGCGCCGACGGTGCTTGAGCCTTTAATTATCGGCCTACAAGCGCGCGGCTTTTGTTTTAAAACCTTGAGCCAGCATCCCCAGTTTTCAGTCTGGATTAACGCGCATTCTGGCGTGCCTGCTGCTGCCACTGCAAAATAAACTATGATATTTTTTAGCGATATTTTTTCTCAAGCACAGGGCTGGATTTTTGCCGCAGTGCTTCAGCCTGTGATGATCTGGCTGGGCATGGCTAGTTTGCTTGAAGACGCTTACGAGGCCAGCGGTTGGTTTTTAGTGGGTGCTTTGCAGATTGTGGTGCTCTTAGCCATTATTGGGCCACTACAGCGCTGGCGGCCGGTCGATAAAGTGAGTGATCGCTCAACTATCCGTACCGATGTGCTGTACACCTTAATTCACCGGCTCGGCTTTTTTAGGCTGGTGCTTTTCTTCTCGTTAGACCCCTTGTTTGATCAGTTCTTTGGCGTTCTACGCACGGCGGGCGTTGGTACGTTTCACTTAGACCAGCTGTGGCCCGGTGTGACGGACAAAGCGGTGGTCAGTCTTCTGATTTACTTGGTGGTGTTTGATTTTGTTGCCTACTGGACTCACCGTGGTCAGCATCAGATTGAGTGGTGGTGGAAGTTGCATTCCTTGCACCATGCGCAGCGACAAATGACGATGTGGAGTGATAACCGTAATCACCTGCTAGACGACGTGTTGGTGAGTACCATCGTGGTGGTGGTGGCTCAGCTTATAGGTGTTGCGCCGGGTCAATTCGTCGCCATTGTTGCCTTGACACAGCTCAGTGAGAGTTTGCAGCATGCCAATGTGCGGCTCTGGTTTGGCCGTGTCGGTGAGAGGATTTGGGTTAGTCCGCGCTTTCACCGCTTGCATCACAGCATTGGGATTGGTCACGAAACCATTAAAGACCATAGACCAGTGCTGGGCGGGCGCAACTTTGGTGTGCTGCTGCCATGGTGGGACATGCTGTTTCGTACGGCTAACTTTCAATACCGTTTTGATGCGACCGGCATACGCGATCAAGTCGAGACTGGCCGAAACTATGGCCGTGGCTTTTGGTCCCAGCAGTGGCTGGGCATTAAGCGCTTAGCCGGCAAGGCTTAAAACGGCTGCCTATTCTTGCCCGTCACTACATGAGCCTGACAACGCTTAGTAGCAACCGGGTTATCCTTGTAAGTCATGAATAAGCTTCTCGACTCTTTTTGGCGCGCGCTTGCCTACTGCGTGCACCCGCGTGTAATTGCCCTGTCCATCTTGCCTTTGGTGATCATGGCGGCGGTGTCTTTAGGCTTGGGTTATTTTTTTTGGGAAGACGCTGTCAGCGCAGTTCGCAGCAATCTCAGTAATTACTCTTTAGTCAACGCCATGGGCATGTGGCTGCAAGGCCTAGGTTTGGCTAGCTTGCGTTTGGTGCTGGCGCCGGCGCTGCTGCTTATGCTGGCTATACCTGCGATAGTCATCGTGTCTTTGTTGTTTGTGGCGACTTTTATGACGCCAGCCATGGTGGTATTGGTGGCTGAAAGGCGTTTTCCGGCGCTAGAACGCAAGCGTGGCGGCAGCTTTCTTGCCAGCTTGTTTTGGTCGTTAGCTTCTTCTTTGTTGGCCATTGTTGCACTGCTGGTATCAGTGCCGCTGTGGTTGATTCCCCCTTTAATACTGGTGTTGCCGCCCTTAATTTGGGGCTGGCTGACTTACCGTGTGATGACTTATGACGCGCTCGCCGAGCATGCCAGCGGCGAGGAGCGGCGCGAGATCATCAAGCGTTACCGTGCCAGCTTGCTTGGTATAGGCATTATTAGCGGTTTTCTTGGCGCAGCGCCCAGCGTACTGTGGGCCTCGGGTGCGATGTTCGTGGTGATGGCGCCAATATTGGTGCCGGTCGCGATCTGGACCTATACCTTGGTATTTGCCTTTTCTTCGCTCTGGTTTGGGCATTTTTGTCTGTCTGCACTCGAGGACTTACGCCGTGAATCACTGGCGCTTGCACCCGACCCATTGGTACAGGAAGCGCTGGCGGCTTCTTCTATTGGCAGCAGCGACAGCACGAAATTCTCTCAAGCTTTGGCGCCTACGTTTGGCGCTCCTGACGATCAGTTTGGCGCTAAGCCTTAAATTTTTTACCGGAACTCAAGACCATGACCACTGCATTTGGCATCATCATCATCGGTGACGAAATTCTCTCGGGTAAGCGTGCAGACAAGCACCTGCCTAAAGCCATTGAACTATTGGCTGCACGCGGTTTGCCACTGGCTTATGCCGACTATGTGGGCGATGATCCGGCCCGCATCACCGCCACGTTGGCACGCGCTTTTGCCGCGGCACGCGCGTCTGGTGATGTGGTGTTTTCTTGCGGCGGTATTGGTGCCACGCCTGATGACCACACGCGTGGCTGTGCCGCCAGTGCGCTAGGTGTAGATTTACTACTCCACCCCGAGGCCAAGGACTTAATCACCGAGCGCATGCGCGACGTGGCTGCCGAGCAGGGCGAAGTGTTTAATGCTGATCGCGATGACAATATCCACCGCTTAAACATGGGTGTTTTCCCCGCGGGCGCCCAGATCATTCCCAACCCCTACAACAAAATTCCTGGTTTTAGCTGTGCGGCGGGTGCGGGCAGTGTGCACTTTTTGCCGGGTTTCCCGGTAATGGCTTGGCCGATGATGGCTTGGGTTTTGGATACGATTTATCCGCATCTGCACCAAAAACTGTCCTATCAAGAAAAATCCATTATTGTTTTTGGCTCTATGGAAGCGACTCTCACGCCTTTAATGATCGCGCTAGAGGCTGAGCACACTGGTGTGAAGGTGTTTAGCCTGCCAAGTGTGGATCACCCGATTTACGGCCGGCATATCGAGCTAGGCGTCAAGGGCAGTCCGGAGGCGGTGGCCTTGGCCTATCCTGCTTTATTGGCGGGATTGGGTCTGTTTGCGTTTAAGACTGGCCCTGAATTGGTGCGTTAATTAAAAAAAATATTTTTAGCACCAAAGTGGTGTATTTTAGAGGCGCAAAATTGCACCAAATTGACAACCTAAATTTATCTTCCTCGTGGCTGGTGTTTTTTGTCAGCCTAGGTCAAGGCCACGCCAACACCCGTCACAATGGGGGGTTGGGATTTGAGTTGGCAAGCAGACGCAAGCTGGCAATATTTGTGGCACAAATCGTGCATCCAATCTTTGAGTTACGTTTTTTTAACCCGCATTACAGGAGATTTTGATGGCAAAGACCGTCGCAGACGTCATGAAAATGGTCAAGGAAAATGAAGTCAAGTTTGTTGACTTCCGTTTTTCCGACACCCGGGGCAAAGAGCAGCATGTGACCGTGCCTGTTTCCCATTTTGACGAAGACAAATTTATTTCGGGTCACGCATTCGACGGCTCTTCAATCGCTGGCTGGAAAGGCATTGAAGCGTCTGACATGTTGCTCATGCCTGACCCAAACACCGCTAACCTTGACCCGTTCTTTGAAGAGACAACGTTGTTCATGAGCTGTGACGTGATCGATCCTACGGACGGCAAGTCCTACGATCGTGATCCACGCTCCATCGCTAAGCGCGCTGAAGCCTATCTCAAAGCCTCTGGCTTGGGCGATACCGCTTACTTTGGCCCAGAGCCAGAATTCTTCATCTTTGACGGCGTACGCTGGGCCAACGACATGTCGGGCGCCTTCTACAAAATCGACGAATACGAAGCACCATGGAATTCAGGCGCCAAGCTCGAAGGCGGCAATCGCGGCCACCGTCCAACCGTCAAAGGCGGCTACTTCCCAGTGCCACCAGTTGACAGCACGCATGACATGCGCGGCGAGATGTCCCTGATTCTGGAATCCTTAGGCGTTCCAGTTGAAGTGCACCACCACGAAGTTGGCGGCGCAGGCCAGTGCGAACTCGGCACCCGTTTTAGCACGCTCGTCGAGCGCGCTGACTGGACCCAGTTGCTCAAGTATGTGGTTCACAACGTGGCCAATGCCTACGGCAAGACAGCTACGTTTATGCCTAAGCCACTGGTTGGCGACAACGGCTCCGGTATGCACGTGCACCAGTCGATCTGGAAAGACGGCAAAAATCTGTTCGCCGGCGACGGCTATGCAGGTTTGTCAGACTTTGCGCTGTACTACATCGGCGGCATCATCAAGCATGCTCGCGCACTGAACGCCATCACCAATCCAGGCACCAACAGCTACAAGCGTTTGGTTCCTGGTTTTGAGGCACCGGTCAAGCTGGCTTACTCGGCTAAAAACCGTTCAGCTTCTATCCGTATCCCGTTCGTGGCAAACCCTAAAGGTCGCCGCGTCGAGGCACGTTTCCCAGATCCACTGGCCAATCCATACCTGTGCTTTGCAGCATTGATGATGGCTGGTCTGGACGGCGTGGAAAACAAAATCCATCCGGGCGAAGCCGCCAGCAAGGACTTGTACCATCTGCCACCGGAAGAAGATGCATTGATTCCTACCGTATGCCACAGCCTGGATCAGGCGTTGGAATATCTGGACAAAGATCGCAGCTTCTTGACCAAGGGCGGCGTGTTCTCTGACTCTATGATCGATGCCTACATCGAACTGAAAATGCAGGAAGTCACGCGCTTTCGCATGGCCGTACACCCAGTCGAATACGACATGTACTACTCGCTCTAAACCCAGAGTAGCGCGGGCAGGCCTGACTTGCCCGCTGTTCAAAAAAGGACGGCTTAGGCCGTCTTTTTTTTTAAGAGCTGCTTAATCAGATGGCTTAGGCTTTTGTTTTTCATACCCATGCGGCATACTTGTTAGGCGAACTTGCTCATTTTTTGGCTTTCTTATGGCAACAGGGTTTACTAATGAAACTTCGTTTTTTGTTCATGAAATTAATCCCCCTTTCTTCACCTTTTAGCGCTTTCGCGCTGCTGGGCCTGCTCTGCTTAGCTGCACCCGCTCAAGCGCAAGTTTTTCGCTGTGCCGGCGTTGCTGGTGCTAGCACCGAATACATCAACAATGTCATAGAAGCCAAGACCCGCGGCTGTAAGCGCATGGAAGGCGGTAACGTCACGATTTTTCAGGGTGCGCCCGTGCCCAAGGCCAAATCTGCATCGGCTAATGTTGCCGCTGCTGGGCCGACACCGAGTCTGAGCGCCGAGCAAAAGAGCCGGGACAGCGACTCGCGTGCGATTCTAGAGTCTGAGCTCAAGAAATCCGAAATCCGCCTGCTAGATCAACAAAAAGAATACAACAACGGTGAGCCTGAAAAGCAAGGCATAGAGGGCCGCAACTACCAACGCTACCTAGACCGTACGGCACAACTCAAGGAAGCGATTACCCGCAGCCAGAGCGATATAGCTGGCATTAAGCGGGAGCTGGCGCGACTACCCGCAACCGGTGGCTAGGCGCTAAAGCTGGTACTTGAGTAATTGATTGCGTGGGTTTTCGTTCAGTCGTCCTATGCAGTCTGCATACATAGATCAAAATAGTTAACTTGAAAACACTTATTTCCCCAAGCGCATCACCGGCTCAGAACTCGCGTTTCCAATCCCTCGATCTTCTGGTCACCTTGGTGGCTGTCGTGCGATCTGATGGCACTGCCTTATTCGCCAATTCTGCATTTGAAGATGCCCTAGGCATGTCGCGCCGCACCATAGAGGGTTCGTGTTTACCGGACTTTTTTACTGATTCGGCGGTATTGCAAAATGCGCTTTTAGATGCCGAAAGCAATGCGTTTACAGCGCTTCGCTACGACGCTTGGTTGCGCCGCATTAATCAAGAACCATTGCCCGTACATGTGGTGTTAGCGCCCACCGACGTAGCCGGCGAGGCGATTATCGAATTGCTGCCGCTAGAGCATCAGGCTAAACAAGAGCGCGAAGAACGGCTGGTTGACCAAGCCCAAGCGAACAAAGAGTTGATCCGCAACTTAGCCCATGAAATTAAAAATCCCTTAGGCGGTATTCGCGGTGCCGCGCAATTGCTGCAAATGGAAATCAGCAAAGACCTGAGCGAGTACACCCAAGTGATTATTCACGAGGCCGACCGACTTCAGGTTTTAGTCGATAGATTGCTTGCGCCACATCGCCGGCCGCATTTGGTGGGCGACGTGAGTATTCATGAAGTCTGTGAGCGTGTGCGGTCCGTGGTGTTGGCTGAGTTTCCGCGCGGACTGCGCTTTGTGCGCGACTACGATATTTCAATTCCTGAGTTCCGCGGTGACCGCGAGCAATTGATTCAAGCCTTGCTCAACATCACCCATAACGCGGCGCAAGCGCTCACCGATCAGATCGCCAACGGGCAGGCGCAAATCACTTTTAAGACGCGAATTGCCAGACAAGTAACTTTTGGCAAGCAGCGCTATCGGTTGGCATTGGAATTGCATGTGATTGACAATGGACCGGGCGTGCCGGACGAGATCAAGGACCGAATTTTCTACCCGCTGATATCGGGACGAGAGGGCGGCACCGGGTTGGGGCTGACATTGGCGCAAACTTTTGTTCAGCAGCATCACGGATTGGTCGAGTGCGATAGCGTCCCGGGACGAACAGACTTTAAGGTGCTGATTCCCTTGCCTTGATCTTTGTCGTCCCTAGGGTCTGGTTCAAAGGCAGTTTTTTTAGCACTAGCAATGACACACCCATTGGGCACAGCCCAGAGACAGGACCGACTATGAAGCCCATCTGGATTGTTGACGACGACCAGTCGATTCGATTTGTGCTGGAAAAAGCCTTGCTGCGTGAAGACCTGCCAACCCGCAGTTTCACCAATCCGCGCGAGGTGCTAGCCGCACTTGAAATCGCCACTGAAGAAGATGGCCCGCAAATTTTAGTCAGCGACATCCGCATGCCGGGTGGATCGGGCTTAGATTTACTCGAAAAGGTTAAGCAAAAATTACCCGGCCTGCCAGTCATCATCATGACGGCCTATTCTGATCTGGACAGCGCTGTGTCAGCCTTTCAGGTCGGCGCTTTTGAATACATGCCCAAGCCGTTTGATCTGCCTAAGGCGGTCGAGCTGATTCGCCGCGCGGTAGAAGAAAGTCAGCGCGAAGAAGTCGCTGAAGAGCGCATGGTCGAAGCCCCTGAAATGCTAGGCCAAGCGCCGGCTATGCAAGACGTTTTTCGTGCTATTGGCCGACTTGGTCAGAGCAATGTCACGGTGATGATTACAGGCGAATCCGGCTCTGGCAAAGAGTTGGTGGCGCGCGCGCTGCACAAGCATTCAAACCGAGCGCACGGCGCTTTTATTGCCATTAACACCGCCGCCATTCCCAAAGATTTGTTAGAGAGTGAATTGTTCGGCCATGAGCGCGGCGCTTTTACCGGCGCACAAACCATGCGCCGCGGCCGCTTTGAGCAAGCCGATGGCGGCACCTTGTTTCTCGATGAAATCGGCGATATGCCGTTTGATTTACAGACCCGTTTGCTCAGAGTTTTATCCGACGGAAACTTCTACCGCGTCGGCGGCCACACCGCCATAAAAGCTAATTTGCGCGTGATCGCGGCAACCCATCAAGACCTTGAGCAACGCGTGATGGATGGTGTTTTCCGGGAAGACTTGTACCACCGGTTAAACGTCATACGTTTGCGTCTACCCGCTCTGCGTGAGCGGCGTGAAGACGTGTTTATGTTGACCCGTCACTTCTTGCAGCAAAGCGCCAAGCAACTCGGTGTCGATGCCAAACGCATCTCGGATGCGGCCTTGCAAGAGCTCAGCTTGTTTGCGTTTCCCGGCAACGTCAGGCAACTGGAAAACATCTGTCATTGGCTAACCGTGATGGCGCCCAGCCAAGTCATTGAACCCAAGGATTTGCCGCCTGAAATACACGGCACCAAACCAGTCCTGAGTCGCAGCGTGTCTGCCCTGTCAAGTCCGGCTGCGGCATCGGCTTTGCTGGAACCCGGCTTGGCCAGTCATAGTGCTCCGGCTTCGGCAGCATTGCCCACAGCCTCAGCCTATGAAACGCATCCAGCGTCTCAGCCTTTGACAGCAGACGCCGAAAGCGCCAGCACTACGCCGCTTGGAAATCAGCAGGGCTGGGAGGCCGGAATGCAAATCGAAGCGATGGCCTTGCTAGAGTCTGGTCACACCGATGTTTGGGAAATACTCACGCGCCGTTTTGAGTCCAGCCTGATACAGACAGCCTTGCAAAACACGCGTGGTCGGCGCATAGAAGCGGCGCAAAAGTTAGGCATAGGACGCAACACCATCACGCGCAAAATTCAGGAATTAAATCTGGAATAGTGCGCACTGATTTGCGTTTTTGAGATTAACGCCGCAATGAATTTGCGGTGTTTTTGTTGCATTGATTGAGGCTATAAATGCGGCGTTTTTTGCCGCTTTAATTGCCGCATTAATGGCCGCTCTAATAGCTGTGTTGTTGATACTGTCAGCTGCCGTTTTAATTTCTATGCAAACCCCGGCGACCTGCGCTCACCGGTTTTATTGGCTGAATTAAAGTGCCCGGCGACTGGCTAAGATCAAAGCGTATTTATATCCCAGCCAATTCCACAATCACCGGAACATGATCACTTGGTCGCTCATTTTTGCGCGGCAGTTTGTCGATCACGCAGCTGCTGACTTTTTCTTTCAGCGCTTGGCTCACCAGCACATGGTCAATGCGCAGACCGCGATTGCGTCTGAACGCAAACTCGCGGTAATCCCACCATGAATAGCTTTTCTCAGGCTGCTCAAAAAGTCTAAACGCATCCGTTAAACCTAACTCGATTAAGGCTTGAAAATGCGCACGCTCCGCGCTAGTGTGGTGAATCGTTTCGCGCAAACCTTCTGCATCGTAAGTGTCGCGGTCATCGACTGTGATATTGAAGTCGCCCACCAACACCAGTTGCGCATGGTTTGCTAACTCATCACGCAATGCATTTTGCAGACCTTCAAGCCAGCGCATTTTGTATTCAAACTTTTCGCTGTCCGGTGCTTGACCGTTCACAAAGTAGCCGTTAACCAGCCGCACTTCGCCGACCGGCGAGTCCAGCGTGACAGTGATGACGCGCGACTGCTCATCAGCAAAACCAGTGATGTTTTTGACCACATCACGCGGCGCTGTTCGGCTCAGTATGGCCACACCGTTATAAGTTTTCTGACCAAAAACCGCGCTGTGATAACCCGCCGCCTCGATCTCTTTAAAAGGAAACTTTTCATCGGTCAGCTTGAGTTCTTGCAGGCACAACGCATCGACTGGGTTGGCGGCTAGCCAATCGAGTACTTGCGGCAGACGCACGGTAAGGGAATTCACGTTCCAGGTGGCAATTTTCATCATTAGATAATTTTTTAATTTAAGTGTTAAAAGAAATTTTTTCTCACCATCTTGCTAGCAGGTTCAGTGGCTTCTGTACCCATGAATATCGATTGAGTGTAGCCTTCGCTCTTTTTCATTGAATTGACACCAATGCAGATTAAGTATCTAAGCGCTTAAGTTACGACTTTGTATATAAATAGTCTCTACTAATGCTGCACCGCCAACGCTCGCTTATTATGGAAAGTTAATTTGACTGTGAATCGATTTCAAACGGGACTGACGACACATGACTTTGCCTTCGGAGATAAAACGTATGGAATGCACGGATAACAAGCCTGGCGCTAAGGCGTTCAGTGCAGCTGAGACTCAGGCGGTTTACAGGGCTATTTTTGAGCGCCGCGACATGCGGCATTTTTCTGGTGGCAGTGTTGCGCCTGATGTCATGCGCCGTTTACTGACTGCCGCGCATCACGCGCCCAGCGTAGGTTTTATGCAGCCATGGCGATTTTTACGGGTTACTGACAGCGCATTGCGTTTGCGTTTAAAAGCCTTGGTTGAGCAGGAGCGGCTTCTCACCGCAAAAGCCTTGGGTGAACGAGAAGACTCTTTTATGCGCTTGAAAGTCGAAGGCATATGTGATGCTGCTGAGCTCTGGATGGTGGCCTTAGCCCCAGGTCGCGAAGCGCATGTGTTTGGCCGTAGAACCATGCCGCAAATGGATTTGGCGTCGGCTGCATGTGCGATTCAAAACCTGAGCTTGGCCGCGCGGGCTGAAGGTGTTGGGATCGGCTGGGTGTCAATGTTTGACCCATTAGCAGTCGCCACCTTATTCAATATGCCAGAAGGCTCGACCCCAATTGCGCTGCTTTGCATTGGCCCTGTCCATACTTTTTATGACGAACCCATGTTGCAGCAAGAAGGCTGGGCGACTCGTTGCACACTTGACTCGCTGCTCTTTGAAAACACTTGGGGGCAAGCGTTGTAGATGTCTACGCTATTTCTTTTTGCACCATTTTTGACTGTATTTTTAGCTGTGTTGGTAGCCTTCGCAGTAGACCATTTTTTAGGCGAACCACCGCTGCGCTGGCATCCTGTTGTGTGGATGGGCAAGGCTTTAGAGCGTTGCACGCCTTGGGTTTTGACCAGTAGTAATGCGCTAGCAGTGGATGCAAAAGACTGGAAAACGTTTAGCCGTGGCGCGTTGGTTTGGCTTGTGCTGGCTAGCTTTTTTGTCATCGCCAGCTGGGGCTTTCATTTGGCTATACAGCAAGCGCCGTTTTGGTTGGTGCCGTTGCTATTGGGCTTTGTGCTCAAACCTTTGCTGGCTTGGCGCATGCTCTTCGCTGAGGTGCAAGCGGTTGAGGCTGCGCTGCAAATATCCTTGGCCGCAGGGCGTGAGCGTTTGGCTTGGCTGGTCAGCCGCGATGTGACTGAGCTCAGTGCCGACCAAGTGCGCCAAAGCGCGATGGAGTCTTTGGCTGAAAATTTAAACGACTCAGTGGTTGCGCCGATTTTTTGGTTTTTGCTGCTTGGCCTGCCGGGCGCAGCGCTCTACCGCTTTGCCAATACTGCCGACGCCATGTGGGGTTATAAAGGCGTGTACAAAGGCCGTCGCTGGGAATGGGCGGGTAAGTGGGCGGCGCGTGCAGATGATGTGCTGAGCTGGTTGCCCGCACGTTTAACTGCGCTGGCGCTGGCTGTTGCTGCGGGTGGACTAAGTCTTAAACAATTACGCCGCGAAGCCGCGCTCACACCATCGCCCAACAGTGGTTGGCCTATGGCGGCGATGGCGCTGGCAATCTGTGTGTGCCTGCACAAACCCGGCGTTTATGCGCTGAATAAATCCGGCCGCGCGACTCAAGCGGCAGACACAAATTCTGCGCTGCGCTTAGGGAACTTCGCGCTGTTTTGGTTTGTAGTCGCTGCATTTCTCGTGCTTACCGCGATATTTTTAATCGCTAATTACTCGGTTGTTGCCGCGCAGTTTGGCGGTGCTTTATGAATGCAATGCACGGTGGGCCGGATGCGCTAGGTGTGCCTTTGTACGATTTTTCTACCAACGCCAATGCCTGCGGCCCATACCCTCAGGCAGTCGCTGCTTTGCTTTTATGCGATGCGCGTTATTACCCAGACCCGGCCTACACCGTCTTGCGCCAACAGCTGGCGGATTTTCATGCGGTAGAGGCTTGGCGCATCGTATTAGCGGGTAGTGCGAGCGAATTTATTTACCGCATTACCGCTTGGGTGCAGCGCGGTGGTGCGCGCACTGTGCGACTGCCGCTACACGCTTATGGCGACTACGCCGCTGCCGCTAGCGCTTGGGGTTTGGACGTCGTCACCCACCCGCAAGAGGCGGCGTTAGCTTGGGGCTGTGAGCCGTCTAGCCCACTCGGCCAAGCGCAAACCGAATGGACACAAGCATCGTTCATGCAGCGCAGCGATGGTGTTCGTGTGTTGGACTGCGCTTATGCGCCTCTGCGCTTAACCGGCACTTCAAGTTTGCTTGGGGTTCAGCAAAACCATCTCTGGCAACTCTGGACGCCGAACAAAGCCCTAGGCCTGACCGGTGTACGCGGCGCTTATGCGATTGCGCCAGTTAGCGCTCAAGAGGCTGTGATCGCGCTTAACGCCATGTGTCCGTCTTGGCCGTTAGGCGTTCACGCTGTGGCTATGCTGCAAGCTTGGCTGCAACCAGAGGCGCAAAACTGGTTGATACAAAGTTTAGAAATCTTGCGTCAATGGAAGCTGCGTCAACTAAATATGCTGCAAGGTTTGGGCTGGATTTGCTTGCCTAGCGAGGCTAATTTTTTTTGCGCACGGCCTTTGGGTGACGATTCTGGCGCAGCCATCAAAACATTAACTGCTGCGCTCACGCATTTGCGCCATCACGGCATAAAACTGCGTGATGCATCTTCGTTTGGTTTGCCCGGCCATGTTCGGCTGGGCGTATTGTCACCAGTAGCGCAAGACGCGTTAGCCAGTGCTTGGAAACTTTTTAAGGACAATCAATGACTGCACGATGTGTGATGGTGCTGGGCACTACCAGCGGCGCTGGCAAGAGTTGGGTGACGACAGCTTTGTGTCGTTACTACGCGCGCCAAGGCTTAAAAGTGGCACCCTTTAAAGCGCAAAACATGAGCAATAACGCACGAGTGGTGGCGAGTAAAAACGCTGGCGATGTCGGTGGCGGCGAGATTGGTTCGGCGCAATATTTTCAAGCGCTGGCGGCACGCGCTGTACCCGATGTGCGCATGAACCCGCTGCTACTCAAACCCGAGCGCGATACCCACAGTCAAGTGGTGTTGATGGGCCAGGTCAGCGAAGCGCTCACTGCCATGCCGTGGCGCGGCCGTAGCGCGCATGTGTGGCCGCCTATCGCGCAGGCCTTAGATGATTTGCGTGCCGAAAACGATGTGGTGGTGATTGAAGGCGCGGGCTCACCCGCAGAAATTAATTTATCCAATAGCGACATTGTCAATATGCGCGTAGCCATGCACTGCAAAGCCCAGTGTTTGCTCGTCACTGACATAGACAGAGGCGGGGCGTTTGCGCATTTGTACGGTACTTGGGCTTTATTGCCTGAAGCTGAACGAGGCTTGATTAAAGGCTATGTGCTGAACAAATTTCGCGGTGATGCGGCGCTGTTAGCGCCGGCGCCGCAGATGTTGTTAGACCTGACCGGTGTGCCCATAGTCGCCACTTTGCCGATGTGGTGGCAGCACGGTTTGCCCGAAGAAGACGGGGTGTTTGACATGAGCAGCACGCTAGGTGGGGGCGACGCATCAACACTTGCTAAGCCCAGAGTGGTCTGCGTGATCGCCTACCCGCGCATGAGTAATTTAGATGAATTTCAGCCGCTTAAAAACGTGCCCGGTCTGCATTTAAAGTGGGTGCGTAGCCCAGCAGAACTGGCTAGTTTGAAGCCAAACGACTGGATTATTTTGCCGGGTTCTAAAAACACCAGCGGAGATTTAGCTTGGCTGCGCAGTCAAGGACTGGACCGCGCCGTGGCAGACCACGCGGCGCTTGGCGGTGCGGTGCTGGGTATTTGCGGCGGCTTGCAAATGCTCGGCGAGGCCTTGATCGACACGCACGGCATTGACGGCAATGCGCCGGGCTTGGGCTTGCTGCCGCTGGTGACGGTTTTTGCACAAGACAAAACGGTGCAATATACCCAGACCCGATTTTTGACAAACACAGAGGCGATCGCCGACGCTGTTGATGCTGACGTTTCGGCTTGGGCTGCGTTAGCGGGTACGCCGGTTTCGGGCTACGAAATTCATCACGGCTTGACAACGCAGCACTCAGCTTTTGCCAAAGCCGGAAATTTTACCCGTGCGGTTTTGCCCAACGATTTGGGTTGGGTGAATGCACAAGGCAATGTGTTGGGTCTGTATTTGCACGGCATGTTTGAAGACCCGGCAGTGCTGCAAGCGCTTTTTGGTGCCAACGTTCCTACCCTTGATTTTGTGTTTGATGGTCTGGCCGATTACATTGAAAAGCACTTTGAATCCGGCGTGTTGGATGCGCTAATTGCTTCACCATCTGCGCCGATTTAAACTTTTTTTAAGTCCTGCTTATAAGCGCCTAGACGTTGGAATTCGATCAAAATCGATATCGACCGATTCGGCGAGGGCAAGCAAATTTGAGTTACTATAACCAAGTTGGTGCTCGCAACATGAATCACATGCTGCAGTTCAACGGGAAACAGGAGGGTTGGCTATTGACAGCAAACCTAACCTGCGCTGCCCCCGCAACGGTAAGTGAACGAGCCCTTAGGCTCAGTTTTCATCACAGCCACTGAGCGTTTTTAATACGCGCTTGGGAAGGCGATGAAATTTGTTTCACCAGCCCGGATACCGGCCAACAAAGTAGTTGCACGCGTGCGTGCGATTGTTTCGTCCAAGCACCATCGGGGAAGATAGTGAGGGCAAAAACGTTGTCTGTATCCATGTTTTCCCAAATTGAGCGATCCGCACCGGTAAGCTTTGCTTGCCCTGCCATCTTGATCACCGCACCTGCGTCGGGTCAAGGCAAGACGACTGTCACGTCTGCACTCGCACGTCTGCACACTCGCCAAGGGCGCAAAGTGCGCGTCTTTAAATGCGGCCCCGATTTCCTCGATCCCTTCTGGCACACGCTTGCCAGCGGCGCTCCCGTACATCAACTCGATTTATGGATGACGGGCGAGGCGGACTGCCGCGCTAGATTAATGGCGGCCGCCGCTGACGCCGATTTGATTTTGGTCGAAGGTGTGATGGGCTTGTTCGATGGCGAGCCCAGCGCTGCCGATCTAGCGCAAAAGTTTGGCCTGCATGTGCTCGCCGTGGTCAATGCATCGGCCATGGCTGAGACTTTTGGTGCAGTCACATTTGGTTTGCAACATTACCGGCCCGGTCTGCATTGGGCTGGCGTGCTGGCTAATCAAGTGGGTAGCGACCGCCACACGCAAATGTTGCAATCTAGCTTGCGCGACCCCGCGCATTGGATGGGCGCTGTTAAGCGAAACCCAGCGATGAACTTACCCGGTCGGCATTTGGGTTTGACGGTGGCCAATGAACTCACCGACGCAATGGAAAGACTAGACGCCGCCGCCGACGCGTTAGCTGAAACCCCGTTGGGGCAAATGTCTGTGGCTGAATTAAAGCGTTGGGAGGTTTGTTTTGAAAGTTCAAACGCAACTGCCGATACGGACACCGCAAACTTCAAAGCCGAGCTTGCGTTCACTACCCGCCCCTTAGCCAATCAAACGATTGCTGTTGCGCGAGACGCAGCTTTTTGTTTTATTTATGCGGCCAACCTAGATTGCCTGCGCGAGCTGGGCGCGCAAATTACTTTCTTCTCGCCCTTGGCCGACAGCGCCGTGCCGGCTTGTGATGCAGTTTGGATTCCCGGTGGTTATCCAGAACTACACGCCGTCCCTATTGCCGCCAATACAGATTTTCGTGACTCGTTGGCGCAGCATGTAGGTCTGGGTAAACCGGTATGGGCCGAGTGCGGCGGCATGATGTCTTTGTTTCAAATACTCGTCACGGCTGATGGCGAAAAGCATAGTCAGTGGGGCATATTGCCGGGTGAAGTCAGCATGCACAAACGCTTGTCGGGTCTGGGGCCGCAGCAGTTGCGTTTAGATTCTGGCCTATTGCGCGGTCACACATTTCACTACTCCACCACCGCGACTAGTTTGCAAGCCGTAACCCGCACTTCGCGGCCGAATCTAGCACCCATGCCTGACGTTGGCGAGGCGCTTTGGCAACAGGGCTCTGTGCGCTGCAGTTATTTTCACGCTTGGTTTCCTTCTTGTCCGGCTGCGGTTGCTGAGCTCTTTAGCCCAAGCCCGCGCACGGAATTAAGCGCTGTGTTGCCCGAAGCGCAGTGCGCTCTGACGACTGCGTAAAGGCCATCACATGAAAAATTTAATGCTTACCGACAAGCGTTTTGTATCCCCGAAAAAGACGAAAGCCAGTCATGGAAATTGAAGCCCCACCCCTGCTGCGTGACACGCCAAAACCCACCGGCGAACGGCGTGGTTTGGTCATAGTCCACACCGGCACTGGCAAAGGCAAAAGCACAGCCGCATTTGGTTTGGCGCTGCGTGCCCACGGTCGGGGCAAAGTCATCAAGGTTTATCAATTCATGAAAGTGCCGACTGCGCGTTTCGGTGAGCACCGACTGTTTGAACAACTCGGTGTGCCAATTGTCGGCTTGGGCGATGGCTTTAGCTGGAAGAGTCGTGACTTAGAGCACTCGGCTGAGTTGGCTCAATTTGGCTGGGCGCAGGCTGAAGCAACGATTCGTGCGGGTGAACATTTCATGGTGGTGCTGGACGAAATCATGTATCCGCTGCGCTATGGGTGGATGCCCTTGGAGCCTGTACTGGCCTGCTTGCGCGAGCGTCCGCCTCACGTCCATGTGGTGCTCACTGGCCGTGGCGCGCCCGCAGAAATTATTGAACTGGCCGACACGGTGACAGAAATGACGCTAATCAAACATCACTTTAAAGCTGGTGTGCCCGCACAGCGCGGCATCGAAGATTGAATTTTTTAAGTTTAAGAATTTCTCTGTCGAAATCTTAAAACTTGATTTTTAAAACACTTAATAGGACTGCAGATGCAAACCCGCAAAATTCCCGCAACAATCATCACCGGCTTTCTGGGCAGTGGCAAAACCACGTTGCTACGTCACTTACTAAGCAACGCCAACGGGCGCCGCATTGCAGTGATTGTTAACGAGTTTGGTGAGTTGGGTATTGACGGTGAGTTGCTGCGTAGCTGCGGCATCGGTTGCGATGAAGACGGTAAACCCAACGGGGAATACATCGGTCAGGTCGTTGAATTAGCCAACGGCTGCCTATGTTGCACGGTGCAAGAAGAGTTTGCACCGGCTATGGAATTGTTAGCCGCTCGCCGTGATGAGATTGATTACTTGGTGATTGAAACTTCCGGTTTGGCTTTGCCCAAACCTTTGGTTCAAGCTTTTCAATGGCCGGCTTTGCGCAATGCTTTCACTGTTGACTCTGTTATCACCGTGGTGGATGCGCCTGCTGTAGCCGCAGGCCGTTTTGCCGATGACCCGGTAGCCGTCGATGCGCAGCGTAAACAAGACGAAAATTTAGACCACGACTCACCTCTGGCCGAATTGTTTGAAGACCAACTGGCTACCGCCGATTTAGTGATTGTGCATAAAACTGACGGCATGGATGCGGTCACTTTGGCGCATGTCGAAACCTTGATTCGTCTTGAAACCCTGCCCGGTGTCAAGTTAGTGCATGTGCAGCACGGCAAGATTGATCCTGCTTTGTTATTAGGCTTAGAGCGCTCGGTAGAAGACGTGATTGACCAGCGTAAAACCCATCACGACGAAGAAGAAGATCACGACCACGATGCGTTTGACTCCATCGCCGTGACCCTTGATGTGTCTGACCGCGCCGCCTTAATTAACGCATTGACCAGTCTTGTTCAAGCCCATGAAATTTTCCGCGTCAAAGGCTTTGTGTCTTTGCCAAACATTGCGATGCGGCTGGTAGTTCAAGGCGTGGGTCAACGTTTTGAGAGTTACTTTGACCGTGCTTGGCGTGCGGATGAAGTGCGCGCCAGTCGGCTGGTGTTGATTGGTGAGCATTTAGATGCGGCGCAATTACAGCAACAAATTCAAAACCAATTACACGAGCAGTTGCAGTTCGAAAAAGTCTAAACCACATGCATTTGCTCTCCACACGCCCAGGCGGCTACGTAGAAGATGACGGCTTGGGCGTGGTGCGCGTGGCGCAAACACCGGGTGAGATTGTCATTCTCAGTGCCGCTGATACGACGCTGGCTTTGCTGTCTGATGTCGCTTCCAGCTTGGACGATAGTTACCCCAAAATTCGCCTAGCGAACTTGATGTGGTTGCGTCAGCCCGCCAGCATGGACATGTATGTGGACGATGTTTTGCGCCACGCCCGCGTGGTGGTGATCGACCATCTGGGCAGCTTGAGCGAGTGGGCCTACGTGGTCGACCAAGCCATGGAACAAGCTGCAGCGCGTGGTTTGAAATTATTCATTTTCTCGGGTGATAACTTTGAAGACATGCAATTGCTTTTACGCAGCAATATGCCGCACGACGACTGTCGTCATCTGTGGCGCTGTTTACGCGAAGGCGGCCGCAGTAATGCACAAAACTTCTTTCAGTTTTTAGGTCATACGGCTTTTGGTTTGGGCGAACGCCCGGCACCCGCCGCGGTATTGCCACCTGCTTTGGTTTACAGGCCGCCACACAATGCGGCTGCGTGGATAGCTGGCGCACCCGTCGCTATGCTGGTTTTTTACCGCGCACATTTTGAGTCCGGCAACACCGCATTATTTGACGCCATGCTGGCGGGCTTGGCCCAAGCTGGTGTTAACGGTGTCGCAGTAGCGGTTGACTCGCTGAAGAACCCGACTAGTTTTGCGCTGCTGCAATCGGTTGCGGCTGAGCACCAAGTCGCTGTGGTTTTAAATGCCACTAGCTTTGCCGTTGCATCGATTGCGGGTGATGATGAAATACAAGACTGGCAAGCGCAAAGTGCGGCGCAGTCACTCAAGCAAATGGCCGGTGACGCACCCGTGCTGCAACTGATTACTGCTGGTTGCTCGCTAGAACAATGGCAGGCAGACCCACATGGCCTAGCCCCGCGTGACTTGGCTATGCAGGTGGTGTTGCCCGAAGTGGATGGCCGCATACTGACACGTGCGATTAGTTTTAAAGGCATGGCTTGGCGCTGTGAGCGCACTCAGATCGATGTGGTGCGTTACCAGCCAGAGCCGGAACGAATTGCTTTTGTCGCAGAGCTTACGCGGCGTTGGAGCGCACTGCGGCATAAAAATAATAGCGATAAACGCGTGGCTTTAATTCTGTCCAACTATCCCAACGACGATTCGCGTCTGGCCAACGGCGTGGGTTTGGATACGCCTGCGTCTTGTGTATTGATGCTGCAAGCCTTGCAAGACGCGCACTACAGCACTGGCGTAGTGCCAGATTCTAGCGACCAACTTATGGCCTTGCTGTTGGCAAGCGTCACCAATAATGTGGCGGCTAATGATGAGCGACCAGTCGGTCAAAGCTTGGCCATGAATGACTACTTAGCCGACTTCAACGCACTGCCGGTAGCTAGCCGTGACGCGATCAATACGCTCTGGGGTTTGCCGCAAACTGACCCGATGCTGCGCGCCGGTCGATTCATGATTTCGGGTCAACGCTTTGGCAATGTATTTGTCGGCAACCAACCCGCACGCGCACGCGGCAGGGATTTAGTTGCCAGTTACCACGATGCGGATTTAGTGCCTACGCACAACTATTTGGCATTTTATTTTTGGCTGCGCCGTCAGTTCGCGGTGGATGCCGTCGTCCACGTTGGCACGCACGGCAACTTGGAATGGTTGCCGGGTAAAAGCGTTGCGCTGGGTGCGACTTGCTGGCCAGACGTGATTCTTGGCCCACTGCCGCATCTTTATCCCTTTATCGTGAATAACCCGGGCGAAGGCAGTCAAGCCAAACGCCGCACACAAGCCGTCATCATTGACCACTTAATGCCGGCCTTGATGCGCGCTGAAACCTATGGCCCGCTGCAAGCCTTAGAGCGGCAGATGGATGAGTACTACGAAGCCCTGTCGCTAGACCCACGCCGCGCAAAACTTTTACGCGCGAGTATTTTGGATAAGGTGCTGGAAAATAATTTGCACCTGGAATTAGGCTTTGATAATCCCGCAGACGACGCGGGACGCGAAGCCTTGCTGAACCGCTTAGACGCCTATCTTTGTGAAATCAAAGAAGCGCAAATTCGGGACGGCCTGCACACTTTCGGCCGCTCACCAACCGGCCGGCAGCGCACTGATACGCTGGTGGCTTTGGCGCGCTTTCCGAGCGGCAAGGGCGCTGACCAAGGCAGTTTGTTAGTCGCTTTGGCGCAGGATTTAAGTCTGCATTTGGTGGATGGTTTTGATGTCTTAAGTCCTGAGTGGGCACAGCCCTGGAATGGGCCACGGCCAGAGGCGTTACAGCTACTTAGTGGCGCCGCTTGGCGTCACGCCGGTCATACGCGGGAGCGGCTGGAACTACTCGCTACGCAGCTGGTTAATGAGTGTTTGAATCAAGACTCTCAAAACCAAAATGCTGAAGAATTAGTTTTGCTGCCTGTTGATTTATGGCCGCAAACCGCAGCAGTTCTGCAGCGTTTGAAAACCCGCTTAGCGCCGCGTTTAGATGCCTGTGGTCCGAATGAAATATTGCAATTGCTGCGCGGTCTTGACGGGCGCTTTGTGCCACCCGGCCCCAGCGGTGCACCGTCGCGTGGTCGGCCCGATGTATTGCCCACCGGGCGTAATTTCTTCTCTGTAGACACCAGAGCAGTACCCACAGCCACGGCCTACAACATGGGCGCCAAAGCGGCAAACCTACTGGTAGAGCGCCATCTGCAAGACCACGGTGCTTTCCCCAAAGCCGTCGGTTTATCGGTCTGGGGCACTAGCACTATGCGCACTGGTGGCGAAGATATTAGCCAGGCATTTGCACTGCTAGGTGTGCGGCCTAAATGGGCGACTGGCAGCACCCGGGTAGTGGATATTGAAATCATGCCCATGAACATTAAAAGCCGTCCGCGGATTGATGTGACGCTGCGCGTGTCTGGATTTTTTCGTGATGCTTTCCCCAACCTGATTGATTTGTTCGATGCAGCAGTACGCGCAGTTGCCGCCATTCCAGAGTCCGAGGAGTCCGATGAGGTCAACCCGATTCGTGCCCGCGTACAGCGTGAAGCCGACCAGGCGCTAGCCAAAGGCCTAGCCCAAGAAGAGGCAGAGCGCCAATCGACTTGGCGCGTGTTTGGTCCGCGCCCGGGTGGCTACGGCACGGGTTTGCAAGAGGTGGTTGACAGTGGCAACTGGACGGATGGCGCCGACTTAGCAAAAGCCTATTTGCGCGCCGGCTCTTTTGCCTACGGACAAGATGAACACGGCAAGGCTGCGGCCGAGATTTTTGAGCAGCGCTTAAGCGGCATCGACACCATCGTGCACAACCAAGATAACCGCGAGCACGACATCCTCGACTCAGCCGATTACTACCAGTTTCAAGGCGGTATGGCGGTGGCTGTGAAGCACTTGAGCGGCAACGACGCGACGCTCTACCACGGCGACTTTAGTGTGCCCGGCTCACCGCGTATTCGCACACTGGGTGAAGAAGTCGCCCGCGTCGTGCGCTCGCGAGCGGTTAATCCCAAGTGGTTAGAAGGCATTAAACGCCACGGCTACAAAGGTGCTTTTGAGATTGCCGCAACGGTGGACTTTTTGTTTGCTTTTGACGCTACCACCGGCGTAGTGGGTGACCACCAATATGAGTTGGTAGCAGATGCTTATCTGCACGATGCGGACACGCGCGAATTTCTACAACAAAACAATCCCGGCGCATTGCGCAGTGTGGGTGAGCGTTTGTTAGAAGCCATGCGGCGCGGCCTGTGGGCCGAACCGGGCGATCAGCTAGAACGTATTCAAGACCATTTGTTGGCGCTAGAGCAAGGCTTAGAAGAGGCTGAAAACCAAGCTGACAAACAAGCCGAAAACAATGCCGCAAATCTGCCACTAAAAACGCCACAGAAATTTTTGCCATGACCCTCACCGCTGCAAATCTTGTGCAAACCCCGCCCCGCGTGGTTTTTCCTTTCACCGCTTTAGTCGGCCAGCAATCGCTACAACAAGCGCTGTTGTTGGTCGCGATTGATCCGAGTATTGGTGGTTTGCTTATCAGCGGGCCGCGCGGTACGGCTAAATCGACAGCCGCTCGTGCGCTTGCCGCATTGCTTCCCGATGCGCCGTTTGTGACGCTGCCCTTGTCTGCTAGCTTAGAGCAAGTGGTCGGCAGTTTAAGCGTGGAAGACGCACTGCGCGACGGTACCTTGCGGCTCTCGCCCGGCTTAGTTGCACGCGCGCATTTGGGTTTGCTGTATGTTGATGAAGCCAACCTTTTGCCCGACGCGTTAGTCGATGCTTTGCTGGACGTAGCGGCGAGTGGCGTCAATACGCTGGAGCGCGACGGTATCTCGCAGCAGCACGCCGCAAGCTTTGTGCTGGTTGGCACTATGAACCCTGAAGAAGGTGATATTCGCCCACAACTACTAGACCGCTTTGGTTTGTCAGTCCGACTGGATAACCCGCTGGACTTAGAGCTGCGCCACAGCATTTTGCGCACTCGGCTAATGTTTGACGACAACCCTGAGGCTTTGCTGGCGCAGCACGCGGCTGCGTTAGCGGCGCTGGTCACCAAGCTAGCCCAAGCACGTGCTGCTTTGCCGAGCTTGCATTGGTCAGACGCGGTATTAACGCATGTCGCCCAACTGGCATTAGCTGCGGGTGTGGACGGCGTACGCGCTGACTTGGTGATGCTGCGCGCCGCCCGGGCTTATGCGGCTTTGCAAGGTAGCCTCGAAGTCAGTCTGCAAGATGTTGATGCCGTGGCCGAGTTGGCACTGGCGCATCGGCGTTCTGAGAATGCGCCGCCAGCTAGCCAAACTGAAAAATCGCAATCGTCAACATCAGCAGTAAAGACAACAGCAGAAAAATTGCCGCCGCCCTCAAACGATATTGCTGCTAACTCAACCCAATCTGATGCCAACGCAGCCGGTGATTGGGGTGCTATGGCGCCCACACCCAGCGCCACTAGGCGCGTCACGACGATAGGCGTATGGCCAGCAAAAAAGGCTTGAGCCACCCCGGCCAACGCCCGCCAACGCGGGCGGCTGGCGGGCGGTGGCTTGCACCCCAATCCAAGTCTTTTGCCTTGCCGCAGCCGAGCTTGCAACGCAAAGCGCAGAGTAACCCTATCGATGGGCCGCAGCTTGCGTGGCAACGCACGCTGGTGGCAAAAGGCTGCGGCCCGCTAGCGCGCAAACATTTGCGTTTTCAAGCGCTGAGTAAAAGTTTGCCGCTGCTGCATTGCATCGTTTTAGACACTTCAGGTTCTATGCGTCAAGACGGACGTTTAGCCTTGGCCAAAGGTTTTGCCGCACGCTTGATTGAAGTCGCCGCACGTGCTGGCGACGATGTGGCCTTGCTTAGTTTTGGTGGGCGTGGTGTTGAGCTTTTAATGCCGCCCGGCCCGGCGCGAGCTTCCGGTGTTATGCACGTGCGTCAGTGCGGCGGTGGCGGTGGCACGCCGCTGGCGCAAGCGTTGCTGGTGGCGCAAGCGTTGTTAAATAAGTCGCAGTCGGCTGCGCTGTGGTTGTTAACCGATGGCCGCACGCTAGAGCAACCAATCGCTGTGAAAGGCGTGGCGCACACCGTGATTGTGGATTTTGACGACCCCAAGCGTGGGCTGGGCCGCTGCGCTGCCTTGGCTAAGCGCTGGGGCGCTGAGCACAGACTCGCGCCTTTTTGAGTCGGCTTAAAAACTTAAATATATGTCCCATACGGAATATCAAAACTTATGAACGAACTGCTAAGCATCACACCAAAAATCGGGACAGCCCCAGCCGCTGTCATCACAGAAGTCATCGTTTGCACCACCTGCCGACCGGCCGGCGTGCCGCGCGACCAACCGGCTCACGGTGCAGCCTTATTTGAAGCGGTGCAAATTGCAGCGTGGGATATTGAGCCTGCTCAGCTGGCTAATTTGCGCATACGCGGTGTGGAATGTATGACCGGTTGCAACCGCGCTTGCACCGTCACTTTTCAAGCCCAAGGCAAACACCTTTATTACTTCGGCGATTTAGTTGCTGATACTGAAACCGCAGAACATATTTTGGCCTGCGCCCAATTGCACGCCGGCACGCTTGATGGCACGCTGCTGCGCAATGACAGACCTGCGCGTTTGCGAAACGGCATATTGGCGCGCATTCCGCCGCTAGCAGCCTAAGTCGATTAGGCGCATAAAGCACACGGCGATTGAAGTTTTAAACCTATAGTTAGAGCAAGTTTTACAACTTACTTCGCCACTTTTTTCGTTATTTATTTCACGTTTTTTAATGGAGCTTTTTATGAACACACCGACCACTGTTATCTCTGCTAACCCAACCAGCCTCAATACCGCTAGTGGTGCACGCAGCGCGGCGCATAGCTTGTTGCTGCAACTCGCCGCCGGTGCGGCTTTAGGTCTGGTGCTTTTTTACGGCGTGGCCTTTGCTGAAAGTCCATTGCTGCATAACGCTGCGCACGATGTGCGTCACATCACGGTTCAGCCTTGCCATTGAGTTTTTCGTAAAGGTAAGCGATGCTTTTTCCACGAATCATTTGGTCTAGTTTGGCTGTCGCTTTAATAGTCGGCAGCGTGCAAACTGGTGTGCAGCGCTTGCAAGCTGCGCCGCTTATTTTGGCGGCTGAAGTGTTCGAAGTTCAAAAGACTGAGGCACCAGCGCCAATGCCAGCGCTTACTGCACCCGTGCAAGGTGTTGCTGCCGATGCGCATGAACATGAACACGGTACGGCCAAAGAGTGGGAACCCAGCAACGGCGCAGAACGCATGGCGTGGACTTGGGTGGCCAATTCTCTGCATGCTTTAAGCATGGCGTTATTAGTTTTTGCGGTGATGGGCGCTTGGCGCTATCTGCGCGGCTCTGCGCTGAGTGCCTTGACGCTAGCTGGCGCGGTGGCTGGCGCAGGTTGGCTGAGTTTTTATCTCTGGCCCGCATTGGGTTTACCGGCACAAGTTCCGGGTATGGAAGCAGCCCCTTTGCATGCACGTCAAGTCTGGTCGGTTTTAGCCGTGGCTAGTGCCGCTGCTGCCTGCGCATTGGCTGGATTTTCGAAGGCCAAATGGCGTTGGCCGGTAGCCGCTATTTTGTTGGCGTTGCCTTTTGTCGTCGGCGCACCCCAGTTAGGTTCTGATGCTTTGGCGGGCTACAGTCCGGCGGCTCAGACAGCACTGATGCAATTGTTGGCGCAGTTTTTTTGGGCTACTACTTGGGTTTCATTGAGTTTTTGGCTGACTATGGGTGTGGCTTGTGGTTGGGTGTTTAAGCGTTGGTTGCAGCCTGAGTTGGTAGCAACTTTTTAGTCGCCTGAGTATGCAAATCGATGCTTCAGATTTAATCGTTAAGTCGATTGAAAAATTAATTCCTCTGGCTAAACCTTTAGTCAAAGGTTGGTGCCCCGGCGCACTGCGGCCCATGTTGTCGGGTGATGGTTTGGTGGTGCGAATTCGTCCGCCTGCAGGCCGCTTAAGCCATGAACAAGCCGCTGGCATTGCCGAGCTTGCACAGCGGTTTGGCAATGGATTAATAGACCTGACTAATCGCGCGAATTTGCAATTGCGCGGCGTGATGCCTGCAGCACTGACCGAGCTCACTGATGGTCTTCGCGGCTTAGAACTGATAGACGCCAGCCCAGAAATTGAGGCTAGACGCAACATAGTGGTGACGCCGTTTTGGACAACTGGCGACGGCACTTTGCACATCGCAGAGGCGCTTGCCAATGCTTTGTCACAGCTGGGCGCACCCGCCTTGCCAAGTAAATTCGGTTTCGCAGTTGACACCGCTAGCCAGTTGGTTTTGCAAACTACCCCGGCCGATATTCGGATCGAACGCAGAGCGGGTAGTTTGTTTGTTTATGCCGATGGATTTTCCTGCGGCGCGCAAGTTATTTTAGAGCAAGCCGTGCCGGTGGCAATCGCGCTGGCGCATTGGTGTGTCTCCAACATGGCGGCGCAATTGGCTAATCCTCGCCAATCGCTAAGGCTTGCTAAAGCGCTTTTACCAGCTATGTTTCAAGTGCCTTTACCAGTGTCATTGCCAGAGCTATTGCCAGAGCTTTCACCAGCCCCATCTTTAGCTCAAGAGGCTAACTTATCCGCGCAGATTGGCGTGAATCCACACGGCTATTTGGTGGGTATTGTGCTTGGCCAAATGTCGGCGCAATTACTCATGCAGTTAGCAGCAACGGCCGCACGTTTTGGCTCTGGCAGTCTGCGAATGACGCCGTGGCGCATGCTGTTAATCGAACAACTTTTTGATGCGCATGATCTACCTCAATCGACGGGTTTGATCACCCGCGCTGATGACCCACTGCTGCGCGTAGTCGCTTGCAGCGGGGCGCCGGCTTGCTTACAGGCAAACCTTGATACCCGTGCTTTGGCTCGCGTTTTAGCGCCTCATGTGCCGGTTGATGCACTGCTACATATATCCGGTTGCAGCAAAGGCTGCGCCCATCAAAAAGCCACCATGACTTTGGTGGGAACCACTGCTGGTATTGACATGATTCGTTGCGGCAATGCCGCCGCCACGCCCGATGTTTTCGCCGTTCCTACTGACACGGTTTTACAAGAATTAAAAAGACTATTGCATGCGACACCAATTTGAATCCGATGGCGCGGCGATTTACCGCCAGTCGTTTGCCATCATCCGCGCCGAGACTGCGCTTACCCGCTTTTCTGCGACAGAAGAAATGGCCGTCGTGCGCATGATTCATGCCGTCGGCATGGTCGGGCTGGAAGCGCATATTGTGTTTAGTCCCGGCATGGCCGACGCAACGCTGGCCGCACTAGAAGCCGGTGCGCCAATTTTGTGTGATGTGCGCATGGTCAGCGAAGGCATTACCCGCGCCCGTTTGCCCGCAGACAACCGAATTATTTGTACCTTGAATGAGCCTGAAGTGCGTGGTCTTGCCCTCGGCATGGGCACTACGCGCAGTGCAGCGGCGGTGGAGTTGTGGCGCCCCTATCTGGCCGGTGCGGTGGTAGCGATTGGCAATGCGCCTACGGCGCTTTTTCATCTGTTAAATATGTTGCAAGACCCTAGCTGCCCGCGCCCGGCGGCCATTATTGGTTGCCCTGTGGGCTTTGTCGGCGCGGCTGAATCCAAAGCCGCCTTAATGCTTGCACCGCCGGTTCCCGCGCTGGTGGTCAATGGCCGCTTAGGCGGCTCGGCCATCACGGTAGCGGCCATCAACGCGCTGGCTAGTCGGAAAGAAATCTAATGGGCCGCATTCTGTGTGCTGGGCTTGGCCCGGGCGATCCTGACTTGATGAGCGTGCGCTCTGACCGCGCTATTCGCAGCGCCAGCCATGTGGCTTATTTCCGTAAAAAGGGCAGACCCGGACAAGCCCGGCGGATTGTCGAAGGCATGCTGGCTTCTGGTGTGACCGAGTACGCGATGGAGTATCCCGTCACCACTGAGCTACCCTTTGACAGCCCCGAATACATTAGCTGCATCGCCGCGTTCTACGACGACTGGGCTCAGCGTTTAACGCTGCTGGCGCAAACCCAAGATGTGCTGGTGCTGTGCGAGGGTGATCCGTTTTTCTACGGCTCTTTCATGCACCTCTACACTCGGCTTCAAGGGCGGGCTGTGCTGGAAGTGATTCCCGGTATCCCCGGTATGGTGGGTTGCTGGTGGAGTACCGGCACACCGATTACCTGGGGCGACGACGTCATGACGGTGCTAATGGGCACTTTGCCAGAGGCCGATTTAGTGCGCCACATGCAGTCGGCAGATGCCTTGGTGATTATGAAAACCGGCCGCAATCTGCCCAAAGTACGCCGTGCGCTTGAAGCTGCGGGTCGCTTGGATAGCGCTTGGTTGATAGAGCGCGGAACCATGCCAACGCAGCGGGTGTTGGCGCTGGCGCAAGTCGATGGCAGTGATTGCCCATACTTCGCCACGGTGCTGGTGCACGGCCATGGCCGCCGCCCTGAGGTGCTGGAATGACCGGCTGGCTTTGCATTGTCGGTTTAGGGCCTGGGGATAGCGCGCTTGTAACGCCTGAAGTCAGCGCTGTATTGGCCAGCGCTAGCGACGTGGTGGGCTACATCCCTTACGTCGCCAGAATTGCGCCGCGCCAAGGTTTAACCTTGCATCCTTCGGATAACCGGGTCGAAATGGACAGAGCCCGCGCCGCTCTTGAAATGGCCGCTGCGGGCAAAAAAGTAGTGGTGGTGTCATCCGGTGACCCCGGCGTATTTGCCATGGCGTCAGCGGTGTTTGAAGCCTTGGAAGGGCAAGTCCAATGGCAGGCTTTAGATATTCGTGTGCTGCCCGGCATCACTGCCATGCTGGCAGCGTCGGCCAAAGCGGGCGCGCCCTTGGGACATGATTTTTGCGTCGTTAATTTAAGCGACAACCTCAAACCTGTGGCTTTGATAGAAGCGCGTGTGCGCGCCGCCGCCGGCGCAGACTTTGCGTTAGCGTTTTACAACCCGCGCTCTGCCAGCCGGCCCGAAACTTTTGGCCGTATTCTGACGGTTCTGCGGCAAGTCTGTGAGCCCGAGCGTTTGATTATTTTTGCGCGTGCAGTATCTACGCCCAACGAGCAGATAGTTACCGTGGCGCTGGTTGACGCCAGTCCCGAAATGGCCGATATGCGCACCGTGGTGATTGTCGGCAACAGCGCTACCCGGCGCGTCGGCCGCTTTGTTTATACGCCGCGTTCAGTGCTGCCAGTTACCGCCTGATGTTGAGCCAACCAAGCGATTACTTGCGCTGTCGTGGTGGCCGTGTTGCGCGCGGGCAGGGAAGGGCGATTGATCAAAATCACGCGCAAGCCCAGCGCACGGGCCGCCTCAAGCTTGGCTTGCGCGCCGCTACCGCCGGCATTTTTAGCCACCACATGGGTAATGCCGTGCGCTTGCAGCAGCGCCACATCACCGTCCACGGTGAAGGGGCCGCGCGCGATGACGACTTGCGCGCTGCGCAAAGGCAAGTCAAGCGGTGCATCGACCAAACGCAACAGGTAAGCGTGCTCTGGGCAACGTGCAAAAGGCAGCAAGTGTTGCTTGCCAATCGCCAAAAAAACTCGTGCTGGCTCGGCGGGCAAGGCCGCCACTGCGGCTTCTATATCGGCGACGTATTGCCAGTTATCGCCGGCTTGTGCTTGCCAGGCCGCTCGCTCAAAAGCCAACAGCGGCACGCCAGCTGCAGTGCAAGCCTGCACGGCATTCGCACTCATTTGCGCGGCGAACGGGTGCGTAGCATCGATCACATGGGTGATGCAATTAGCCTGCAGCCAAGCTTGCAAGCCGGCAACGCCACCAAAGCCGCCCACACGGGTGGGCAAGGGTTGAGCAACGGGCGAAAGCGTTCGGCCTGCATAAGAAAAAATCGCGTCAATATGGGCGTTGGCCAAGGCTTGGGCCAATTCGCTGGCCTCGGTCGTGCCGCCCAACAAAAGAATACGTTCACGGGAGGCGCTGGTCATGTCTGAAGCTTGGCTTTCGATTATTGGTTTGACTGAAGACGGCAAAGCCGGACTTAGCGATGCTAGTCGTTTAGCAATAAACACTGCTGACATTGTCTTCGGTAGCCCGCGCCACTTGGCGCTCGCCAATCTGAGTAGCGACGGCGCTGGGCGTTGCCGCGCTTGGTCAATTCCTTTTGATGTCGCGCCGGTGCTGGCTTTGCGTGGGCAGCGTGTGGCGGTGCTGGCTTCTGGCGATCCGTTTTGGTTTGGTGTGGGCGGCTCTTTGGCTGCCCATCTACCGGCAAACGAGTGGCAGGTTTTCTCCGCACCATCAACTTTTTCTATGGTCGCTGCGCGCTTGGGTTGGCGGCTTGAAGAGACTGCCTGCTTTGGCCTGCACGCCAGCGCGTTTGCCACTACCCGCAGCGCGCTGCATACCGGTCAGCGTTTGATTGGTTTGATGCGCGATGGCGCGTCGGTGGGTGATTTTGCGCGTTGGTTAACCGAGCGCAGTTTTGGCCTTTCTCAACTTTGGGTTTTGGAGTCGCTAGGCGGCCCGCATGAGCGCATGCGTAAAACCACTGCGGCAGATTTTTCTTTGACCGATGTGCGCGCGCCGGTGGCGCTTGCTTTGCAGGTTGCGGGCACTACTGGTTTGCCGCGTAGCGCAGGCTTGCCGGACAGCAGTTTTGCCAGCGATGGACAAATCACCAAGTCCCCGATACGCGCCTTGACTCTGGCCGCACTCGCGCCACGACCCGGTTTGCATCTGTGGGATATCGGCGCCGGTTCAGGTTCAGTCAGTGTGGAATGGTGTTTGGCCGGTGGCCACGCCACGGCTATTGAGCAGCATGCCAATCGAGTGGCAAATATTCGCAGCAACGCGGACAGTTTTGGGCTGACTAAGTCGTTGCAGATTATGCAAGGCTTGGCCCCGCAAGCATTCGCCGGTCTCAGTCCACCAGACGCTATTTTTGTCGGCGGTGGATTTAATGCGGCCTTGTTTGATGGGCTTAAAACCTTGGCACCACCGGCCTGCAAGTTGGTGGTGAACGCCGTCACATTGGAAACCGAAGCCTTACTGACTCAGTTGCATGCCGTGCATGGCGGCGAGTTGCTGCGAATTGAATTAGCCCATGCTGCGCCCTTGGGACGTATGCGCGGCTGGGTGTCGGCACGGCCTGTTGTGCAGTGGAGCGTAGTGCTGTGACGCTTCAAAATGAAGTGACGAAAAATTCAGCGCAAGCTGTTAGTGCTGCTGGTGCTGCTGCCGAACATGTTGCCGAAGATGTTGCCGAACAGGTTGCCATTAATGCTGTGGCGGGATTTGGTTTTAGGGCGAACGCCACCGTCGCTTCTCTGCGCGAAGCCCTGCACGCCTGCCAAGCCGCCAGCGCAAGCCTTATCAGTCAGCCCATTAGTATTATTTTTTTAGCCACTGCAGAAGACAAAGTTGAGCACCCAGCACTGTTAGAACTGGCGCATGAATTGGGCTTGGGCTTGACGGCCGTTCCACTGGCGCAATTGATCACGCTGGCTGAAACTGCAACCGCAACCGATGTATCTGTCACTATGCTGAGCCGGATTCCTAAACGCTATGGTGCGCGTAGTCTTGCTGAGACTTCAGCGCTGGTCGCTGCTGGGTTAGGCGCGCAACTGCTGGCGCCGCGCAGCGTGTCCGCCGACAAAATGGCCACGGCTGCGATTGCAGTAATCACTACTCCCCTTACTAAGTCCTCTAAGTCCTCTAAGTTTTCTAAGTCTTCTAAGTTTTCTACGCAGACGGTTGCAACCAGCCTTCACGACAACTCTCACCCTGAGCCACTATGACAGTCCACTTTATCGGCGCCGGCCCCGGCGCACCCGACCTTTTAACACTGCGCGGCCGCGACCTTATCGCGGCTTGTCCAGTCTGTTTGTATGCCGGCTCTTTGGTACCAGAAGGAGTGCTGTCGCATTGCCCACCGGGCGTGCGTCTGGTTAATACGGCATCGCTTTCGCTAGACGAAATCATGGCCGAAATTAGCGCCGCCCATTCAGAAGGCCATGAGATAGCGAGGCTGCATTCGGGCGACTTGTCGGTCTGGTCGGCCATGGGTGAGCAACTGCGCCGCTTGCGCGCGGCCAATATCGATTTCACCGTGACGCCGGGTGTGCCCTCGTTTGCGGCGGCGGCGGCGGCCCTAGGTGCAGAGCTGACGCTGCCGGGCATGTCGCAATCAGTGGTGCTTACCCGCACTTCTGGTCGCGCCTCGGCCATGCCGGATACCGAATCACTGATCAACTTTGCCGCTACCGGTGCGGTGCTGGCGATTCATTTATCGATACATGTTTTGCCGCGTGTGGTGCGCGAACTAAGTCCGCATTACGGCCCAGACTGCCCAGTTGCGGTGGTCTGGCGTGCGAGTTGGCCAGACCAGCGCATTGTGCGCGCCACACTCGCCAGCATAGAAGCGGCGGTGGGCCAGAGCATGGAACGCACGGCGATTATTTTGGTCGGCCACACTTTAGGCGCTGAAGACTTTGACACCAGTCGTTTGTATGCCGGTGATTACGACCGTCGTTATCGACCGGTTGGTACGCAGCCGCGTTTTCCAAGCAATGAATCTGCTGATGCTGATATAACGCAGGGCGCAGCGCCATGATTGAACTGAGTTTGGTCGGCATAGGCTCTGGCAGTCCTGAGCATATAACCCTGCAAGGCATCAAAGCACTAAACGCCGCTGATGTGATTTTGATACCGCGTAAATCCCAAGGTAAAAACGACTTGGCTGAACTACGTGAATCCATCTGCGCGGCGGTGCTGACAAACCGCTCCACCCGAATAGTTCACTTTGACATGCCGCTTCGCGATAGCGCTGATGCCGATTACGTCGGTGCTGTGAACCGTTGGCATGATGCGATTGCGGATATTTGGTTTGAGAAGATAGGTCAGCATTTTTCGCAAAATGAAAATTCAAGTGAAAAAACAAAGTTAAAAACGGCTAATAAAGCGGGTGAAAAATTAACCGGAAAATTAGCTTTGCTGGTGTGGGGCGATCCATCGCTTTACGACAGCACACTGCGCATTGCCGAGCGTTTAAAGCTGCGCTTAGATTTGCAAGTATCTGTCGTACCCGGCATCACTGCCTTGCAAGCGCTGACTGCTGCCCATGCGATTGCACTTAACGACATCAATGCCCCCGTCACCATCACCACAGGCCGCCAATTACGCGAGCATGGCTGGCCAGCCAGTGCTGACACGCTTGCCGTGATGCTGGATGGGGAATGTTCTTTTCGTGATTTAGACCCGACTGACATCCACATTTGGTGGGGCGCTTATCTGGGTATGCCAGAGCAGGTATTGGCGCACGGTCCGTTGGCCCAGGTGTGTGAATTTATTATGCAAAAACGCCAAGCTGCGCGATGCGCGCATGGGTGGATTATGGATACGTATTTGCTCCGTAGGATAAGTCAAAGTAATACGCAAACAGTTAATTAGTTGCTGCATAAAACGCAACTCATCTAACTTTTTGACGACGTTTTAAGTTTCTGGTTTTTGATGTGTTTACGTAGCTATCTACGCGTTCTACATGCCATCAATCACCGATTTACTTTAACAATAATCAGTATTAGCGGGTTTTTTTTTTGACGTGATTTTTCTCAGACATATTGACGTCTAGAAAGTGATTTTTCTTTTATCTCTGTTGATGCTGACCGTAGGTGTTGATGTCAAAATTTTTGCATCAGTGTTCGTCCTCATTTCTAGCGCATCAGACCCCTCAATCAAAGCTGTGAATCTGAGCTGCGCTTCTCGTAGATTTCGAATGGCTTGACGGGTGTGTTCAGACAATATGTCTTTTGCGCTAATACGCAGTCTTGTTTAGCCGTTCTCGCGCTGAATGCTGAACTAATTATTTAGTTCGCTGCATTGATATTTTATTTCCAGCCTACTCCTTAGCGTATCCATAAATAGGCTTAACAAGTAGTCGAACAGCACTGCGATTTTTTGAAATTCCAACCGTTCCTTATGTCTTGCTCTTTGAACAGACGCGCGTATTTTTTATCTTTGCATTTCCTGTCGCTGCGCTTCACATCATCCGCTAAGAATCAAACGTTTAAATCAGTGATGCCGGCAAGAAGGCCGCTTGCAATTTGCTCAATCTGGCATTTTTATAAAAAATAAATTCACATTAAATTGATGAAGAACCTTAATTAGTAATTAAATTTATTTAATTTTTCATTATTTTGTGTAATTTTTTACAATTTTTAATTTATTTGTACACATTAATACATTTGTTCGTACACTGTTAACAGCTGATTTCTTTCAGATTGCTCTCTCTAGCTCGCTAGAAAGTTGAATTAAGCAAACTAAATCACTGAATAAACCGATGTACTAGAGGATGACATGCGCAAATCGAAATACGTTAAATGGACGAACAGCCTTGTGCTGCGACTTTGGTTACTTCTTGTTGCTTGTGGGCTTTCTTTTGGTGTTTTTGCACAAACATCTTCTGCCGACTCTGCTATTTCGATTGCTCAGCAGTGGCTAGAGGCGGCGGATGCCGATGCTGCCATCATGTGGGAAAAAAGTGACCCACTGATGAAAGATAAGGTTGATCGCACGTTTTGGATTAACTACATCATGAGCAGAAAAAATACTTTGGGATCGGCGCCTGGTTTGCGGGTGTGGACCGAAATGGAACGAAAAATTAATCATCCAAGTTTGCCGCCTGGTGAATTTACCAGTGTCTTGTTCGTCTCTCAAATCGCCCAAATTCGAACTTGGGAAAAAGTTTCCTTGGTCTGGAATCGAGACCATTGGTCTCCTGTTGGCTACCAGTACGGCACCATTCCGAATATCAATCCAATAGCTAAATAGTGACCACATCAATGCTAGGTTCACACTGAATTTACTTCGATTTCACTTCTGAATGAAAAAAATGATTTCAGAATTAATAGCCATTCGCAGAAAGCGATAGCCAATGAATAAGTTTTATCGTACGGTCTTCAGCGTACATCTAGGTACTTGGATTGCTGTTCCTGAAATTGCAAGCGCTCACTGCAAGTGTGGTGGCTCTAAGTTGGCTGCTGTGGTGGTCGCAGCAGTTTTTGGCGGCGCGGCGTTAATGTCGCCAAATGTTTATGCCGACTACACAAATGGGTACGGAACAATCAGCGGTGCCATAGCCGGCATCGATGGCACAGGAATCGCCATTGGTGCAAGTCTAACGGACCAGGCAATAGCAAGCAGTATCGGGGGTACAGCTGTAGGTGCATTGGCAGTCGCAAGTGGTACTAATTCCACAGCGTTGGGTTACGATGCAAATGCATTGGGTACAACTTCAATAGCAATAGGCAGCGGGGCAACGGTAAGTTTGACTGCAACCGATGGCTTAGCACTTGGATCGAATGCAGTAGTGACAAACGCCAACAGCGTGGCTCTGGGAAGTGGGTCTGTAACTACCGTCGGTGCGCAAGTTGGCTACACGGCTTACGGTTTGGCAGCCGCACAAACCTCTTTAGGTGAAGTCGCAGTAGGTAATCGAACTATCACCGGGGTTGCCGCTGGCGTTGGGCAATTAGATGCTGTCAATGTGACCCAACTATCAACTGTTGCTAGCTCACTCTCTACCAGTTTGAGTTCTACGACTAGCACTGTGAATTCGTTATCGACCGCTACTTCAGCGAGTATTAGTGCTTTGTCTACTGACGTGAGCACGCTATCGGCAGACTTGAATACGACTAACAGCGTTGTGAATTCGTTATCGACCGCTACCTCGGAAAGCATTAGCGCTTTGTCTACTGATGTGAGCACGCTATCGACAGACTTGAATACGACTAACAGCGTTGTGAATTCGTTATCGACTGCTACCTCTGAGAGTATTAGCGCTTTGTCTACCGACTTGAATACGACTAACAGCGTTGTGAATTCGTTATCGACCGCTACCTCGGAAAGCATTAGTGCTTTGTCTACTGACGTGAGCACGTTATCGACAGACTTGAATACGACTAACAGCACGGTGAATTCGTTATCGACCGCTACCTCAGAGAGCATTAGTGCTTTGTCTACTGACGTGAGCACGTTATCGACAGACTTGAATACGACTAACAGCACGGTGAATTCGTTATCGACCGCTACCTCGGAAAGCATTAGTGCTTTGTCTACTGATGTGAGCACGCTATCGACAGACTTGAATACGACTAACAGCACGGTGAATTCGTTATCGACCGCTACCTCGGAAAGCATTAGCGCTTTGTCTACTGATGTGAGCACGCTATCGACAGACTTGAATACGACTAACAGCGTTGTGAATTCGTTATCGACTGCTACCTCTGAGAGTATTAGCGCTTTGTCTACCGACTTGAATACGACTAACAGCGTTGTGAATTCGTTATCGACCGCTACCTCAGAGAGCATTAGTGCTTTGTCTACTGATGTGAGCACGTTATCGACAGACTTGAATACGACTAACAGCACGGTGAATTCGTTATCGACCGCTACCTCGGAAAGCATTAGCGCTTTGTCTACTGATGTGAGCACGCTATCGACAGACTTGAATACGACTAACAGCGTTGTGAATTCGTTATCGACTGCTACCTCTGAGAGTATTAGCGCTTTGTCTACCGACTTGAATACGACTAACAGCGTTGTGAATTCGTTATCGACCGCTACCTCAGAGAGCATTAGTGCTTTGTCTACTGACGTGAGCACGTTATCGACAGACTTGAATACGACTAACAGCACGGTGAATTCGTTATCGACCGCTACCTCGGAAAGCATTAGCGCTTTGTCTACTGATGTGAGCACGCTATCGACTGACTTGAATACGACTAACAGCACGGTGAATTCGTTATCGACCGCTACCTCGGAAAGCATTAGTGCTTTGTCTACTGACGTGAGCACGTTATCGACAGACTTGAATACGACTAACAGCACGGTGAATTCGTTATCGACCGCTACCTCGGAAAGCATTAGCGCTTTGTCTACTGATGTGAGCACGCTATCGACAGACTTGAATACGACTAACAGCGTTGTGAATTCCTTATCGACTGCTACCTCAGAGAGTATTAGCGCTTTGTCTACCGACTTGAATACGACTAACAGCGTTGTGAATTCGTTATCGACCGCTACCTCAGAGAGCATTAGTGCTTTGTCTACTGATGTGAGCACGTTATCGACAGACTTGAATACGACTAACAGCACGGTGAATTCGTTATCGACCGCTACCTCGGAAAGCATTAGCGCTTTGTCTACTGATGTGAGCACGCTATCGACTGACTTGAATACGACTAACAGCACGGTGAATTCGTTATCGACCGCTACCTCGGAAAGCATTAGCGCTTTGTCTACTGATGTGAGCACGCTATCGACTGACTTGAATACGACTAACAGCACGGTGAATTCGTTATCGACCGCTACCTCGGAAAGCATTAGCGCTTTGTCTACTGATGTGAGCACGTTATCGACAGACTTGAATACGACTAACAGCGTTGTGAATTCGTTATCGACCGCTACCTCGGAAAGCATTAGCGCTTTGTCTACCGACTTGAATACGACTAACAGCGTTGTGAATTCGTTATCGACCGCTACCTCAGAGAGTATTAGCGCTTTGTCTACCGACTTGAATACGACTAACAGCGTTGTGAATTCGTTATCGACCGCTACCTCAGAGAGCATTAGTGCTTTGTCTACTGATGTGAGCACGTTATCGACAGACTTGAATACGACTAACAGCACGGTGAATTCGTTATCGACCGCTACCTCGGAAAGCATTAGCGCTTTGTCTACTGATGTGAGCACGCTATCGACTGACTTGAATACGACTAACAGCACGGTGAATTCGTTATCGACCGCTACCTCGGAAAGCATTAGTGCTTTGTCTACTGACGTGAGCACGTTATCGACAGACTTGAATACGACTAACAGCACGGTGAATTCGTTATCGACCGCTACCTCGGAAAGCATTAGCGCTTTGTCTACTGATGTGAGCACGTTATCGACAGACTTGAATACGACTAACAGCGTTGTGAATTCCTTATCGACTGCTACCTCAGAGAGTATTAGCGCTTTGTCTACCGACTTGAATACGACTAACAGCGTTGTGAATTCGTTATCGACCGCTACCTCAGAGAGCATTAGTGCTTTGTCTACTGATGTGAGCACGTTATCGACAGACTTGAATACGACTAACAGCACGGTGAATTCGTTATCGACCGCTACCTCGGAAAGCATTAGCGCTTTGTCTACTGATGTGAGCACGCTATCGACTGACTTGAATACGACTAACAGCACGGTGAATTCGTTATCGACCGCTACCTCGGAAAGCATTAGCGCTTTGTCTACTGATGTGAGCACGCTATCGACTGACTTGAATACGACTAACAGCACGGTGAATTCGTTATCGACCGCTACCTCGGAAAGCATTAGCGCTTTGTCTACTGATGTGAGCACGCTATCGACAGACTTGAATACGACTAACAGCGTTGTGAATTCCTTATCGACTGCTACCTCAGAGAGTATTAGCGCTTTGTCTACCGACTTGAATACGACTAACAGCGTTGTGAATTCGTTATCGACCGCTACCTCGGAAAGCATTAGCGCTTTGTCTACCGACTTGAATACGACTAACAGCGTTGTGAATTCGTTATCGACCGCTACCTCAGAGAGTATTAGCGCTTTGTCTACCGACTTGAATACGACTAACAGCGTTGTGAATTCGTTATCGACCGCTACCTCAGAGAGCATTAGTGCTTTGTCTACTGATGTGAGCACGTTATCGACAGACTTGAATACGACTAACAGCACGGTGAATTCGTTATCGACCGCTACCTCGGAAAGCATTAGCGCTTTGTCTACTGATGTGAGCACGCTATCGACTGACTTGAATACGACTAACAGCACGGTGAATTCGTTATCGACCGCTACCTCGGAAAGCATTAGTGCTTTGTCTACTGACGTGAGCACGTTATCGACAGACTTGAATACGACTAACAGCACGGTGAATTCGTTATCGACCGCTACCTCGGAAAGCATTAGCGCTTTGTCTACTGATGTGAGCACGCTATCGACAGACTTGAATACGACTAACAGCGTTGTGAATTCCTTATCGACTGCTACCTCAGAGAGTATTAGCGCTTTGTCTACCGACTTGAATACGACTAACAGCGTTGTGAATTCGTTATCGACCGCTACCTCAGAGAGCATTAGTGCTTTGTCTACTGATGTGAGCACGTTATCGACAGACTTGAATACGACTAACAGCACGGTGAATTCGTTATCGACCGCTACCTCGGAAAGCATTAGCGCTTTGTCTACTGATGTGAGCACGCTATCGACTGACTTGAATACGACTAACAGCACGGTGAATTCGTTATCGACCGCTACCTCGGAAAGCATTAGCGCTTTGTCTACTGATGTGAGCACGCTATCGACTGACTTGAATACGACTAACAGCACGGTGAATTCGTTATCGACCGCTACCTCGGAAAGCATTAGCGCTTTGTCTACTGATGTGAGCACGCTATCGACTGACTTGAATACGACTAACAGCACGGTGAATTCGTTATCGACCGCTACCTCGGAAAGCATTAGTGCTTTGTCTACTGACGTGAGCACGTTATCGACAGACTTGAATACGACTAACAGCACGGTGAATTCGTTATCGACCGCTACCTCGGAAAGCATTAGTGCTTTGTCTACTGACGTGAGCACGTTATCGACAGACTTGAATACGACTAACAGCACGGTGAATTCGTTATCGACCGCTACCTCGGAAAGCATTAGCGCTTTGTCTACTGATGTGAGCACGCTATCGACAGACTTGAATACGACTAACAGCGTTGTGAATTCCTTATCGACTGCTACCTCAGAGAGTATTAGCGCTTTGTCTACCGACTTGAATACGACTAACAGCGTTGTGAATTCGTTATCGACCGCTACCTCAGAGAGCATTAGTGCTTTGTCTACTGATGTGAGCACGTTATCGACAGACTTGAATACGACTAACAGCACGGTGAATTCGTTATCGACCGCTACCTCGGAAAGCATTAGCGCTTTGTCTACTGATGTGAGCACGCTATCGACAGACTTGAATACGACTAACAGCACGGTGAATTCGTTATCGACCGCTACCTCGGAAAGCATTAGCGCTTTGTCTACTGATGTGAGCACGCTATCGACTGACTTGAATACGACTAACAGCACGGTGAATTCGTTATCGACCGCTACCTCGGAAAGCATTAGCGCTTTGTCTACTGATGTGAGCACGCTATCGACTGACTTGAATACGACTAACAGCACGGTGAATTCGTTATCGACCGCTACCTCGGAAAGCATTAGTGCTTTGTCTACTGACGTGAGCACGTTATCGACAGACTTGAATACGACTAACAGCACGGTGAATTCGTTATCGACCGCTACCTCGGAAAGCATTAGTGCTTTGTCTACTGACGTGAGCACGTTATCGACAGACTTGAATACGACTAACAGCACGGTGAATTCGTTATCGACCGCTACCTCGGAAAGCATTAGCGCTTTGTCTACTGATGTGAGCACGCTATCGACAGACTTGAATACGACTAACAACGTTGTGAATTCGTTATCGACCGCTACCTCGGAAAGCATTAGCGCTTTGTCTACTGACGTGAGCACGTTATCGACAGACTTGAATACGACTAACAGCGTTGTGAATTCGTTATCGACCGCTACCTCGGAAAGCATTAGCGCTTTGTCTACCGACTTGAATACGACTAACAGCGTTGTGAATTCGTTATCGACTGCTACCTCTGAGAGTATTAGCGCTTTGTCTACCGACTTGAATACGACTAACAGCGTTGTGAATTCGTTATCGACCGCTACCTCAGAGAGCATTAGTGCTTTGTCTACTGATGTGAGCACGTTATCGACAGACTTGAATACGACTAACAGCACGGTGAATTCGTTATCGACCGCTACCTCGGAAAGCATTAGCGCTTTGTCTACTGATGTGAGCACGCTATCGACTGACTTGAATACGACTAACAGCACGGTGAATTCGTTATCGACCGCTACCTCGGAAAGCATTAGTGCTTTGTCTACTGACGTGAGCACGTTATCGACAGACTTGAATACGACTAACAGCACGGTGAATTCGTTATCGACCGCTACCTCGGAAAGCATTAGCGCTTTGTCTACTGATGTGAGCACGCTATCGACAGACTTGAATACGACTAACAGCGTTGTGAATTCCTTATCGACTGCTACCTCAGAGAGTATTAGCGCTTTGTCTACCGACTTGAATACGACTAACAGCGTTGTGAATTCGTTATCGACCGCTACCTCAGAGAGCATTAGTGCTTTGTCTACTGATGTGAGCACGTTATCGACAGACTTGAATACGACTAACAGCACGGTGAATTCGTTATCGACCGCTACCTCGGAAAGCATTAGCGCTTTGTCTACTGATGTGAGCACGCTATCGACAGACTTGAATACGACTAACAGCACGGTGAATTCGTTATCGACCGCTACCTCGGAAAGCATTAGCGCTTTGTCTACTGATGTGAGCACGCTATCGACTGACTTGAATACGACTAACAGCACGGTGAATTCGTTATCGACCGCTACCTCGGAAAGCATTAGCGCTTTGTCTACCGACTTGAATACGACTAACAGCACTGTGAATTCGTTATCGACTGCTACCTCAGAGAGCATTAGTGCTTTGTCTACTGACGTGAGCACGCTATCGACAGACTTGAATACAACTAACAGCGCTGTGAATTCGTTATCGAACGGCTTAGACTCTGTCAAGTCTAATGTCAGTTTACTGTCCACTGGTTTGAATACTGTCACCAGTAATGTCAGTTTACTGTCCACTGGTTTGAATACTGTCACCAGTAATGTCAGTTTACTGTCCTCCGGTCTGAGCACGACTAACAGCGCTGTAAGTTCGTTGTCGACCTCAACTTCGACGAGTATTAGTTCGCTGTCCACCGGCGTCAGTACTTTGTCTACTGCCTTGGCACCTTTAGTCGCGAGTGCCATCACCGCAATTGCCAATGGAGGTTCGCTGATTGCTTCGACTGCTGGCGGAGTGACGAGCGGTATGCTTCAAACGCAAGGTGCTACCTTTAACAATACAGATTTTAAGAATGTTCCCGTTCCTGAAGGTTGCTCTGCAGCGAACGGAGTTGACACTACAGTTACTGGTTTGTGTGCCAACGCTGGAACGAGTGTGGGCGTTAATGGAGCGACGGTGACAACTCTGGCTCATGGTTCTACGGCATATGGTTCGCATTCACTTGCCCAAGATGCCAACACTACCGCAATTGGCTTTCGCTCAACGGCAACATTTGAAGGTTCTGTTGCGATTGGTTTTCAAGCCCGCGCAATTGCTGACCCTGCTACAGCCGTCGGTGCGAACTCATTGGCTTCGGGGAACGACTCTGTTGCACTTGGTGCCAGCGCCCAAGCAACTGGTAACCGATCCGTAGCACTGGGAGCCTATTCAGTTGCGGAGCAAGCTAATACGGTCTCCGTCGGTTCGGTCAATAACGAAAGACGTATTACCAATGTCGCGGCAGGTATTCAGCCGACAGATGGTGTGAATGTTTCCCAATTAAGGGGGGTGCAACAGCAAACTATTGATGTTGCGCGTATCGCTTATTCAGGTATTGCCATGAGTATGGCGATGGCTGGCAACTATATGCCTAATCTGGATAGGGGTGAAAAAGCATTGGGTATAGGTATAGGTAATTACCGCGGTTACTCTGCTTTGGGGATTAACTTTAAGGCGTTAAACAAGGATGGTCAAAGCGCTTGGGGCTTGGGTGTTGCGACGACTCGAAACGAATGGAGTCTTAATGTTGGTACCAGTTGGAGGTGGCGTTAAGCAAACACCATTGAGTATTTTTAATAAAAATTTAGCAGCATCAAACCGGATCTTGCTAAGTGGCCCAGTTGAGTGGTCGGTGTTTTTAGTTTTTTGAAAAAATAAAAAAATGCGTATTGGTATTTCAGTCATCACACAGACCGAACAAAATATTTGGAGTAACGGTCTGGGACAGAACGTTATTTTTCTAGCCCAGTCTTTTTTGAAGTTACCGTTTGTTCAATCAGTCATCTTGCTGAACACCGGCGATCAAAGCACTATGCCGCCACAGGTGGACTTGGATGCCTTAGGTCTAAAAATGATGACTGCTCGTGAAGCTACCGATCATATTGATTTGGCCATCGAAATGTCAGGCGCTCTGAATGTTGCTTGGCTAGATTATTTAAGAGCTAAAGGAAAAAAAATTGTCTGGTATTGCGCGGGTCAGCCCTACACCAATCTCGTCGAACCCAACGTATTTGAAAAATCAGGATTCTTCAGTCGGGCTGAACGTTGCGATGAGATTTGGGTTTTACCCAAAGATTTCATAGCGTTCGCACCCATGCTAAGGGCCTTGCATCGATGCCCTGTCTATGAAGTTCCGTATATTTGGTCGCCACAATTTCTGATTCAACGCGTCACTGAAGTAGAAAAAAAAGGCTATTCATTTGGCTACCGTAAGCGGATACCCAATGCGCAAGGGCGCATGCCAGGTTTGCGCGTGGCAATTTTTGAGCCGAATATTTCGGTCGTCAAATGCGCCAGTATTCCGATGCTGGTGTGCGATGAGGCTTTCCGCGCTAGCCCCACGCATATTGATGTCATGCATGTTCTCAATACCCTGCATTTCAAAGACCATCCCACCATGCTCTACCTAGCTAACTCACTTGATCTGGTTAAGCAGCACAAGGCGGTGTTCCAAGGCCGTCATGATTTTGCTGGCTATATGGTGCAGCATGCTGATGCTGTGGTGGCGCATCAATGGCAGAACGATCAGAACTACAGCTACTTAGATGCGCTGTATGGGGACTATCCGCTGATTCACAATTCGCCTTGGCTGCGGGATGCTGGTTACTACTACCCTGACTTCAATACGCTTGAAGGTGCTAAGCAGTTATTGCTAGCCGCTAGTGGGCATGACAGTCAACTCGATCATTACCGAAGTCAAGCCGCTAAAGTAATTGCAGCTGTTAATCCTTTTGCACATGACAATCTGCAAAATTATGCGAGGCGTTTGCTCCATCTTTTTCATAGCGGAACAACTCAGGGGTTGCTCACATGAATGATTCAAACACTTCAAACAAGACGGCGCACAACGCAAGTCAGCCGTGTGTTGACAGCTTGCGCGTAGGCGTCTCTATATTTGTCCGTAAAGGTGAGCAGTCCTTGTGGGAAAACGGGATTTATCAAAACTGTCTATTTTTGGTGATACTGCTGCTGCGTGCGCCTAACGTAGGTAAAACCTATTTGGTCTGCGGCGGCGGTGATGGGGATATTAACGATGCACAGCGATTCATGAAGGACTCACCGGTACCTATTATTGATATGCTCACGGCCGCTAATGAGCTCGACGTCATGATAGAGATGAGCGCTCAACTCGATCGTAATTGGGCCATAAGCTTTCGTGAACGCGGTGGAAAAATAGTGACTATGCGCGTCGGCAATGACTACGTGATCGATATTGAGCGGATGATTTTCGATAAACCCCACGGCTTGTTGATGGCGGGTACGCCCTACGATGAAGTCTGGACCTTACCGGAATATGCGATGACTTGTGCACATTATTTTGGCAGTGCTATGCGCGCACCGGTACGACTTATGCCGCATTTGTGGAGCTCGGTTGTACTAGATAAAGCCGCCAGAAAATTACCTGATGCTCAGAGTTTTGGCTATAAGCCGGGGCGCAAAAAATGGCGCTTGGGTATTTTTGAGCCGAATATTTGCATGGTCAAAACCAGCCATTTGGCAATGCTGCTGATTGATTTGGCGCACAGAGCCAATCCACGTTTTATTGCGCAATTACAGGTCTACAACACACTAAATCTAAAAGATCAGACCAGCTTTGTGGGTTTTGCAAACAGCTTAGATATTGTTAAACATGGACTGGCTACCTTTGAAGGTCGCTTTCCCGTCTACCAATGTCTGTCGGCACAGGTTGATGCAGTGGTGTCGCACCAATGGGAAAATGGACAAAATTATCTGTATTACGAGGTATTGCATGGAGGCTATCCATTGATCCATAACTCCACCTTTATCGCTGACTGTGGATACTTCTATCCTGACTTCGACTGTGAACAAGGTGGCTTGGCAACACTGCAAGCGTATGCCCAGCATGATGCAGATTTATCCAATTACCGCCAAAAGGCGCAAGCTTTTTTGCAAACATTAAACCCCGAGTATGAGGACAATATCCGTCTCTACAATGCTGCGCTGGTCGATCTTTACCGCGCCGAAAAACTATGCAGCTGACACCAGGTTTAAATTTTTTTTCTCACATGCGTGAAGCTGCGACGGCCTTAGTGCTGGGTGTTTTTGCGTATAGCTTTGTCACTTTAGTTTTCGCTGCACCACCTCAGCCGCCTAAAGCGCTGGAACCAAGTCTTCCTCAAGATGCACTTACAGCAGCCGCAACCAATGTGGGTGTACGGCGTTGCTTGCCCGCTATTTCTCGTTTGTCTTCAATGATTGTCAGCGGCAGCACGGGCAACGATGTACTGCTCGATTGGGACCGAAAAAGTCCTGATTCAGGTGCTTTCTTTTCACTCAGTGGTGTGGAGCATAAAAATGCATCACTGGCTTTTTCCTTGATGGCGGTTCCCGATAGCAATGGTGGTTGTTCAGTGGCGGCAGAACGCATTTCTATGGCGCCGTTTTCTTGCCAGAGTATTGCCCAACAAGAATTGACAGGCTATAAAGCGACTCGGTTGTTAGCTACTTTTACAGTCTACGTTGACGCACGAGATAAAGGCGCATCTGTCAGTTTGATAGATTCTCCGCCGGGCTGCTTAATCATTCGGCGACACGTTGAATTCGACTGGAAAGATTCAGTGCTCAAAGTCAAGAGTCCTTGAAAAAGGAACTTAAGTTGACTGGCTCTGCAAATCACGACTTAGCGAATTCAGAGCAAGCTCTTAACAATTGTTTGAATGTATTTCACTGCGGCTTAAACAATGTTTTTTTATTACTTGCAAGCTACTCAAGCAATAGCGGAAAACTCGCCTGCAATAGAGACCACAGGCTGTTGTGGTCTCTATTGAGTGGTCTTGTCGTTTAAATATGCAGCGCCGCCAAAGCACCAACCACCAGACCCGCACCGGCTAAACCAAACATGCCGTACTCTAACCATTTTTTACGTGTCAGCAAGGCAATCGCTGCCAGCGCTATCGAAATTTGCAGCACGGTAGTGGCTTGTGCCCAGCGGTGGTGCTGGTGCATTTGTTCTTCAGATGCTGCGTTAAAACTGGTTGACTCTGCTTCGAGTTTTTCGGCGACTAACTTAATGTCAGCTTTTTCTTTGTCGTAACGTTCTATCTTGGCGATATAGATATGTTTTTTATCCTCGGGCGCAAGGTCGCGCGCGAACTCGGACAAAGACTGTTTGGTGCTTTTGGATTGGTAGTAATTCCACTGATTTGAGGCTTCGGTTTTTTTAATCGCCGCATCATTTTTAAGTAATCCTGCAGTCGCTTGGGTGTTGCCACCCATATAAGAAAACAAGGCGCCTACGGTGGCGATGATGGCTGTGATCACCGCAATTTGGGCGACCATGCCGCCGCTTTCATGGCCGCCTTGAGCAGCATGCTCTAACTCGTGGTCGTGTGGACCGTGTACGTGAAATCCATCATCAGACATATCATTTCCCCAAAAGTTTGTTTGACCTAATGTAGGTGATGAAACTAAAGCGAATACCGTTGGTGGATAAATTTTCTTGGCGCTCAGTTGTTACCCAGTCTGGGCCAACCGTTGGGGCGTAGGCGTCGCCTGCATAGTCTTGTGCCAGTACGGTCACTTCCATGCGGTTGGCCAGTGGCTCGGCTTGGGCATAAATTTCTGCGCCGCCAATAACCCATACCGATTCATCGCTGGCGCACAGACTGAGTGCGTGTTCAAGTGAGTTGGCGGTGACTGCGCCGTCGGCAAGCCAAGTCGCTTGCCGCGTGATGACGATATTGCGCCGCCCGGGCAGCGGTCTGAATTTCGGCGGTAGTGAATCCCAAGTTTTTCTGCCCATCAGCACGGTGCAGCCTTGTGTCAGGCGTTTGAAATGCGCCATGTCTTCTGGCAAATGCCAAGGCAGGGCATTGTCTTTACCAATTACGCCATTGGCCGCGCGGGCAAAAATAAGATTCAGCGTCATCGTTAAAAAAGTTAAACCGCGACCGGTGCTTTGATGGCCGGATGGTGTTGGTAGTTGAGAAACTCAAAGTCTTCAAACTGGTAATCGAACAGCGAGGGCGGCTGGCGTTTGATATGCAGTGTGGGGTAAGGCAGGGGCTGGCGACTCAGTTGCAGCGCGACTTGTTCCTGGTGATTGCTGTAGATATGGCAGTCGCCGCCAGTCCAGATGAAGTCGCCCACATCAAGGTCACATTGCTGCGCCACCATGTGTGTGAGCAGAGCGTAACTGGCAATATTAAACGGCACACCGAGAAAAATATCTGCGCTGCGCTGATACAGCTGACAGCTGAGTTTGCCGGGCTTGCCGTCTTCACCGGGCGCGACATAAAACTGAAAAAACGCATGACACGGCATGAGCGCCATTTTTGAGAGATCGGCCACATTCCATGCGCTGACAATAATGCGGCGCGAATCTGGATTGGTTTTTAGCGTGTGTATGACTTCGCTGATCTGGTCTATATGGCCGCCGTCCGGCGTCGGCCAGCTACGCCACTGAACGCCGTAGACTGGGCCTAAGTCGCCGTCTTCTTTAGCCCATTCGTTCCAAATACTCACGCCACGCTCTTTAAGCCAGTTGTTGTCGCTAGAGCCCTGCAAAAACCACAGCAGTTCGTGGACTATGGATTTGAGGTGAACTTTTTTAGTCGTCACCAGCGGGAAGCCTTGGTTTAAATCAAACCGCATCTGGTGACCAAAAACGCTTTGGGTGCCAGTGCCAGTGCGGTCGGCTTTGTTCACGCCTTGGCTGGCGACGTGGCGCATGAAGTCTTCGTATTGAGAGTAAGTTGGCGTTGTCATGTATGAATCACAGTTGGGGCAGAGCAGAGCAGGGGCTTAAATTATGTCTTGAAGACTCGGCCAGGGTTCATGATGCCTTGTGGGTCTAGCGCTTGTTTGATGCTGCGCATCATGGCCAGTGCTACTGGAGATTTATGTTTTTCTAACTTTTCTAGCTTGAGGCTACCGACGCCGTGCTCGGCTGAAATCGAACCCTCAAAACGTGCCACCGAGTCATAGACTATGGTGTTGACTTCTTCTTCTTTGTCGCGCAAAAACGCGACGCCATCGCTGCCCTCTGGCGCTTGCACGTTGTAATGCAAATTGCCGTCACCCAAATGGCCGAAGTTAACCAGCCGCACGCCGGGGATGGCTTGTGCAAGCAGGGCGTCGGTCTCGGCAACAAACTTAGGGATCAAAGATACCGCTATCGAAATGTCATGCTTGATGTTGAGCCCCTCATCGGCTTGGGCCAGCGGAATGCTCTCTCTGACATGCCAGAGCTGATGGGCTTGGGCAATATTTTCTGCCACTACTGCATCGGTTACGCAGCCTTGTTCGAGTGCAGTTTCTAGCAGTTTTTCGAATTGCTCGCGCGCATGCGATTCGCTCTCATGGTCGGAGTTTTCTAACAACACGCAAAAAGCCGTGTCTTCATAAAGCGGCACGCGTTGCTGTTTGTAATGCTTGGCGACTAAGCTGAGCGCGAACTGGCCCATGACTTCAAAACCCGTCAACCCCGCACCCAAATGTTGGTGCGCCAAGCCCAGCAATTTGACGGCTTCCTCCATTGACGGCACGGCGGCCCAAGCGGTTAGCCGAGCCGCTGGCTGTGGATAGAGTTTGATGGTTGCCGCAGTGATGATGCCCAAAGTGCCTTCACTGCCGATGAATAAGTCGCGCAAATCGTAGCCCGTGTTGTCTTTGCGCAGCCCGCTCAAACCTTGCCAAATATCACCTTGTGCGGTGACCACTTCAAGGCCTAAGCAAAGCTCACGCGCATTGCCGTAGCGTACGACTTGGGTGCCGCCGGCGTTGGTCGCTAGATTGCCGCCTATGGTGCAACTGCCTTGCGCGGCCAAACTCAGGGGGAATAAAAAGCCGGCTTTTTCTGCGGTTTCTTGCAAGGTCTGCAAAATGCAACCGGCTTCTACCGTCATGGTCAGGTTGGCTGGATCTAAGCTGCGCACCGCATTCATGCGCTGCAAGCTCAGCACCACTTGCAGACCAGAGCCGTCTGGGGTTGAGCCGCCGACCAGACCAGTGTTGCCGCCTTGGGCGACCAAGCTGACGCCGGCTTTGGCACAGGCTTTGACGATGGCGGCAACTTGCTCGGTGCTCGACGGCCGCACCACTGCCAGCGCTTTGCCGCGCGAGCGTTTGCGCCAGTCTTGTTCATAGGCGGTCAGGTCGCCTTCGGACAGCACATGGGTTTGACCGCAGATAGCGCTTAATTCTTGGAGTAGTGAGGTATTCATTAAGAGTCTGACCTTGGGTTAAGAGTATGGCTGGCGTCTTGCCGCTCAGCGTCAGCTTGTGCTTGGACTAGCGCTTGGGCTTTGGCGTGATTGAGCCGTAGCCGGACATGAAAAGCGCAGGCGGCAAATAGCAGCAGGCATAAAAAAACTTCCAGCATGGCCAAATAGTTGCCAGGGGCTTTGTCGCTCCAAGCGCGGGTTGCGCCTTCGATAAAGTAAAGCCAGACCAGCAAGCTCATCCACCGATAGGTATACATACGATTTTTGAGTATGCCGGCCAGCGGTAGACATAGCGGCAGCACTTTTAACGCCAGCAGCGAGCCGCCCGGGCGCACCGGTGCCAGCCACAATTCCCAAGCCAGGCCTAGTGCGATCAAGGCCATCATGGAGCCAGCAGCTAAATAGCGGGTAGCGTCGATTTGCGTGGTTTTGTTCATTCGCTCAAGGATGTGGAAAAGGAGAAAAGGCAAAGCGAAAAGGCGTTGCGGTCATGATGGACAAGTCGCTGCGGCTGGAAAGACTGCTTGAGTAAAAACTGCTCGCGTCTAAGGCATGATACCGGGGATGACATTCCAGCAATCCCTGCAAGCCTTTTGCCGCAAGCTCGCCCGCTTTCCGTGGCGCGACACCGTCTCGACGCTGCGCGACCGCTTTCGCGAAGACCGTATGGGTCTGACTGCCGGCAGTTTGACTTTCACCACCTCACTGGCGTTAGTGCCTTTTTTTACCGTGGCTTTGGCGATTTTTACCGCCTTTCCCATGTTCTCCAAGCTTCAAGGCGTGCTCCAAGGCTGGCTAATTCAAAGCCTAATACCTGAGAACATTGCGCGCCAAGTGCTGGGCTACCTGACCCAGTTCAGCCGCCAAGCCAGCAAGCTAGGCGTGGCCGGCTTGGCGATTTTGCTGGCGACTGCACTGGCTTTGATACTCACCATTGACCACACGCTTAACAATATTTGGCGTGTGAAAAAGCCCAGACCCTTAACCCAGCGGGTGTTGATTTACTGGGCGGCTATTACGCTCGGACCCTTGGTGATGGGCGCTAGCTTGGCGGTGACCTCGTTTGTGGTGTCCGCGTCCAGTGGTTTGGTGGGCGACTTGCCGTTTAGCCTGCGGTTTTTGCTCGATGTGTTTCAGTTTATTTTGGTCTCTGGGTCTTTGGCCGCGCTATATCGCTATGTGCCCAATACCCATGTTAAGTGGGCGCATGCGCTGTCGGGCGGCATATTTGCTGCGGCGGTATTAGAGCTGGCCAAAAAAATACTCAGTGTTTATCTGGGGTCGGTGCCGACTTACTCGCTGATCTACGGCGCTTTTGCGACGCTGCCTATCTTGCTGGTCTGGATTTACGTGGCTTGGGTGATTGTGCTGATGGGTGCTGTTATCGCCGCCTACCTGCCCAGCTTGCTGGCCGGTGTGTCCAGACGCGGCAATGGCAATGGCTGGCAATTTCAGATGTCGATTGAGGTGCTTCAGCAACTCTATGCCGAGCGCAGCCAGCCCAGTCACGGATTGACGCTGTCGTCTTTGGCTCGGCAGTTGCAAGTCGATGCGCTACAAATAGAGCCGGTGTTGGCGGTCTTGGTAGAGCTAGGCTGGATCGGTCAGTTGGTTGACGACACCGAGCAAGACTCGCGTTATTTACTCCTCGCTGACCCCGACAAGACTGCGCTAGCGCCACTGATGCAGCAGTTGCTACTGGATAAAGCTGATTCCACGCTGCCATTGTGGACGCGAGCTGGCTGGGATGCGCTTCAACTCAGGCAAGCGCTTTAATCGTTTTGTTGGCTTTAAATCTTTTTAATGGCTTGAATGAATTTTTTATTTTTATGCGGTGTTGATAAAAAGAATGTCTAGTAATTTGCAAGCCAGTTCACCCGCCAGCGTTTGGGTAGTTTGTCTGTGTGCCGACTGGTGCGGCGTGTGTCGCGACTATCGCACTATTTTCGAGTCGCTGGTGGGTCAGCATTCTGACTGCCGCTTTGGCTGGGTAGATATTGAAGACCACGCTGATCTGCTGGGGGATATGGACATAGAAACATTCCCCACCTTGCTGATAGCCGACGCACATGGCCTGCTATTTTTAGGCAGCTTAGTGCCGCAAGCATCGACCTTGTCACGCTTGCTGCAATCCCATGATGCGCAGACCAAGCGCTCGCCGCATACGGCTGACACGCGGGCCTTAATGGCCGCCTTGCCTAAGACGCCTTCGCTCTGGCTCTAAGGTAGGTAGTAAAAGGAACTCTGCTCAAGGCCAAGCCACTGATGTGATGGGCTGGTGATTGCTGCACTAGATTTACTAGCATTGCGCACCAAAATTTAGATAAAAATTTTTGCGTGTTGAGTGCTTGGCTTGAACGGAGACGCTGAATGTCTATAGACAAAAACCCAGACCTTAACCGAACGGCTAGGTTGCCTTTAACTGCGACTGAGAACGCAGCAATCAAAGCGCCGAATGGCGCATCACGAACGGCTGCGCAATCCCCCCAAAATCAACGCAACTTGCAGGAGCTGCAAGTGGGTGCTTTTATGCACGAACTTATTAACTATCAAAGGGAATGTGAGTCGCAGCTGATTGAGCACCTAGAGGCTGGATTTCTACAAGCTGAACTTGAGCAGGCGGCAGCCCTGCAACGCGCTGAGCTCAAGCACCAAGCCAGTCGTGCGGGGGAAGTTCTTGATCCCCAGCGTTTTTTGTTAGCCAAGGATGAAGCCAACGTTGCTGGCAAGCCAGCACCTAGCAGCGACGAAACACTGACCAGCCCTGACGCGGTGGGTGCTGTGGTTTCACCTGTTAGTGTGGTGGTTGCCAAGGACGAGTCTCATGCAACTTCAAAACTCGGCCCCATCAAACGCTAAAAAAAATCAGCGTTATGTAGTGCTTTATTAAAGCCTTTGTCTAGTCTTTTCTATCGTCTCACCGGGGTAATAGCCAGCAGTTCACAGATTGAAAACTATGTTGTCGATCTAAAGACCGATCATGTTCAGTTCGGGTTCATGCTTACATTTGAGCGTATTAATGTGCGCTATATTTGTATTCGACAGCTTTTACTTTTTTCTCGTTCGCCTTCGGTTTTTAATTTGCGGCGCGAAAAAATTGTTATCGAACAACATACACAGGTTTCAAAGGAGTACCGCCATGAAAGTTGCAGACATACTGCGCGTAAAAGGCAGCACGTTATACACGGTTCAGGCGGATGAGCCGCTAGCCAAAGCGGCCAGCATCATGGCAGAAAAAGATATCGGCTCGCTAGTTGTCATGGAGCATGGTGACTTGGTTGGCATGCTCACTTTCCGCGAGGTAATCATCTGCACCGTCAGCAACGGCGGTGTGATCGGTAACACCTTAGTGCGTAAGGCCATGGACGACGCACCTTTGACCTGCACCTCTGAGACCGAGTTAGACGAGGTACGCCGCATGATGCTAGAGCGCCATGCGCGCTATATGCCGGTGATGAATCAAAAAATGCTCATGGGCGTGATTAGCTTTTACGACGTTGCCAAAGCCGTGGTGGACAGTCAAAATTTTGAAAATAAGATGCTCAAAGCCTATATCCGAGACTGGCCGGCAGAGGAAGAAGCCAGAGACTGATTCGCCATAAACGCTCGCCCTGCTGAGGCAGTTGCGGGTGACAAAAGCCCGCGTAATCAGCAATATTTAACCAGTGGCTGATCGCTGTATTCGAACTTCAATCGAGTCTTTAATACGGCCTACTACAGCGCTGCGTAAAACCGCCTGCGACTGCAGGTAAACTCACTGTATATGGCAGGCAGCACACTAGGAAATTTATTCGCAGTCACCAACTTTGGTGAATCCCACGGTCCAGCCATCGGCTGCGTGATTGACGGCTGCCCGCCCGGCATGCTGCTGTGTGAGGCCGACATACAGGCCGATTTGGACCGGCGCAGACCCGGCACCAGCCGCCACGTGACCCAGCGCAACGAGCCCGACGCGGTCGAAATTGTCTCTGGTGTCTACCAAGGCAAAACCACCGGCACACCGATCTGCCTGTTAATTAAAAATACCGATCAGCGCAGTAAAGACTACGGCAATATTCTCGAGACCTTCAGACCCGGTCACGCCGACTACACCTATCTACATAAATACGGCCTGCGCGACCCACGCGGCGGTGGCCGCTCTTCGGCGCGTTTAACCGCGCCCATGGTGGCAGCGGGTGCGGTAGCCAAGAAGTGGTTGTTTGAGAAATACGGCACCACGTTTCGCGGCTGTATGACTCAAATCGGCGATGTGCAAATTCCCTTTGAGTCCTGGGATCATGTCGCCAATAACCCGTTTTTTGCGCCCATGGCCGATGTTTCTGTGCTCGAAGACTTTATGGATGCCTTGCGCAAAGCCGGCGACTCTTGCGGCGCGCGCATTCGCGTCATGGCCTCAGGTGTGCCGGTCGGTCTGGGCGAGCCACTGTTTGACAAGTTAGATGCCGACATAGCTTTTGCCATGATGGGCATTAACGCCGTCAAAGGCGTAGAAATTGGCGCCGGCTTTGCCAGCGTCAGCCAGCGCGGCACTACCCACGGTGACGGCTTGCTGCCGACCGGATTCATGTCCAATAACGCCGGCGGTGTGTTGGGCGGTATCAGCACGGGTCAAGATCTTGAAGTCTCGATTGCGATTAAGCCGACCAGCTCCATCATCTCGCCGCGCCAGTCCATAGACACCAGCGGCCAGCCGTCTGAAGTGATTACCAAGGGCAGACACGACCCGTGTGTGGGCATACGCGCCACGCCAATTGCCGAGGCCATGCTGGCCTTGGTGGTGATGGAACATGCCTTGCGCCAACGCGCACAAAACGCGGATGTCCAAGTGGCAACGCCAGACATTGCACGCCAACGCAGCTAGGCAAAAAGCCTAGACAAAGTAAAGAAAAAATCGACCACACCAAAAGCCGGCGATGGACTGCAAACTCAATTGAGCCCGCCAAAGTGCGCGCAAGGCCCACAGCGTTTTTGAAAGATTGAAGATGAAAACAGCTCTGATTCTCAACGGCCCCAACCTCAACTTATTAGGCTCGCGTGAGCCAGCCGTCTACGGCTCGCAAACCCTAGAGGATGTCAAGGCACTTTGCAGTCACGCCTGTCAGGCGCAAGGCTTGCTACTTGACTTTCGCCAAAGCAATCATGAAGGTGTTCTCATAGACGCCATCCACGAAGCCGGTCTGGCCCAAGCCGCTGGCACTTTGGCGGGTGTGGTGCTCAATGCCGGCGCTTACACCCATACTAGCGTAGCCCTGCACGACGCGATTAAGGGCGCAGGCGTGCGGGTTATAGAGCTGCACATCAGCAACGTGCATGCGCGTGAGAGTTTTCGCCATCACTCGTATATTTCACCAGTCGCCAAAGCGGTGATGGCAGGTTTTGGTGTCAGTGGTTATGCGCTGGCGATTCAAGCGCTGGCCGATATGGACAAAGCAGCGCTATAGCCTAGACCGGCTATCTGCATTCATGACATGAGTACCACGCCAAAATACCCAGTCGATGAACGCGAGGTAGACATCAGCGCCATTCGCGCGCAAGGCGCTGGCGGGCAAAATGTCAACAAAGTTTCTAGCGCGATTCATTTGCGCTTTGATATCTTGGCCTCATCCTTGCCAGATGAAATCAAAGAGCGACTACTTTGTTTGCGCGACAGCCGCATCACGCAAGAAGGTGTGTTGGTTTTAAAAGCCCAGCAACACAGAACCCAAGAGATGAACCGCAGCGATGCACTGGCCCGGCTGCAAGAAGTCATAGACAGTATTGCGGTGCCCGCCAAGACAAGGCGGGCAACAAAGCCAACATATGGTTCTAAACAAAGGCGCTTAGCGGGTAAAAGTCAGCGTTCTGAAATTAAGTCTTCGCGTGGGAAACCGGGGGCGGGAGGGGATTAGCTATGGGGCGAAGTACCTTTAAGAATTATCTATTTTTAAACGCATTATATTTTGCCTGTTTGATGCGAGTCTGACACTGACTTGGTCACGAGTAGTTTCTCTTTTAAAATTCGCATTTCTAGCTGTTATCACGCCCGTTGATTGGTCGTACGATTTGAATTGATAGTCAGTATTACCTATTTTAAAGATGGTGTTTGGTACCATTTTTATAAGAGTTTGAATAACCTGTTCTTCGATGCTTTGACGCTTTAAAATTAAAGCGCTTTCTGAAGCAGTCGTTTTAAACATCGAGGAATTTAACTCGTCTCGCGCTATATTTTTATTATCTGGACTGCCTTGAGAACTGACGCTTGGGCTTGGGCTGTTTAATATTAAACTTTCTAAAATCCTATGACTTTCGGCTTGGGCTTTAGCAAGCTCGTCTAATTTTTGAACGACAGCCCCTTCGGATTCCGTTTGTTCATCACCAGTTTTTTTAACTGGGGTTTCAGGCACACTTGCAGGCATTGTTGCTAAGTATGGAATGGATGAGCCTGCACCTAAGTCAGTCGGATAAGATTTGAGCTCACTTCTTCGACTGCGCTGCTCTGCAGTTTTCAACTTCACGTTTCTCTCAATAGTAGTGAGCTCTTTATCTGTTGAACCTTTGGTCAGCTCCCTAGCTCTCCACTCTTGGTTTAAAGCGGTTATGTCCTTCTTCAATTCACCTTTTTGATAATTCTCCACAAGGTTTGGCCTAAATTCTGTCCAGCCGCCCCATATTGCTTGAAGTATCGACTTGTAAATACGTGAATTATCTGATGTGGGTATTAATGTTTCAAGCCCCAGCGCAACCATACTATTTAATATTCGAAGTGAGCTGAAGTCAAAAGTTTGGTGAAGGGTATTCGCTATATTATTGAAATTTTCTTTCATCTTCTCCATGTCTACTGGCATTCGCGTGAGCGTAACTCCTTTTTCTTTATATGTGGCCCACGCTAAGGCGATTCCGCCATTCACGTCATCGAGCATTTCAACAATTGTTCGAAGCACTAAAGTTGGTCCGGCTGCAAGAAACATATTTTCAAAACTTTTTAAATTACCGCTTTTATTAGTATCTTTACCGTCAGTGCCAAGCAACTCATTATAGTTTGTTGAATTTTTTACAAGAAAATATGCCAGCACAATCAGACCATAAACAATAGCGGCTTGTGTTGCTTTTGAACGGTTAATATTTTGACGTTCTGTTGATTCGGGAAGCAACGCCTTCGATGTTTCAATATCTATGAGCGCTAAACTTGGAACGGCACCGCGAGTAAGCATAGTCAAAAAGTCGCGTGAAACGCAGCTCAAAATCCTATCGACGCCCATGAACATAACTGCACTAGGCGTAAGGCTCTTCGTCGTTGCATCAAGGTGCCTCATTACCAATATGCACAATGTTATTGATGGCGAATAGCCTAGGATATTATTTAATAATTTGGGTAGTTTGGCGCACGGGGTTGTTAAAACAGCTAGTCCGTTATTTATTTTTATGGCCGTACCCGCAACGACCGCAATGCAACCTAAACCAATTAATGCTTTCTGTACATCGTTGGTGCTGCGATGCCAAGCAATGGTCGAGCCAATGTTCGCGAGCTTTCCTAAAGTATTGGAGACGGAGACAATAAAAAAGGTTCTCAGCGATGTGAAGCCGCCGACAACAGCGCCTATATGAATATGTTTGCAACAGGAATCACGAGGTTTGTGCTCGGTATCCTTGTTATATTCACTGTAAAGTTTATCGACCTCGCTATCACTAAGATTTAGACTTTCGCTAATTTTTCTCGACTGAGAATAATGTTTATTATCTGTGAGGCCGTTGGATACTGACGAATCAAGTTTAAGTGTCGGTGAGAGACCCGGTCTTACCAGATCACTGACATCTATACCATAACCATCATTTCTCGATTCGTGTCTGTCTTTAAGGCTCTCTGGAGGCGTCGATGTTTGAGTTTGATTCGAATGTTTTCTCTCTGGAGTTGATGAACCTGATATTGGATTCATAAATGTTTCCTTTTTTTTGAAACTTGTTAACTTTCATCTGATGCATAGCAGTTAAAAATAATTTAATCAAAAAATCAAAAAATCAAAAAATCAAAAAATCAAAAAATCAAAAAATCAAAAAATCAAAAAATCAAAAAATCAAAAAATCAAAAAATCAAAAAATCAAAAAATCAAAAAATTACAGGTGAAGAAATAAAAATTTTTTGTTCTATGTTTAATAATTCTAAATATTCATTTTTGTGATCTCACGTTTAATAAGAAAAAATAAGTAAAAAAAATCTATGATTATTAGATTTTATTTTTACTTATTTAACCTGAGCTATATTAATTATTTTTACCGTCAAATATCTAACTTAAAAATAACCGAGTTGCAGCACATCGCGGATTCAAGTCTGAAGTGCAACTTTGAAACTAACCGGACGGGTGGGTGAGATGTGAGAGCATCCAAGCTTCCCGACCACCAAGTCAAAGTTGCCCAGAATGATTTACACACACCTCACCCGTGACGAACGTTACCAGATTGCAATCCTCGCCAAAGCAAACTTCAATCAAAGTGAAATTGCAAAAATGATGGACCGTGATAAATCGAGCATCAGCCGTGAGTTGCGTCGTAACCGCGGTCTACGAGGCTATCGCCCTAAGCAGGCAAATGACAAAGCCCAAGAACGTAGACTTGCCTGCGCCAACAGTCCTAGAGTTGCTGACTCGACATGGGCTGTAGTGGAGGAAAAGTTGGCTGAGGCTTGGAGCCCCGAACAAATCAGCGGCCACCTCGAAGCTCGATGCCAACCCGGTGTTAGCTATGAGAGCATTTACCAGTACATCTACGCTGACAAACGCGCGGGCGGCAGCTTGCATAAAACACTGCGTTGCCAGAAGACGCGAAAAAAACGCAGCAGCGGCCGTGAACGGCGCGGCACCATCTCTCGCCAGGTCTCAATAGAACTGCGACCCGCCATCGTGCTTGAGCGTGCGCGCTTTGGCGACTGGGAGGCTGATCTGGTGATTGGTGCCGGGCAGAAGCAAGCCCTAGTGACGATTAACGAGCGTGTCTCTCGGTATTCAATAATTTTCCACGTGCCATTCAAAACAGCGCAAGCCGTAGGGGACGCGTTAATCACTTTACTTAAACCATTCGCTCATTGCGTGCACACACTCACGACAGATAACGGCAAGGAATTTTCTCAGCATGAACGAATAGCTTCTGCGCTGAGTGCAGATTTCTTTTTCGCCCATCCATACGCCTCGTGGGAGCGTGGGGCAAACGAGAATATGAACGGTTTGATTCGCCAGTTTTTCCCAAAGGGGATGCGCTTTAATTGCATCACCGACGATGACATTGCTTTAGCGATGCACAGGCTCAATCATCGTCCTAGAAAATGTTTGGGGTATCGAACACCGCATCAGGTTTTTATGGAAGAGTTAAAGTCCAACTAACACGCTGTTGCACTTCAAGCTTGAATCCGCCCATTAATAAACATCTGACATGGATAAAAATAAATTATCGATAACAGTAATAACTAACGTGAATACTTTTATTGAAAATTTATGAGTAACTAAGCTCGCTACATGATTAAAAAATTAGACGCTTAAAAATTAATCATTGTCCTGAAATCAATACATGAATAAACATGAAACTGTTTTATTAATGTGTTGGTAATATGAATTAAACGCTCTTAAAAATTAATTTTTTTCTAGTACTTGTTTAGGCTTGTTGCTTAATAACGTAGATGTTTTTCACGATCGTTTGTCTGTGCTTTCAGTTGTCTGTTCAGTCCAGTAACTTATTAATCCACTTATAAATTTTCCAAATAAGTTTATTTTTTATGTCTCATAAAGTAACAATTAATTTTAATTATATTTTGTCAATTATTTGAAGCTAGTGTTTACCCTAGGCATGGACTTAATAGTTCCCCGGCATATCGAGTAGCGGGTTCGTAATTTTCAAACAGTGATATTTCACGCGCAGCCGCCCGCAATTTGACTTGTCTTTAATGCGTGCTGGGCTTGCATAAACGCCGGGCAAAACGTTTCTCCTGTTTGCGCAAGTACGCAACCCTGGCCTCAACCATTTCGCTACTAAGCACACACAGATTGGATAGCGCTAACAGCGTGAAGAGCTGAGTCGTGTTCTTTTGCAAGTCACGCTAGTGTGCCTACGTAAATTCAAACTGACGCTTAAAGACCCGGAACGGGTTCTATACCTTATCCCTCGCACTAGCCCTTAGTTTTTCCGCTGGATCAATCAGTGCATAGTTATCGTCTTTTTTGCTCAAGGCTAGGCGCATTTACGGCTTGATGGCGAACCGCCAAGTGACATCATCTTCGGCATCTACTCGCTTTTTACGCCTTGTTAACCGGCATCACCAAAGGTCAGTATTTCTTTACCATGCAGCAGAGTGTTGGCTTTTAAATGTCGCTGACATGGCCTAAAGTTCGGCGTACGGAGTGCACCAATTCCAACTCTGCGTTGACTTGAATATGTGTGTTTATAACGAAGTGCTTTTACTTGCGCTTTTAGCTGGAGTGCATTTCGGGATCAACGGCGTTGTCTTTGTTCTTGATGCAGGTAGGCGCTGCAATCAAGGTCGCGTTAATAATAGTGCGGGTTTTAGTAATAATTCGCACTGGGTAAGCAGGCTGTCTTTGAACTCATAGAGGTTTGTTGAAATCGCATCTGAAGGCACTCAAGCATTGGTTGCTTAAGTTCACTCATCTTTGAAAATCTGAATTGTTGTGCTTTAAATGCGTGATCAAGAATCGTTTTTTAGTGACTTGACACCACTTACCCATATTAAGTTTTTTTATGTTGAGGCGTAGATTCAGGCGTAGGTTCAAGAGAAGAAAGAGCAGGAGGAGGGCTATGCTTTGACTCTGATGTGGTCGGAATCTCAGGAGCAGGAGCAGGAGCAGGAGCAGGAGCAGGAGCAGGAGCAGGAGCAGGAGCAGGAACAGGAACAGGAGCAGGAGCAGGAGCAGGATAAGAAAGAGCAGGAGCAGGAGCAGGAGCAGAAACAGGAACAGGAACAGGAGCAGTAGCAGAGTCATGCGCAGACGCAGACGCAGACGCAGATGCAGGTGCAGGTGCAGGTGCAGGTGAAGGAGTAGCAGAATACATATTCACATTCTTATTATCAGTGACCTGCCCAGCATGAATTTGAACGGAATTATTGCCAGAATTAATCGCGGTTTGGTTTTGTTTCTTAGCAGGTGAAGATGAAATGAAATCACTTTCTTTTAACTTTATGTCAACGTGGAATCTTCCACCTGACGCGTCTGTTGGGTTGCGGAACGTATCAATAGTTATCTCGTCATTTTTCTCAGCCTGTTTTAGTACTTGTGCAGACATTTCTTGGATCTGTTTAGGCGTTAATGCTTGAGCGCGTTTAAGGAGTAGGAAATCATTTCCTAAAGGGTTTTCTCTGATAAATTTATTGCGTTCATTTTGACGAAGTTCTACTAAATATCCCCTACATTCTGTTAGCGCCTGCGCAGTGATGTTGAGCCATTTAATCGTGTCTTCTGACATCTTTTCTTTATTCCATGCCATGGTGTTGCTCGCACTCATGACAAGCGAACCCATTAATGTGCGCATGCTTGCCGCATCCATTGCATTGTTCAATGTTTTTTTATAATTTGCAAAATTACCTATAACTAATTTTGTATCAATAGGAGTATTTTTTATTTCTAGATTGTGGTGTCTGGCGGTTAATGCTGCGGCGATCAAAGAACCAACATCGTCTACTGATTCTGCTAAAGCTCGCAGAAATACGCTTGGCATGCCGGCCATGAATATTCCTTCGAAGTTCTTTTTTCCACCTTCGTAATATTCTTTTCCATCAGTTCCAAATGCTTTGTTAAGGCTTTCATTTTTTTGATAGGAAACAAAAGCCGCTGATATGGCGAAATAAAAAACCGTCGCTATCATTGTTCGTTGTTTATTAATACTATTTTGAATTTTTTCATCGTGTAAGACATGCCCTTTGTCATCAATAATTTCATAGCGCGGCACAATGCCTGTGCTAAATTGAGTGTTTATATCGCGCAAGACATTACTCATAATTCGTTGGACAACCACTCCTGCTAATGCGATTGCAGGCGGACTTAAGTTTGGCATTTGAGTAGCGGTTAATACTTGCGCTCCCATAATCAACCAAGGCGAATAACCCAATGCGCCGCGTACTAATTCTGCGCAGCGTGTGCTGTCTCTTGGAATCAACAGTTTGCCTAGCCGTGGCGCCATACAAATTGCGGAGGCTGCAAAAAATGTTGAGCCAGCTGCTACAACAAGCGCTTGACTGGGTTTGTCTTCAGTCCTGATCATGGATGAAATAAGGCCGGCTTTGGCGGCAAGACCAATGCTACCCGTTATGCCAACATTGATGAAAGTCCTGATTAATGTTGGTATTGCCAAGCTTAGACTATTGGTAAATTTTTCGCAGTATGAGCTTCGCCGCTTTTCAGGATTTTGTGTTGGCGTATTTGTTTTTGTGCTTTGATTTTTCGATCCACTATCCTGTCCTCTTTGCCTGATTTTTCCCTCTGGAGTGATGGTTAACTCGAGTGACTGGTCACTCAGTCCTGTGCTAACTTTTATTTGCCCTACAGGAGTTTCTTCTTGCGGCGTTGTTATGGGTGAACCTTTGTTTTCAGCCGAGGAGCCGCTTCTCGATTGCGTCGGCGTTCTCGATGGTGATGGCGTTGTCGGTTGTGATTGCTGTCCAATTCCGCTCGGCATAAATCCCCCTTTAGTAATTTATTACTCAGGCTATTTGGTTGCATTGTTATACAAGTTGTATTTTTAGTAAATATTTTTTAACTACTTGTCAGTACTTTTTTTGTTGCTACTGTTTCGCTTGCAACTAGATGTGTGATGAGTTTTCTCTGGTGCTGGAGAAAATCGTTTGCCGGCGTGATGGGCGTGGCTGCTATTGGGTTTTTTTGCCAACGTATTGACACGCATCGGCTTAGAAATGCTTTGCACCACCAAGGGTAAGAAGCTGTGATGTACGTTGCGAATACTCGAAAAATGCAAGGCTTTAGATGGCGCCTAGCTGGCGCTGTCACGAACTGTGACTGTGACTATGACTATGACTATGAGTGAATGACGCTCTTAGGTTTGACGTCTGCCAAATCTCTGCATCAAATTTTATTCATTCAGTTTTTACAAGCTTGTATTCCGACTGCCATACAGGCAGTCGTTTTGCCCTACAGCTGTTTTTCCACGAGCGCACCCCGCCCAGAGAGGGTGATTTTTTAGCTGCTGTGGATTGAGCGAATTGAGTTGTTCGCGCGGCTTAGCTAGGTGCTGTTTGCGCAGTGTTTGCGCGGCTTTGATTGGCGGAGTGAGTGGCTTTTTATTCGCCAAATGATGCAAGTACCATCTTGGGCGGATTCAAGTCTGAAGCGCAACTAGCGCTTTTAACCGCTATGGCGAGTGTGTTCTTTTGAATTAGAAAAAAAGTCACAAGCTCAGAGCGTTTGAAATAGGTGTAAGTCAGCTTTAAGTCAAGATCAGATTAGATCAATTTATTTCAAAACGCGAACTGTATCCACATCAATTTCTGGTGCGCCGAGTAAATCTTTTTTGACTTCACCACGTATTTCAATCAAGGTGTTTTCGTTGATAGGCGCGAGTGGAAAATCATCTTTGTCTATGTCTGCTGTGATCTGGTTTATTCCGTCGGAGAAAATATATTTCTCTAGCGATATCTGTTTGATAAGTTTGCCCTTAAGAATCACGTTTTGGTCATCGACTGGTTTGTCGAGAATAGCTTTGACGCTGGTGGCAATGCTGGCGTCTACAGGTCCGGTGTATTGGGCAAAAGAAGGCGTGGCCAGCATGCTCAGCAAGAGCATTGCAAAGAGGCGTGAATGCAGGGTTTTTGGCAGAGGATGCATAATTTATTTCTGGTTGTGGTGGGTGTTAAATAATTTCTGTCAATCTACTAAATGCGTCGGCTTGGTATCCAAGAGCTGGCATATAGATCAGGGAAAATTTTCAATCTTTAATATGATATCTGGCTTACTCAGCTTGCGGCGTAGGCCAACACCCTTTTATATCAAACGTTTGTGGCTTGATTTAACGCAACTCCAGTTTCATCAGTGGCGGATAAAGTGCTGGATGTTTTTGCATCCCCATTAGGGGTCTTTGTCATTCCTCTTTTGCAAGGAAATGCTTTATGTATCGCCGAATACTTGTGCCTCTCGACGGCAGTCCCACATCTGAGCGTGGGCTAAGTCAAGCTATTGAGCTGGCTATTGATCAAAAAGAAAAAGCCCATTTGATTTTTCTGCATGTAGTCGATGACTATGCCATGCTCACTGAAATGACCTCGGTCGTGAACTATGAAGAAATGTTTCAGAGCTTGCAGCAATTGGGTATGAATTTGCTGCTCAAGGCCAAGCATGCGGCAGAATCGTTTGGGTTAACCGCAGAGACTTTGCTGCGTGAAGTATCCGGCCGGCGCGTTGAGGATGTGATTCTTGAAGTTGCCGATGGCTATTCGCTCGCCAAGCCCAACGAAAACGGCTCTGTAAAAAAACGATTAAAGGTTTCTTCAGTAGTTTGTAGAAAATCTACTGAGACTTTGGATAGTGTGAAAAAATGCTGCGACCTGATCGTCATGGGAACGCATGGCCGCAGCGGATTGAACCGCTTTGCCTTAGGTAGCGTAGCTCAAAGGGTAGCCAGACATAGCAAGCCACCAGTGCTGTTGGTTCGTTTTAAAGATACTCTTTAAGCCGGTTGTTTTTATTAATTGCACTGCTTATCGCTGAATTTTCCTACTGGAACTGTTGGGCGTTCTGCGCTGCAATTACTCGTATTTTTTTATGTTTTACGTTGACTTGGCACTTGCGTTGCAGATTTGCTCAAGCGTAATTAGCCACTGGTATGCAACTGCAAAACAAGTTGCGGTCGCCCCATACGTTGTCGACGCGTCCTACCGTTGGCCAGTACTTGGTTTGTTTTAATTCGGCCAAAGGAAAGGCGGCTATTTCGCGTGAATAAGGCCTTGCCCATTGCTCGCCCAGCAAACTGGCAGCGGTGTGCGGCGCATATTTTAGTGGGTTGTTGTCTTGCGGCCAAGCGCCATTTTCTATTTTTCTTATCTCTTGGCGGATTGAAATCATGGCTTCTATAAAGCGATCAATCTCGGCTAGGTTTTCGCTTTCGGTGGGCTCAATCATCAACGTGCCGGGTACTGGAAAACTCAGTGTGGGTGCGTGAAATCCATAGTCCATTAGGCGTTTGGCAACATCTTCGGCGGTCACGCCGCTGCTGTCTTTTAGCGGGCGCAGGTCAAGAATGCATTCGTGTGCAACCCGGCCGTTGCTGCTGGCATAAAGGGTTGGGTAATGGTCTTTGAGGCGGACGCTGATGTAGTTGGCGCTGAGTATGGCGACTTCGCTGGCTTGCTTAAGACCGTCTGGCCCCATCATGCGGCAATACATCCAGCTAATTGGCAAGACGGCGGCATTGCCCAGTGGTGCTGCAGAGATGGCACCAATGCTTTTGCCTGGCAAACCTGCAGTGGCATGTCCGGGCAGATAGGGGACGAGATCATCGACTACGCAGACCGGGCCTACGCCTGGTCCGCCGCCGCCGTGTGGGATGCAAAAAGTTTTGTGCAAATTAAGGTGGCTGACATCACCGCCAAATTCGCCCGGCGCGGCCAGACCTATTAAGGCATTCATATTCGCGCCGTCGACATAAACCCGGCCGCCGTGAGAATGCACCAATTCGCATAGTTGTTTGACCTCGGTCTCGAACACGCCGTGCGTGCTGGGGTAGGTAATCATCATGCAAGCTAATTTTTCGCTGTGCGCTTCGCACTTGGCTTTGAGGTCTGCCATGTCCACATTGCCTTGCTTGTCGCAGGCGGTCACAACGACTGTCATGCCGGCCATTTGCGCACTGGCTGGGTTGGTGCCGTGGGCCGATGAGGGAATCAGGCAAATATTGCGCTGTGCTTGGCCGTTGGCCTCAAGCCAAGCGCGAATCACCAGCAAGCCGGCGTACTCGCCCTGTGAGCCCGCGTTGGGTTGCAAGCTAATACCTGCGTAGCCGGTGGCCTCACACAGCCAGTCGCGCAGTTGTTGGTCTAGTTCTGCATAGCCGCGTAATTGCGAGGCTGGGGCAAACGGATGGATGTTGGCAAATGCGGGCCAAGTCACGGCCAGCATCTCGCTGGTGGCGTTGAGCTTCATGGTGCAACTGCCCAGCGGAATCATGCTGCGGTCTAAAGCCAAGTCTTTGTCGCTGAGCTTGCGTATGTAGCGCAGCATGGCGGTCTCTGAGTGGTGGCTGTTAAAGACCGGGTGGCTTAAAAATGCGCTGCTGCGGCGCAGCTCTTTGGGGATCAAGGTTTCTACCCCGTCCTCAAAGGCGCTAACTACCGGCAAGCTTTGGCCGTCTAGGGCAAAAAAGGACCACAGCAGTTCTATATCGCTGCGGCTAGTGGTCTCGTCCAAACTCACCCCTAAGTGGTGCTTGAGGCGAAAGCGCAGATTGCAGCCCGAGAGCCGGGCGCGTTCGGCGATGGCTTTGCTGGCTTCACCGGTTTTGACAGTGACTGAGTCAAACGCACCGGTGTTGCTAATCGTGTAACCCAGTTGCTTGAGGCCGAGCACAAAAATCGCGGTGTAAGTGGCAACCCTTTCGGCAATCCGCTTTAAACCTTCAGGTCCGTGATAAAGCGCATACATGCTGGCGATGACGGCGGGCAATACCTGCGCGGTGCAGATGTTGGAGGTGGCTTTTTCGCGCCGTATATGTTGCTCGCGGGTTTGCAGCGCCAGCCGTAAAGCCGGGTTGCCGTGGCTGTCTATGCTGACACCGACAAGTCGGCCCGGCAGTGAGCGTTTGAACTCCTCACGACAAGCCAAGAAAGCCGCATGCGGGCCACCATTGCCCATGGGCATACCAAAGCGCTGACTACTGCCCAGCACGATGTCGGCATCCCAGTGACCGGGCGGCTCAAGCAAGGTTAGGGCCAACAGGTCAGCCGCTACGCATAGCGCTGCACCGTCGGCATGGGCTTGGCCGGCGAGTGGGCGTAAGTCGTGGATGCTGCCGGTGGTCGCTGGGTATTGGGCCAGCACACCGAAATAGTCGCCCTGCGCCATCAGGTAGGGCAAGGTCGCGACTGCGGTACTGACTTTGACCGTGATGCCCAGTGGTTTAGCGCGCGTCTGTATCACTTCAATGGTTTGTGGGTGACAGTCGCCAGCGATTAAAAACACATTGCTTTTACTTTTAACGCTGCGCTTTGCCAGTGTCATGGCTTCGGCCGCAGCGGTTGCCTCATCAAGCATGGAGGCGTTGGCAATTGGCATGCCGGTCAAGTCACATACCATGGTCTGAAAGTTGAGCAAGGCTTCCAGGCGGCCTTGCGAAATCTCAGCCTGATACGGCGTGTAGGCGGTATACCAAGCCGGATTTTCAAGAATATTTCTCAAGATCACGCCGGGCGTGAAAGTGCCGTAATAGCCCTGACCGATAAAGCTCTTAAAGACTTGATTTTTACCCGCAATTGCCCGTAGTTGACGCAGCGCTGCGGCCTCTGTGACCGGTGCTGGAATTTGCATGGGGCTGCTGCGTGCAATGCTTTTTGGCACGATGTCATCGATCAACTCACGCTGAGAATTCGCGCCCACTATGGCCAACATTTGCGCTTGGTCTGCTGGCGTGATGCCGATGTGGCGGGCTATGAATTCGTTGGAGTTCTCTAGTGCGCCTAGCGGTTGGATCGATGGCATTGGCATAGTTAAAAAATCTCTTTTTTAATTGTCGGTTGATAGGCGTTTTCAGGTGTTGGCAAATGCGGCGTAGCTTGTCTCATCCATTAACGCATCGAGCTGAGCGGGCGCGGAAAGTTTGATTTTGAAAAACCAACCTGTGCCCAGCGGGTCGCTGTTAGCCAGTGAGGGATCGTCCTTGAGTGCGGCGTTGACTTCTATGATTTCACCGTCGGCTGGCATGTAAACATCGGCCGCGGCTTTGACCGACTCGACCACGCCAGCGGTTTCTTTTTGCGTAAAGACTGTGCCGACTGCGGGCAGGTCAACAAACACCACATCGCCCAGCGCATCTTGTGCATGCACGGTGATGCCGACAGTGGCGATGTCGCCGTCTATTTTTAGCCATTCGTGGTCTTCGGTGTACTTAATCATGTGGTTTGCCTAAAAGGTAAAAGGTAAAAGGTAAAAGGTAAAAGGTAAAAAGTGAAAAGTGAAAATTGAAAAAAATAATAGTAAAGATGTTAGCTGTTGATGCTTGGGGATCATCAACCGCGAAAGTAACGGTTGGCAATAAAGGGCAAGGCACAAACTTGCATGGGTACTGGCTTGCCGCGCACCCTGGCTTGGATTCGCGTGCCTAGCGCTGCGTGGCTGGGTGTGACATAGCCCATGGCGAGTGCTTGATTCAGACTCGGCGAGAGCAGGCCGCTGCTGACTTCGCCTAGCAACGTGCCGTCGATTGCGTGCAGGGCGCTGTGCTCGCGCACGGGGATGCGTTCTAAAGCGATCAAGCCAACGCGTTGCCGGCTCAAACGACTGGGCTCGTCGAGCTCGGCGAGGATTCGTTCAGCGCCCGGAAAGCCACCAGCCCGCGCGCCACCGCTGCGGCGTACTTTTTGAATTGCCCAATTGAGCTGGGCTTGGATGGGTGTGGTGCTTGTGTCTATGTCATTGCCGTATAGGCAAAGACCGGCTTCTAGTCGCAGCGAGTTACGCGCGCCCAGTCCTGCGGGTTTGACTTCGCTTTGCGCCAGCAGCGCCCTGGCTAAGGTCATGGCTTGATCGGCCGGTACCGAGATTTCAAAACCATCTTCGCCGGTGTAGCCGCTGCGGGTTAAATAGCAATCACAGCCGGCAATTTCAAAGCGCCCGCCGGTCATAAAAACTAACTTTTCAACACCGGGTGCCAAGCGCCCTAAAGCGGTTGCGGCCAGCGGGCCTTGTAAGGCCAGTAGCGCTCTGTCGGGCATGGGGATAACTGCACAGCGCGTGCCAATGTGTCGTTCAATATGCGCCAAGTCAGCGGCCTTGCAGGCGCCGTTGACGATGATGAAGATGTCGCCGCCATCGGCCAAATTGCGATTGACAAACATCAAGTCGTCAAGAATGCCGCCAGCCTCATCAAGCAGCAGGCCGTAGCGCTGTTTGCCGGCGGCTAAACCTATGACATCGACTGGCATTAGGCTCTCTAATGCCGCGGCGGCATCTTGGCCCTCAAGCCGCATTTGCCCCATGTGAGAGACATCAAATAAGCTTGCTGCCAGCCGGGTATGCAGGTGTTCGGCGATCAAGCCAGCCGGGTATTGCACCGGCATCGAATAGCCCGCAAACGCCACCATGCGCGCGCCCAGTTCTAGGTGCAGGGTATTGAGCGAGGTGGTGAAAAGCGTGCTGTCGCTAGCGTTGTCTAGCATGAGTTTCTCCTTTTGACGGCTATGAAAAAAGCTTTGCTCAGTCGTGCAAAACAGTGCTGTTAGATCAAGTCAAATCAGTCTAAGCCCTGCTTCAGATTATTTTTTAGCCCGGGTTCTCGCGCATGTATGCGGCGACTATGCTGTCGAAATCGGTGTCCGGTAGCAGGCCGAGTGCGCGAGCCCGACCGGCGTCTATTTTCGACGGCCAGCTGGTGACGATTTTTATAATCGCTGGGTCTGGCGTCCAGTCAATTTTGGCGGCCGTGCTAGCGCCGGCCAAGCGCTCTAAGGCTTTGGCCATCTCACCGGCGCTAGTGCTCAGCGCTGGCAAATTCATCGCCGTGCGCGCACCCCATTTCTCGTCACTCGCTTGTAGCGCGCATACCAAACCTTCAATAGTGCGTTCTGGCGAAGACAGTGCGACTGGGGTTTCTGCTGCGACCGGGCAGGCGCCGCTAAGGCCAGCGAGTGGTTCGCGAATCATGCCGCTGAGAAAACTAGAGGCTGCGCCGTTCGGTTTGCCCGGCCGCACGCTAACCGTCATCAAGCGCAAATTACGCGCGCGAATAAAACCCTTGCGGCCGTAGTCAGCCACCATTTGCTCGCCGATGAATTTTTGTATACCGTAGCTGCTTTGTGGGGTTGGCAAGGTGTGGTCATCAATCACTTCTGGCAGCGGCTGCGCAGCTGAATTGCCAAACACGGCCAAGGAGCTGGCGAATACCACGGTAGGGCAGGTTTTGAGTGCTCGGCAGGCTTCTAGTAAGGCGCGGGTGGCGTCTACGTTGCTGCGCATGCCGAGGTCGAAATTGGCCTCACATTCGCCGCTAACAGCGGCGGCGAGGTGAAACACCACGGCGTCTTGTTCGCGCACCACAGGGCCTTGTGCGCTATTGCTGGCGAGTAAATCATTGAGGTCGCCCACCACGCTGCGTATGCGTGTGTCAGCCGCTAGATCGGCAGGTGGGCTGGCGCGGTCTACCAAGCTGATGCAAGCAATAGTTTGCGGCGCTGCGCCGGCCAGACTGACTTGGCCGAGTGCGAGTAATTCACGCGCTAGGCGCGCACCCAAAAAGCCGGCGCCGCCGGTGATGACTATGTTCAAAGTGTCCCCTTGTAGTTGTAGTGACTTCAGCAGCACGGGTTTGCTCAGAAGAGCTTGTGGAGTGAGTTGAACAACTCTTTCCCCCGTGCCATGAAGCCCTCAGTCTACATCCCGCTGTAGTTCGGGCCGCCGCCGCCCTCGGGTGTGACCCAGACTATGTTTTGGGTTGGGTCTTTGATGTCGCAGGTTTTGCAATGCACGCAGTTCTGGGCGTTAATTTGCAGCCGGTCGCTGTTGTCGGGGTTTTTCACATACTCATAAACACCGGCCGGGCAGTAGCGGCTTTCGGGGCCGTCATAAATCGCTAAATTGACGTTCACGGGAACGCTGGCGTCTTTTAGGGTCAAATGCGCTGGCTGATGTTCTTCGTGGTTGGTGTTGGAGACAAACACCGAGGTCAGTCGGTCAAAAGTGATTTTGTTGTCTGGCTTGGGGTAGACAATCGGCGTGCACTGCGCCGCCGGTTTAAGCATGCTGTGGTCGGCTTGGGTGCGATGCAGCGTCCAAGGCGGGCTTTTAATGCCCAGCTTTGGCAGCAGCCACTGCTCTATGCCGGTCATCAGCGTGCCAACATATAGGCCTTTTTTAAACCACGCCTTGAAGTTGCGTGACATGTCTAGTTCTTGGGCCAACCAGCTTTTGGCGTAAGCCTCTGGGTAAGCGCTGAGTTCGTCATGCTGGCGGCCAGCGCCAACGGCTTCGAAAGCCGCTTCTGCGGCTAGCATGCCGGTTTTAATCGCCGCGTGACTGCCCTTGATGCGGCTGGCGTTGAGGTAGCCGGCTTCGCAGCCAATCAGCGCGCCACCCGGAAACACTGTCTTTGGCAGACTCAGCGCGCCGCCAGCGGTAATCGCCCGCGCGCCATAGCTCACGCGTTTGCCGCCTTCTAGGTATTGCTTGATGGAGGGATGGGTTTTCCAACGCTGCATTTCTTCAAACGGGCTCAGATAGGGGTTGCTGTAGTCCAAGCCGGTGACCAGTCCTAGTGTGACCAGATTGCCTTCAAGGTGGTATAAAAATCCGCCGCCATAGGTAGCGTTGTCCATAGGCCAGCCGGCGGTGTGAACGACTAAGCCGGGCTGGTGTTTGGCTGGGTCTATTTCCCACAATTCTTTGATACCCAGCGCATAGGCTTGTGGGTCTTTGCCTTCGTCGAGCTTGAATTTGGCAATCAGTTGGCGACCCAAGTGGCCGCGTGAACCTTCGGCGAACACGGTGTATTTACCGTGTATTTCCATACCCAACTGAAAGCTGCTGCTGGGCTCACCGTCCTTACCAATGCCCATATTGCCGGTGGCCACGCCTTTGACTGAGCCGTCATCGTTGTAAAGCACTTCGGCAGCGGCAAAGCCTGGGAATATTTCTACGCCTAGGTTTTCGGCTTGCTGCGCCATCCAACGACTCACATTGCCCAAGCTGACGACGAAGTTGCCATCGTTGTGCATGCAGTCGGGGACTAAAAAACCGGGGGTTTTGATGGCGCCGGTCTCGCTCAAAAACAGCACTTTATCGCTGGTGACCGGCTGATTGAGCGGCGCGCCTAGCGCTTTCCAATCGGGAAATAGCTCGGTCATGGCTTTTGGGTCCATCACTGCGCCTGACAGGATGTGGGCGCCTGGCTCTGAGCCTTTTTCTAGCACTACTACCGATAATTCCTTGCCATTTTCGTTGGCCAGTTGTTTCAGTTTGATGGCAGCGGCTAACCCGCCGGGGCCGCCTCCGACTACGACAATGTCGTATTCCATGGCTTCACGGGGGCCGAATTTGGCAAGAATTTCTGAGGTGTTCATCTGAGGGACTCGCTGATAAGAAAATTAAATCTCAGTGGAGATTGTCCATGTTCGCACGCGGGTGGTTTCCTGCGGTTAATTAATGGTTTAAAACTTGTACGCTACAAGTGTTTTATTGTCCAAGAGCCTAAGAGTTTGACATGAGTGATTGTTCAGGCCTAATCGTTTGTGTCGCCTTTGCTTAGAGGCCTGTGTGCTACTTGGCATAGCGTTTGCCAAACGCCTTAGTTGCGTCTGGGTGAGACGCTACTAACTGGACTAAAAAGCATGACTCAATTAAATGCCCCAACCGATCCAAGCCCAGTGCTTTGGTGTATCGATTCAGGGCTTGTTCGTTCAAGACTTACGTTGGTTAAGCCGTAAAGGCTGGACCTTGTTACACCCAAATAAAAGAAACAAATCGATGGAAACCAAATCCCTTAGCGCTGACTTATCGCTCACTTCCTCAATCGGCGTTGATGAGCTTGGCGTCACAGTGCAGGCCAGCATTGGCCGCAAGGCGCCGGTCGAAATGGCCTACGCTTCGCATGCCGTTGTGATTGTGGGCGCAGGCGCTGCTGGCATATCAGTGGCGTCTAGCTTGCTCGCTCGCGATCCCGATTTAGACATTGCCATCATTGATCCCGCCGAAGCTCACTACTACCAACCCGGCTGGACCATGGTGGGCGCTGGCATTTTTGATGCCGCCTCAACAGCCCGCACGATGGGCAGCGTGCTGCCACGCGGCGTTCACTGGATTAAGTCGGCTGTCGCGGCGTTCGAGCCTGAACGCAATGCTGTCATTCTTGATAGCTGCCGTGTGGTGACTTACCAGCAACTTGTTGTATGTCCCGGTCTCAAACTCGATTGGCTTGGCATCGAAGGCTTGACTGACACACTGGGCTGTAACGGCGTAACGTCCAACTACCGCTACGATTTAGCGCCCTACACCTGGGAGTTGGTACAAAGCTTGCGCGGTGGCAGAGCCATTTTTTCCCAGCCACCCATGCCGATTAAGTGTGCGGGCGCGCCGCAAAAGGCGATGTATTTATCCGCCGACCATTGGCGTCGCCAAGGCGTGCTCAAAAACATAGAGATTGATTTTTGCAACGCTGGCGCTGTGCTTTTTGGTGTCGCCGCTTACGTTCCGGCGCTGATGGAATACATCTCTACCTACGGCATCAATCTTAATTTTGGCGAGAGCTTGGTGGCGGTTGATGGGCCGGCTCAGAAAGCGACTTTCGCCACGCGCAATGCGGCGGGAGAAAAAACCCTAGTCACGCGTGACTTTGACATGCTGCATGCTGTGCCGCCGCAAACCGCACCTGACTTCATACGTATCAGTCCATTGGCAGACGCTGCCGGCTGGGTCGATGTCGATGCCGCATCGCTACGCAGCAAGAAATATCCCAACGTTTTTGCACTCGGCGACGTGGTCAATACCAGCAACGCCAAAACGGCGGCTGCGGTGCGCAAGCAAGCACCGGTAGTGGCACACAATCTGCTCGTCACCCGGACTGCGAACGGCAGTGACGCGGCTTATGACGGCTATGGATCGTGTCCGCTGACGGTAGAGCGCGGCAAAATCGTGTTGGCTGAATTCACTTATGGCGGCAAGCTAGCGCCTAGTTTCCCCAAGTGGTTGATTGACGGTACGCAGCCGTCTACGCTGGCTTGGCTCCTTAAAGAAAAAGTCCTGCCGCCACTTTACTGGCAAGGCATGCTCAAAGGCCGCGAGTGGCTGGCTCGTCCAGAGCTGACCCGCTAAGTCGATAGTCAGACCGGCAAACTAGCGCTATCGCAGCCGTCTTAGGCGTTGTCACTGCCGAGGTCTTGGGCAAACCTTTTACGATCATGATTAAAACTTAGACCGCTGGCCGACTCAATCGTTAGGCCTCATGTGGCCAAGGCGGAAGAACTACTTTGTGTTGCGCTGAGTTGAGCCGCGCAGCAGCAGTTCACCCCGCAGCACGACTTGGCGCACCGCACGCTCTGGCTGTGCCACTCTTTCGATCAATAGATTGATCGCGGTTTGACCAATTTCGTGTGTCGGTTGGCGTATCACGGTGATGTCTGGCGTGACCAAGCGGGTCCACGGTAAGTCGTCAAAACCAGCGACTGCGCAGGCCACCGGCACGGGCACGCCAGCGGCTTTGACCGCCTCGACAATGCCTTGCAAGATCAGGCCGCTGCTAGCTAGCAGCGCATCCGGTGGTGATTCGCCTTGCAGCAAATGCTCTGCAACTGCGTAAGCGCGTTCGCTGCGCGGCGCAATCGCTTCGGCCTGAGTTGCCAGTCCAGCTGCAGCCATGGCGGCGAGATAACCTTGGTGCCGCTGCGGCCCGGTAGAGCCGATCGAGCCATAAAGAAAAATAATCCGTTGATAACCTTCTGCAATCAAGTGTTCGGTCAGGCGGTAACTGGCGTCGAAGTTGTCCAGTACCACCGCGTCGACTTGGGTGTCTCGCTCGCAGCGGTCCACCAGCACCAGCGGAAACGGGTAGTTTGTTGGACGCAGGTTTTTAAGCAGGGCCAGCGTGGGTGACAAGATGACACCGCTGACGTTTTCGTCCCGCATCATGGCCAAGTAAAAAGCTTCTTTTTCTGGATCTTCATCTGCATTGCACAAAAACACCCGCATGCGATTTTGGTAGGCTAGTTCCTCAACTGCATGACTGATCTCAGTAAAAAACGGGTTGCGGATGTCCGACACGATAAGGCCCAAGGTGTCGGTGCGGCCAGAGCGCAGTCGCCGCGCCGCCAAGTCTGGCCTATAGCCCAGTGCTTTGACCGCAGCATCAACCCGCGCACGCGCGTCGTCGCTGACACCGGGTTGTCCCGAAATCACCCTAGACACCGTGGCAGTTGAAACGCCTGCCTGTTTTGCCACATCCACAATCTTGACCATCACAACCCTAAATTTATGTAATCGATTCCATTTATTGTGCATTACTACGCTGTAAATTCCGATGTGTTTAGATGTTTTAAATCCTAAACACAGGGTAAAACCTAGGTAGTTCAGTGATAAAAGGTCTTTTTAATACTGAAATTTAATAGACAATCAAAATGTAAACGATTACATAAATATTGACATCACCTATCAGCACGCTAGCCACTAGCAAGGACACACGGATGGAAACCATAACGACTGACTGCGTAAGACTGAATGCTCAGGCCAGCAGCAAAACCGAAGCCGTACGCCTAGCTGGTCAACTGTTGGTGGATGCGGGTTACATTGCGCCCGGCTACATAGAAAGCATGCTCAAACGCGAAGCAGTAGCCAACACCTTTTTAGGCGCGGGCGTGGCGATACCGCACGGCATGGTGGAAGACCGCCATCAGATCCACCACACCGGTGTGGCGGTGGTGCAGTTTAGAGACGGTGTCGACTGGAAAGACGGTGACCAAGCACAACTGGTCGTGGCGATTGCCGCTAAGTCAGATGAGCACATCGTGTTGCTGCGCCGCCTGACCCGCTTGATGCAAGCCCAAGGTATTGAAAACTTAATCCACACCGATGACCCGCAACTGATGGTGCGCACCTTGGCCAACGAATCCGCGCAAGCCGCCGCTATTGACCTGCCAGAATGGCAAAGCAGCGCCCACAGCGATTGGATACTCGACTATCCCAATGGTCTGCATGCCCGTCCCGCCACCCGTTGGGTTGAAACCGCCAAGCGCTTTGCCTGCGACATCCGGGTCTACAAGGCGCAGGAGTTTGCGGATGCCAAGGCCTTGACGAGCTTGTTGTCGCTAGGCGCTACGCGCGGCGACAGCTTGCGTCTGGCCGCCAGTGGCCCGGATTCCCGCCGCGCAGTTGATGCGCTGCTGGACTTGGTGCGCAGTTTGTCGGCGGAAGAAAAAGCCGACGCTGAGCGCGCCCGCCGCAACGCCTTAGTCGCCCGCCGCAGCACGCCAGAATGGTTGCCAGAAGGTAAATCACAAGCCATTTACGGTATTGGCGCCAGCCCCGGTCTTGCCGTCGGCAAGCTGGTACGGCATGTCAGCCACCAGTTTGACGTGCCGGACAGCCCGGGTGATGTAGTCGCCGATGGCGAGGCCTTAGAAGCCGCACTGCTGGCCATCACCGCGCAACTGCAAACCTTGGAAGTCCAAACCAGCTCCCGTTTAGGCGCCGCCGAGGCGGCTATTTTCGCCGCGCAACGTGAGTTAATTGCTGACGACCAACTGCTGCACGAGGCCATGGCCACTATCTTGCGCGGCCGCGGTGCGGCGTGGGCTTGACAACACGCTTTGCAAGCGCGTGTGGAAAAGCTTCAAGCCGTGGCTGACCCGCTACTGGCTGCCCGCGCACTTGATTTGCGTGATGTGGGTGAGCGGGTGTTGGCCCACCTGTTGGGCATAAAGCGGCATAGCCAAGTGCTGACTCAAGCCAGCATTTTGGTGGCGGACGACTTAACCCCGTCGGACACTTTGCAACTCGATATGCAGTTTGTGGTTGGGCTGGCCATTAGCAGCGGCGGGCCGACTTCACACACCGCCATTTTGGCGCGCACCTTGGGTCTACCTGCTGTGGTTGCCGCTGGCAGCGCTTTGCTGGCTGCGCCAGAAGGGCAACTAGCCGTCATCGATGGCGGTATGGGCGCGCTTTATCTGGCGGTGTCTCCAGCTGATCAGGCGGCGGCTGCTGTGGTGATTACCCGTCAACTCGCCACCCGCAACGCCCTGCGCGAGAGCCGCTATCTGCCGGCTACGTCCACCGACGGTCACAGGATTGAAATCGCAGCCAACGTGGCCAATGCAAAGCAGGCTAGTTTTGCCATAGAAGCCGGTGCCGAAGGCGTAGGACTGATGCGCTCCGAGTTCTTATTTTTGGAGCGCAATAGCGCCCCAGACGAAGAAGAGCAGTACCGCGTCTATCGTGAGATGACCGAGGTCATGGGCGGGCGCACTTTGATCATCCGCGCGCTAGACATTGGCGGTGATAAAAAAGTGGCTTACTTAAACCTGCCCGCAGAAGAAAACCCTTTTCTTGGCGTGCGTGGTGCGCGCCTCTTGCTAAACCGTCAGGACTTGCTCTACACCCAGCTGCGCGCGCTGTACCGCGCTGCGGCGCACGGCCCCATCCGCATCATGTTTCCTATGGTTACCCACACCAGCGAGATCGAGGCGCTGCGCCAACACTGCGAACATGCCCGGGCTCAGGTCAACGGCCCAGAACTCAAAATTGGCATCATGGTCGAGGTACCCGCCGTGGCCTTGATGGCGGAAAAGTTTGCGCCACTGGTCGACTTTTTCTCAGTCGGCACCAACGACTTAACCCAATACACATTGGCCATTGACCGGCAGCACCCTGAACTAGCCGCGCAGGCTGATAGCTTGCATCCGGCCGTGCTGGACTTGATTGCCCGTACCGTGGCGGCGGCTAAAAAACACGGCACTTGGGTTGGCGTGTGTGGCGGCCTAGCCGGTGATCCGCTAGGCGCACAGATACTCATGGGCTTGGGTGTCGATGAGCTGTCTATGAGCGCGCAAGATGTGGCCGCAGTCAAGGCTGCTTTGCGTGGCCAATCGTATGCAGACATGCAACTGTTGGCGCAGCGTGCGCTGACTGCCGGCAGTGCCGACGAAGTCAGAGCGCTATGAAACCGCATTCAAACTTTCTTGACAAACCGCCGCGTGTGCTGGCCGTGGCCTTGAATCCGGCGCTAGACCACACCTTAGAGCTAGATCACTTGCGGGTGGGTGAAGTGAATCGGGCTTTACGTATGCAGATAGATGTGGGCGGCAAGGGCATTAATGTGGCGTCTTGCTTGGCCGATTTTGGTGTTCACAGCGCTGTCACCGGTCAAATCGGCCTGGCTAACGCGGCCCAATTCGAGGCCCTTTTTAACGCCAAAGGCATAGACAACCACTGCGTCTACCTGGGCGGCTTAACCCGTATCAACACCAAGCTGGTGGACTTAAGCAGCGGCACCACCACCGACATCAATATGCCCGGCCCAAGCCTGACGCCGGACGCAATAAAAGCCTTGCTTGAGCAACTGCGCACGACAATTAGCCAGCTAGTTAGCGCCGGTAGCTGGGTGGTGACATCCGGCAGTTTGCCGCCAGACTGGCCGGCTAATACTTATGCCGGTTTGATCCATCATGTGCACAGCCTAGGCGGCCATGTACTGCTGGACGCTAGTGGTGCTGCAATGGCCGCCGGCTTAGGCGCTGGGCCTGACATCATCAAACCCAACCTTGCTGAACTTAGCGAGCTGATAGGGCGCAGCTTGAGTGGCACCGACTCAGTGGTGGCCGCAGCACGCGAACTACTGGCCCGGCCCAACGCACCGGGCATGGTGATTGTTTCTATGGGCGGCGAGGGCGCTTTGTTTGTCAATCGGCAGCAAGCGCTGTTGGCGCACGCTATTCCCACCGAGCTCATCAGCAGCGTGGGCGCTGGCGACGCCATGGTGGCTGGCATTGTGGCGGCCCAAATTGAGGGGCTGGCACTCTCCGAATGTGCTTGCCTAGCGACGGCGTTCTCAGCCGCCAAGCTGACCCGCCTAGGCCCTCATATGCCTTCACCCGAGACGGTGCGGGCGCTGGCCCAAATGGTTCACCTCAGCTCAATCGGCTGAGCCACTCGTTCCCCTATACCCCGCGCTAAAAGGAAACTCCCATGTCAAAAATTGTCGCCGTGACCGCCTGCCCGACCGGTATCGCTCACACCATCATGGCCGCCGAGGCCTTGCAACAAGCTGCTGAGCGCGCTGGGCATAGCCTAAAGGTGGAAACACAAGGCGCGGCAGGTAGCCGTAACAGCTTGAGTGCGGCCGATATTGCCGCCGCTGACGCGGTGATTATTGCTGCCAATACAGCCATCAATACCGACCGCTTTGCTGGCAAGAAACTGCTGCAAGTGGGCACAGAGACGGCTATCCGTGACGCCCAAGCGGTGCTTAGCCAAGCGCTTGCCGAGGCGCGCCCGGCTGCATCGTCAGCATCATTAACAAAAACGTCCGTCGCCGGCGCTGCGCCCGCGCGTGGCCCGTCCCTGCCGCAAATTGTCGCCATCACCTCTTGCCCTACCGGCATCGCCCACACCTTTATGGCCGCCGAAGGTCTGGAGACTGGCGCCAAGGCCAACGCACTGACTATCAAGGTTGAAACGCAGGGCTCGGTAGGCACGCAAAATACGCTCACCGAAGCCGATGTGGCGAATGCTGAGATTGTGCTGATTGCTGCCGATACCAATGTAGACATGAGCCGCTTTGCCGGCAAACGTATTTATGAAACCCACACCAAAGCCGCTATCAAAGACGGCGCTTTAGTGGTGCGTACTGCAATGGCAGAGGCCAAAGTTGCCGCTCCGGCCAGCACTGCGGCCAGCACTACGGCCAGTGATGAGGCTTATACCGATCAGGTAAAAGCTGCCAAGACCCAGCAAAGCGCTAACCGCACCGGTGCTTACAAGCACTTGATGACTGGCGTGTCTTTCATGATTCCCTTTGTGGTGGCCGGCGGTCTTCTAATCGCTTTGGGTTTTGCGTTGGGGGGTATTTACGTTTATGAAGATGCCAACAAAGGCACGCTTGGCTGGACGCTGTTCACGATTGGTGCCAAGAGCGGCTTCGCTCTGATCGTGCCGATTTTGGCGGGCTTTATCGCGCATTCGATTGCTGACCGTCCCGGCTTGGCACCGGGCATGATTGGCGGCATGATTGCCGCCTCTACGGGCGCAGGTTTTATCGGCGGTATTGCAGCTGGTTTTTTAGCTGGTTATACGGTTAAGTTTCTCAACGAGAAAATTCAGCTAGGCCGCAATCTGGATGGCCTTAAACCGGTGCTGATTTTGCCGTTACTGGGCACCACCATCGTCGGCTTGCTGATGTATTACGTGGTCGGTGAGCCGGTCTCCATCTTGCTCGCGGCCATCACCGGCTGGCTGAAAGGGCTGCAAGGCACGAACGCTGTCTTTTTAGGTTTGCTGCTGGGCTCCATGATGGCTTTTGATATGGGTGGCCCGGTCAATAAAGCGGCTTATGCTTTTGCCACTGGCCTGATTGCCAGCGAGGTGTTTGCGCCCATGGCGGCCGTCATGGCTGCCGGAATGACGCCGCCTTTGGCGCTGGCTTTGGCCACGGTGATTTTTAAGAACCGTTTCACCGCAGATGAGCGTCAAGCCGGTAAAGCCACTGCTGTGCTGGGTATTTCCTTCATCACCGAAGGCGCGATTCCGTTTGCCGCAAAAGACCCGCTGCGGGTGATCCCCGCACTAATGCTGGGCTCGGCCTTGGCCGGTGCGCTGTCTATGCTGGTAGGCGCTGAATTACGCGTGCCGCACGGCGGCGTGTTTGTGCTTCCAATTCCGAATGCCGTGACCCACTTAGGTGTTTATCTGTTGGCTATTGTGGCGGGGACCTTGGTCAGCGCGCTGGCCTTGGGTGCGCTAAAACGGCCTCTGGCAACGCCAGTTGCCAGTTGATTTTTGCGTGATTTCGCCACTAATTGTCTTCCAATCCGGTGTCTGTCGAGCGTACTTAGTTGCGCGTGAGAATCGGTCAAAGGCATGATCCAAGCCTAGCCTGATATGGGCTAGGCTTTGGGTTTGATTACGACTTATCCGCAGCCCCAGGGTTTAGCTTGTCTTGCGTTTTTGTCTCAAAGTCGCTGGCGACGTGGCGTTCATGCAGTTGACTTGATAACTCACCAAAGGCGCGGTTGACCTTTCGGTCGCGCATAACGGCTGGGCGCGCCGCGATCTCGTCGGTCCAGCGCGGCACGTGCTTGTATTCTCGTCAAGCAGCCGCTTGACGTTAGGCCATATTGCCCACGCTTTAGCGCCCAAAATAAACGGTATGGCACGTGCCTAGCCCCAAACCGCCATATCGACAATGGTGTAGGTCTCACCCAGCATGTAGCGGTGCTTGGCAAGTTGCGCTTGAATCAATGCGCCAATGGCGCTGCGCCTAGAAGTCGTAGCGGTTTACGGCGTAAGCCTTAGGCTCAGGCTCAGGCGCAAAGTGTTGAAAGTACACAGCTTGGCCACGACAAGGGTCAATGCCGGTGGCTACCAACATCAACCACGACAGCATCTGAGCGCGCTGCGCAGGCGTGTTCTCGGGCAGATAGGCACCGGTTTTTCAGTCAAATAAAGCAAGATGGCATTGCTATCAAAAACAACTGCATCACCGTCGACTAAGGCCGGCGTTTTGGCATTCGGATTGATGGCGAGAAACGCTGACAGCTACTGATCACCCTTATGCGTATCAACTGGAACCAGCTCGTATGGCACACCGGCTTCTTCCAGAAGCAGAGCGATTTTGGCGGGGTTCGGAGTCGGGTGGTAATAAAACTTAATCGTTGGGTTTCTTATGTGAGTTGTGGGCTTAACTTTTTCAACTCAGAGCCAGAGTCAGAGCCAGTGCCAGTGCCAGTGCAAGTTCCCTTATCAATAACCCTTTCAGCCAATGTGATCTGTTTTTTTTTAGTGGCAGCAGCCAAGTTTTTAACCTCAGACACCAGAGCGGGTGTAATTGCAATTTGTCGAAACTCAGTCCGATTAGTTTCTTTTAGTCGCAGCCACTTGCTTAGTGACAGATCTCAAAGCCATGTTGGATAAAGCCAAAAAAATCGTATCGACTGATGCTGTGAATCGTGCGATTACCCGTCGTAGTTGGAGCGCTCTGTGATTGAACTTGCTACCAATCTGCTGGATCACTAGATCACGCAAACCGGCAGTGCATTCATCGATTGATTACTGCTTGGCTTAGACCTATTTGAATATGTTCTCAAGACGCTACCCGCGCCGGCCTGGCCACTCGCCCCATTAAATAAAACTCCGGATTGGGCTGCATGCCGCTAAAACTCGCCATGCGGTTAGATAAGCCAAAAAACGCAGTAATGGCGGCGATGTCCCAAGCGTCTTCGTCGTCTAAACCGTGGGTTGCTAGCGCGGCGAAATCTGCGTCTTCAATTTCTGCTGAGCGCAGACAAATCTTCATCGCAAAGTCCAGCATGGCGCGCTCTCGCGCCGAGATATCGGCCTTGCGGTAATTGACTGCAACTTGATCGGCTAGCAGTGGCTTTTTTTCGTAGATGCGGAGTAACGCGCCGTGGGCGACGACGCAGTAAAGACACTGGTTGGCGGCGCTGGTGACGGTGACTATCATTTCGCGCTCGCCTTTGGTTAGTGAGCCGGTTGGGTTAGAGCCCTCGTCTTTGAGCATGATGGCGTCGTGGTAGGCAAAAAAAGCCCGCCACTCAGCTGGCCGGCGCGCCAGACTTAAAAAAACGTTTGGCACAAACCCGGCTTTTTCTTGCACTGCTAACAATTTTTGCCGGATGTCGTCGGGCAAGTCTCTTAGCTCTGGATGGGGGTAGCGTGCGGGCGTGCTGGGCTGCATGGTCTGTCCTAGTGTTGGTGTTAGGTTGAGTGCTTGAGCGTAGCTGGAAATTGATTTGAGCAACGCGTGAGTACTTCACAGTTGCAGGTTTTCACCAAGATTCAACCGGCCATGAGTTTGCTGACTAAATCAGCGGTGGTTGACGCTCTGTATTTACGCATCAGTCTGGCGCGGTAAATCTCTACAGTGCGGTGGCTGATTATTAGCGCTCGGCCAATTTCTTTAGAGGTTAGCCCGCCCATTAAATGCGCCGCCACTTCGCGCTCTCTGGGGGTTAGGTCGGCGGTCACGGGCCGGCGTGCGCTGAGGTCTTCAAAAGTCCAAATGCCGGATTCATGCGGCAGTTTGCGGTTCAGTGCTCTGCCAGTGACATGGCACCAAAAGATATCGTCTTTGAGATTTCCGCCTACCCGCTTCATTATGCGGTCGTCAGAGTAAAGGCCGCAGGTATTGAGAATTGGCAACATACGCACGCCAATGCGTTCGTATTCATCGACACTGGGGTAGAGCACTAAAAAAGACTGGCCACAAAGTTCTTCCCGGGTTGCGCCAAACATTTCGCACAGATGTTGATTGCAGTCGACTATGTTTCGGTTTCTCGACAATACCAGGCCCACTGGCGCTAAGTCGAAAGCGGTTTGATAGTTTATTTCTGAGGCCACTTTTTTACTCGGCTGTTCTATGTTCTATGCGCTTTTACTGAAGGTTTGCCTATCGGGCAAACCCGTTACGGATTACTACCTATAACAATGCGTAGTATCGTATCGCAGCAACTCAGCTTATCCAAAACAAGGAGATTATTGTGAAGAAACTTTTTCCCTCTGCCGCCGCAGCCCTTAAAGGCGTGGTCAGCGACGGACAACTGATTGCCGTAGGCGGCTTCGGTTTGTGCGGCATTCCCGAGGCGTTAATTGATGCCTTGCGCGATAGCGAGGTGCAAAACCTCACCGTGATTTCTAACAATGCTGGTGTTGATGGCTTTGGTCTGGGCAAACTACTTGAATCCCGTCAAATCAAAAAAATGATTGCCAGTTACGTGGGTGAGAACAAGGAATTCGAGCGCCAGTTTTTGGCTGGTGAATTAGAACTCGAATTCACACCACAAGGCACTTTGGCTGAAAAGCTGCGCGCTGGCGGCTCTGGTATTCCAGCTTTTTTCACCAAGACCGGTGTCGGTACATTGGTGGCAGAAGGCAAGGAATTACGCGAATTTGACGGTGAGACTTATGTCATGGAGCGCTCGCTTTTGCCAGAGGTCTCGTTAGTTAAAGCGTGGCGCGCCGATCCATCCGGAAACCTGCAGTTTCGCTTGACTGCACGCAACTTCAATCCCGCCGTCGCGATGGCCGGAAAACTCTGTATTGTTGAAGTCGAAGAAATGGTTGAACTCGGCGCTATGGAGCCAGATCAAGTTCACCTACCCGGCGTTTATGTGCACCGCATTGTGTGCAATCCGACACCCGAAAAGCGCATCGAAAAACGAACTATCACCGAAACGGCAGGAGCTTAAATCATGGCCTGGACACAAGACCAAATGGCTGCGCGTGCTGCGCAGGAATTGCAAGACGGCTTTTACGTCAACCTCGGAATAGGTATTCCCACGCTAGTGGCCAACCATGTAAGCCCTGACATCGAAGTCTGGCTGCAATCAGAAAACGGCATGTTGGGCATTGGCCCTTTTCCGACTGCAGACAAAGTTGATGCTGACTTGATTAACGCTGGCAAACAGACCGTGACGACGATTAAGGGTTCAGCAATTTTTGGCAGTCACGATAGCTTTGCGATGATTCGTGGCGGCAAAATTAATCTGTCCATCTTGGGCGCCATGCAGGTGAGTGAAAAGGGCGATCTGGCCAACTGGATGATTCCGGGCAAGATGGTCAAAGGCATGGGCGGTGCTATGGATTTGGTTGCCGGCGTTAAGCGCGTGATCATTCTCATGGAGCATGTGGCTAAAAAGAAAGACGGCACCGAGGACATGAAGATTCTGCCCGAGTGCACATTGCCGCTCACCGGTTTGGCCGTGGTTAACCGCATCATCACCGACTTGGCTGTGATGGATGTCACACCTGAAGGCTTAAAAGTAGTGGAGCTTGCGACCGGAGTGACGCTGGAGTTGCTGCAGTCTAAGACTGGCGTTAAATTGATTTGAGATTGTTACTGCTTGCAGAAATTTTTTCTGCGGGCACTTTAACCATCAGTCAAACCGCAGGCGCGGCACTGATTGAAAAACTAAAGGCTAAATTTTCACTGAAGAAAATTTAGCCTTTTTTTTGTTTTTAAAGTTTTTTAAGCTTGGCTTAAACCGGTACCAGCGCCGTCTTCTTTGCGCTGTATGAGTTCAATCTTGTAGCCGTCTGGGTCAGTCACAAAAGCAATCACTGATGTGCCGCCTTTGACAGGCCCGGCTTCACGCGTGACTTGGCCGCCAGCGAGCTTAATCGCTTCGCAAGAGGCATAGGCATCTGGCACGCCCAGCGCGATGTGGCCGTAGGCAGTGCCTAGCTCGTACTTGTCGGTGTCCCAGTTAAAGGTCAGTTCAATCTCGGCTTGAGCCGGATTGCCTTCGTAGCCGACAAAAGCCAGCGTGTATTTGTAGTCGGGATTCTCAGACGTGCGAAGCAGTTTCATGCCTAACACTTTGGTATAAAAATCAATAGAGCGCTGGAGATTGCCAACGCGAAGCATGGTGTGAAGTAAACGCATTTATTGATTATGCGCAAATTAGTATGGCCTTGCGCAATACCTTAGCTCTAGTTTTGTGACCGAGTTGCATTCATATTCGTATGCATACTTATGATTAAAGAGAAAAGTGCAGGCTAATTTTTCTCTGGTTTTCATCAAGCGCAACTTAAATCTTGCGCGCCTCAAACACCAAACAAGTCGTGGTTGCATGCGCATAGAGTTTGCCATCGGCACCATTGATACTGGCCTGCGCGGTAGCCAATTGCCGGCCGCTGTGAATAATCGTGCCAGTAGCGCGCAGTGGGCCACTTTTATGAGATGCGGCGCGAACGATGTTAACGCTCAGTTCCGCAGTGGTGTAGGCGCGACCAGCCGGCAAGGTGGAGTGTATGCAGCATCCAAGTGCTGAATCGAGCAGCGTGGCATACCAGCCGCCATGCACTGTGCCGAGTGGGTTGTAGTGTTTAAGCTGTGGTCGGCCCTGAAACACGGCTTTGCCGACTGTGATTTCTATCAACGAGAAATCCATGGTGTCAGCAATGTGCGAATAAGGAATTTGGCCGTCCATCATGGCTTGCATTATTTCTAAACCGCTGAGTCCTTCGGTTTGTTCTGGCTGCGCAATGCCGGCATGACCGCCATTGGCCAGCATTCGTTCGCGCACAACGTCGTACTCTGCTTGCCACTGAATTTGGATTTCTTCTGGGGTGATATTTTTCATGGGTTTAGGTCTTTGAATAAAGAAGTGGGGGTGTGAAAGCGCGGCGCGCGGCCAATGCTTTTTCGCGGCTGTTACAGCCTTCTAGGTGATCGTTGACGAGGCCCATGGCCTGCATAAAAGCGTAGAGCGTGGTCGGCCCGACAAAAGTCCAGCCGCGCTTTTTGAGGTCTTTGGAGAGCGCGATTGAAGCGGCAGTACTGGTCATTGTTTTGAAGGCTTCAAAACTCAGTTGCGCCGGTCTTTGGGCTGCATCGGGTTCTTGTTGCCAGACGTAGGCGGCTAATGCGCCGAATTCGCGCCGCAGCTCTAACACGCGTTTGGCGTTATTAATGCTGGATGCGATTTTTCCCGCATGCCGCACTATGCCCGCGTCAAGCATAAGGCGGCGCGTGTCGGCTTGATCAAATTGGGCTAATTTTTCCGCCTCAAAGTTGGCAAAGGCTGCGCGAAAATTCTCGCGCTTATTCAAAATGGTGAGCCAGCTAAGACCGGCTTGAAAACCTTCGAGACAGATTTTTTCAAACAAGCGGCGCTCGTCGGCAACCGGGAAACCCCATTCCGTGTCGTGGTAGTGACGGTAAAAAGGCGAGGCTGCGCACCAAGTGCAGCGTGTGCTTGCAGCGTCGTCGATAAAAAGTCCGGCTACTTCAGGCGCGAGCATAAGGCTTTAATTTTCAATTTTTCTTTGTGATTGGCTTATGTCGCCATGGTGTAGTTAAGCGTCATGCGCCCGCCGTCAACCACCACAATTTCACCGGTGATGTAGCTTGCCGCATCGCTGGCTAAATAGGCCACGGTGTCGGCGATTTCAGACGGACTACCGAGACGGCCCATGGGCGTGCGGCTCATGATTTTGGCTTTGGCCTCGTCACTGGTGAGCACCGCCTTGGCGGCCAGTTCAGTGGCTATCGTGCCGGGTGCGACTGCGTTGACGCGAATGCCTTTGCTGACTAGCGACAAGGCCATCACACGCGTTAATTGGTTGATGCCGCCTTTGCTCACGTTGTAGCTGGCGATTGTGGGAATGGCGAGTACGCCGTTGACTGAACTCATGTTCACAATACTGCCCTGAGTGCCGGCTTGCACCATGGCGCGTGCGACTGCTTGACCGACTAAAAATGCGCCTTTGAGGTTGATGCGCAGCACGGCGTCAAAGTCGGCTTCGCTGATATCGAGAAAATCTGCGGCCTTAAAAATACCGGCGTTGTTGACCAAAATATCAATCCGGCCAAACTCTGCGATGGCGCTGGCGACTAAGGCATCGACTTGGGTTTTGTCGCCCACATCACAGTGCACAAACAGTCCGCCCAGCTCTTGGGCCAGCGCTGTGCCGCGCGTGTCATCGATATCTGCAATGACTAGTTTTGCATCTTCTTGGGCAAAGCGGCGCAAGCAGGCTTCGCCAATGCCTTGCGCGCCGCCCGTGACTAAACAGACCTTGCCAGCCAGACCAAACGAAATTTTTGCAGGTGTGGTTTTACTCATGCTTTTATCCTAGCAGCGAAAGCTTGGATGAAATGCGCCGCACTGTCGCCCACATTCTCAGCACTACTGCCGGGTTTATACAGCGCAGAACCTATGCCAAATCCGTTGGCGCCAGCACTTAGCCAGTCTTGCATATTGGCAGCTGTGATACCGCCTACTGGCAGCACCAAGGTCTCGGCGGGTAACACGGCGCGCAAGGCTTTGACTACGGTTGGCGAAACCATCTCAGCCGGGAATATTTTCAGACCTGTAGCACCTGCGGCCAATGCTGCAAAGGCTTCGCTGGGGGTCATCACGCCGGGCAGGCAAATCAGACCTAAGTCCACGGCTTGTTTGACCACTTCTGGGTTGAAGTTGGGCGCAACGATTAGTTGGCCACCGGCTGCATGCACATTGCGCACATCAGCTGGCGTGAGCACAGTGCCGGCCCCAATCACAGCGCTTGGGCAGGCGCTGACCATGGCGGCTATGCTGCTGAGTGCTTGCGGTGAGTTCAGAGGCACTTCAATTAAAGGCCAGTTTTTACGCACCAGTGTTTGACAAACGGCAACTGCATCGCTTGGGGTGATGCTGCGCAATATGGCAATAAGCGGCAGGGTTTGCAGGGCGAGGGCGAATTTTTGCGAGTTGGTCATACGAAGGTTTATTTGTTTTTTGCGGCCTGCGTTTGTAGCGTTTGGGCCAGAGCGTGCAGGCCAGCCCATGTCGCTTGATTGCCAACCTGCGTCACGCTAACGCCAACTAATTGCAGTGCGGTTTTGTACAGCGCGCAAAGCAGAGGCGCGCCGATTAACACCAGCGCGTCACCGGCCGACAAACCCTGCATTTTGATTTCTTCACCTATCACCAAGCCAGATAAATAAGACGGCAGGGCAGCTTGATCTATGCGCTCGAACAAGGCCAGCGTGCGTGCGCTAAAGGCGGTGTGTAGCAGTCCTTTGCCAGTCAGTGCTTGATGCACGCCGCGCTCAAAAGCGGGCCCATTGTTTCGATCTGACTCGGGCTCTACCATGCTGCGCGCGAGAATCGAATGCTGGCGTAGCAATGCGTAAACCTCGCCCGTCATAGAACTTGAAAATTGCGTGATGCGGCCGTTTTGGACGCTGACCCATTTGCTGTGCGTGCCCGGCAGCACTAGGCGTGCGCTATCAAGAGCGAGTAGTTTTAAGGCGCCAAAGACTTGGGTTTCTTCGCCGCGCATCACGTCGGGCACGCCGTCCACTTCAATGCTTAGGCCGGGCACTATGGCAATCCGGCCCGGTGCTATCCAAGCTAGTTTTGTGGTTAGTTCGGCAAAACCGGCCGGACAAGCGCAGTAAGGCGCTTGCAGCCAGCCTTGCTGACTGCCGGCCATGCCTGAGATTAAGCACAAGCTATCGGCCGTCATCCAGTCGCCAAATAAGCTCTCAAAGACAGCGGCAAATTGGCCAGGCGCGACGCTGAGAATACCGCGGGGAAAACTTCTTTCTTCTAAAACTTGCCCCCGCTCGCCTAGCCGCGCACCGCGCAGCGAGGTCGTGCCCCAGTCTAGGCCTAGCAGCGGCTGCATCAATGGTTGTCGCGCGGCACGGCAGAGCCGCGTTTGCCGACCAAAAAGTCCATGTCAACGCCCTCATCAGCTTGCAATACATGGTCGATATAAAGCTTGGAATAACCCGAGCCCATGGCGGGCTCTGGCGCTGTCCAGAGTGTCATACGGCGCGCTAATTCTTCGTCGCTGACATGCAAATGCAGCAGTCGTTTGGGCACGTCAAGCTCAATCATGTCGCCGTTTTGCACCAAGGCTAGCGGCCCGCCGGCAGCCGCTTCCGGCGCGGTGTGCAGCACAACCGTGCCGTAGGCTGTGCCGCTCATGCGGGCGTCGCTGATACGCACCATGTCGGTAATGCCTTTGCGCAACACTTTGGGTGGTAGCGGCATGTTGCCGACTTCGGCCATGCCGGGGTAACCCTTGGGGCCGCAATTTTTAAGCACCATGACGCAGTTCTCGTCTATGTCCAAGTCCTCATCGTCAATCCGTGCGTGAAAGTCTTCAATCGTTTCAAACACCACGGCACGGCCGGTGTGAACCATGAGTTTGGGTGTCGCTGCACTGGGCTTGATCACAGCGCCGCGGGGTGACAGGTTGCCGCGCAACACGGCGATGCCGGCCTTGTCTTTAAACGGAGTGGCCAGCGGCATGATGACTTCGGTGTTGAAGTTTTCTGCGTCCGCAATGTTTTGGCCTATGGTTAAACCGTTTGCGGTAATCGCGTCCAAGTCTAAGTGGCTAGCAATTTCTTTCATCACCACTGGCAAGCCGCCGGCGTAGCAAAAGTCTTCCATCAAGTATTTGCCAGACGGTTGCAGATTGACCAAGCAAGGCAATTCACTGGCGAGTCGGTCAAAGTCATCAATCGTGAGTTTCACGCCAATTCTGCCGGCAATCGCGATCAAATGAATCACCGCATTGGTCGAGCCACCAATCGCGGCCAAGGTTTTAATCGCGTTTTCAAAGGCCGCGCGAGTGAGTATTTTTGACAGCGTCAGGTCTTCATGCACCATCTCAACCGCGCGGCGACCGGCCAGACGCGCCAGCACATTGCGTCTGCCGTCAACCGCTGGGTAGGCGGCATTACCCGGCAGACCTATGCCCAGTGCTTCGACCATGCTGGCCATGGTTGAAGCCGTGCCCATGGTCATGCAGTGGCCGTGGCTGCGGTGCATACAGCTTTCGGCTTCAAAAAAATCGGCCAACTTTAAGGTGCCGGCTCTGACTTGCTCACTCATACTCCACACACCGGTGCCCGAGCCTAGTTCTTGGCCGCGCCATTTGCCGCTCAGCATAGGGCCACCGCTGACGCCAATCGTGGGTAAATCCACGCTGGACGCACCCATCACCAGCGCCGGCGTGGTCTTGTCGCAACCCATAAGCAGCACCACGCCATCCAGCGGATTGCCGCGAATACTTTCTTCAACATCCATGCTGGCCAAGTTGCGATAAAGCATGGCGGTGGGGCGCAGCAGGGTTTCGCCTAGCGACATCACCGGAAACTCCAGTGGAAAGCCACCGGCTTCATACACACCAATTTTTACCTGTTCGGCAATCGTGCGGAAATGGCTGTTGCAGGGCGTGAGTTCAGAGAACGTATTGCAGATGCCAATCACGGGTCGGCCATCAAACTGGTCGTGCGGAATGCCCTTGCCTTTAACCCAGCTGCGGTAGGCAAAGCCATCGCGGTCTTGCCGACCAAACCACTGCTGGCTGCGCAGTTCTTCGGGCCTTTTCTTAGGCTTTTTGTTCTCGTCTTGACTGCTTTTGTTCTGCATAGGGAAAATCCTTAAATAATCAAACGTATTATGGTCATACCATTGAACTTTTAAGCTTAGTGAAAACCATGACTTTAGGAGTTGATTTGACATCCTCGTTGCTACCCTCATCGCGGCCCCGCCCGCAACTGCTGGCGGTCTCAAAGCTGGCGCCTTTTTTTCTCGCGCCATTGCAGGAACACTATGACGTGCATGAACGTTTGCATGAAACCGACACAGCGGCGTTTGACAAAATAGCCGGCTCAATAACCGCCATCGTCGGCGGTGGTGAGTCCAAAGTACCCGACGCGCTGTTAGCGCGTTTGCCCGCGCTAGAAATTATCTCCATCATGGGTGTGGGCTACGACGGTGTCGATGTTGAGTCTGCGCTGCAGCGCAAGATTGCGGTCACGCATACACCCGGCGTTTTGAATGACGAAGTCGCTGACTTAGCCATCGGTCTGATGCTGTCTGTGGCTAGGCGCATTCCGCAAGCCGACCAGTATGTGCGTGCCGGCCGTTGGGCCAAAGAAGGTGCTATGCCGCTGGCGCGCAAGGTCTCGGGTGCGCGTTTGGGCATAGTCGGTTTGGGCCGCATCGGTCAAGCCATTGCTAACCGCGCTGCGGCTTTTGGTATGTCGATTGCCTACACCGCACGCAGCCAAAAATCTAACCTTTCTTATGCGTATTTTCCCGACACGTTGCATCTGGCCAAGGCGGTTGATTTTTTAATTCTCATCACGCCGGGTGGCTCTGCAACCCAGCATTTGGTCAACGCCGAGGTGCTTGCCGCATTGGGTTCAGAAGGCTATTTGATTAACGTGGCGCGCGGCTCAGTGGTCGACGAGGCAGCCTTAGTTTCTGCGCTTGAAAACGGCGTAATTGCCGGTGCTGGCTTAGATGTGTTTGAGGCTGAACCCCGACCGCTTGCCGCCTTGCTGTTAATGGATAACGTAGTGCTTACCCCGCATATGGCTAGCGCAACGATTCAAACGCGGCAGGCAATGGCTGATTTAGCCGTGGCTAATTTAGGCGCTCACTATCTGGGTTCTCCACTTTTAAGTGCAATTCCTGAGATGCTTTAACTTAAAAAAATGCGGGTTTTCCTTAGAAGAATAAAAGATTCAATCATCATATGATAAGCAGGCCATTAGTTTGCGTGGCATCGGTTTTTTTGCACTAGCCAATCAATCTGTTAAGGAGACAAAAAATTATGAATCCCAAGACAATTCTCACCGCTGCGATGCTCGCCGCAGGCTTGTTAGTCGCTGGACAAGTCAGCGCACAAGAAAAACTCACCGTCTGGTGGGTCAAAGGTTTTTACAAGGCCGAAGACGCTGCGCTTTATGACGTGATTAAAAAGTTTGAAGCCAAAACAAACGTCAAAGTCGAGCTGTCCCAGTACCCGATACAGGACATGATTCCAAAAACCGTTGCAGCGCTGGATTCAAAAAATCCACCTGACGTGGCATATGGCGATACCTTTGATTTTCAAGTCGCGGCTAAATGGGCGTATGAAGGAAAATTGGAAGACTTGAGCGATGTGTTGGTGCCTCTCAAGGCTAACTTCACGCCCAACACATTAGAGACCACTTATCTCTATAACGACGTGACTAAAAAGCGTGCTTACTACTCCTTCCCTATGAAGCAGCAGACCATGCACATTCAGTACTGGCGTGACATGTTGACTGAGGCGGGTTTGAAGGAATCCGACATTCCCAAAACTTGGAACGAGTATTGGTCATTTTGGTGCAACAAGGCTCAGCCGGCGCATCGCAAAGCCAGCGGCAACCGCACCTTTGGTATCGGTCAGCCCATGGGCGTAGATTCATCGGATTCCTTTTATTCTTTCCTGACTTTTGCGGATGCTTACAACGTCAAGATGGTTGACGCCAATGGCAAACTCACAGTCGATGATCCTAAGGTTAGAGCCGGTTTAATCTCAGCGCTAAAAGACTACACCGCGCCTTACATCAATGGTTGCACACCACCGTCGTCGACGAGTTGGAAAGACCCGGACAACAATGTCGCGTTTCACAACCGCACAACCATCATGACGCACAACGCGACGATCTCTATCGCCGCTAAGTGGTTGGATGATGCGAACAACACTTCTTTAAGCGCTGAAGACCGTGCAAAAGGTAAAAAGGCTTATTACGAGCAGATTGCAACCGCAGGTTTTCCAAGCAAACCCGATGGCAGCAAAATGATTTACCGCACGGCGATCAAAACTGGCGTGGTGTTCACTGATTCTAAAAACAAGCCAAGGGCTAAAGAGTTTGTGCAGTTCTTCATGAACGAGATCAACCTCACGCCCTATGTTGAAGGCTCATTAGGCCGTTGGTTCCCGGTCACCAAGGTCGGACAAGCTAGCCCGTTTTGGATGGAAGACGTTCACCGCAAAGCCGTGCATGCGCAGTACGCGGCCGGTACCGTACCGTTTGAGTTCACCAAGAACTACAAATTCACAATTCTCAATAATGAGAACGTTTGGGCCAAAGCCATGAACCGTGTGGTGAGTGAAAAAGTGCCGGTTGATAAGGCAGTTGACGAAATGATTGCCCGTATCAAAGCGGTCGCGGGTTAAGCCCATAGCGATAGTTTGTGCGTCACTTCTTGCGCCAGTTTGAGCGCTGGTAGTGGTAAATAAATCGCTAGTTTTTTCACGACTCCCAAGCTGCCCAACGCAATGTCGGGCAGCTTGAGCGGAGACTTTTGATCTTTCTCCAAACCACATGATGTCATGAGTACTCTCACCATTTCTGCGCCAGCCGCACCTCTTGTGCGTGCCAAAAAAGCCATGACATCCTGGGAGTTCTGGGGTCTGGTATTGGTCGTGCCTTATCTATTGTTGTTTCTGATTTTTGTGGTTTATCCGGTCGGCTACGGTCTTTGGTTGGCGCGCCATCCGGCGAGTTACGAGGCCTTGTTTGAAGATCCGATTTTTTTCCGCAGTCTGATCAACACGATTATTTTTCTGCTCGTCGCCATCAATATAAAAATGGCGGTGGCACTGCTTTTATCTGGTTTTTTTGTGCAAAAACGCGCTTGGATTAAATGGCTCTCGCTGCTGTTTATCCTGCCGTGGGCCGTGCCCTCGATACCGACGATTTTGTCGGTGCGTTTCATGCTCAACCCCGAGTGGGGCGTGATCAACACCATGATTTACAACCTGACCGGCTTAGATGGACCGAACTGGCTGAACGATCCGACGCTGGCTTTGATCTTTGCCATGCTGATGCACATCTGGAAATCGCTGCCGTTTTGGACGTTGATTTTGGTTGCCGCACGTATGTCGATTCCGGCCGAGCAATATGAAGCCGCATCGGTTGACGGCGCGTCTAACTGGCAAAAATTCAAGTTCATTACTTGGCCATCGATGCGCACCATTTATCTCACCTCGACTATTTTGTCCATGATTTGGACACTGGGTGATTTCAACAGTGTTTACCTGCTAACCGGTGGCGGCCCAGCCGATTTGACGCATGTGTTGGCAACACTGGGTATTCGTTATTTGCGGCTTGACCAAGTCGATCTGGCGATGGCGTCTATCGTGGTAGCCGTACCTTTGATTGCGCCGCTGATGTATTTCATGATGAAACGGTTGTCGAAATGAAAAAATCTATCACCCTTAAGGCCGTCACAACGGAAGCTAAGTTGCTCTTGATTGGCATACCGCTGCTGATCTGGACAATGATTCCGCTCTACCATTTGTTCTTGTTTGCGATCTCACCGCGCGACACCGCGACCTCAGGCCGCATCTGGCCAAAGTCGCCAACGCTGGATAATTTTGAGGTCGTGTTCATGCAAAAACATCACTACCTCAATCACTTCTGGTTGCAGATGTGGAACTCACTTTTTATTGCGGTCGCGGTTGGCGTGATCACGCTATTCATCGCCACTGCAGCGGCTTTTGCAATTAGCCGGCTCAAGGTGCGCGGTGGCCGCACAGTGATGAATTTGGCCTTGCTGACTTACTTTATTCCGGCTGCTTTTCTGGCTGTGCCCATGTATAAAACCATGGGTAACTACGGCATGTTGGGCAGTCAGTGGGCTTTGATTTTGGCCATGGTGACTATTGCCACGCCTTACTGTATTTGGGTGCTCAAGCAGGCGTCAGACAAACTGCCTTATGAGCTTGACGAGGCTGCCATGATGGATGGCGCTTCCCCTTTGCAATTGTTTCGGCTGGTTTACTTACCGCTTATGGTGCCGTCCTTAGTTGCGGTGGGCACTTACTCGCTACTGCTGGCTTGGAATGAATACCTCTACGCTTTTTTATTGTTATCGAATGACAAGAGCGTCACTTTAGGCGTGGCTCTGGGCAGCTTTTTGTCGGCTGACGATTCACCTTGGGAACTACTCATGGCGACCGGACTGATTTACGCCCTGCCTCCAGCGGCGATTTACTACACCTTTAAACGTTATATGGTGTCCGGCTTGACCGCTGGCGCTGTCAAAAGCTGATTCGAAAGCGAGTACTTCATGGCATCTGTTTCATTTCGCAATATCGAAAAATCGTATGGAAAAACCAAGATTATTCACGGCATTTCTTTTGACATCGCTGACGGTGAGTTCGTCGTTTTGGTCGGGCCTTCTGGATGCGGCAAGTCGACGCTGCTGCGCATGTTGGCCGGTCTTGAAGAAATCAGCGGCGGCGAAATCGCCATCGATGACAAATTAATTAACGACTTGGATTCTAAAGATCGCGACATCGCCATGGTGTTCCAGAGCTATGCGCTCTACCCCCACATGACAGTGCGCGACAACATGGCTTTTAGTTTGAAATTGCGCAAGGCTGATAAAGCCTTGACGGATAAGCGCGTGGGCGATGCAGCGCGCATTCTCAATCTCGATCCGCTGCTTGAACGCTTTCCGCGAGAACTCTCTGGCGGTCAGCGTCAGCGCGTCGCCATGGGTAGAGCGATTGTGCGCGACCCCAAGGTATTTTTATTTGATGAGCCGTTGTCCAATCTTGACGCTAAATTGCGGGTTGCCATGCGCGCCGAGATTAAGGATTTGCACTACCGCCTCAAGACCACCACGGTATATGTCACCCACGATCAGATAGAAGCCATGACCATGGCAGACAGGATTGTGGTGATGCACGACGGCATCGTTGAGCAAATTGGCACGCCGCTAGAACTGTTTGACCGACCGGGAAATTTATTCGTCGCGCAATTTATTGGCTCGCCCTCTATGAATGTGATTGAAGGTGTGCTGCATAAAGCCGATGGCCGTATTTGGGTTCAGTCGCATGGCCAGCAGTGGACGGTAGCAAATTTAACGCAAGGCGAGCATGGCCAGATAGTGCATTTCGGTGTGCGGCCAAGCGACATCACGGTGTCGCTTAATGCGCAAGGTATACCGGCCACAGTCATAGTGGTGGAGCCCACTGGTGCTGAAACTGAATTACTCATTGAAGTGGGCGATGCGCGCTTTGTCGTCGTGTTGCATGGCCGCACCGACGCTAAACCACAAGACCAAATTTTTCTCGAAATCGATGGCGCTAAAACCCACGTGTTTGATGGCAAGACTACCGCTCGTTTGGACTAAGCATGAACGCACCCTCATTCAGACTCGACGGCCGTCAGGCCTTGATTACCGGCTCTTCCGGCGGCATTGGCTTTGCGCTAGCGCGCGGCCTTGGCCACTCTGGCGCGCGCTTAATTCTTAACGGTCGCAATTTAGACAAGCTAGAAAAAGCCGCCATTCAATTGCGTAGCGAGGGTTTGAGCGTGAGTACTCGCGCTTTCGATGTCACGCAAAGTCACGCCGTGCAACTCGCAGTTGATGAGATTGAAAACGAATTAGGCGCGATTGATATTTTGGTGAACAACGCTGGCATGACGCGGCGAGTGCCGTTGCAAGACTTTGAAGTTGAGCATTGGCACGAGATCATGCGGACTAATTTAGACAGCATGTTTTTTGTCGGCCAAGCCGTGGCGCGAAAAATGATTCCACGCGGTCGCGGCAAGATCATCAATATCTGCTCGGTGCAAAGTGAGTTGGGTCGGCCCGGCACTGCGCCCTATATGGCCAGCAAGGGCGCGGCCAAAATGCTAACCAAGGGTATGGCGGTGGACTGGGGGCCGCTGGGTTTGCAATGCAATGGTTTGGCACCGGGTTACTTTAAAACTGAGTTGACTGAAAAACTGGTGAATGACCCGGTTTTTAATGATTGGTTGATTGGCCGTACACCTAGCCGACGTTGGGGCGATGTGGCGGAACTCTCGGGTGCGGCGGTGTTTCTCTCTAGCGATGCAGCGAGTTTTGTCAACGGCCATATTTTGTTTGTTGACGGCGGTATGACGGCGAGCTTGTAGCCGTTTTCAGCCTTGGTTTTGCGGGGGCTTTGGGTACATTTGGTGAGGCCTTTAAAATAGCGTCTAAATACCGTGTTTTTTTGTGACGGTTTTCTTGTCAAATTATTTTTGAAGCGGAGCGCAAGGTGAGTGTTTTCAAACAAATAGTTCTTTATACAGACGTTGACGGCCGGGCCCAATTTCGCGAGGAATCGATTGCCTTGCCACTCGGATCACCGCAATCCATGCTGTCTGAATTAACGCCTTCAGCAGGCATGCAACTGCGCCACAGTCCGGTGGGTTTTCGTAGCCAGACGCACTGCTCACCGCATGCGCAATGGGTTTTTATTTTGGGCGGTGAGATGGAAATAGGTTTAGCGGATGGGAGTTCCCGCGTTTTCACGCCGGGCCAGCATTTCTATTCTGCTGATACCTTGCCAGAAGGTGCAGTGTTTGATGCTGGCGTGCACGGACACTGGAGCTGCCAGCGCGGCGCAGACCCTTTGGTGACTTTGTTTGTGCGATAAAACGGATAAAACCTATGATCAAAAATGTTCACGGCAACACGGTTGATTTTCTTGGTCAAGCCATCATTGACGGGCGTTATCATGCCGGCCAATCATTGCCACCAGAGCCCTTGCTGTGCGAAGAACTCGGTGTCAGTCGAACAGTTATTCGCGAAGCTGTTAAGTCATTGATTGCCAAGGGCTTGATTACCACCGGGCCTAAAGTGGGTACCCGGGTGCTGCCCGAAAGTGAGTGGAATTGGTTTGATCCAGACGTCGTATCTTGGCAGTCCAAGACCGGTTTTACGCCCGAGTTTTTACGTGATTTGCAAGAGCTGCGCCGCGTCGTTGAACCCGCCGCTGTGCGCCTAGCGGCTGAGCGCGCCACGCCGCAAGAGTTGCTCTGTATTACGCAGGCCTATGAAGGCATGGAGCATGCCGTCAAGTTTGGCGGCGACTATGTAACCTTTGATTTGCGCTTTCACCAAGGCCTTTTAATTGCCTCTCACAATCGCATGATTATTCAAATGAGTAAAGTTTTGGGCGCTTTGCTACGCACTAGTTTTGAGATCTCTACCAGTCGCAAAGATGGCCCAACGCGGTCTTTGCCGCTGCATCGCGCAGTGCTAGATGCAGTGCTCGCGCGCAAGCCCTTAAAAGCTGAAAAAGCTATTTTGGTATTGATAGATGGTGCAAGAGAAGACATAGAGCTGGTACTCGCTACCAAGCGCAGTTTGCCAAAACTAGGTTTGCCGGCTAAGCAGCTTAGGGCTGGGGTGAAGGTTGCTGTGAAAGCTGATGTCTGAGGCTTTGCAGTTCACTCAAACCATCATCAATATTGGCTTTATTGCTGACGCTAATTAAATCAATCTTTTATCGGTGGCCACTGCCTAGCTGCGTGCAACACGCGCAGTACTCGAATGAGATCGTTGACTACGTCATAAATTAGTATGTAGTTGTTATGCACTACAAGCTCGCGCGTGCCCTGTAGTCTGCCGAGTCGTCCTAAGCCAGGGTGATTAATCAGACTCGTTGATCTGTCGGATAAAAGTTTGTCGATCTTAAGTGCGGCGCTTGGGTTGCTGGTTGCTATAAATTCGCGAATCGTTTTTCGGTCTGCCTGTGCTGGCCGCGTCCAAACGAGTTCCACAACTCAGACGCCGGATAGCTTGCGTTGCATTTGTGCGCGCCACTGTGCTGCTTGTGATTCGATTTCCTGTGCTGAAACCACATCACCGGCATTAGCCGCGTTTAGTCCGATTTGTACTTCGCGCCGGATGAATGCGTCATGTTCGCTGTCCTCTTGCTGTTGTCTAACAAAGTCGCGCATGTAGTCGCGCAAAAGCTGTGCACCGGTGCGATCGCGAGATTTTGCGGCTATGGAAAACTCGTCTTTTAGCCCTTCATCGACTCTGAAAGTAAAAGTTGCTTGGTTCATGTCTATTTCCTTGTGTTACAGGATTAGTGCAATGTAGCACGAGAGCCTGACGCCGTTGAATGCTACTTTTAGACCATTCTCATCTGTTCTTGTTTCGATTTGGACGTACTCAAATTGTGTCTGCGTCTGCGCGCCAGACTTAGAAATGATTGGCGAAAGTAATACGCAGCAAGTTGTCATGCGTTTTTTATCTTGTTTTGCCTTTGAGGCGATCTTGGCTGAGGCATATCAAGACTTCAATTAGCCAATCTTTTTGACCAGCTAGATATAAAAAAACCGCCTCCGAAGTAACTTCGGAAGCGGCTTTTTTTGATTCTTCTAAAACAGGTCACCCTGTTTTATCTGGCTATTTTTTTTATCTGCCGTATGGGCCTGAACCGCCGCCATTGCTGCGACGTGGGCCGCCATTGCCACCACCATTACCGCCGCCATTGTTACCGCCGCGACCACCACCACCACCACCGCCGCCCGCAGGACGAGCGCCGCGGAAGTTGTTGCGGTTGCCTGACGGCTGGCCGGATGAAGGGAAGCCCGACGATGCGTGGCTAGACGGTTGTTGGTCGTCAAAGTTGTTACGGCTGTCATGACGCGGCTCGTTGTTGCGCGGGTCCATGCGTGGCTGCTGGTCTTCACGCGCAGGGCGCGGTGCATGGGCTTGACGCTGCTGGCCTGAAGGCTGGCCGTAGCCAGAATTCATGCGTGGCTGACCTGGGTTTGGCGTACGTGGACCACGGCCATAACCGTTACCACCATTGCTGCCGCCGCCGTTACCGCCATTACCACCGCCATTATTGCTGTAGCCGCCACCGCCATTACCAGTGTTACCAGTGTTACCAGTGTTACCAGCGTTTCCACCGCCGCTTCGACCGCCAGGACTGCCTGCATTACGACCGCCGCCGCCATTGCCCGCGCCACGCGCAGGCTGTGCGCCTTTGGTGTCACGGATACGCTGCATCATTTCGCTGCGCGCAGCTTTTGCCGCGGCTTGCATCACATCCCGGCTAGGCGGTTTGCCGAGTCCACCCCAGATGGTTTGACGACCCATGGCCAGCGGCTCTGCGCGCTCGTCTGGATCGGCTTCAAAACCGGGGACCACGACTTTATCGATGTTTTGTTTAGTGAAACGCTCGATGTCTTGCATAAAGCCTTCTTCGTCCATACAGACCAAGCTGACGGCTTCACCGCTGTTACCGGCGCGCCCTGTACGGCCAATACGGTGCACGTAGTCTTCGCTGACGTTAGGGATTTCATAGTTCACGACATGTGGCAACTCGTCGATATCAATACCGCGTGCGGCAATGTCGGTTGCAACCAGCGCGCGAATCGTGCCGTCTTTAAAGCCTTGCAGCGCTTGCGTGCGTGCAGTCTGGCTTTTGTTGCCATGCAGCGCCATGGCTTCGATGCCGTTTTTGGTCAAGTGCTCGGCCACATTGTTGGCGCCAAACTTGGTCCGCGTGAAGACCAGAACCTGGCTCCAGTTGTGCTCGTTAATGATGTGGGTCAGCAAGGCTTTTTTCTTGCTGCGTCCGACTGGGTGAATGGTTTGCGTGATGCGCTGCACTGTGGTGTTGCGCGGTGTGACCTGAATGTGAGCTGGGTCGCGTAGCAAGCCGTTGGCCAAGTCACGAATCTCGTCGCTAAAAGTGGCGCTAAACAGCAGCACTTGTTTTTGCTTTGGCACCAAGGCCAGCACTTTTTTGATGTCATGGATAAAGCCCATGTCCAACATACGGTCGGCTTCGTCGAGTACCAAAATTTGCACCTGGCTCAGGTCCAAAGTACCTTGGCTGGCGTGGTCTAGCAGACGGCCTGGTGTGGCCACCAAGATGTCAACGCCGCGGCGCAGTTTTTCTATTTGTGCGCCCATGCCAACACCGCCAAACATCACCATAGAGGTCAGGTCTGTGTATTTGCCGTAGGTGCGAACGCTTTCTTCGACCTGCGCCGCGAGTTCGCGGGTTGGCGTCATGATCAGTGCGCGCACGGCGTTAACACCGCGGCGATTGGTCAGGCGTGGCTCGGTGGACAGGCGCTGCAGCAAAGGCAACGTGAAGGCTGCGGTTTTACCGGTGCCGGTCTGTGCGCCACCGAGTAAGTCACCACCTGCGAGCACGGCCGGAATGGCTTGGGCTTGAATAGGTGTCGGTGTGTCGTAGCCCTGCTCAAGCACAGCTTTAAGAATGGCCGGAGCCAGATTCAGATTTTCAAATGTCATTTTTTTGCACCGCTGGGATGCTTAAAGAATCGGCCTGTAGGGTGCTCAAGTTTTTTAAGCAACCCGCCAGTGTAGGCAGATGGGTTCAGGAAGTCGGGCTGAGGACTCGTTGGATAGATTTGTTTGGTCTAGCCTTGAGTTGCCCAAATGTCCGGGGCAACTGGAGCCTTCAGACAAACGTATTGTCTCACGGAACGATAATGGTAGGGTTGCAGTAAATAACGCGCCTCCAATTCATGCCTTAACGGTGTGTGTTCCGCGCGGCTGCGCTTTTCTTTAGTTTTATTTTTTTAAGAGATAGGTTGTTATGGCCCAGTACGTATTTAGCATGAACAAGGTCGGCAAGATTGTGCCGCCTAAGCGCCACATCCTCAAGGACGTGTCACTGAGCTTTTTCCCCGGCGCCAAGATTGGCATGCTGGGCGTGAACGGTTCGGGCAAGTCCACCTTGCTCAAGATCATGGCCGGACTGGACAAGGAAATTGAAGGCGAAGCCACACCAATGCCGGGTCTGAACATCGGCTACCTGCCGCAAGAGCCTAAGCTTAATGACGAGCACACGGTGCGCGAAAGCGTTGAAGAAGCCATGGGCGAAGTCTTTGCCGCCAAAGGTTTGCTAGAAGCTGTCTACACCGCCTATGGCGAGGAAGACGCTGACTTCGATGCGCTAGCTGCCGAGCAAGCGCGCTTGGAAGCCATTATTGCCACCAGCGGCAGCGACTCGGAGCACCAGCTTGAGATCGCCGCTGATGCGCTTCGTCTGCCGGCTTGGGATGCCAAAATCGGAGTGCTCTCCGGTGGTGAAAAGCGCCGTGTTGCGCTTTGCCGCATGCTGCTTTCCAAGCCAGACATGCTGCTGCTTGATGAGCCAACCAATCACTTGGACGCTGAATCGGTGGACTGGCTTGAGCAGTTCTTGCAGCGCTTTTCCGGCACAGTGGTGGCGATTACCCACGATCGCTATTTCCTCGACAACGCAGCCGAATGGATTTTAGAGCTCGACCGTGGCCATGGCATTCCATGGAAGGGCAACTACAGCAGCTGGCTAGAACAAAAGGGCGAGCGTCTGGCAACCGAACAAAAGGGCGAAGAAGCCCGCGCCAAGGCCTTGAAGAAGGAATTGGAATGGTCACGCCAAAACCCTAAAGCGCGTCAAGCCAAGAGCAAATCGCGTCTGGCACGGTTTGAGGAATTGAGCGATTTTGAATACCAAAAACGCGTAGAAACCAATGAGATTTTCATCCCCGTCGCCGAACGCTTGGGTGCGCAAGTCATTGAGTTCAAAGACGTCAGCAAGTCTTTTGGCGACCGCCTATTAATTGACAATTTGAGTTTCACGATTCCAGCCGGCGCCATCGTCGGCATCATTGGCCCTAACGGCGCGGGTAAGTCCACGCTGTTCAAACTGATTGCAGGCAAGGAATTGCCCGACAGCGGTGAAGTGGTTAAGGGTTCTACCGTACGCATGGCTTTTGTGGACCAGAACCGCGACGATTTGCAAAATGAAAAAACCGTTTGGGAAGACATCTCAGGCGGACTCGACATTCTCAATGTCGGCAAATTTCAGATGCCAAGCCGCGCGTATGCGGGCCGTTTTAACTTCAACGGTGGTGACCAGCAAAAGCGTGTCGGTACCTTGTCCGGTGGTGAGCGCGGTCGGCTGCATTTAGCCAAAACCTTGATTGCTGGCGGCAATGTGTTGATGCTCGATGAGCCGTCTAACGACTTGGACGTTGAGACCTTGCGCGCGCTAGAAGATGCACTGTTGGAGTTCGCCGGCTCAGTCATGGTCATTAGCCACGACCGTTGGTTTCTTGACCGTATTGCGACCCATATTCTTGCTGCCGAAGGCGATAGCCAGTGGACATTTTTTGACGGTAACTACCAAGAATACGAAGCCGATAAGAAAAAGCGTTTGGGTGAAGAAGGCTCTAAACCTAAGCGTATGCGCTTTAAGGCACTGAAGTAAATATGGCTGGCTTGAGCGACGACGAAGTTCTGAGCCAGACCCGTCACTGGCTGGAAGCGGCCGTGATTGGTTTGAATCTGTGCCCCTTTGCCAAAGCGGTTTATGTGAAGAACCAAGTCAGGCTGGTGGTCAGTCATGCCCGCCATGCGGATGACTTGCTCGAAGAGCTAGACCGCGAGCTCGATCTGCTGGTGGCCACACCAGCAGAGCAAATTGACACTACCTTGTTAATTCATCCAAGTTTGTTTCAAGACTTTTTAGACTTTAACGATTTTCTGGAAATTGCTGAAGATGTGATCGACGAGCATGACTTATCTGGCGTGGTGCAACTGGCGAGCTTTCATCCAGGCTTTCAGTTCGACGGCACTGAGCCCGATGACATGGGCAACTTCAGTAACCGCGCACCGTTTTCTATTCTGCACTTGCTGCGCGAAGAAAGTGTTGAGCGTGCGGTTGCATCTTTCCCGCAGGCTGAAGCCATCTTTGAACAAAATATCGCCACGCTTGAAAAACTAGGGCCCGAAGGCTGGAAAGCCTTAGGTCTCTAATTGTTTTAATCAGCAGAAGCGCTCCAGCGACTGTCCCATCCTTGGCCTTGGGCTTTTTCAATATCGCGTCGGTCGCGTTTGGTGGGTCGGCCATGCTCAAGCGTTGTAGCCGGCTCTTGGCCGAGCCGGCCTTGCTCTGCCGCCAACGCTTTGCGGGCAAGGCTTTCTTCGCTTTCTTTATAAAGTAGTTGCGCGACGGGTGCACCACCGCGCTGGTTGCTAATGCCCATCACCTCGACGGTGCGAGTCAAGGGTCCTTGGCGCAGTGACACCTCGTCGCCAGCTTTGACTTCACGCGATGACTTGGCTTCTACGCCATTTATTTGCACTCGGCCTTTACCGATTTCTTCGGCAGCTAATGATCGCGTCTTGTAAAAGCGGGCCGCCCATAGCCACTTATCTATGCGTAATTTTTCCATTTTTTTCAGTGATCTCCAGGTAAAAAGATTAAATTTTATTTTTGGCTTGTGGATTACTTTTTAACGGTAAATTGACACCAGCGTCTAGTCCTTGAATATGACCATTTAACATCCGGTTTTTAAGTGTTATTGAGCCGCTTAGAGCTTGAACGATTTCGTGACATATGGCTAGTCCCAGACCGGAGCCGTGTTTCAGGTCGCCGGCAGAAAAAGGTTGATACAGCCGCTCGGCGAGCTCGTTCGTGATGCCCGTGCCGCTGTCGCTAATGCACAGCTGCGCATGATTGGCGTCATGGCTTAATGTCACGCTCAGGTTGCCGTTATGAGGGCAATGTTTTATCGCGTTGTGCAGTAAGTTTTGTGCTAATTCACTCAACATCCATTCGTGCGCGCCAATCATGCTGGGTCTAGTGCGAATTTCGAAATCCAAATTTTTTTCAGCGATTAATGGCGACAAGTCCAGCGCCGTCGAACGCAGTACTGCAGCCCAATCGACAAATGTGGTCGCGGGTTGTTGGCGCAATTCTTCGACTCTGGCTAAGGCCAACATTTGATTCGCAAGCTGGGTTGCTCGGTCTACTGTTTGACTGATTTCGAGTAATGCGGACATCGGTGTGAGGTCTCCGCGCAGGGCTGACTGTACTTGTACTTTGAGTACGGCTAACGGCGTTCTAAGCTCGTGTGCAGCATCGCGAATAAAGCGTTTTTGATGTTCTAGCAAGCTGTGCATTCTGGCCATCACCGCATTAGTCGCGTCCACCAAGGGCAATAATTCACGCGGTGCGTTGGGTGCATTGAGGGGACTTAATTCGCCTTCTGGCCGGGCTTGAAGTTCAGCACTTAAGGCGCGTATTGGCCGGGTCGCCAGTTGCACCACCAGCACTACCACCAAGGCTATTACAAGCACTAGTAAGAGTTGCCGCCAAACTGTGTCGGTCAGAATTTTTTGCGCCAGTGTTTGGCGTAGCTCCAGTGTTTCGGCCACTTGGATGACGGCCATGCCGCGGCCTTGTTGACTGACGACGGGCTGCAGCAACACCGCGACGCGCACCGGCTGGCCACGAAACACCGTATCGTAAAAATTAACCAAGGCTGCATAGGGCGGCTTGCTAGCTATTTGGCCGCGCCAAAAAGGTAACTCGGCAAAGCCAGAAATCATCTCGCCGTTGAGGCTAGAGACGCGGTAGAAAATCTGACTGTGGTTGTCGGCCTCAAAGGCTTCGAGTGCGGCATAGGGCACGGTCACGCGCAGCCTTGATAACTCATCAAAGCCTTCAACATCCATTTCCTCGCCTATGGTTTTAGCCGACGCCAAAAGGCTGCGGTCATAAGCCGTGTTGATAGCGCTATAGGCTTGGATATACAGGCTGTAGGTGTTGACGACAACCAGCAGGCAAAGCGGCAGCAAAATACCCAATAGCAAACGGCGGCGCAGGGACAGCACGGGTTGGCGCAGACGCATCAAGGTTTAGCTTTCCGCTTTGAGTAAATAGCCCAAACCGCGCAGCGTCATCAAGTTAACTTTTTTGCCAATGAGTTTTTTACGCAGCCGGTAAACCACCACTTCGACCGCTTCGTATTGCACATCGATAGCGCCTGGAAACACCAACTCAAAGAGTTTTTCTTTGGCTACCGCATGGCCGGGTCTGAGCATTAAAGTTTGCAGCAGCGTGAGCTCACGCGGCGTTAGCTCGAGCGCCAAGCCCAGGTGGTAAATAGCGCCGCTGGCTTGGTCGTAGCGAAGTTCACCGACTGAATATTGCTCAGGGTTGGTGTCTAAATTAACGGCTGATACTTCATTTTTTGTGCGCCGTCTGTGCAAAGCGCGCAGTCTTGCTTCTAGCTCGTCAAGGTCAAAAGGTTTGGCTAGGTAGTCGTCTGCACCCAAGTTCAAACCCATCACCCGGTCGCCGACTGTGCCGCGTGCCGTCAGTATCAATACAGGTGTAGTTAAACCGCGGCCGCGCGCTTGGCTTAACAGTTGCAGACCGTCTTGACCGGGCAGACTCAAATCGAGCACCACCACATCGGCTTGGCTGTTAAGCCATTGCTCAAGCGCTAAAAGACCGTCGCTGCATAAGGTGACATCAATTTCGCGCCGGCTTAGTGCGCGCTTGAGTGCGGTTTGCATGGAGGCATCGTCTTCGATTAACAGCAGTTTCATAGTTGTCCCGATGATAGGGCAGGGCAGCCAGACGTTTTTCTCAGACTGCTGTGCACAGCACTTTTTAGTTGGCTTTTTGGTTTTGCCATCAGCGCTTTCCCTAGTGTTTAACGACAGCTGTTTGACAGCCAGCTGCCGCAAGATAGCCAAACCAATTACTCCAAGGAGACCGATATGCGCCGCAGTACCTTTCTCAAATCCATGGCCGCTCTTGCTGCTGTTGGAGCCATGCCTTTTTCGGCTCAAGCGGCCGCTGCCAATATCAAGATGATGATCCCAGCCAACCCGGGCGGCGGCTGGGATTTGACTGGCCGCACTTTGGGCAAAGCGATGCTCGACTCGGGTGCTGCTGCTACGGTGAGCTATGACAACAAGGGCGGCGCCGCTGGTGTGTTGGGCTTGGCCCAGTTCATCAATGCCAACAAGGGCGACGGCAATGCCTTGATGGTGATGGGCGCGGTAATGCTGGGCGGCATCATCACCGGTAAGCCACCGGTCAACTTGTCGCAAGTCACGCCGATTGCGCGCGTCTACAGCGAGTACAACGTGTTTGTGTTGCCGGCTAATTCTCCGTTTAAAAGCATGCAAGAAGTCATTGCACAGCTTAAAAAAGACCCCGGTAGTGTCAAGTGGGGCGGCGGCTCACGCGGTTCTACCGAGCATATTGCTGCGGCCATGATTGCCCGTCAGGTTGGTGTTGATCCTGCAAAAATAAACTATGTGGCTTTTCGCGGCGGCGGCGAGGCGACTGCAGCAGTGCTGGGCGGCAATGTCACGATTGGTGGCAGCGGTTACAGCGAGTTTGCCGAGTTCATCAGCGCCGGCAAAATGCGGCCACTGTGCGTGACCTCTGAAGAACGCCTGCCGGGCTTGGCCGCCCCGACCCTCAAGGAGTTGGGTATTGATGTGGTGATTGGTAATTGGCGCGGTGTTTACGGTGCACCCGGTATTACGTCAGAGCAGCGTGAAGCGCTCACGGCGCTGGTTTTGCAGGCGCTTAAGTCCAAGACGTGGCAAGAATCATTGGTCAAATTTGGCTGGACACCGGCCGTGCTCAGCGGCCCGGCATTTGATAAATTTGTCGAGCAAGACTTTGCTAATTTGCGCGACACCATGACTAAAGCCGGGATGATTTAAATGGCCAAAAGCGCGACTTTCTTCCAGACGCTGGTGGGCGCTGGCGTGCTGTTAATTGCGCTGGGGCTGGCTTGGGGTGCGGTGGATATTTCTTCTGCGTCTGGCTACGGCGGCGTGGGTCCCAACTTTTTGCCGTGGTTTATGGCGGCTGCATTGCTTGGCTGCGGCGTCTTTATTGTCTGGGAGTCGCTCTCGGGCGGCTTTCGCTCGATGGAACTGCCTGTGGGTCAAGATCGGCCTTATTGGCCCGGCTTTATCTGGATCACGGCGGGCATGTTGATCAACGCGGTATTGATTAACCGCATTGGTTTTATCTTGAGCTGCACCTTGTGCTTTGTGCTGGCCGTGCGCGGCTTACGCGGCGCCACTGAGATGCGGGACAAAAGCTTGGCGAGCTGGCTGAAAGACGCGGCTATTGGCGCGGCGATTTCTGCACCGGTGTTTTGGATGTTCACTAAATTTTTGGCGATTAGTTTGCCTGGCCTGACTTCTAGCGGTTGGATTTAAAGCATGGAAATTTTTAATCTTTTAATGCAGGGATTCATCACTGCCGCTACGCCGGTGAACCTGATGTGGTGTTTTGTCGGTTGCGCGCTGGGCACTGCGGTCGGTGTGCTGCCCGGCATTGGGCCGGCGGTGGCTGTCGCCATGCTGCTGCCCATCACCGTCAAGGTTGAGGCGACGGCTTCAATGATTTTTTTCGCCGGTATTTACTACGGCGCTATGTATGGTGGCTCGACGACGTCTATTTTGCTCAACACGCCGGGGGAGACCGCTAGCATGGTCACCGCCATGGAGGGCAACAAAATGGCCAAAAGTGGCCGCGCCGGAGCGGCACTGGCAACTGCGGCGATAGGCTCTTTTGTCGCCGGCACCATAGGCACTGTGCTGGTCACCTTGTTCGCGCCGGTGGTGGCCGAGTTCGCCGTCAAGCTCGGGCCGCCTGAGTACTTCATGCTGATGCTGCTGGCTTTCACCACCGTCAGCGCAGTACTCGGTAAAAGCGTGCTGCGCGGCTTAACCGCGCTGTTTATTGGTTTGGCTGCTGGCCTAGTCGGGCTGGACCAAATCACCGGTCAAGCGCGTTACACCGGCGGCGTGCTGGAATTGCTGGACGGCATTGATATCGTGCTGGTAGCAGTGGGTCTGTTTGCGGTGGCCGAGGTGCTGCACGCGGTATTGTTTGAGGGCAAAGCTAAAGACAGTCAGAACGCCATGAGCCGTGTCCACATGACGGCTAAAGACTGGCGTCGTTCTTGGCCGGCTTGGCTGCGTGGCACGGCCATAGGCGTGCCTTTTGGTTGCATACCGGCTGGTGGCACTGAGATACCGACATTTCTGAGCTATGCGGCAGAGAAAAAACTCGCCAAAGACAATACCGAGTTCGGTAACCAAGGCGCTATTGAAGGGGTTGCTGGCCCAGAGGCCGCCAATAACGCCACCGTGACCACGGCATTAATACCGCTTTTAACCTTGGGTATTCCGACCTCTAACACCACGGCTATTTTGCTAGGTGCTTTTCAAAACTACGGGATTCAGCCGGGGCCGCAGTTGTTTACCTCGTCCTCGGCGCTGGTTTGGGCTTTGATCGCTTCGCTCTACATCGGCAATGTGATGCTGCTCATTCTCAATCTGCCTATGGTGGGTTTGTGGGTGAAGTTGCTAAAAATTCCTAAGCACTATCTTTATTCAGGCATCTTAATTTTCGCCACCGTTGGCGCTTACAGCATGCGTCAAAGCACTTTTGATTTGTATTTGCTGTACGGCATTGGCGTGTTGGGCGTGGTGATGCGGCGCTTTGATTTTCCGACCGCGCCAGTAGTAGTCGGTATGATTTTGGGCCCCTTGGCCGAGGCCCAATTGCGCAACGCTATGTCAATCGGCGAGGGCAGTGCGCTGATCTTTTTGCAGCGGCCTATGTCTCTGGCGCTGGTGTTGGTGGTGCTATCGGTGATGCTGTTACCGCGTGTGTTTAAGTATTGGTCGGCGCGGCGACAGGTAACTTCAATAGGCAGTACATGACGCTTGAGCTGGGTGGCGCGGACGGTTAAGAGCGCCTAGGTTGGCTTAAATCTTAGTTTTAAATTGCCACCCCCAGCGTCATAGCTGAGCGGATACCTTTGCCTCGCTATGATGAGTTCAATGTTTATTTGTCGCCTAATTTCCCGTTTTTCAAAATTCCCTTCTTTTTTGTTGACCGCGCTGTTGCTATTTTTCGCTGGGCTAACCCACGCGCAGCCAGTAGCAGTAATGCCCAGCTTGATACCGATTCGAGTCGGTGTGCTGCAGTTTGGCACTGTCGGCTGGGAGCTCGATGTGATGAAGCGCCACGAACTGGCTAAAAAACGCGGCATAGATTTGCAAATCGTGCCGTTGGCTTCGCCCGATGCCTCAACCATTGCACTGCAAGGCGGGGCAGTTGACATGATTGTCTCGGACTGGATTTGGGTCTCGCGACAACGTGCTGCCTCAAACCTTTACAGCTTCGCACCGTATTCCAATGCAGTCGGCTCGGTGATGGTTAAAGACACCAGCAGCATTAAAACCTTGGCTGATTTAAAGGGCAAAAAACTCGGTATTGCAGGCGGCCCTTTTGACAAGACTTGGTTACTGCTGCGGGCGCATGCGCAGCGTAATTTTGGTATGGATTTGACGCAGGTTTCTCAACCCAGCTATGTAGCTCCGCCCTTGCTCAATGCCTTGGCGCTAAGCGGGCAGGTCGATGTGGCGCTGAACTTTTGGCATTATGCGGCGCGGCTAGAAACCAGCGGCATGCACCCGCTGATTGAGGTGCCAGAAATGCTCAAAGGCTTGGGTATTAACAAACCCATACCGCTGATAGGTTGGGTTTTTCGCGAGGACTGGGCGCAAGCCAATAGTGCGGTGGTGAAGAATTTTTTAGCCGCGTCTTTTGAGGCCAAAGCTTTGCTGGGTAAGGATGGCGAATGGGAGCCATTAAGGCCAATAATGCGGGCTGAAAATGAAGCCGTTTTCAAGGCCTTACAGACGCAGTATCGCCGCGGTATTCCCGTTTGCGCTGACGCGGATACGCGGTCTGCAGTGGCGGCAACGTTTAAGGTGTTAGCTGAGACAGGCGGCGCGAAAATGGTCGGCCGGTCTAAAGCTTTATCTGCCGGTACTTTTTGGCCCGGCTTTTCCTTGCCCGCTTGCAGTGCTTCTTAACTTCTCTTAACGTTTTCAACTTTTTTTAATGTTTTCTAACGCCTGCATTGAAGTCCTTGTTTTTCGCTAAACCCAAGTCCGGTATGCCCGCTGATTTAGCTTCGCCCATGTCGCGCTGGGCGCGGATTTTGCCTGTCTTGATTTTGGTTTGTATCTGGCAGGCAGCGGCAGTTTTTTTCGAGAGCCAAACCCTGCCGCCACCTAGCGCTGTGCTGACCACACTGTGGCAAGAATTGCGCGAGGGTGACTTGTTGTTTCATCTGGCGATGACCTTGCGCCGCGTCGCCATCAGCTTTAGTGTGGCCATGTTGATAGGCGTGGCCTTAGGCATTTTGATGGGCTGGTCACGATCTTGGGATCGCTTGCTCGATGTGATTTTGATTCTCGGGCTAAACATACCCGCCTTGGTCATCATCATCTTGTGCTACATCTGGTTTGGCTTATCTGAGACCGCCGCGCTGATTGCGGTGATAGTCAACAAAATACCCATGGTCGCAGTCAGCCTGCGCGAGGGCGCGCGTGCTGTGGATAAAAGCTTGCTGCAAGTGGCCAGTGTCTACCGCTTAAGTCGGCGCGATCGTTTTTTTAAAGTCTATCTGCCCCAACTCACGCCTTATTTGTTTGGCTCTGCCCGCAATGGTTTAGCCTTGATTTGGAAAATTGTGTTGGTGGTGGAATTGCTTGGCCGCAGTAATGGGGTAGGTTTTCAGATTGGTAGTTTCTTTCATTTTTTCGATATCGCTGGCATTTTGGCCTACACGCTGGCTTTTGCTTTGGTGATCTTTTTTGTTGAAGAGTCGCTGCTCAGACCACTGGAAAAACATTTGAATCGGTGGCGCGTATGACACTTAATGTTGCTGTTTCAAGCAAGGTCCATTCAGGTGGGCGCTGCGTGATTAAGAGTCTAGCTTTTACGGCGCAACCGGGTGAGTTTGTCGCCATCGTCGGCCCGTCTGGTGCGGGTAAAACTAGCTTGCTCAATATGATTGCTGGATTGGATTTGGATTTTGAGGGCCAGATCAGCTTTCGCGGCGAGCGCATGCCGCCGCATCGTCTTGGTTTTATGTTTCAAGAGCCGCGTCTTATGCCTTGGCTGACGGTTACGCAAAATCTTCAATTGGTGCTCGGCAAGCTGAGTCAGAACGTCTTACGTATTGAGGACTTGCTAACCCAAGTCGGTTTGGCTGACTGCGGTGCCATGTTTCCCGGCCAACTCTCTGGCGGCATGCAGCGTCGGGTTGCGTTGCTGCGGGCTTTTATTATTGAGCCGGATTTATTGCTGATGGACGAGGCATTTCAGTCGCTTGATGCGCCGACTGCCGAGCAGTTAAGAGCTGTGTTGTATGCGCTATGGCAGCGCACAAAACCTACGGTTTTGTTTGTCACGCACAGTTTGCGTGAAGCGATTTGCGTGGCTGACAGGTTGCTTTTTTTATCTAGCAATCCAGCCAAAGTTATTTTGGATGTGAGGGTTGATTTGCCGCACCCACGGCATATCGAAGACGCCGTGGTGCAACATTTACATGCGCAGTTATTAACTCAGCACCCCGGCTTGCTGGAAGGCCGGTCTAGTGCTGACTGATTCAGGCTTATTTAACTTTTAACTTTTAACTTTTAACTTTTAACTTTTATTGCGTTGCGCCTATTGCCAGAGCGGCAGCGCGCGAAGCGGCTAACTCTTTGGCGTCTGGTTTAGCTTCGCAAGGCCAGCCGCCCATGTGGCTAATGCTCAGGTCTGCCATTGCGCTGCCCCAAGCCGGGCTGTCGTTAAGGCAATCAATATAGCCAAACGTTTCGCCGCCAGCTTCTATAAAAGCGTGGCGCGCTTCCATGTTGATTTCTTCCAGTGTTTCTAAGCAATCGCCAGTAAAGCCCGGGCACATCAGATCAACCCGCTTAATACCGGCCTTGCCCATGGCGATCAAGCTTGGCTCGGTATACGGCTGCAGCCATTTGGCCCGGCCAAAGCGCGACTGGAATGTGACTTTATAGTCGCTCTTGTCCAGGCCTAAATTTTCAGCCAGTAGGCGCGCTGTCTTGTGGCATTCGCAGTGATAGGTGTCGCCTTGTTGCAAGGTGCGCTCTGGCACACCGTGAAAGCTCATCACCAAAACTTCGGCCTTGCCGTTGGTGCGCCAGTGCTCGCGCACGCGAGCAGCCAATGCTGAAATATAACCAGTGTTGTCGTGGTAATGATTGATAAAGCGCAATTCAGGAATTCGACGAATCTTTGCCGCCCAGGTGTAGACCGCATCAAACACGCTGGCGGTGGTAGTACCGCTGTACTGCGGATAGGCGGGCAGAATCAACACCCGGGTCACGCCGTCGGCCTTGAGTTCATCGAGACGGGATGCAATTGAGGGCGAGCCGTAGCGCATGGCGTAGCGCACATCGACGGCGTAACCTTTTTCGGTCAATTCCTCACCTAGCATTTTTGCTTGTTTGGAGGTCCAAACCTTGAGTGGTGAGCCTTCTGCTGTCCAGATGCTGGCGTATTTGGCGGCGGACTTGGCTGGTCGTATGCGCAAAATAATGCCGTGCAAAATAATCATCCATAGGATGCGAGGGATTTCCACTACCCGTGCATCGCCTAGAAACTCCGCCAGATAGCGGCGCACCGAGGAGGCTGTGGGCGCGTCTGGTGTGCCTAAGTTGCACAGCAAGATGGCGGTGCCAGAATGGGTTTTCGGCGCTTGGCCGTGGGTGAAGGTGGGTTCGGTGGCAAATGACATAGGGTATTCTCGCTTAACCTTGGTTCCCCCTTTATATGCTCAACTTTAAATCCATTCAAGCCATCTCCATTGATCTCGACGACACCTTGTGGCCGGTTTGGCCGGCTATAGAACGCGCTGAGATCGCACTCGACAACTGGCTGCGTGAACACGCACCCGCAACCGCTGTTTTGTTTGCCGATACCAATGAGCGCGCCGCCATGCGCGAACATATCAATCGCTCCCGACCTGAGCTCACCCACAATTTAAGCGCGCAGCGCCGCGAAACTATTCGCTTAGCGCTAGAACGGTCGGCTGAAAATACTGCCCTAGCTGAACCGGCGTTTGACATTTTTTTTGCCGGTCGAAACCGAGTTGATTTGTTTGCCGACGCCTTGCCGGCACTGGTTTTTTTGGCCGCACGCTATCCGGTAGTGGCGCTGTCAAACGGCAATGCCGATATCGAGCGTATCGGCTTAGGTCAGTATTTTCATGCCAGTATTAGCGCCCAGCAGTTTGGCGTGGCCAAGCCCGATGCGCGTATTTTTCATGCCGCTGCAGAGGCTGCGGGTGTTGATGCAGCGCGTGTTTTGCATATCGGCGATGACGCGTTGATGGACGTCTTGGGCGCGCTCGACTGCGGTATGCAGACGGTGTGGGTTAACCGCGAAGGCAAGGACTGGGTCCATGCGCAGCAGCCGCATCTCAGCGTGGTTGAGCTCAACGCCTTATGTGTTTTGATGGCGGCGGCTTAAGACTTTAAATTTTTTGGCTAGCGGCTGATAGCGCGCGCCGCCGCCAAGCCGGAACGCACTGCGCCTTCCAATGTCGCTGGGTAAGGCCCTGCAATATAGTCGCCGCAGGCTAGTAAACCTGGTCCTATTTGCATCGCTGGCCGTATCAAGTCTGGTGTGCAGGCAAAAGTCGCACGCTTTTCTATGATGGTTTTTATTGGCTCAAATGTCGTTAAACCTAGCTGCTGGACGGCTTGGGCAAGGACTTGTTGCGTCAATGTTTTGCTGTCGCCATTGCTGGCGCTAATGACAAACGCCAACAGACCGGCAGGCCCGCCGAGTTGGCCGCGGTCAAACACAAACTGCGCCGGATATTGACTGCTTGAAGGCAGAGCCAGCATGGGCTCAGTTAGTCGCGTGCCGCTGGCCATGCCGTAGACGGTGGTGATGGGCTCATAGCTCAAGTTCTTGACATGCTCTATCCACAGCGAATGGCTTGGGTCGCAACCATCAACCAGCCGCGCCGCTTCTAGCGCAGGGCAGGCCAAGATGATGGCGTCCACATCCATAGGCGCAGAGCCTTCTGTCTGAACTTGCCAGCCATTTTTGGTCTGGCTAATTTGCTGCACTCGGCTGGCCATCTGCACTGACGCGCCATGTTGAGTTAGCCACGCTAAGGCTGGCTCGGGTAACAGTGCGCTGAGGTCTTTAAGCGGCAGCAAAAGATTCGAGCCGCCGCTGCTGCTAAAAAGCGCGTCGTGTAAAACACGCAAAAAAACTTGGCCGCTGGCTCGCTCCATCGGTGTGTTGAGCGCTGAGATGCATAGCGGCTCTATCAAAGTGTTTAAAACATTCTTAGGTAGTGCTTTGCAAAGTTGTGCCACCGAGGTTTCTGGCGCGCAGCTAAAGCGGCTCAGTCGCCAAGCTATACAAATTTTGAGTAGCGCAAACTTATCGCCCCAAGACCAGCCACCAGCGCAGGCAATGCCGGCCAACGCATCCAATGGTGCTGGCCAGTGCGCAAGTTTTAGGCCGCTGCCGTCGGGAAATTGCAATGCCAGTGGTAGCCGCTTCAGCCCGGTATTGAGATCTACGCCTAAGTCAGCCATCAGTTTTAGGCACTCACTGTAAGCGCCAATCAAAATATGTTGGCCGTTGTCTAAGTGATGATCACCCTGCGCTAAGCGCCTAGCTCTGCCGCCAGCGATGCGTGTAGATTCGTAAAGCGTGACCTCATGGCCAAGTCGCAAAGCCTCGACTGCTGCGGCGCAGCCGGCCCAGCCAGCGCCTATGACGGCGACTTTCATGGCTGGTGGGCGAGTTTGTCCTGAGACTTAGTTGGCATTAGGTTTTGCTGATTGATTGCTTCTAGACGTGCAGACGGCAAAATGTTTAGACAACCCGCCCAAAGGCTTGTGTCTTCCAAGCCAGCCAAAATTTGCGCAGCGGTGTCAGGCTTACCCGCTGATGCAAGACTTGGTAGTTATCGGCCGCGATCTCGCGCAGCAAACTGCGGTAAATACTGGCCATCATCAGACCCGGTTTTTGCGCCCGCTTGTCTACGCTAGGCAGCATGGCCAGCGCTTCGTCGTAAAGGCCTAGTGCGCGCTCGGTTTGAAAGCGCATGAGGGCGGTAAAGCGGTCGGAATATTCGCGCTTGAGAATTTCATGCGCTTTGACATCGAATTGTTGTAGCTCGTTGACCGGCAGATATATGCGCCCGCGCAGGGAATCCTCACCTACGTCACGAATGATGTTGGTCAGCTGAAACGCCAGCCCAAGCTTGTGCGCATAAGCCGTGGTGGCCTCATCTGTTTGGCCGAAGATGCGCGCCGCGACTTCGCCAACTATGCCGGCCACCAAATGGCAGTAGCGCTGCAGGTTGGGGAAGTCTAGATAACGGTTTTGCTCTAAATCCATTTGACAGCCTTCAATCACGGCCAGCAGATGGCGGGGCTCTATCTTGTAGCTGTTAGTCAGCGGCATCAAAGCCTTCATCACCGGATGGCTGGGCTGGCCGGCAAAAGCTTGGCTGACTTCTTTTTGCCACCAAGCGAGTTTGCTGGCCGCAACGCTAGGATCGGTTACTTCGTCAACAACATCGTCGATTTCACGGCAAAAGGCGTAAAACGCGGTGATGGCTGCGCGTCTATCCTTGGGTAGAAATAAAAAGGCGTAGTAAAAGCTACTGCCTGAAGCGGCGGCTTTTTCTTGGACGTACTGCTCTGGTGTCATGCGCCAGATTGTTGCATGCCTTCAGGGGCTGGAGCGGCATCGCAGCGGCTTTGAGGGGTAATCATTGGCCTCACATTAAAAGCGCTCGCCAGACCAGTAAAAGACCATCTTTAGTTTTTAGTTTTGGCCGATGTTTGAGTGTGGCGTAGTTTATTTGTTGAATTTTTTCAGCAATACGCAACCCGCCCTGAACTACCAGTCTGAGTTCCCAACCGGCGCGCCCGGGAACACTTTTGACCAGTGGCGCACCGCGCCGCATTAAGTCCGTGGCCCAAGCAAGATTGGCCGCCACCAGCTGAGTGCTAGCGGATGTTACCGCTAGCGCCAGCAACTGCTCTTGGTCTACGCCGTGGCTGTCCCAGCTGTCTTTAGGCAGGTAAATGCGGCCGCGCGGTATGTCTTGGCTTAGATCTTGCCAAAAATTAATCAATTGCAGAGCACTGCAAATGCAATCACTTTGGCTCAAGCTCAGGGCATCGGTTACGCCGTAGAGATGCAGTAGCAGACGGCCAACGGGATTCGCCGAGCGGCGGCAGTAATCGAGTAATTCAGCTTGATCGGCATAACGGGTTTTGACTACATCTTGCTCAAAAGCACTGAGCAGATCGAGTAGCAGCGACAGTGGTAATGAAAATTTATTTATGACGGTCGCGAGGGGGGTGAAAATATTTATCCACTGCTCAGAAAAAGGTTGGTTAGCGGCGCAGGCCATTAAGTCCTCGCGATAGGCGGTCAATTGCGCCAGGCGCTGCTCGGGGCTGGCATTTCCCTCGTCAGCGATATCGTCGGCGGTGCGCGCAAAACCATAGATTGCGCGTATCGCTGGTCGCAAATGAGCGGGGCACAGCAATGAAGCAACAGGAAAGTTTTCGTAATGTTCCACGCCGTGAATGGCCTGGTTTAAGTCTGGTTGACGCACTTTATTCATGATTTGAATTGTCGCTTCTGCATGAACAAAAAATTCTTGCCTCAGTTCCGGGCTAAAATAGCTGGCTGACCAATTCACGGTAACTAGATTTGAAAAAAATCTGTTGCTATGTTTTTTACTGCGCGGGTGGCGAAATTGGTAGACGCACCAGGTTTAGGTCCTGACGTTGGCAACAACGTGCCGGTTCGAGTCCGGCCCCGCGCACCACCTTGAATTTACCGATAGACCCTTATGCACCACGACTGCATGTGCAGTCATCGGCTGCAATACACAATTAGACATTTAGGAAACCACCATGGCCGTGACCGTTGAGACTCTCGAAAAGCTAGAACGCAAAATTACCTTGTCGCTGCCGGTCAATACCATCAAGTCCGAAGTCGATGCACGCTTGAAAAAGCTCGCTCGCACGGTGAAAATGGATGGTTTTCGTCCCGGCAAAGTCCCAATGACAGTGGTGACCCAGCGTTACGGCTACTCGGTTCATTACGAAGTCATGAACGACAAGGTCGGTGAAGCTTTCTCGACTGCCGCCAACGAAGCCAAGCTTCGCGTTGCCGGCCAGCCGCGCATCAGCGAAAAAGAAGGCACTTCACCAGAAGGCGAAATGCTGTTTGATGCTGTGTTTGAAGTTTTCCCTGAAGTCAAAATTGGTGACCTCGCCAGCGCCTCTATCGAAAAGCTCACCGCTGACGTCAGCGACGCTGCAATTGATAAAACCATAGACATTCTGCGCAAACAGCGCCGCACGTTCGCCCAGCGCGCAGCCGATGCGCCAGCGCAAGACGGCGACCGCGCAACCATAGATTTCGAAGGCAAGATGGACGGCGAGCCGTTTGTTGGCGGCAAAGCTGAAGCCTATCAATTCTTGGTTGGCGAAGGCCAGATGTTGAAAGAATTTGAAGACGCTGTGCGCGGTATGTCTAGCGGCGAAAGTAAAACTTTCCCCCTGAACTTCCCTGCCGACTACCACGGTAAAGATGTGGCTGGCAAGCAAGCTGATTTCTTAGTAACCGTTAAGAAAGTCGAAGCGGCTCACCTTCCAGAAGTTAACGAAGCCTTGGCAAAGTCGCTAGGTATAGTTGACGGTACGGTTGAAGCCTTGCGCGCTGACATCAAGAAAAATCTGGATCGCGAAGTTAAGTTCCGCCTGCTAGCACGTAACAAAAACGCTGTCATGGACGTGTTGGTTGCCAACGCTGAACTCGACCTGCCTAATTCAAGCGTACAGTCTGAGCTCGAGCGCATGATCGAAGGCGCACGCGCCGACCTCAAGCAACGCGGTGTCAAGGACGCTGACAAAGCACCAATTCCAGAAGAAATCTTTCGCCCACAAGCTGAAAAGCGTGTGCGTTTAGGTTTGGTGGTGGCTGAACTGGTTCGCTCGAATGAACTGCAAGCCAAGCCTGAGCAACTCAAAGCGCACATTGAAGAGCTTGCTGCCAGCTATGAAAAACCACAAGACGTGGTTCGCTGGTACCTGAGCGACAACAACCGCATGGCTGAAGTCGAAGCGGTTGTGATTGAAAACAATGTCACCGATTTTGTGCTCGGTAAAGTCAAGGTCAGCGACAAATCCATCTCGTTTGACGAGTTGATGGCCCAGAACTAACACGGTCTTTCGTTTTTAAATAAATTGGGGTTTGCGCCTGGCTTGAAGTCCACGGCACAAGCCCCATATTTTTTTTAACAGTACAAATATCTTTGGAGAAAACTTGATGATACGAAACAGTATTTATGGCGGCGTTCAGCGTGGCCATCAGGCCAGCGCCATGGAAACCCAGGGTTTGGGCATGGTGCCCATGGTGATTGAGCAGTCTGGCCGCGGTGAGCGTTCATACGACATTTATTCCCGCCTACTTAAAGAGCGTGTGATTTTTCTGGTTGGCCCGGTGAATGACCAAACTGCCAATTTGGTGGTGGCTCAGCTCTTGTTCCTCGAGAGCGAAAATCCAGACAAAGACATTTCTTTCTACATTAATTCACCCGGCGGCTCGGTAACGGCCGGCATGGCGATTTATGACACCATGAAATTCATCAAGCCAGATGTCTCTACCTTGTGCATAGGTATGGCCGCTAGCATGGGTGCTTTCTTGTTGGCAGCGGGTACAAAAGGTAAGCGTTTCACGCTACCTAATTCGCGCGTGATGATTCACCAGCCATCGGGCGGTGCACAAGGCCAAGCCACGGATATTGAAATTCATGCCCGTGACATTCTCAAAACTCGCGATCAACTCAACCGTATCCTGGCGGAAAACACCGGTCAGACAATAGAGAAAATCGAACGCGACACCGAGCGCGACTACTTTATGTTTGCGGATGAAGCCAAGGCTTACGGCGTTGTTGATGCCGTGATTTCCAAGCGTCCCTGAGCTTGAACAAGGCGAATTCGCAATTCGCTAATCAGGGTATTTACTCTGTAATTGCCTAAAAACCGGCATAAAGGGCGTTTTCTTCAACAGAAAACGCCTTTTTTTATTTGGTTATCATTAGCTCTAGTTTCTTTGTTTGCCACTTCAAAAGGTGTTTCTCTAATGGCCGAAAAAAAAGGCACCTCTACCGAAAAGACTTTGTACTGCTCGTTTTGCGGTAAAAGCCAGCACGAGGTCAAAAAGCTCATCGCAGGCCCTTCGGTGTTTGTTTGTGATGAGTGCATAGACCTGTGCAATGAAATCATCCGCGATGAGCTTCCAGCCGGCGCTATCGCAGGCGAGACGCCAAGCGACTTGCCCACACCAGCTGAGATTAAGTCCACGCTGGACGGCTATGTCATTGGCCAAGAGCCTGCCAAGCGCACACTCGCTGTTGCGGTCTACAACCACTACAAGCGTTTGCGTCACAAGGAAAAAGCCAAAAAAGACGACGTTGAGTTGACTAAAAGTAATATTTTGCTGATAGGTCCAACCGGCTCTGGCAAAACCTTGTTGGCCCAGACGCTGGCGCGCACGCTAAACGTACCTTTTGTGATGGCCGATGCGACTACCCTGACAGAAGCCGGTTATGTGGGCGAAGACGTCGAAAACATTATTCAAAAGTTGCTGCAAAGCTGTAATTACGAAGTTGAGCGAGCCCAGCAGGGAATTGTCTATATTGATGAAATTGACAAAATATCTCGTAAATCCGATAATCCATCAATTACTCGTGACGTATCCGGTGAAGGCGTTCAGCAGGCCTTGCTTAAACTGATTGAAGGCACTATGGCTTCGGTGCCGCCACAGGGTGGGCGCAAGCATCCGAACCAAGACTTTTTGCAGGTTGATACGACCAACATTTTGTTTATTTGCGGCGGTGCGTTTTCGGGTCTGGAAAAAGTGATCGAAAGCCGAACTGAGACCTCTGGCATTGGCTTTGGCGCATCGGTAAAAAGTAAGAAAACTCGCAGTTTGACCGAGTCTTTTAAAGACGTAGAGCCAGAAGATTTGATCAAGTTCGGTCTTATCCCCGAGCTGGTTGGTCGTATGCCGGTAATTGCTACGTTGGCCGAGTTGAGCGAAGAAGCTTTGGTGAAAATTCTGACTGAGCCTAAAAATGCGGTGGTCAAGCAGTTCAGTAAGTTGCTGTCTATGGAGGGTGTTGATTTAGAGATTCGTCCTTCCGCGCTGACAGCGATTGCTCGCAAGGCTTTGGCCCGCAAGACTGGCGCACGAGGACTGCGGTCGATTTTGGAAGCTTCGCTGATCGACACTATGTTCGATTTGCCCAGCACCACCAATGTTGAAAAAGTGGTGGTTGATGAGTCAACTATTGATGACAACAAAGCGCCGCTGTTGGTCTACCACGAAGCAGCTAAAAAAGCGTAAGCAAAATAATTACTCGGGATAAAGGCGTGAAATCAGTGCATTGAAAAGTCACTGATACGCCCCATCTCAAGAGTTCTATTTAAAAAAATCTGCTGAATTTTTTTGCTATTTTAGAAATTTTTTTGTGTAGAGCCCGATCCCGGGACTGCCTGGGATCGGACTCCAGCCTATCTAAAGGTTTATATGTCCGGTCAAACTTCATTACCACCCGTTGCTATCGACCTGCCACTTCTGCCTTTGCGCGATGTGGTGGTGTTCCCGCATATGGTGATTCCTCTTTTTGTTGGTCGCCCGAAAAGCATTAAGGCGCTCGAGTCCGCTATGGAGTCGGAGCGCCGAATTATGTTGGTGGCCCAAAAAGCTGCAGCTAAAGACGAACCCTCGGTTGAGGATATGTTCGAGATGGGTTGCGTGGCAACAATTTTGCAGTTGCTCAAGTTGCCTGATGGCACGGTAAAAGTATTGGTTGAAGGCCAGCAGCGCGCCAAGGTCAATAAAATTGTTGATGGCGAGCAGCACTTCAGTGCCAATGTCACGCCAGTCGAAGCGGCTGTGATCGCGGCTGATAAGAGTAGCGAAATCGAGGCCTTGCGTCGCGCTGTAATGCAGCAGTTTGACCACTACGTCAAACTGAACAAAAAAATTCCACCAGAAATTCTCACTTCAATTTCAAGCATTGATGACGCCGGTCGTTTGGCCGACACGATTGCTGCACATTTACCCTTAAAGCACGATGCCAAACAAGTCATTTTAGATTTGGGCATGGTTAAAGAGCGACTTGAAAATCTCTACGAACAATTAGAGCGTGAGGTTGACATCTTAAATGTTGACAAAAAAATCCGTGGACGCGTAAAGCGACAGATGGAAAAAAATCAGCGCGACTTCTACCTTAACGAGCAAGTTAAAGCGATTCAAAAAGAGCTTGGCGAGGGCGAAGAGGGTGCCGATATAGAGGACTTGGAAAAGAAAATCAAGCTCGCCAAGATGCCAGTGGAAGCGCGTAAAAAAGCTGAAGTCGAGCTCAAAAAACTTAAATTAATGTCTCCGATGTCGGCCGAAGCTACAGTCGTTCGCAGCTATCTCGATGTGCTCATAGGCTTACCTTGGGGTAAAAAAACCAAGATTAAGCATGATTTAGCGAAGGCCGAAAGTGTATTGAACGAAGACCATTACGGCCTTGAGAAAGTCAAAGACCGTATTGTTGAATACCTCGCAGTTCAGCAGCGTGTCGACAAACTCAAAGCGCCTATTTTGTGTTTGGTCGGCCCTCCCGGTGTTGGCAAAACATCATTAGGTCAATCGATTGCTAAAGCGACTGGCCGTAAGTACGTACGCATGGCACTAGGTGGTATGCGCGACGAGGCTGAAATTCGCGGCCATCGTCGTACCTATATTGGCGCATTGCCAGGCAAGGTTTTACAGAGTTTGGCTAAGGCCGGAACGCGTAATCCGCTGTTTCTGCTCGACGAGATAGACAAGCTAGGTACTGACTTTCGCGGTGACCCTTCGAGTGCTTTGCTTGAAGTGCTGGATCCGGAACAAAACCACACTTTTAACGATCACTACGTTGAGGTCGATTTTGATCTGAGCGATGTGATGTTTGTGGCAACGTCAAACTCCATGAACATTCCGCCAGCTTTGTTGGATCGTATGGAAGTTATTCGCCTGTCGGGTTATACCGAGGATGAAAAAACTAACATCGCCATGACTTATTTATTGCCCAAGCAGGTCAAAAATAATGGCGTCAAACCTGAAGAGATGCAGATGCAAGAGCAAGCTGTGCGCGACATCGTTCGCTACTACACCCGCGAAGCCGGCGTGCGTTCGCTAGAGCGTGAACTCTCTAAGATTTGCCGCAAGGTAGTTAAAGCCGTACAACTGAAGAAAACCACCGAACAGGTGATTGTCACGCCTGACAACTTAAATGAATTTTTGGGCGTGCGTAAATACGATTACGGCCGTGCCGAACAGAAAAATCAGGTCGGTCAAGTCGTGGGCCTAGCCTGGACTGAAGTTGGCGGTGACTTGTTAACGATCGAAGCCGCCATGATGACGGGTAAGGGCGTGATTACACGAACCGGCTCGTTAGGCGATGTGATGAAAGAATCTGTCGAAGCTGCACGTACAGTGGTGCGCAGCCGCTCGCAGATGTTGGGCATCAAAGATGAGATGTTTGAAAAGCGCGACATCCATATTCACGTACCTGACGGCGCTACGCCTAAAGATGGACCTAGTGCCGGTGCTGCGATGACAACCGCTTTTGTCTCTGCTATGACCGGCATACCGGTGCGCGGCGATGTTGCTATGACTGGCGAGATCACTCTGCGCGGCGAGGTTACTGCAATTGGCGGCCTGAAAGAAAAACTGCTGGCAGCATTGCGCGGCGGCATTAAGACGGTCTTGATTCCAGCCGATAACGCCAAGGACTTGCAAGAGATCCCAGACAACGTCAAAAACGGTTTGGAGATCATTCCTGTTAAATGGATTGACCAAGTGCTCAAGGTTGCTCTTGAGCGCTTACCAGTGCCACTGACGGACGAAGACTTGGCCATAGCCGCTGCTGCCGCGCTGGCGCTTGCCCCGGCTGCATTGACAGGCGCAGTTAAACATTAACTGACTTATTTCATAGAATTTCAAACAGGCATTAATTACGGCATATAATAAGAAGCTTGAAACGCGGGAGTAGCTCAGTTGGTAGAGCGCAACCTTGCCAAGGTTGAGGTCGAGAGTTCGAGACTCTTCTCCCGCTCCAAATTTAAGAATGCAGCATTTATTTGCTGCTTCTATTTTTGGATTTGCGATTCAAGCATGTTTGATTAAATTCATCTTTAAGCTTTCGGGTTTATAAGAAAATAAAATCAAATTAGCTGTAATAATTTTTGGTTGTGATCTAAGTTTCATAAACCTTATTTTTGTTTCGCAAGTCTAAAAAATGTTTTCTGGTTCTGATTTTTGCCTGAGTTTTTAAGGTTAGAATTTAGATATTATGCGGGAGTAGCTCAGTTGGTAGAGCGCAACCTTGCCAAGGTTGAGGTCGAGAGTTCGAGACTCTTCTCCCGCTCCATACTTAAAGGGCAGCACCAAAAGTGCTGTCCTTTTTCATGGAACGTATAACAATTTAGATTTAGAACATGGCGCGGTAACAAAGCGGTTATGTAACGGATTGCAAATCCGTCTAGCCCGGTTCGACTCCGGGCCGCGCCTCCAAGTTGAAAGCGTAAATCTTGTTTAGGCCCCTTTTTTTGGGGCTTTTTTGTTTCACAATAGTCGTATGGCCCGAATGGTGGAATAGGTAGACACAGCGGACTTAAAATCCGCCGCTTCGTGAATAGCGGGCGTACCGGTTCGATTCCGGTTTCGGGCACCACCCCATAGCTTCAGTAAGTCTCATAAGTCCTCAAAACCCGCTTAGTTCATAGCTACAGCGGGTTTTTCTTTGCCTCAAGTAACCTCACGGGGTAACATGACATACCAACAATTTGTTGGTACTTTTGTTGGTACTTTGAAATACCAACAAACGAGATACCAACAAAAGGGTAATTCATGGCACTGACAGACACGTTTGTTAAGAACGCTAAATCAAATGGTGCACCTACGGGCGAGAAGCACACTGATGGCGGAGGGCTTTACCTCCTTGTCAAAGAGGCTGGCAAATACTGGCGCATAGCATACCGGTTCGACGGCAAACAGAAAACGCTAGCGCTAGGAACTTACCCTGAAGTCTCACTTCTAAAGGCACGGCAGCGGCGTGAAAAAGCCCGTGAATTGCTGGCCGAAGGTACAGACCCGGGTGAAGCTAAAAAAGCTGACAAGCTGGCCAAGGCCGCGGCGCTTGCCAACACCTTCGAGCTGGTAGCGCGTGAATGGCTTGAAAAGACTGCTGATGAACGTATGGCTAGCACCCACGGCAAAGTGACAACTTGGCTTGAAAAAGACGTTATTCCGTTCATTGGGTCGATGCCTATCTCGACCATTGGCCCCCGTGACGTACTGACAGCTCTGCGCAAGATGGAAGCCCGGGGCGCGCTGGACAGCGTGCAGCGTGTCAAACAAATATGCGGTCAAGTTTTTAGGTATGCAGTTGCAACAGGTAGTGCAGATCGCGACATTACGCAAGACCTTAAGGGCGCACTCACCCAGCACAAAGCCGGTCACTTTGCTGCGATCACCGAGCCTAAGCAAGCCGGTGATCTACTGCGATCTATTTTTGAATACCAAGGGCACCCCTACACCGTAGCAGCGCTCAAGCTATTACCGTTGGTGTTTGTAAGGCCCGGCGAATTGCGTAAGGCCGAATGGGCAGAGATTAATTTAGAGACGGCTGAGTGGCGCATACCCGGCGTCAAAATGAAAATGAAGGTCGACCACCTTGTCCCATTGTCCGTTCAGGCGGTGGAGATTTTGCTGAACGTAAACACCTTAAGCGGTCACGGTAAGTTTGTTTTTCCGGGTCTACGCACAGGTGAACGGCCAATGAGTGAGAACACCATTAATGCGGCGCTTAGAAACATGGGATACGCGCAAGAAGTGCACAGCGCCCACGGATTCCGGGCCATGGCTAGGACGATCATGGACGAGGTGATGAGTGAGCGTGTGGATTTGATCGAGCATCAATTAGCCCACGCGGTGAAGGATGCCAATGGGCGCGCCTACAACCGCACAGCGCATCTACCGGCACGCCGCAAGATGATGCAGCGGTGGGCCAACTACCTCGACAAGCTGCGCGCTGGCGCTGACGTCATCCAGTTAAAAACGGCTTAAGCAAAACAGACAACACTTTTAGCCAGTCCTAGCCGTCGACTAATTACCGACAGCAAAAACCCGTTACCCCCTGACGGGTTGGACTGGCACCTTATTTCAGGGGCTAGGGGGAAAAATGCAGCGAGATAATTTTTTACTTGCGCTCAGCTATAGCCAAAAGTTGCTAGATGATTGTATCTATGATGTTTCGCTATCGTTCGAAACATTGGTAGAGATTGGCATAAAAGAGATTTCAAAAAAATTAAATTTAGATAAAGAAATTTTTTCTGATGTGGAAAATGTCGACGATATTTCAGATGCGGCATTTACAGCTATTTGTAAGGCGTCAGCTTTCGTATTTACTGCTGAGAAGATAGGTTATCCAGACGGATATGAATTATTAATCCTAGCGAATTTTGAAATGGGTTTTGTTCTTGGTGTGGCTACAAATATAGTAGAAAGTGAAGAGAACAATCGAATTAAGCTTTCACGTCAAGGGCTTGCAGGCCAAGAAGTCCGGCACAGGAAAACGCGAGAATTAAAGTTGTGGGTGTTTTCAATGGCTGCATCTATGCGAGATCATCACGCTGGTATTGCACGCAAGTTATCGGCACAGATACCCGATCACTTAGCTTGTGTTTCCAAAAATCCGGAGCGTTTTATTTACGATGCACTGAGGACGCGGCGCACGCCAGATTGATACGGCTGGCCAGCTACACGTAACGGCTGGCCAGCTACACGTAACGGCTAGCCAGCTAACGGTAAATATATCTATCAATCGCCGCGACATTCAAACCTTCATTCACATGAGGGCAGTCAATGTCACAAACCACCAAGGCTAAACAAAAGCCCGTTTCCATAGTCACCCCGGCCATTACGCAAAAGCCGTGGGCCGTTATTCCATCATTCGATCTAATGCCCGACACGGCGCTAATCCGTGAGGCGCAGCTAGTGCAAAGCCCAAAGCGCCCGGGTGTTCCTGCACCCTTGCCGTTTAGCGGCCCTACGCTCTGGCGCAAGGTGGCGGCGGGAACATTTCCCCGGCCTTTAAAGCTAAGTACCCGTGTGACCGCATGGCGAGTTGGCGACGTGCGCGGCTGGCTTAACGCCTTAACGGTGTGAGCATGGTCATGTTTCAAAACACACCAACGACGACACAGCGCAAAAGCTGTGCTACATTTCAACCAACCCCGGAACTGCTGGGGCCGATGCTTGAAAACATCCTAGATAAAGCGGGCAACCTCCCCGATAGCGAGGTTTTTTCACGTCCTAATTCTTTGGTTTACGGGCGGGATGGGTTAGTCCGTAAGGCTGACCGCATGGCTTTATCCATGTTTTCAACATCCCGTCCACCCGTTGCTCTTGAAAAGGCGGCGTGTGGTTTTCAGTCTCGTAAAGGAGCCGAAGCCATGACCAAGGTCAACACCCCCACCACGTCCACAGCGGACAAAATCGCACGTCAACAAGCCATTGAAAACGCCCTTAGTACGGCGCTGTTTCATATTCGGCAACCCAGCACCAGCAAAGCATTATTTGCAGCGACAGGCCGCGCTAGTCGCGCTCTGACCATGCTCAAACAAGCTTGCGCTGATGCACAGATCGGCGGTGCAGCATGAACGCCACCACTAAAGCAATTCGAGATCAAGCCGATGAAGACGGTTTGAAATTGCACCACCTGATGAACGTCATTAAATTGGCGGCATTCGCATCCGAAGCCAGACGCGTCCTTGAGGGGATTGAGTGCGCAACGCTTTACCGTCCTGAAATGGCGGCTGTTATTTTGGAGTCAGTGCCGGGGTCTAAAAGCTGGACGACTCAGGATGACGAATTAGGCAGCGTCTTAAGCAATGTTGCCTTTGAACTTTCGGCATTGGCAGGGGAAATCACCGATCGGGCTTATGCGCTGGCGACTCACTTGCAGGAGGTGAAGGCATGAGCAACAAGCAAATAAAAAAGGCCGCTGGCGCTACCAACACCAACGGCCTAGACACAAATACAACCCTTGCCAATTGTCCCACTGTAGGGGCTAAAAACAAGCTACTCGCCAACCTGACGGCCTACTTTGCATTGGCTGGCCACGCTGTCATTAAAGGCGAAAGCGGCGACTTCACAGTTTGCAAATACGGCATGACACGCTACTGCAAAGACTTCGCCGAGCTGCAAGGCTTTGCGCGGCAATTGGGGATTAATCATGAATAACCTAGTTGATCAATTCCGGCAGGCCATAGCGGCTACTGGCCTTGATGCCCCTGACGTGATCCACGAGGACGGCGCTATCCACCGGTTTAGCACCAACGGCAAGCGCGGTGATGAGTCGGGCTGGTACGTGCTTTACCTTGACTGTGTGGCGGCTGGATCGTTCGGCGATTGGCGCTCAGGGCTGGTTTCTAGCTGGTGCAGCAAGACCACCACCGATATGACTCAAGTAGAGCAAGACGCCCACCGAAGCCGGGTACAAGCTATGCGGGCGCAGCGTGATGCCGACTTAGTGCAGCGTCACCAGCAAGCCAGCGAATCGGCAGCTCTGCAATGGGCGCAGGCTTGGCCAGCCCCGGCCAATTACCCCTACTTAGTGGCTAAAGGCATTCGACCTTATGCCCTGCGAATCTTCGAGGGCAAGTTGCTAGTGCCCATGCGCGACACGGCAGGCACTTTGCACAGCCTGCAAAGCATTGGTGAGGACGGCGATAAACGCTTTTACAAGGACGGCAGGGTTAGCGGCTGTTATCACTCGATTGGCAAACCTGCGGGCCTGCTGATCGTCTGCGAAGGCTTCGCTACTGCTGCCAGCATTCATGAGGCTACAGGGCAGGCGGTGGCAGTGGCTTTTAACTCTGGCAATCTTGGAAGGGTGGCAATGGCGCTGCATAAAAAGTATCCCGACCTAGTCATCATTCTTGCGGCTGATGATGACTGGCGCACAGAGGGCAACCCCGGTACGACTGCTGCTAAGTCGGCAGCGCTGTCCGTTGGCGGCTTCACCATTAGCCCGCAATTTCCGGGCGACAGACCACCGAAGGCAACCGACTTTAACGACCTAGCCGCATTGGCTGGACTGGCCGCAGTGCGCGAGTGTTTTTCTGAGACTGAGGGGTTCGTATGCTGACATTGACAAATTCTAGGACTACAGATGACGTAGAAGGCACGGCGCCTACGCATGAGAGTTTGGCTGTAAAAGCGGCTAAATCCAACGGGGATACAGTGGCGACAAAACCGACGTCAAGCCTCATACCTAGCGAAAAAGACAGACCTAAATTCGTTGTCCTTGACGATTGGATCGAGGTTGTCGACTGCAAATACCGGCCCGGTGTGTGGCTCTTTGGTATGAAGCAAGGCAGGGGCGATACACCAGCAACACCGACCCAAGAATGGGTCTGTAGTCCACTTCACATTGACGCTGTGACCACTGACGCCCAAGACGGCAACTACGGGCGCTTGCTACGCATCAAGTCCACGCAGGGTAAGTGGACGACTTGGGCTATGCCCATGAACATGCTTCGCGGTGACTGTAGCGACTTGCGCGGCGAGCTTTTAGGCATGGGTGTCGAGATTGACCCACGCGCTAGGTACACGCTCGCTGAGTACTTGCAGGACAAGGCACCCAAGCGGCGGATTCAATGCGTGCTGCAAACAGGTTGGGCAAACACCGAATTTAAAGCATTCGTTTTGCCAGACATTGTTATTGGCCCCAAGAAAGACGGCTTCGCCTATCAGTCGGGCGAGCGCGGCGCAGAGGAATACACCACTGCAGGAACGCTGGCCGGGTGGCAGGCCGGTACTGCTGCGCTGGCCGTTGGTAATCCGCTGCTGGTGTTGGCTTTGTCTGCCGCCTTTGCCGGGCCGGTGCTGGCGCGCTGTAATGCAGAAAGCGGCGGCATTCACTTGATCGGCGACAGCTCGACCGGTAAGACAACCGCTATTGAATCGGCCTGTAGTGTCTGGGGTGGGCCTAACTTCAAACGCAGTTGGAGAACAACTAGCAACGGGCTAGAAGGCGCAGCCGCTTTATTTAACGACTCGCTGCTGGCGCTCGATGAAATCTCAGAGTGCGATCCACGCGCAGTAGGTGAAGTCGTCTACATGCTGGGCAATGGCCGGGGTAAGCAACGCGCTGGCCGCACAGGTTCGGCACGCGCTGTGATGCGGTGGCGCAGTAGCGTGCTGTCTACCGGTGAGCGCTCAATTGCCACGACTATGACCGAGGGCGGGCACCGGGTTAAAGCTGGCCAATCAGTCAGGCTGCTAGACGTGCCAGCACAGCGCACCTATGGCGCTTGGGACACCTTGCACCAGTTCGACAGCGGCACGGCATTTTCTGATGCTCTAAAGCGCGAGGCAGCAACCCACTACGGACACGCAGGCCGAACCTTTTTGGAAAAGCTCACGCGTGACCACGACGACAGTTTTAGTGACGCTTTGGATGAGATCAAGGCAAAGCCAGAATTTCAAGCGCTAGGCGGTGAGGGTCAGAGCAAACGAGCTGCAACACGCTTTGCAGTCTTGGCGCTGGCCGGTGAGTTAGCAACCAGCTACGGGGTGACAGGATGGACGGTAGGCGAAGCCATTAAAGCGGCGGCGGTGGGCTTTGCCGCTTGGCAGTCCTTGCGCGGCGGCGTATCCCAAGGCAATTCCGAAGGCGAGCAAATTGCCGATGTCGTGAACAGTTTTATAGAACGCCACGGTGACAGCCGTTTTTCTGATGTTGATAACGGCGATGAACAGCACTCGCCTATGGTGCACAACCGGGCAGGCTGGTGGCGTATTGCTGGCAATGGCCGTAGTTACCTGTTCACGTCAAGCGGCTTGCGCGAAGCACTTAAAGGGTTTGACTTCACACGGGCGCTGGACACCCTGCAAGACGCTGGAATGATCGACGCACCGGGCGCTAATGGTGAGCGAGCACGGTTCATGCGCATTGGTGGTCGAGGTCTGAAACTCTACACAGTCCACACCAACAAGACACTAGGGGCTGAAAATGATCAGCGCTAAACCTACTGGTATTGTTAAAAGGGACGTATCAGCCGTATCAGCCGTGCAAGCCAGTGTTTATGCGGGTTTGGGCTGCTACGGCACTAATTCGGCAGACGTATCAGACGTATCACTAAGCAGGTCAAAGGCCGTCCCTGATACGGCTGATACGGCTTGGAAAAACATGCCGTATCAGCGCAAACCCAATGCCCATGCGGCTTGCACGCCTGATACGTCTGAAACGTCCTGTTTGAACAATGTTCAATGCAAATGTTTGGGCTTAAAGGCGGGAGGCGTGTGATGGGCCTCAGATCAGTCATGCAATACCTACAAAAGCGGGAGCCTGTCACCCTTTCAGTGCCGCTTATAAACAATGCCCGCGCAAACGTACTGACCGACCAGCTAGACGACGTGGTCAGCGAACCTGCTGCACTGGCTATACAAGCCGATCAGATCGACTGGCGCGAACTCGACCAAGCCTACCAAGCGCACCACTTCAAATGCGCGGCCTGTATTGCCGCTGGCCGTGCGGCTGGCTATGGACTGCGCTGCGGTGTCGGCGCGGCGTTGTGGAGTGACTATTCAAACAGCGCCCATTGACCAGTGCAATAGCCGTAGTGACAGCGCTAAAGAAAACATGAAAACAATCAGGATTAATCAAAGTTGCCAATTGATTTCGATTTATTAAAAGGACGGACAGCATGAGCAAGCACTGTACGGGTGACTACAGAGAGTTGGACATACGCAAGATAAACTGAGCCGGAAAACTGGCGTTAGGGCGCGTCAGTAGTTGGTCGTGGAGTCGCAATGGCCAGACTTTAGGCAACATCAATATGCACGCAGGCGTTGGCAACGTGACCCTTAACTATCGACAGCGGCAACACGGCGGCGAGTGGGAAGACGTGAGCTACTCTGTGGGGCTTGCTCACACCTTGCAACTTAGGCGGTCAGCGTGTCTGGTGGCTATGCCCGACGCGGGGCTATAGGCGGCGAATGGCGGTTCTGTATGGCGGCGGTGTGTATGCGTGCAGGCATTGCCGCAAGCTGGCGTACAACACGCGACGCGAGCAGTCGCACGACCGGGCCGATAGGCAGTCGGGCGGACTCTATCCGCAAGCGCTGGGGATTCTTAATGGCAATGGCGGCAAGCCTAAAGGGATGAACAGGGCAACCTTCGCGAGCCCGCGTGCGAAACATGACGCCCAGGTCAGCCATTCGCTGGCAGGCATGACGTCAAAGTTCTCAAAAGCATTAAAGTAAATTTATTGTGTTAAGGCCCCGTGCGCTTTGCTAAAGAGAGCACCGACATCTTGTCGCGCACATGCATGCGCCGTATCTTGTCCAACATTTTCATGGTGATCACCTTGTTTGCTCCTGCCTAAAAATCAGGCAAAACTAGTCAAACACTTGGCTCAGTTATGAAGCGGCACAGCCTCCATAAGTGGCTCAGTTTGTGGTCGGCGGCAATAGCTAAGTCCATTTAACTTTGAAAATCTGTATCGCCAATCTTTAGAGGACTCTGCTGTTCATTCATTTGGATAGGACCACTTTAAGAACGAGTAGTTTGTTTTATTTGTATGTACAGCCACCACATGAGATACAACTCAATGGTTAATAATCTCTAGCAAACACAAACCAATGATTAGGGATGACGCCAAAGCATGCTGGACGACATTAAAAAAACACTCTGGGCGACTGCGGACAAGCTTCGTACCAATATGGACGCCGCCGAATACAAGCATTTAGTGCTCGGCTTGATTTTCGTCAAATACATTTCCGACACCTTTGCTGCCCGCCGGGCTGAGTTAACAAGCCGTCTCACCAACCCAGCGGATGACTACTTCTTTCACGATGCCCAACCCGGCGACATAGACGCCGAGCTAGAAGACCGTGACTACTACAAAGAAGTCAACGCCTTTTGGGTACCCGAATCCGCCCGATGGGAAGCTCTGCGTGCCGCCGCCAAGCAGCCAGACATTGGCAAACGCATTGACGAAGCCCTGACGCTTATTGAACAAGAAAACCCCAAGCTCAAAGGCATTTTGGACAAGCGTTACGCCCGCGCCCAACTGCCTGACGGCAAGCTGGGTGAATTGGTTGACTTGGTATCGACCATAGGGTTTGGCGACAACCCCAGCACCGCCCGCGATATTTTGGGGCAGGTGTATGAGTATTTTCTGGGTATGTTTGCCAGTGCCGAAGGCAAGCGCGGCGGGCAGTTCTACACCCCAGCCAGCATAGTCAAAACCTTGGTCGCCATTTTGGCGCCGCACACCGGCAAGGTCTACGACCCCTGCTGCGGCTCGGGCGGCATGTTTGTCCAGTCAGAACGCTTTATCGAAGCCCACGGCGGAAAGCTCGGCAATGTGTCGATTTACGGGCAAGAAGCCAACCCCACGACTTGGCGCCTAGCCGCCATGAACCTAGCCATTCGCGGCATTGACTTCAACCTAGGCCGCGAACCGGGCGACACCTTTACCCGCAACCAGCACCCGGATCTGCGGGCTGACTTTATTCTGGCCAACCCGCCCTTCAATATCAGCGACTGGTGGCACGGGAGTCTGACCGGCGACCCACGCTGGGTGCATGGCGACCCGCCGCAGGGCAATGCCAACTATGCGTGGTTGCAACACATGCTGCACCACCTCAAACCCACGGGCCGCGCCGGCATTGTGCTGGCCAACGGTTCTATGTCGAGTAGCCAAAACAGCGAAGGGCAAATCCGTGCCTCTATGGTCGAAGCTGACGTCATAGAAGTCATGGTCGCTCTGCCTGGCCAGTTATTTTTCAACACCCAAATTCCCGCCTGTCTATGGTTTTTGTGCAGACAAAAGCCGGCAGAACGAAAAGGCCAAGTACTGTTCATAGACGCCCGCAAGCAAGCCAGCATGATTAGCCGGGTGCAGAGCGAATTGACTGACGCTGTCATTGATCGCATTGCCGAAGTAGTCGCCGCTTGGCGCGGCGAAGCTGATGCCGGTGACTATGCAGACATAGCAGGCTTTTGCCGCAGCGTGCCACTGGCCGAAATCGCCCAACACGGCCATGTGCTTACTCCGGGGCGCTATGTGGGTGCCGAAGAGGTAGAGGACAACGACGAAGACTTTGCCACCAAGATGCAGCAGCTCACCGAGAAGCTGGGTGAGCAGATGACAAAGGGAGCCGAGCTGGACCAGTTGATTCGGCAGAAGCTGGGGGGGCTGGGGTATGAGTTCTGAGCTACAAAAGCTCTGGGAACATGCTGGTGGCCAATTGCCCGCCGATTGGACGATCGCGCCACTTGAGTCTTTCTTTCGAGATGCCAAGGGAATTGCTGTTGGCGTCATGTACCCCGGTCCAGACACTCCAGGGGGGACACCGCTGCTCAAGGTTGGTGACATAAAAGATGGCGTTGCGTTGCGCCCAACTTATTGCATTTCGGCTGCTACTGATGAAGAGCATCGGCGCACAAAGTTGGTTGGCGATGAATTGCTCATTACACTTGTCGGCAATCCTGGCGAATGCATCGTGGTTACGCCTGAGATGGTTGGCTGGAATCCAGCTCGGGCGATTGCCGTTATCCGGCTACAAGACATCAGCCTTCGTACTTACTTGAAGACGGTTTTGGAAAGCACTGCTGGTCGGCACCTCATTGATGCAGTGTTGAACACTACTGTTCAGAAGACTCTAAATCTCAAAGACATACGAAAGCTACCCATACCGTTGCCAACGGACGCGGAGATCAAATGGATTTCTGGCATTTCAGAGGCTTTGACAAACCGCATCACCCTCCTACGCGAAACCAACGCCACGCTAGAAGCCATCGCCCAAGCGCTATTCAAGTCGTGGTTTGTCGATTTCGACCCCGTGCGTGCCAAGATGCAAGGCCGCGCGCCCCAAGGTATGGACGAGGCCACGGCGGCGCTGTTTCCAGATGGGTTGGAGGAGTCGGCGTTGGGGTCGGTTCCAAAGGGATGGCGAGTGCAATCACTGGACACTATCGCAGCCTTCTTAAACGGCCTTGCTCTCCAAAAGTTCCCACCTACCGGCCATAGCGACTTACCCATTATCAAAATTGCACAACTTCGCAAAGGCAATTCAGTTGGATCAGACCAAGCATCTCGAAACATTAAGCCTGAATACGTTGTCAAAAACGGTGATGTGCTGTTTTCCTGGTCTGGTAGCCTTGAGGTGGAGATCTGGTGCGGAGGTGAAGGTGCTTTAAATCAGCACTTATTTAAAGTCACGTCTGAGGCGTTCCCAAAATGGTTCTACTTTTTCTGGACGCGTCACCACTTGGCCGATTTTCGGCAAACCGCAGCAAGCAAAGCAACTACTATGGGGCATATACAACGCGGTCATTTAACGGCTGCAAAGGTATGTATTTCCACTGCCGCTGTTCTTAACGCGGCAAATTCAGTGCTTGAACCAATCGTTGCAATACTCATTCAAAACAGCCTACAAGCTCAATCTTTAGTTACCCTCCGCGAAACCCTGCTCCCGCGCCTAATCTCGGGTCAGTTGCATTTGCATCCTGATGTATCCGAGCATACGGCGGTCATAGTGTGAGCATCGACAAAGATTTCGCGCTGACAGCCTTGCTGGGGCATAACTATCTTCCAACGCAGAGGGAGGCTCACGAGGAAATGCCACCCATCTTTTCGACAGTGGCATTCAGTCCAACGGTTGCGCGAGCACTTGGGACGTTAGAGTTTCGCACGAGCAAAGTCACAGGCTATTCTGGTTACGACCATGTCGAATACAAACTAACTCGGTTCAACAGTGTTTGTCGAATTTTGGCAATGCCACATCCCCTACCGTATGCAAAGTTATGCCTTTCACTGCACGAGCATTGGGAAAAATTCGACTACATCGTTGACAACCCAAACAGTCAAATCAAACCACAGCAATATTCGGATGGACGACTGATTATCATGAACGGTTACAGCAACACAGTTGAAAAGTCGAATCGACATTTGTCGCACGCTTTTGGGAAGCTGTACCGCGTGAGCACGGATATTGCAAACTGCTTTCCGAGTATCTACTCTCATGCTGTGCCTTGGGCGCTTGTCGGTCATGAGGAGGCCAAGAAAAACAAGATGGCTAAGAATGTCTGGTACAACCAAATTGATAAAAATCTTCGTGCATGCCGACGGGACGAAACACAGGGTATTGCCATCGGCCCAGGAACATCAAATGTTTTGGCAGAGATTATTCTGGCGCGCATCGACGAAGCACTCCGCAAGAATGGGTTTAGCTACACCCGATTCATAGACGACTACACGTGCCACTGCGAAACAGAGGAACGTGCGGCGGAATTTGTCCGTTTGCTTGAAGCCGAAATCGCCAAATACAAGTTCCAACTGAACATTAAGAAGACAATGGTGCTTCGGTTACCTCAGCCGCTCAGTGATGCTTGGGTTGTGGAGTTGAATCATCGCTTACCGAATACGGAGACTGTGTCTGCATATCAAGCCTTTCAGTTTCTTGACTTTGCAGTAAGCCTCAACTCGGCCAACCCAGACGGCAGTGTATTGAAGTTTGCAGCCAAGGCACTGTTGGGTAAGCCGCTACCGGGGCTTGCTCATGGTGAAGTGCTCAACTATTTGCTTACTTTGGCATTTCAGCAGCCGGTGCTGTTGCCATTCCTTGAAGGGCTTTTGAAAGACAATGCAATCCAATTTACCGGTACTTCATTTTTCTTTGGTGAAGAAACTCACAAACTTAATGCTATTGTTCTTGAGAATGCGCGTGTCGGACGCTCGGATGGCATGTGCTGGGCGCTTTACTTCCTTGGATATCACAACGCGCAGATAGAAGACGAAGTTGCAACCAAAGTGGTTGGAACACGTGACGCATTCACTCTTCTCACGTTATATTGGACGGGGCAACACCAAGACAAAGTCATAGGGTTTTGTGACACATTGGATAGCAAAGACCTTTACGAGTTGGACAGCTACTGGGTATTGCTCTACCAACTGTTTCACGATGGAAAACTAGACAACCCTTATGAAGATGGCGTCTTTGAGGTCATGAAAGCTCATGATGTGAATCTTTTGCGCCCAAAAGTAGACGAATCTCAGACCGATGCGGTAACCGCAGTGGCTTCTGATGAGTGACTTGGAATGACCGAAGACCAACTCGAACAAGAAGCCCTAGCTTGGCTGCAAGATGTGGGTTATAGCCATCGCTACGGCCCTGACATCGCTCACGACAGCCCCACGCCTGAGCGCAACAGCTACCGTCAGGTGATCTTGCCTTTTCGGCTGCGCGAGGCCATCAACCGCCTAAACCCCAGCATTCCCGATGCCGCCCGCGAAGAGGCGTTTAAGCAGGTGATGGATTTGGGTATTCCGGCTCTGCTGACCGCAAACCAATACTTTCACCGCCTGCTGGTGACCGGTGTGCCGGTTCAGTACCAGAAAGACGCTGAAACACGGGGCGACTTTGTACGCCTAATCGACTGGACGACGCCTGAGCACAACGAATGGCTGGCGGTGAACCAGTTCAGCATCAAAGGCCCGCGCCACACACGCCGACCGGACATCATCTTGTTTGTTAACGGTTTGCCTTTAGTTTTGATTGAGCTAAAAAATCCGGCGGATGAAAAGGCCGATATCTGGAAAGCCTACGATCAGATTCAGACCTACAAAGAGCAAATACCTGAGGTGTTCCAGACCAACGAGTTGCTAGTCATCTCGGACGGCACCGAGGCACTGCTGGGCAGTTTGAGCGCTGACCCTGAGCGCTTTATGGCGTGGCGCACGATTGATGGCGTAGCCCTTGACCCGCTGGGTGAATTTGATGATCTGCAAACGCTTGTGCGCGGTGTACTGGCGCCGCACTACCTGCTGGACTATCTGCGTTATTTTGTGCTGTTTGAGGACGACGGCGGCATCATCAAAAAGATTGCGGGCTATCACCAGTTTCATGCGGTGCGCATGGCCATCGTGCAAGTCATCAAAGCCTCCAGCCCCGGCGGTTCGCACAAAGGCGGCGTGGTCTGGCACACCCAGGGCAGCGGTAAAAGCATTACTATGACGTGCTTTGCGGCCCGGGTCATGCAAGAGCCGGTGATGGAGAACCCAACCATAGTCGTCATCACCGATCGCAATGATTTGGACGGTCAGTTGTTTGGCGTGTTCAGCTTGGCGCAAGACCTGCTGCGCGAACAGCCGGTGCAAGCGACTACCCGGCAAGACCTGCGCAGCAAGCTGGGCAATCGGCCCTCTGGCGGCATTGTTTTTGCCACGATTCAAAAGTTTATGCCGGGCGAGGACGAGGACTTTTTCCCGGTGCTGTCTGAGCGCAGCAACATAGTCGTTATCGCTGATGAGGCGCACCGCACACAGTACGGCTTTGAAGCCAAACTCAAAGGCAAGCCCGGTCAAGAAAGCTATCAAGTCGGCTACGCCCAGCATTTGCGCGACGCCTTACCAAACGCTACTTTTGTGGCTTTCACGGGCACGCCTGTGTCTAGCGAAGACCGTGATACCCGGGCTGTATTTGGTGACTACATCCATGTCTACGACATGCAGCAAGCACAAAAAGACGGTGCGACCGTGCCTATTTATTTTGAATCGCGCCTAGCCAAGCTGCGGTTAAAAGATGCAGATATGCCCTTGCTAGACGATGAGGTTGACGAACTCGCTGAAGACGAAGAGGACAGCGCCCAAGCCAAGCTCAAAAGCCGCTGGGCAGCGCTAGAAAAAGTAGTCGGCGCCGAGCCCCGAATAGCCAGCGTCGCGGCTGATTTGGTAGCCCATTTTGAAGCCCGTAATAGCGCGCAAACCGGCAAGGCAATGGTGGTGGCAATGAGCCGCGACATCTGTGTGCATCTGTACAACGAGATCGTCAAGTTGCGCCCGGACTGGCACGACGCAGACCCAGAACTTGGTGCCATCAAAATCGTGATGACAGGCTCGGCCAGTGACAAGGCACTGCTGCGCCCTCACGTCTACAACGCGCAGGTTAAAAAACGTTTAGAAAAACGATTTAAAGACCCAGTAGATCCGCTGCGTTTGGTGATTGTTCGAGACATGTGGCTCACCGGTTTTGACGCCCCCTGCGTGCACACCCTTTACGTGGACAAACCCATGAAGGGCCACAACCTGATGCAAGCTATTGCCCGTGTGAACCGGGTCTTCAAGGACAAGCAAGGTGGCTTGGTGGTGGACTATATCGGCATTGGTAGTGAGCTTAAGGCGGCGGTAAAGGAATACACAAACAGCAAAGGCAAAGGCCGACCAACCGTAGACGTACATGAAGCCTTTAGTTTGCTGATGGAGAAAATAGACGTGCTGCGCGCCATGCTGCACGGGTTTGATTACAGCGACTTTATGAGCGGTGGCCACAAAACACACGCAGGCGCAGCCAACCACGTTTTAGGGATTAAGGAAGGCAAAAGGCGCTTTGCAGATGTAGCGCTAGCCATGAGTAAAGCTTTTACGCTGTGCTGCACGCTCGACGAAGCCAAGGCGGTGCGCGAGGAAGTGGCTTTTCTGCAAGGGGTCAAAGTGCTGCTGACCAAGCGAGAAGCTACTGCCGGCAGACGTACTGACGAACAACGTGAACTAGCCATTCGACAAATCATCAGTCAAGCCGTGGTGTCGGATAGCGTGGTGGATATCTTTGATGCAGTAGGCTTAGACAAACCCAATATCGGCCTGTTAGATGATGAGTTTTTAGCCCAGGTGAGTAACCTGCCAGAAAAGAATCTGGCGGTGGAATTATTAGAGCGACTTTTAGAAGGTGAGATCAAAAGCAAATTTGCCAGCAATGTGGTACAAAACCGCAAGTTCTCAGAAATGCTGGCCAGCGTGATTGCCCGTTACCAGAACCGATCCATAGAAACCGCACAGGTGATGGAAGAGTTAATAGAGATGGCAAAAAAATTCCGCGAAGCCGCTACGCGTGGAGAAACTTTGGGTCTGAGCGAAGACGAAGTTCTTTTCTACGATGCCCTAGCAACCAACGAATCAGCAGTGCGTGAACTGACCGATGAAACGCTAAAAAAAATCGCTCATGAACTAACCGAAAACCTGCGTCAAAACCTAAGCGTAGATTGGTCAGAACGCGATAGCGTGCGCGCAAAATTACGCTTAATGGTCAAACGCATACTGCGCAAATACAAATATCCGCCAGACCTGCAGGATGCGGCAGTGGAACTGGTACTACAGCAAGCGCAAGCGTTAGGAGAAAATTGGTCCGCGTAAAGCATGAGCTAGCCACTAATTGGTACTTGAAATCGAATGTCGGTGGCAACAGGCGGCAACAGGCGGCAACAGGCGGTCATAGACGGTAAATAAATGGCGCTTGCTATAAAAGAGTGGGGGGGGCGCAAAAGTCTTAGCGCATATAAGTGTAAAACCGATCATTGCCCACTTTGCTTGCAACCGCGAAAAACAAACCGGGGGTCGTATTGGTAGAAATGCAATCGGGGGGGGGGGGGGCGGCTGAAACTATCCAACACGTTTAAGACGAACCGGTCGTAAGCCTTTATTGGCGCAACCGCGAAATGATCTATTTTTTTAGGAGCGCAGGGGGGGCGCGAAAGTCTGGCGCGCACCAGAGCTGGAAACCGACTGTTATCCCACGTGGACAAAAAATCACCCGCTCAGATTAATCAAAATGAAATCAAAAAAGCCGAATTGATGCACTCTGACTTTTTGAAGATGGTGATGCAGGTCTTGGGAGGCGCAGGAAATTTTTCCTTGGTCTATTTTGGTGGGAATGGGCTAGGCCATACCAAGGCTGCAAAGGATGAGAAATCACCAGTAACCAAAAGCCGCTAAGCGACCTGAAGGGTGTACGTAAAGTTGCGTTGACGTGCAGACCTAAGCACACTCTTGCGAGTTGGCATTAACTACGCTGATTTTTCAGTTCAGTATTTCATGTTGCGCACGCGACTGCGAGGTACTCGTCTTGCTCGCGTTTGAAACGCGACCCATGCCACATTACGCACGCGCCTGCGAGGAAAGATACGGCGGCTTTGCGCTTCATCTATTTATGCAACGTTGCGCACGCACCTGCTAACAAATAGATGTCCCCAGAATTAGGGCTATCTTCATGCCAACTCGCGCACGCCACTGCGAGTGAGTTTTTAGGCGCGGTCATGGCGGGGTGCAAATGCCACGTCTCGAACGGCCTGCAAGGGGATTGACTGCGCCGGTTTCTTGGCTCAGTACATGACTAGCCGATCACAAGCCAGCAACCAGCAAACCGCCTGCATAACTGTGTGTAGATGGATAACACGCCACGCACGCTCACCATGAATTTTCCGAGTCCATACGCGCGCGAAGTGAGCAGCGCACCTGACTGCAAGCGTTTTACAGGTCAGGACTTCAATTTCAAGCCCGCGCCTATCGTCGGAATTTCTCAAGCTGGCGTTGAAGTACTGGCCAAAACTTGCCAAGAACTTGCCAAGCTAATTAGATAAATTCACGCTCACAAACGCGTGGTGTTTATCCCTCTGGCTGTTAACCAATACTTTGGCGATCAAGTCGTTTGAAGACCTGCGCTATTTGCGGTGATGGCGAAAAACTAGGCCTGGTCTGTTTTCCTGTCTTTGGCGCTGGTTACGTCAAACTGTCCATTTATAGAGACAGATTTATTTTTGTTGGTACTTATGTTGGTACTTTATGAAGTGGAAAACAAAAAACCTAGGCTTTATAAGGGTTACAAGATGAAATGCGGTTCCGGTTTCGCCCACCTGACAATCAGTATTTTAAATTTATTAAATCCGCTTAGCGTTCAGCTAGGCGGATTTTTTTTGTCCACCTTTTGTCACAAACGACTGCTGGTGTTTAAGAGTTAGAAACAATGACGGACTGTATTTTTTCGTTGCTGCTGACTAACACCTCATGTTTGAGGGAATTTGTGTTCAGATCGTTTGTGGTGATTTGTTCTAAGCCTCTGGTCAGTGACGAAACACTTGGGTTTTCAACAAATACGCAGCGTTTTCCGGTGCGTTTGCAAAAGTCTTTTACTTTCCAATAAGCGTTGTGGCTAATGCAGCCAGTTTGGCAAATAACCAAGTCTGCTGCGGCTAAGCTGGCATCCAAAATATTCGATCGATCTTCAATACCACCGTCATGATGGGCGAAGCGCCCGCCAACCTTCTCAATCACATCTCTATAGTTGGCAATGCTGCCGCTACGCCCGCCCACACACAACACAGTTTTGTGATTTAAATGCAGTGTGATGGGTGCTGCGTGTATCTCTGTTTGTTGTGCCAGCTGGGTTCTTGCTGCATGGGCTACAACTTGTTGAAAGGTCTCCAAAGACTTGGTTGTAGTGCGTAGTTTTTGGCGTAATTCAAGATTTTGTTTTTCCAGCTCTGATTGACGGACCTTTTTTTGTGCTACTATTTTTTGCAAGCGCTCGCCCGCATCAAAGTCGGGTGTGGCCGATTTGAGCTTGATTAAATTTTCAGATAAAAAAACGATGCGGCAGTCTTTACCCGCCAGTTCAGCGCGCATTTGCATGAGCTCAAGCTGCAGGCGTTCGGCCTCTCTGGATTTTTCTGCTAACAGCCGCGTACTACGCGCTTGAACTTTTGCGAGTTCTCTGGCCAGGATCGCGTTTTCGTTTAGAAGTGCATTAAATTTTTCGATTTCAATCCGCGCGCTAGCGCCCACTTGGTGCTGCAGCATGTGCATGTCGCGGCATAAGACTTCTTGCAAAACATCATCACAACGTGGGTGGGTTAACGCCGCCCAAAATGCACCCGCCACATTGCTTGTATTTGCTGTAGACGCCCACAATTGCGCCACTGCATTGGTAGTCTTGGCTGCTTTGAATAATTGAATTTCAGGGATGTAGCGTGAATCTAACTCGGTCTGCATTAGCTCAGACAAGCGGTTGCGTTGCGTGCATTCAGCCACTGCACCAAGATGCAACTCATAGTCGTCTGCCAAAACTTTGTGCTGATATAAAGCCTTGTTTATGAGTCGCTTTAACGCGTCCAACGGCAAACAAACACCTACGACAGAACAATGGCATTGATGCGGCAAGTCCCAAAGTCGTCGTCGTCGGGAACCGGTCGATTGCGTGCTGCTTACTGTTACCTCACAACTGTCATTGTGGATATTTATGACGTTGAAATTTTCTGCATCGTGCTCGCACATGGTGTTGACTCCTGCCATTTGGCGTTGTGAAAATAAAGATGAACTTTGGTCTTATCCGTTTAAGGTGTGTTGATCAGGCTGTTGAATCTCCTGCTGGTCAGCGTCGCTCTATTTGGTGTGAATAAGCCCGTAAAGATGACTAGCCCTAATGCAGCACAGTCAATGTGCTCAAGTCAGTCACTATTTAAGACTTATCCATTTTTTTTGCAAAAATTCATGAATGGGCTGGTTAATTCGGAGAATGAGTTCAGTAAGAGCGGTCTTAGATTGGCGATCCGTTTCATCGAGTATTTATTCTATACGCAAATACGAATCATTCTCAATTGAGTGCAAATGCTGACTTTGACGGTTTTTCCACTGTGCGCTGAGGCTAAAAAAAAGTTGCCAAACACATAATTTTTATTATTTTTCGGCAGTAAACATACTGGCTACTAGGTGTTCAGGCGTAGCAGTACGAATACAAAAAAATAAATTAGAAAAATCAAAACACAGTGATAAAAGTTCATTGTCAAAGTGACTTAGACACCGAATCTTCAGGCACGACAGGCCTAGCGCTTTACTATCGACTTCGCATCAAGTGCAGGGCATGCAAAAGGACTTTTATTTGGTGTTTAGGTACCCACTCTGGGGTTAAGATCGTTTGATGGCTAGTTACAACACCCCCTTCGAAATCCATGTGCATGGCGAAGTCCCGCTGCGCGAGGAAGTCACGTTTGAACAGCTGCAGGAGGCTCTTAAGCCACTGTGGAAATACAACGGCTCCAAGTCGCTTGCAGCGGCGGCAGAAAGCAGTTACGAAGAAGAGCCCGGCATCCGTTTTGACGCAGCTCAACACGTTTTGATGATTTGCTGGACTGTGCCCGGCGATGAAGATTTTCGTCAGGCGCTTGATGAAATGTGCATGGCGCTCAACGAGCTGGCTCAAGACGGCGCGCCCATCGAAGTGACGTTTTACGATTCCGACTTTGATGATGACGATGAGGAAGACGACCACAACCAAGAAGCGCGGGACGACTTCGCCATGTACTTCGTCGGCCCTACGCCAGCGGCCATCATGCAGGTACAGCGCGATTTACTGGTGCAAGACATGATTGGTTTAATGGAACGGCACTTCGACGCCTCGGAGTTGGGCGATGTGGTTGCAGCAGTCGACAAACTGTTTACCGAGCGTTTTGATGCATTGGTCAGCTCCATGCAATTGGGTAAACCACCCAGAGGCTTAGGCGGCTCGCAGGGTGGATCAGGACACGGCGGCGGACGCAAACCTAGGCATTTGCATTAATAAAGTTTGTCAGCTTTTCAAGCTGGGCGGCTAAGTGGTTTGAGGCTAAAACCTAAGCCTGCTAAATAAACGTCAATCAACCGAGTGCCCTTTTCGGCTAGCTCGAAAACCTGTGGGTCCAGCAGCCAATTTTGTATTAATCCATCTGTCAAAGCGTGCAGGCCTTGAGCGGCCTCAGCGTTTGTCAAAGGCATGATTAGAGATTGCTCTGCTGCTGCCTGCTTTAAACCCTTTTCCATTTCACCCAAGAAAATATTGCGCACGGCCAGATGCCGTAGGCGAACGGATTGCAACTCGTCTACATATTCGACCTTGTGGGTGGCCACCTCCAGCACACGCCGAGTACGCTTATCGTTGGTGATAAGAAGCAAAGTTCCTTCCATCACCTGCCTGAGATGCGTCAAAGTATCTTCTTGAGCGTTTTGGTCTAAGTTTTCAAACACCTGCTCTAGCGGCAAGGTGACGCGTTCCATCATGGCGTTAAAAAGATCGGCCTTATCTTTAAAGTGCCAGTAAATTGCGCCCCGGCTAGTGCCAGCCTCGCTGGCGATGTCTTTGAGTGATGTGCGTGAAACACCTTGGCGCTGGAATAATAATTCAGCCGCATCGAGCAGGCTGAATCTGGTTTCAAGGGCTTCTTCTTTTGTCCTACGTGCCAAAGCGGTTCTTTCCTAGGGTAATTACTAGCGACAATGATTTTACATTCATCAATGTATGTAAAATCCAGCGTTGATTTAAATCCATCAGACTCGCTTCACGCTATGTTGATCTGATCGGTTCTATTTTCCCCCACCTATTTTTAGCAGCGCTTATTTTTAAGGAAGACGTATGCCCGCACAACGTATGACCTCGCTATTATCGATTCTCCCCAAGTCAGTTTTTCAGCCGCATCTGCTGGCATTGGCGCTTTCTACTGTATTGCTTGCGGCCTGCGGCAAGTCTGGCGGCAGTGCGCCTGCAGCACCACCTCCGGCTGAAGTGGGTGTGATCACGGTTGCCCAGGGCGATGTACGCTTGACCACCGAATTGCCAGGCCGTCTTGAGGCCTCACGGATTGCTCAAGTCAGGGCCAGAGCCGCGGGTATTTTGCAAAAACGCTTGTTTCGCGAAGGTAGCGATGTGACGTCTGGTCAAGCCCTTTTCAGCATAGATTCCGCTCCTTTCGCTGCGCTGCTCGCCAGCGCTAAAGCCGGTCAAACACGTGCCGAGGCCAATGAAGCTCAAGCTAGCAGCCTAGCCGAACGCTATAAGCCTCTGGTCCAAGCCAATGCAGTGAGTAAGCAGGAATATGCGACTGCGGTTGCGGCGCAAAAAGTCGCCCAAGCAGACGTCGCCGTCGCCAAGGCTAACGTGCAGACTGCCAGCATCAATCTGGCTTATACCAATGTGACTGCCCCGATATCGGGTCGTATCGGCCGCACCTTGGTGACCGAAGGTGCTCTCGTCGGTCAAGGTGAAGCGACCCAGTTGGCGGTGATTCAGCAGACCAACCCCATGTATGTGAACTTCACGCAATCGGCTGCCGATGTGATGCAACTGCGCAAATCGCTGGCCAGTGGCCAACTCAAACAAGCCAGTGGCACGGAAGCGGCCAGTATTCGCGTAGTGCTTGAAGACGGCAGCGTTTATCCATTGCCCGGTCGCTTACTGTTTTCTGATTTAAGTGTTGACCAGACCAGCGGCCAGATCACCTTGCGTGCCGAGGTACCCAATCCAAAGGGCATATTGTTGCCAGGACTGTATGTGCGGGTACGCCTAGAGCAAGCGCAAGCAATCAATGCAGTGACCCTGCCGCAGCAGGCGGTGATGCGCTCTGGAGCCGGTGATACGGTCATGATTGTGGATGCGAGTGGCAAGGTTTCTCCACGTAACATCAAGCTTGGCGACTCCCAAAATGGTCGTTGGGTAGTGCTGGACGGTTTGAAAAATGGCGAACAAGTCATGGTTGACGGGTTTCAAAAACTCCGCCCCGGCGCGACTGTCAAGGCCGTGCCATTCAAACCTTTATCTGCGACTGGTGAGAAGGCTTTAGCGCCTGCCGCCGCAGCACCGGTTGGCGCCGCATCTGCCGCACCCGCCGCCGCACCCGCCGCCGCATCTGCCGCCGCAAGCGCGAAGTAAGGAGCTAGACGCATGGCAAAGTTTTTTATTGACAGACCCATCTTTGCATGGGTACTTGCAATCTTCATCATCGTGTTGGGCAGTCTTGCTGTCACCCAGCTGCCGATTTCACAGTATCCGAGAGTCGCGCCGCCATCGATTGTGGTGACGGCGAGTTACCCGGGTGCTTCCGCTAAAGTACTCGAAGAAAGTGTGATCAGCGTGATCGAGCGCGAGATGAATGGCTCGCCCGGTCTGATTTATATGGAGTCAGTCGCTCAAGCTAACGGCACTGGCAACATCACCTTGAGTTTTGAGCCGGGTACCAACCCCGATCTGGCTCAGGTCGACGTACAAAACCGGCTCTCGCGGGCAACGCCGCGCCTGCCGTCGGTAGTCTCGCAGCAAGGCGTTTTGGTTGACAAGGCCAACTCAAACTACTTGATGTTCGTGCTGCTGTCTTCTGATGACCCTGCGCTAGATCCAATCGGATTAGGTGACTACGCTTCGCGCAATGTGTTGCCCGAAATTCAACGTGTCGCAGGCGTTGGCCAAGCTCAGTTGTTTGGTACTGAACGCGCTATGCGTATTTGGATAGACCCGGCTAAGTTAAACGGTTTTGGCTTGTCATCAAGCGACGTCAATACTGCGATAAGGCAACAAAATGCGCAGGTCGCTTCCGGCACTATTGGTGATTTACCCATAGTGCCCGGTCAGGGCATTGCCGCCACGGTAGTGGTCAATGGTCAGCTGTCAAATGTCGAGCAATTCGGTCAGATTGTGCTGCGCGCTAATACTGATGGCTCAACCGTACGGTTAAAAGACGTTGCCCGCATCGAACTGGGTGCGCAAAACTACACCACTTCTGCAAGACTCAACGGTCAGCCCGCGACCGCTGTTGGCGTGCAGTTAGCGCCAGGCGGCAACGCAATAGCCACCGCAAAAGCGGTACGCGACAAGATGGACGAGCTCACACCTTACTTTCCATCTGGTGTGAAATACGCCATTCCTTACGACAGTTCAAACTTCGTGCGTCTGTCCATCACTCAGGTAACGACGACTTTGATCGAAGCCGTTATTTTGGTGTTCTTGGTGATGTATTTGTTCTTGCAGAACATTCGCTACACCATCATCCCAACTCTGGTCGTACCTATAGCGTTATTGGGCACTTTTGCGACCTTGTTAGCGCTGGGTTTTTCGATCAATGTGCTGACCATGTTTGGCATGGTGCTGGTGATTGGTATCGTCGTCGATGATGCGATTGTGGTGGTCGAAAACGTCGAACGCATCATGAGCGAGGAGGGGCTCTCGCCACTAGACGCCACGCGCAAAGCCATGGGTCAGATCTCGGGCGCCATTATTGGTGTGACCGTGGTTTTGATTTCAGTCTTCGTGCCGCTGGCCTTTTTCGCCGGCTCAATTGGCAATATTTACCGCCAGTTCTCCGCCGTGATGGTCGCTGCGATTGGTTTTTCAGCCTTTATGGCGCTGTCGCTCACACCCGCGCTGTGCGCCACCTTGCTCAAGCCAGTAAAAGCCGGTCACCACATGGAGAAAAAAGGTTTCTTCGGCTGGTTTAACCGCAAGTTCGACAGCACTGCCAAGGGCTATGAAAGCATAGTTGCGCGTTTGCTCAAACGCGCAAGTCGCTACTTAGTCATTTGGGCTGCGATTATTGCGGTGGTGGGCGTGATCTATGTGCGTTTGCCAACTTCCTTTTTGCCGGCAGAAGACCAAGGTACTTTGCTGGTAAATATTCAGTTGCCGCCGGGTGCGACGCAAGAGCGCACCACGGCTGTGGTGGAGCAGGTCGAAGACTACATGCTTAAGCAACCTGAAGTTAAAAGCATGGTGGGCGTGCTGGGCTTTAGTTTTTCTGGCCGAGGTCAGAACGCGGCGTTGGCCTTTGTCACGCTCAAAGATTGGTCTGAGCGCAGTGGCGAAGGGCAAACAGCCGAAGGTATTGCTGGGCGAGCCATGGGTGCTTTGTCCGGTATTCGGGATGCGTTTATTCTCCCGCTTAGCCCGCCTCCCATCCCTGAGTTAGGCAATGCCATTGGCTTTACCTTTAGGCTGCAAGACCGCGCCGGTTTGGGTCACGATGCCTTGTTGGCAGCGCGTGGACAGCTGCTAGGCCTCGCTGCTAAGAGCCCAATACTGGCGCAAGTCAGGCCAGAAGGTTTGGAAGACGCGCCTCAGTTGCAGCTGGATATAGACCGCAATAAGGCCAATGCGCTAGGCGTGGGTTTTGATGCCATCAATGCAACACTGTCGACTGCGCTGGGTTCGAGCTTTATCAATGACTTTCCGAATCAAGGCCGTTTGCAACGCGTGATTGTTCAGGCAGATGCGCCTTTCCGCATGCAGTCTGATGACTTACTCAAACTCAATGCCGCCAATGCCAAGGGTCAGCCCGTTCCGCTATCGGCTTTTGCCAGCACGCGCTGGGTAAAAGGTCCGCAGCAAACCGTGCGCTTTAACGGCTATCCCGCGATGCGAATTAGCGGCAGTGTGGCACCGGGCTTTAGTACCGGCGCTGCAATTCTAGAGATGGAAAAACTCGCTACCCAACTGCCTGCTGGCTTTGGTTATGAGTGGGCCGGTCAGTCGCGTGAAGAAAAGGCGGCGGGCTCGCAAGCCACGATTCTTTATGTATTCGCCATTCTTGCGGTGTTCTTGTGCCTAGCTGCGCTGTATGAAAGCTGGACTATCCCCTTGTCCGTGATCATGGTTGTGCCACTTGGCGTTTTAGGTGTACTTCTGGGCACCTTGATGCGTGGCTATTCCAACGACGTTTACTTTCAGGTGGGCTTGGTCACCATCATCGGTTTGTCGGCGAAAAACGCGATTTTGATTATCGAGTTTGCTAAGGAGTTACAAGCCCAAGGCAAGGGCGTGGTCGAGTCTGCTTTGACCGCTGCACGCATGCGCTTTAGGCCAATTTTGATGACCTCGCTGGCGTTTATGCTGGGCGTGATGCCACTGGTTTTGGCCTCGGGCGCAAGCTCGGCTAGCCAGCGCGCCATCGGCACTGCAGTGGTTGGCGGCATGCTCACCGGGACTGCGTTAGCGGTGTTCTTCGTGCCTATTTTCTTTGTCGTGATTCGCAGCCTTTTCAAAGGCAAAAAGAAGCCGCAAGCGACTGCTAAAAATGATGCTGAAACAGCGCCAAAAATTGAGGAAAAAAAGCATGACTAAGTCAGCAACTCCGCGCAGCGCGCTTTCGGCAGTCACCGCACTTTGCGCTGCGTTGGCCTTGGCCGGCTGCTCCATGATTCCGGTCTACAACCGGCCTGCAGCCCCAGTGGCAGTGGACTGGCCAGTGCTGCCGGCTAACACCTCGGCAACCGGCGAGCTTTCGGCAGTGCCCGCCGCAGATTTGGAGTGGCAGGATTTTTTCAGCGATCCCAAGCTCAAGCAATTGATCACTACGGCCTTGAATAACAACCGCGACTTGCGCGTGGCCGTGCTCAATATCGAGAGCGCAAGAGCGCAGTTTCAAATTCGTAGCGCAGACCAGCTGCCTAGTGTGAATGCCTCAGTCAGTGGCCTGCGCCAGCCGAATATCAACGGCAATGGCAGCATTAGCAGCAGCTACACAGCGGGCTTGGCTGTCACGGCTTACGAGCTAGACTTTTTTGGTCGCGTTGCAAGCTTAAAAGAAGCTGCGCTGGCTCAGTTTTTGGCGACCCAAGAAGGCCGCAAGACGATTCAAATCAGCTTGATCGCCAGCGTTGCCAATACATATCTGGCCTTGCTGGCGGATGAAGAATTGCTAGCTATCACCCAGCAAACACTGGCCACTCGGCAAGACTCTTTAAAGCTGAGTCAGCTGCGTTTTGACAATGGTGTGAGCTCTGAGCTCGATTTGCGTTTGGCCGAGTCTTTGACTGAAGTGACACGCGTGTCGCTGGCTCAACAGTTGCGCCAACGCGCCGTCGATCAAAATACGCTGACTTTGTTATTGGGCCAATCATTGACGCCAGAGCTAATGCCGCGCCTGGCAACAGGCTCAGGTTTAGCGACTATGCCGCTGCTGCAAGACGTGCCGTCTGGCCTGCCATCGGACTTGCTGGCACGCCGACCTGATGTGCGCCAAGCTGAGCAGTTGCTGCTGGCGTCTAACGCCAATATTGGCGCTGCGCGGGCGGCATTTTTCCCACGTATCTCGCTCACGACCAGCGCTGGCAGTGCGAGTTCGCACCTAGGCAACTTGTTCCAAAGCGGCTCTTATGGCTGGACGTTGGCGCCACAATTGGTCTTACCAATTTTCGATGCGGGCCGCAATCAAGCCGGTCTGGATGGTGCTAGAGTGCAGCGCGACACAGCCGTGGCGCAGTATGAAAAAGCAATTCAAGTGGCGTTTCGAGAAGTTGCCGATGCACTGGCAGGACGCGCAACTCTGGGCGAGCAATCGCGTGCCCAGCAGGCTCAGGCCGATGCGGAGACGATTCGTTTTCGCCTAGCTGATTTGCGTTATCAAAATGGTGTGTCCAACCAATTAGAACTTCTAGACGCGCAGCGCTCCTTGTTTACAGCGCGCCAAGCCGCTGTGTTGGCAAGACTGGCGCAGTTGCAGGGACAAGTTACTTTGTACAAAACGCTGGGTGGTGGCTGGAAAGAAGCCGCTCTTAATACTGCGCCTTAAAAATTAGATCTTCGCTGCTGAACCCTGTTATTTAAGTGGGGGTAGCAGCGGCTTGATTTTCTTAGATTGAGAGTCTCGCTTGCCATTTAAATAGCCAGCACCTCGACCACCGCTTCAAGCCCCAACCAACGGTTGGCGGCAGCTTGCAGCGTTTGCGCTTGACCAGTGCTCACCAGCCGTATATTGCCCAGTTTAGATGTGGTTTCTGCTTGCGAAGAAGTTGGCATTGACGCCGTCAGCAAACGCCGTGCCTGACGCGCTACAGCTGCGCCATTTGACAACAATTGCACCCCGCTCCCGAGCAGTTGTTGCAACTGATCGCTGACAAAAGGGTAGTGGGTACAACCGAGTACCAGTGTGTCTATGGCCTCATCGTGGTCGCCGAATGTGCCCATCATGCTGGTGTATTTTTGGCACAGCGCCAAGGTTTGCGTTGTGTCGCCGCTGATGGCGCTTTGCTCTATCGCATCAGCCAACCCATCACAAGCTTGTAGTGTGAAATGGGCGCTACCAACCTGCGCTGCTAACAACGCTTGAAAGCGGCGACTTGCCAAAGTGCTGCGGGTCGCCAGCACGCCGACGTGACCGGTTTTACTGACCAAGCAGGCGGGCTTTAAAGCTGGCTCTACACCCACCATAGGCAGCTGTGGAAACTCTGCGCGCAGCTGCTCTATTGCCGCGGCTGTAGCGGTATTGCAAGCTAACACCAGTATGCTGATGCGCTGCTGGTAGAGCCAGTTAACTAGCTTTCTTGAGCGCTCCAATACATATGCTGTATCGCGTTCGCCATAAGGTGAGTGCGCACTGTCGGCAGCATAGACAAAGTCATGCGCCGGCAACTCCGCACGCAGCGCAGCCAGAACGCTAAGTCCACCTATGCCGCTGTCAAAAACGCCAATCGTGCTGCTGGGCAACTGCAACGTCACGGCTTTGCTGCCCGACTTTAGACGCTGGTCACAGGAATCGATTTGAACTCGCCAGTGGCAATTCTCTTTTGCCACTCAGCCGGCCCAGTGATATGGGCGCTGGTGCCGCCTGCGTCGACAGCGACGGTGACTGGCATGTCGACCACATCAAACTCGTAAATCGCTTCCATACCCAGATCTGCAAAGCCCACCACAACGGCATGCTTAATTGCTTTTGAGACCAGATAAGCGGCGCCGCCAACAGCCATTAGGTAGGCGCTTTTGTGCTTTTTAATGGCTTCAATCGCGACCGGGCCACGCTCAGCTTTGCCAATCATGGAGATCAAGCCAGTTTGGGCCAGCATCATTTCGGTAAAGCCATCCATGCGCGTGGCGGTGGTCGGGCCAGCTGGGCCGACGGCTTCGTCGCGCATAGGGTCAACTGGGCCGACGTAGTAAATCACCCGATTGGCAAAGTCTACCGGCAGCTTTTCGCCCTTGGCCAGCATATCGGCAATGCGCTTATGCGCGGCATCGCGGCCAGTCAGCATCTTGCCGCTTAACAGCAAGGTTTCGCCAGATTTCCAGCTTGCCACTTCATCTTTAGTCAGCGTGTTCAGGTCTACCTTGCGGCTTTTTTTGTAGTCTGGCGTCCAGTCAACTTTTGGCCACAAATCCAGCGATGGTGGATCGAGGTAGACCGGGCCGCTACCGTCCATCACAAAGTGCGCATGGCGAGTTGCCGCGCAGTTTGGAATCATGGCCACCGGTTTGCCCGCCGCATGGGTTGGGTACATATTGATTTTGATGTCCAGCACCGTGGTCAAGCCGCCCAAGCCTTGCGCGCCAATGCCCAGCGCGTTGACTTTTTCAAACAGCTCCAAGCGCAGCGCCTCGACCTTGGTCAAGGCTGCACCGCTGGCAGACTTGGCCTGCAACTCGTACATATCCAAGTCTTCCATCAGGCTTTGCTTGGCCATCAGCACGGCCTTTTCTGCTGTGCCGCCAATGCCGATTCCCAGCATGCCGGGTGGGCACCAGCCAGCGCCCATGGTGGGCACGGTTTTAAGCACCCAATCAACGATGGAGTCGCCCGGGTTGAGCATGGCCAGCTTGCTTTTGTTTTCGCTGCCGCCGCCTTTGGCTGCGACGGTGATATCGACTGTGTTGCCGGTCACCAGTTCGGTGAAGATCACGGCCGGTGTGTTGTCACCGGTATTTTTACGCTCGAATTGCGGATCGGCCACTATCGACGCGCGCAGGCGGTTGTCGGGGTGGTTATAGCCTTGGCGCACGCCTTCGTTAATCGCGTCGTCAACGCTGCCGGTAAAGCCTTCCCAGCGCACATCCATACCGATTTTGAGGAACACATTGACGATGCCGGTGTCTTGGCAGATCGGACGGTGACCGGTAGCGCTCATTTTGCTATTGGTCAATATCTGCGCAATCGCATCCTTAGCCGCCGGGCTTTGCTCGCGCTCATAAGCGCGTGCCAGGTGGGCAATATAGTCAGCGGGGTGGTAGTAACTGATGTATTGCAAGGCCGCAGAGATGGATTCGATGAGATCCGATTGCTTGATGGTTGTCATTTTGAGTACTTGTTTTTAAACAATAAAGTTCATAGAAAGAATAAGTCGCGACTGCCATGCAGCATTGCTCAGGCAATGCAGAATTAGCCAGCTCAAGTCAACACGGACCGATGCTGCGTTTGCTGAAAAAAAGCAGCGCTGTAGTCAGGTGGGGTGTTCGCTCTGCGGCTACTGCTTGGGGCCCAAACAGTAGTCATATTTTAGGCGTCAATTTTTCTCAATTCAGTAGCCGCAGAAAAATCCTGCTGGCAGCAACCTTAAGCTTGACTCCGTGCAGCTTGAAACGCTGGTGTTTGCCGCTTAATTAATCGGCTTTGTTTGTAAACGCTTGTGGGCAAGATAGCCACCAGCCAATGCTGGCTAATAGCACGCAGTAAACCAGCCCCGGAATGCTAAAAAGACTCATCATGGCCAGCACGGAAGCAACGCCTAGATAGCCAATCCATTTTTGCGCTTTTTTGGCGTGAAGCTTGGTGTAGCCGAGTGCTGCAAATAGATAAAGGACAAAAAAGTTTTGACCGGCTAATTGCAGCAAAGTCGCGACGCTTATTTTAGTAAACGACATCAATAAGATAACGCTGATAAAAAGTGAGTAAGTGCAGGTCATTGCCATAAAGGGTTGCTGCCTTTTATCTAGCGTGCCTATAAGACGCGGCAATAAGCCATCGCGCCCGGCTGAAAAAATACCCCGTGATGCTGAAAAAAATGCAGCGATGACGTTGGCTAAAACCAAGAAAACCGCAATTATTGCCACAATATCAGCACCGATATTACCTAACCAGCCTCTTGCTAAATACACAAAAGGTGCGGTTGTCCAGCCTTCGTCTGAATTCGCATAAGTCGCCACTATCCATGCGATAAAAATGTACATCAAGGTCACAATGACAAAGCTCGCCCAGATCGAAATCGGCATGACACGTTTTGGGTCTTCCATGTCTTCGGCTAAAAACGCTGTCATCTCCCAGCCAGAAAATGCAAACAAAACCACTGGAATAGCTGCTGCAACGCCATGCCAGTCTTGCGTGATGACATCGGCACTGAGTAGCGCGGCTCTAGGCTGAGCCGCTGTGAGCAGGTAGCCAGCTCCAATGCCAAGCAGCCCCACCACAATTAGCGCTGCTATTGCAGTTTGTATTGCCCCTGAAATACGCAGACCAATCAAGCCAGCAAGATAGGCTAGGCTAATCACGCCTATGCTGGTTTGACTCAAACTGGCATTAGGAAATATTTGTTGTAGATAGCCCGAACCAATTAGCGCTATGGCGGGTATGCCTAGCGTAAAAGTTCCTAACACTATGACTTCAGACATTGCCCCAAATCTATCGCCAAGACTTGTCCGTACATATGCGACAACGCCACCGGCACTCGGATTATTTTTAGCAAAAAAAGAAAAAATTTCTAATAAAGGCAGCATCACCAAGGCCACAATAATCCAAGGTAAATAGCCAAGTCGACCGGCCAATGAATAACTCAATCCCGGTAGCGCTAAAAGACCAGCGCCTACGACTATGGTGATTGACATGGCGGTGGCAACGATAAGACCGACTTTTTTTGGTGCCTTTTTAATCATATTTTTTCCAATATTTTTCATAGCGCGGATTCAAGTCTGAAGTGCAACTTTGAAATTAACCGTACGGGTGGGTGAGATGTGAGAGCATCCAAGCTTCCCGACTACCAAGTCAAAGTTGCCCAGAATGATTTACACACACCTCACCCGTGACGAACGTTACCAGATTGCAATCCTCGTCAAAGCAAACTTCAATCAAAGTGAAATTGCAAAAATGATGGACCGTGATAAATCGAGCATCAGCCGTGAGTTGCGTCGTAACCGCGGTCTACGAGGCTATCGCCCTAAGCAGGCAAATGACAAAGCCCAAGAACGTAGACTTGCCTGCGCCAATAGTCCTAGAGTTGCTGACTCGACATGGGCTGTAGTGGAGGAAAAGTTGGCTGAGGCTTGGAGCCCCGAGCAAATCAGCGGCCACCTCGAAGCTAGCCACCAACCCGGTGTTAGCTATGAGAGCATTTACCAGTACATCTACGCTGACAAACGCGCGGGCGGCACCTTGCATAAAACACTGCGTTGCCAGAAGACGCGAAAAAAACGCAGCAGTGGCCGTGAACGGCGCGGCACCATCTCTCACCAGGTCTCAATAGAACTGCGACCCGACATCGTGCTTGAGCGTGCGCGCTTTGGCGACTGGGAGGCTGATCTGGTGATTGGTGCCGGGCAGAAGCAAGCACTAGTGACGATTAATGAGCGTGTCTCTCGCTATTCAATAATTTTCCACGTGCCATTCAAAACAGCGCAAGCCGTAGGGGACGCGTTAATCACTTTACTCAAACCGTTCGCTCATTGCGTGCACACTCTCACGACTGATAACGGCAAGGAATTTGCCCAGCATGAACGAATAGCTTCTGCGCTGAGTGCAGATTTCTTTTTCGCCCATCCATACGCCTCGTGGGAGCGTGGGGCGAACGAGAATATGAACGGTTTGATTCGCCAGTTTTTCCCAAAGGGGATGCGCTTTAATTGCATCACCGACGATGACATTGCTTTAGCGATGCACAGGCTCAATCATCGTCCTAGAAAATGTTTAGGGTATCGAACGCCGCATCAGGTTTTTATGGAACAGTTAGAGTCCTATCAGCATACGGTTGCACTTCAAGCTTGAATCCGCCTAGTCTATTGAATTAAAAAATCAAATATTTCACTACGGCATCTGTATGAATATTTTGACAGTCAGGGGTGGAATGAACTGCACTTAATATGACTTTTTCCTGTGCTGCAGCAAGGGTATTGAGAGGCTGTTGTCAGGTTTTGAAAACTTACGAAATATATTTTTGATAACTTTAAGTTGTCATTTAAGTACATCAAAAAATTTCTTTCATCACATTTTCTTATGATTCGTAAAACGCTAGGACGCTAGGACGCTAGGACGCTAGGACGTTAGGTCAGAGTAGTTTATGGGTTAAGCAGTTTGTTCTTCATACAGTCAATATTTGCCTTGCCTTAAGTTACTGCTCAATTTTTACCACATAAGTTTTCAAAGCTTGAGAATATATCAACTGAATGCTCGGATTCTTGTTGGAAAAGGTCTTGCTTATGCGCAGTTAACGCCCGCTTGATCTGCCGTCATACTGAAGCCTTTCATCAAGCGCAGAAAGCCACCATGACAAGCAGCAATCCAAGTGTTCGTATCGAGCGCGATACCTTTGGCCCGATTGAGGTGCGGGACGACAAACTTTGGGGTGCGCAAACTCAGCGTTCGCTGCAAAATTTTGATATTTCTGGCGAGCGCCAACCACATGAAATTATTTTGGCATTGGCTCAAATTAAGCGCTCTTGCGCCAAGGTCAACCATGCGCTGGGTTTGCAAGATGCCGCCAAAACGCATGCGATTGTGGCGGCGGCCGATGAGGTGCTTGCGGGTTTGCATGCGGATGAATTTCCGCTGGTGGTTTGGCAGACTGGTTCTGGCACGCAGACGAATATGAATCTCAACGAAGTGTTGGCCAATCGTGCCAGCGAGATGTTGGGCGGTGTGCGCGGCGAAGGCCGGCTGGTGCATCCCAACGATGATGTGAATCGCAGCCAGTCGTCTAACGATGTGTTTCCCACTGCCATGCATGTCTCGGCAGTTTTGGCGCTCACCCATCACTTACTGCCAGCGATAGAAAAATTACGCGCGACCTTGGCGCAAAAAGCGACTGATTTCGATGCCATCGTAAAAATTGGCCGCACCCATTTGCAAGACGCTACGCCGCTCACCTTGGGTCAAGAGTTTTCTGGCTATGTCGCGCAGCTAACGCATGGCGCGGCGCATGTACGTGCTGCCTTGCCGCATCTTTATGAGTTGGCTTTGGGCGGCACTGCAGTCGGTACTGGTTTGAATGCGCCCAAAGGTTTTGCCGCGCTGGTGGCGGCTGAGTTGGCTGAGCTAACTGGTTTGCCGTTTGTGACTGCCCCGAATAAATTCGAAGCACTGGCATCGGTCGACGCCCTAGTGCATGCGCACGGCGCGCTTAAAACTTTGGCCGCCAGCATGATGAAGCTGGCCAACGATGTGCGCTGGCTTGCCAGTGGTCCGCGCAGCGGCATTGGCGAGTTGAGTATTCCCGAGAACGAGCCGGGCTCATCCATCATGCCCGGCAAAGTTAATCCAACCCAAAGCGAAGCCGTGACTATGCTGGCCTGCCAAGTGTTTGGCAACGATGTGGCGATTAACTTTGGCGGTGCATCAGGTAACTTTGAGCTGAATGTTTTTCGGCCCATGATGGCGCACAACTTTTTGCAAAGCGTGCGTCTCTTGGCCGATGGCATGCGTAGCTTTAACGATAACTGCGCAATCGGGATTGAGGCCAATCGAGAACGTATTGCGCAATTGCTTGAAAACTCGCTAATGCTGGTGACAGCGCTTAACACCCATATTGGCTATGACAAATCCGCTGCTATCGCTAAAAAAGCGCATAAAGAAGGCCGTTCTTTGCGCGATGCGGCGATTGCATCTGGTTATTTGACGGGCGAGCAATTCGATCTGTGGGTGGTGGCCAAGGACATGGTGGGGCGGTAATCAAATGTTTAATGACTGGCTTGCGCTTCGCTACGTTAAATTTTCGTGATGGCTTTGCGTAGGCTATTTTTTCAGATCAAAAAATTGCTATTTAATTAACCAGTAACTGTAAGAAAGTGTGATTTTCTGAATGCTTCAGCAGGTTATGCTGATGTCTTTACAGTTTGTTTTATGGGGATTTTTTCGCGCATGCTTGAACAACTTAACCGCCGGATTTTGCACTTCATCCACTCCTCGACGGGTGGCGGCATAGTGCTAGCCGTCGCCGCCGTGCTGGCCATGCTGGTGAGTAATTCACCTTTGTCTGAGTGGTACGTCAAGTTTCTTAATTTCTCCGGTGAGTTGCGTATAGGCGGCGATTGGCTGGTGCTGTCTAAAACTTTGCTGCACTGGGTCAATGATTTGTGGATGGCGGTTTTCTTTTTCATCATCGGCCTTGAGATCAAGCGCGAAGTGCTGGACGGCCAACTCGCCACGCGCAGTCAAGCGCTGTTGCCCGCTGGCGCCGCATTGGGCGGAATGTTGGTGCCGGCCTTAATTTATGCAGCTATCAATTTTGGCCAAGGCGACGCGATGCGCGGCTGGGCCATACCGGCTGCCACCGACATCGCTTTTGCGCTTGGTATCGTGATGCTGTTGGGTAGCCGGGTGCCAGTGTCGTTAAAGATTTTTCTGACTGCTGTGGCTGTCATTGATGACTTGGGTGCCATCCTCATCATTGCGTTTTTCTATACCGAACAGCTCTCAGTCACCGCACTCTTAGGCGCTGCTGGCGGCTTGCTTTTACTGTTCGGCTTGAACCGCGCACGCGTTATGGCGATTGGCCCTTACGTCATGGTTGGTTTGGTGATTTGGCTGTTTGTCTACAAGTCTGGCATTCACGCAACGCTAGCCGGTGTCGCCACTGCGTTGATGATTCCTATCTCGGATGGTCGCGGTGGCTCGCCGCTTAAAACTGCTGAAAAAGTTCTCCACCCTTGGGTCGCGTTCACTATCTTGCCTATGTTTGCATTTGCCAATGCCGGCGTGTCGCTCGCCGGTGTGACACCGGCTACGCTGCTGCAAAGCATACCTTTAGGTATCGCTGCCGGTCTGCTGTTGGGTAAGGCGATAGGTGTGTTTGGTGCGTCTTGGCTGCTGATGCGGTTTGGTGGTGCTAGCTTGCCGACTGGCGCTAGTCAAGCGCAGTTTTTCGGCGTGTGTTTGCTGTGCGGTGTGGGTTTTACCATGAGTCTTTTCATTGGCGGTCTGGCTTTTAATGGCCTAGGCCCAGACTATGAAACCCAGGTCAAACTTGGCGTGCTGTGTGGCTCCATCCTGTCGGGTGTTTCTGGCACGCTGATCTTGCTGCGTAGCAACAAGACCAGTGCTTAAATATTTAAGTATTTAGCAGGATAAGCACTTAAGTCGGTAGCGTTTAGTGCTTGTTGTGCTGAACGCTAGACATGATTTTGTCGGTGTATGCAATCGCCATCGCCGAGAGCAAAAAGGCGATGTGAATAACCGTCTGCGCAATCAACACTCGGTCGGTGTAGTTGTCTGCGTTGATGAATGTCTTAAGTAGGTGAATTGAGCTAATGCCAATAATGGCCGTGGCCAGCTTGACTTTAAGCACTGAGGCGTTGACATGGCTTAACCACTCGGGCTGGTCGCGGTGGCCTTCAAGGTCCATGCGACTGACAAAGGTCTCATAACCGCCGACGATCACCATGATCAATAGGTTTGAAATCATCACCACGTCAATTAATGCTAGAACCACCAGCATGATGACAGTCTCATTAAGCGTCGTTACTGGCACGTTGGTTTTGTAGCCAATGCTGGTGACTAAAGCTTGCAGCGCCGTCTGGTTGCCAAAGGCCGCCTCAATCAAATGTGCCAACTCCACCAAAAAGTGCACGACATAAACTGCCTGTGCGGCGATTAAGCCTAGGTATAAAGGCACTTGCAGCCAGCGGCTGGCAAATATGATGCGCGGTAAAAGTCGCATGGAAGGATCTTTGAGGGGTATTTTTTCTGACATGAAATTGGGTGTGAGTGACGAAGGTTAGACTGACTAAGTGTAAGTGAGCCGTAAACTAACAAGCCGATTTCGAGGTTTTGTAAGTCTAGCGGCAGTCAGTGGTTTGTAAGTGCTAGCGCAGACATTAAGAGTTAATGCCGAGCATCTGTGTAACTTCTGTTCAACAGCGGTTTTAATAACAATCAGGAGACAACACCCATGAGCCATCCAAGCAGCGCCAACTCGACCAACATAGAATCTTTGCTGGTCGAAAACCGCGTGTTCCCACCCAGCGCCGCGACCGTCAGCGCCGCACGCATTTCTGGCATGCCAGCCTATAACGCCATGTGCGCTCATGCAGAGCGTGATTTTGAAGGTTTCTGGGCCGATCTGGCGCGCGCCAATCTGAGTTGGAAAAAACCTTTCGAGCAAGTCCTCGATGAGACCAACCCGCCTTTCTATACTTGGTTTGCCGATGGCGAACTGAACGCATCTTTTAACTGCCTAGACCGTCACCTCGGCACACCCGTCGAGAATAAAAACGCCATCATTTTTGAGAGCGATGACGGCAAGGTAAGTCACATCACCTATAAAGCCTTGCACGCTAAGGTTAGCCAGTTCGCCAGTGCTTTAAAAGACATGGGTGTTCAAAAGGGTGACCGTGTCGTCATCTATATGCCTATGACGGTAGAAGGCGTGGTTGCCATGCAGGCTTGCGCCCGAATCGGCGCGACACATTCCGTGGTGTTCGGCGGCTTTTCTGCCAAGAGCTTGCAAGAGCGCATTAAAGACGCCAGCGCCGTGGCCGTCATCACCGCCAATTACCAACTGCGTGGCGGCAAAGAATTACCGCTCAAAGCCATCGTCGACGAAGGTATTGCGCTGGGCGGCTGTGAGTCGGTCAAAAACGTCATCGTCTACCAACGCACACCAACCGCCTGCAACATGGTCGCTGGCCGTGACAGCTTTATGCATGAAGTCACCGCCAAGGCCGCGCCGGTTTGCGAGCCCGTGTTTGTGGGCGCAGAGCATCCGCTGTTTGTGCTCTACACCTCGGGATCAACCGGCACGCCAAAAGGCGTTCAGCACAGCACGGCCGGCTATTTGCTGTGGGCCAAGCTGACCATGGACTGGACGTTTGATTTGCAACCTTCAGACGTGTTCTGGTGCACGGCTGACATAGGCTGGATTACCGGCCACACCTACGTCGCTTACGGCCCATTGGCAGCAGGTGCGACGCAAGTTATTTTTGAAGGTATTCCCACCTATCCAAACGCCGGCCGTTTTTGGCAAATGATTGAGCGCCACAAGGTCTCTATCTTCTACACCGCACCCACCGCCATACGCTCACTGATTAAAGCCGCTGACGCCGATGCTGCAGTTCATCCAGACCGTTCGGATTTGAGTAGCCTGCGCATACTCGGCTCGGTCGGTGAGCCGATTAATCCAGAAGCTTGGATGTGGTATTACAAAAACATTGGCGGCGAGCGCTGCCCGGTAGTCGACACTTTTTGGCAGACCGAAACCGGCGGCCACATGATCACACCCCTGCCGGGTGCGACTGCGTTGGTGCCTGGTAGCTGCACCTTGCCACTGCCTGGCATCATGGCCGCAATTGTGGACGAGACTGGCCACGACTTGCCCAACGGCGCAGGCGGTTTGTTGGTGATTAAGCGCCCATGGCCATCGATGATTCGCAATATCTGGAACGACCCCGAGCGCTTTAAAAAGAGCTACTTCCCGGAAGAAATGGGCGGCACGATTTACCTCGCCGGTGACGGCGCGGTGCGCAATGAAGACAACGGTTACTTCCGTATTACCGGTCGTATCGATGACGTGCTCAACGTGTCCGGTCACCGCATGGGCACCATGGAAATTGAGTCTGCATTGGTGGCACACCCACTGGTGGCTGAAGCTGCTGTTGTCGGCCGGCCGGATGACTTGACCGGTGAGGCCATAGTCGCTTTTGTGGTACTTAAACGTTCACGACCTGTGGGCGATGAGGGTAAAGCGATTGCCAAGGAATTACGTGACTGGGTGGGTAAACAAATTGGCCCAATTGCCAAGCCAAAAGACATTCGGTTTGGCGACAATTTGCCGAAAACGCGCAGCGGCAAAATCATGCGCCGCTTATTGCGCGGCGTGGCCAAGGGCGAGGCCATCACGCAAGACACCTCGACGCTGGAGAATCCAGCAATTCTCGACCAGCTCGCTGAGAATTTATAGGGCTTTGCGGCTTTATAGCGGACGACTGAATGTTAGTCGTTAGCTAACTAACGATTTTTATCACGTCAAACCCCGCTTAGGTGCAATTTTTAATTTGCATCTAGGCGGGGGGTTTTTTTTGTTAATAAATGTTATTATTTGAAATAAAATGTTTTTATTTGAAGTCTAAATTAAACCCGTTTTTTGGCCTTCAAACCGATGCTGTGAATACCCTTTGGGTAGTTGGCAGATGCGCTGAAAAGCCCCGTCGATCTGATTAAATTTGCCCTTTTAGGTATGGGTTTTTTTGAATCGCGGATTCAAGTCTGAAGTGCAACTTTGAAATTAACCGTACGGGTGGGTGAGATGTGAGAGCATCCAAGCTTCCCGACTACCAAGTCAAAGTTGCCCAGAATGATTTACACACACCTCACCCGTGACGAACGTTACCAGATTGCAATCCTCGTCAAAGCAAACTTCAATCAAAGTGAAATTGCAAAAATGATGGACCGTGATAAATCGAGCATCAGCCGTGAGTTGCGTCGTAACCGCGGTCTACGAGGCTATCGCCCTAAGCAGGCAAATGACAAAGCCCAAGAACGTAGACTTGCCTGCGCCAATAGTCCTAGAGTTGCTGACTCGACATGGGCTGTAGTGGAGGAAAAGTTGGCTGAGGCTTGGAGCCCCGAGCAAATCAGCGGCCACCTCGAAGCTAGCCACCAACCCGGTGTTAGCTATGAGAGCATTTACCAGTACATCTACGCTGACAAACGCGCGGGCGGCACCTTGCATAAAACACTGCGTTGCCAGAAGACGCGAAAAAAACGCAGCAGTGGCCGTGAACGGCGCGGCACCATCTCTCACCAGGTCTCAATAGAACTGCGACCCGACATCGTGCTTGAGCGTGCGCGCTTTGGCGACTGGGAGGCTGATCTGGTGATTGGTGCCGGGCAGAAGCAAGCACTAGTGACGATTAATGAGCGTGTCTCTCGCTATTCAATAATTTTCCACGTGCCATTCAAAACAGCGCAAGCCGTAGGGGACGCGTTAATCACTTTACTCAAACCGTTCGCTCATTGCGTGCACACTCTCACGACTGATAACGGCAAGGAATTTGCCCAGCATGAACGAATAGCTTCTGCGCTGAGTGCAGATTTCTTTTTCGCCCATCCATACGCCTCGTGGGAGCGTGGGGCGAACGAGAATATGAACGGTTTGATTCGCCAGTTTTTCCCAAAGGGGATGCGCTTTAATTGCATAACCGACGATGACATTGCTTTAGCGATGCACAGGCTCAATCATCGTCCTAGAAAATGTTTAGGGTATCGAACGCCGCATCAGGTTTTTATGGAACAGTTAGAGTCCTATCAGCATACGGTTGCACTTCAAGCTTGAATCCGCCAATCAAGAAGGATTAATTTTGTTGTTTTAATTTTGAGCTTGAGTTTTTTGAGCTCGTTGCAATCCTTGAGTCGAGTGGTAGATACTCTCGCTTACAAAAAGTGCCGCTGTGTTTACAGGCTCAGGAGTCCTATGCAAACTAAAAATAAATTCATCTTCAATTGCCGTTTTTTTGAGCCGCTATTGATCGCCCGTTTTAACGGCTCACTAGCCATAAACAGACTGAAAGGCGGTGCCTAATGGATAGCGCAATCCTTAGCCTACTCGGCGCGTTTTTACTCTCGCTGATAGGTTTGTTCATTTTCATCTGGTCATCCCGCAGGGGCTTGCTGGTGGAAAACCCCGCAGCGGCGTCCATGATTTTCGCGCGTGGCGAGGTGGGCCGTATTGATGATCCGTCTTTGACTGAAGCGGATAAAAAAACCATGCAGCTCGCGGCGGTAGAGGGCGATGAAAAGCTTCACACAGCAGACGCGGCAGAACTGCAAAGCCGCATCATCTCGGATCAGTCCAGCGCCTTTCCGGTTTTTGCCTTCATCGCTTTTGCCTGCTTTTGGTTGCTGCTCGGCTCTTTTGCGGGCTTGACATCTTCTATCAAACTGCATCAGCCTGACTGGCTGACCGACCAAGCTTGGCTGACCTTTGGTCGTCTGCGCTCGGCGCACTTAAACGCGGTTTTATACGGCTGGATTACCAATGCCGCGCTGGGCATGATGCTGTGGCTGCTGCCGCGCTTACTCAAAACGCATTTGCATGGCGCTATTTGGGCCATGCTGGGCGGCACATTGATCAACATGGGCATTGCCGCCGGCATAGGTGCAATTTCTGCCGGCTGGACCGATGGCATGGAGTATTTAGAAATCCCATGGCAAATCGCTATCTTGATTTTTGTCGGCTTTGTGCTGGTGATACTGCCGGTGTTGTTCACGCTGGTGAACCGCAAGGTCGAGCATTTATACGTCAGTGTTTGGTATATGGTGGCGGCGCTACTCTGGATTGCGCTGCTGTTTTTAGTCGCTAAATTACCCGGCGTTCATACCGGTGTGCAGCAAGCTACGACTAACTGGTGGTATGGCCACAACGTGCTGGGGCTGTGGTTTACGCCGGTTAGCGTGGGCGCGATTTACTACTTTTTGCCCAAAATTATTGGTCGACCGGTACGCTCTTACAACCTGTCCATACTCGGGTTTTGGACGCTGGCGTTTTTCTACGGTCAGGTCGGCGGTCACCACTTGATTGGCGGGCCGGTGCCGGGTTGGTTGACGACTTTGTCTATTGTTCAAAGCATCATGATGATTATTCCCGTCGTGGCTTTTAGCATCAACATGGGCGCTACGATGAAAGGTCGTATGCATTTGGCGCGTTACTCGCCGACGCTGCGCTTCATGATGTTTGGCGGTTTTATGTATTTTCTGTCATCGGTTCAGGGCACTTTAGAGGCACTGCGCAGCATCAACCAAGTAACTCACTTCACCCATTTCACCGTCGCTCATGCGCACTTGGGTGCTTATGCTTTTGTGACCATGGTGTTGTTTGGTGCGATCTATTTCATGATGCCGCGTGTGCTTAATTGGGAATGGCCTTATCCGCGCTTGATCAGTCTGCATTTTTGGCTTTCCGCCATTGGTGTGTCGATTTACTTTGTCGGTTTGTCTATCGGCGGCTGGCTGCAGGGGTTGGCCATGCTGGACGCAACGCGACCGTTTATGGATTCGGTCACCGTGACATTGCCTTACCTCAAGTGGCGTTCGGTGGGCGGCAGTTTGATGGTGTTGGCTCACCTCGTCTTCGTCGGTCATTTCTTAGCGATGGCGCTACGCTTTGGCCCAACTCGCACCGGTGCTGCTCTTTTCATGCAGATCAATAAACGAGAGCTGGCCAATGGATAACGAACTCAAGCTGGTCTCTGGCGCCATGGTGGCGCTGGCGGTGGCAACCGCTACTTTGGTCGTGCTGCCGTATATGGAGGTGCGTGACATCAAGCCGCCGCCTGGTCTTTCGCCCTACACCAGCGCTGAGCTGCGTGGCCGTGCTGTCTACATTTCCAACGGCTGTGTTTACTGCCATAGCCAGCAGCCGCGCGACAGTAAGTTCGGCCCTGACGGTCTACGTGGCTGGGGCCGGGCCTCGGTGCCGGGCGACTACACCTATGACAAGCCGCACTTGCTCGGCAGCATGCGTACTGGCCCGGATTTGTTTAATATCGCCGCGCGCCAACCCAGCAAAGATTGGCATTTGGGTCATTTGTATCAGCCGCGGGCTTACACGCCAGGCTCCATCATGCCGTCTTACCCGTATTTGTTTAATGTGAAAAGTGCCAAAGAAGCTGAGGCCGAAGGCGAAAAGCCTCTGACCTTGCCGCCAGCCTACGGGCCTAACGTGGGTATGGTGGTGGTGCCTACGCCGGATGCGTTAGATCTGGTGCGTTATCTGCTCTCGCTCGACCACACTTATCCGGTACTACCGGCTTTGCCAACGCCAACGTCCACCTCCACGCCTTGATTGGGAGACTGAAAAATGCAGAAAATTCCTGACTCAAAAAAACTGGATAAGCAGTCTTCGCAGCAGCGTGAAACGAATGACCCCTCCGAGCGTCAGCGGCCTATTCCGGCCTTGGTCGGCTTGATCACCTTGACTGTTGCACTCTCCGGCGTGGCCTACATACTCTTATCTGAACCCTTTGGTGATGCCGAGATGGGCGACCGCCGCACATTAGCCGATCTCAGACCGGCACTGGCCGCAGCGCCCGGTGCTGTGGTGAATGGCAAGCAAGTTTTTAGCGTCAACTGCGCAGCCTGTCACCAAGCGAATGGCAAAGGTTTGGCCGGTGTATTTCCGCCGCTCGATGGCTCTGAGTGGGTAGTCGGTGATACCCGCACACTGGCGAATATTTTGCTGCATGGCGTGTCGGGCGAGTTGGTGGTGATGGGCAATACTTATAACGGCGCGATGCCGGCATTTAAGCAGCTTGGCGACGCCGAACTGGCCGCAGTCACGACTTATATTCGTAGTGAATGGTCGAACAAAGCGCCAGCACTGACACCCGAAATGTTCGAGACTGAGCGCAAAGCAGACAGCCGCACCACACCCTTTAAAGGCGGTGAAGAACTCAAAACTTTGACGTCGGCAAAGGCCTCTTGAGCCCGCCAAAACGGCCACGCAGACTGCGCGTTTGATGTTTAAAACCGCATTCATTAGCGCCGTGATGGCGTTGGCCGCGTGGGCCGCTTCGAGTTGGCTCACGCATGACTACCAAGTCTGGACGGCAGAAGGCGCACGCCGCCTTGAAGTTGCACTAAACCCCGTAGCCAGTCCAGCGGTGATGCTGGACGGTCCGGGTTTAAGACCCCAATTACTGTCCCATTATTTGGCCGATGGCAAGTCCATCACGCTGCTGGACTTTGTCTACACGCGCTGCCAAACGGTTTGCTTAAGCCTAGGCTCTGTCTATCAACAAATGCAGGCGCAATTGCAGCAAGCGAGTCTTAACAGTGGTCAAGACCAGCATGTCAAACTGCTGTCGATTAGCTTTGATGGCGAGCATGACAATCCGAAAATTCTTAAAGCCTATGCGGCGCGTATGAATGCCGAGACTTCACTTTGGCGTTTTGCACGCGTCGCTAATGCATTAGAAAATCAGCGCTTATTAGACGCATTTGAAGTCGTGGTGGTGGCAGACGATCGCGGTGAGTTTGAGCACAATGCAGCGCTGTTGCTCATCGATGAGAAGGGCAATTTGATGCGTATTTTTGACTATGCCGAGCAGCAACTGGCACTTGATTACGCGCGCTATCTGGCCGCGAGGATTACGCCGTGATGCAGCGCTTGCGACTGCCAAAATTAAGCCGCCTACACATAAGCCGCCGGTCTAGTTTCTTGATTAGTTTGATAGCTTTGCTGCTGTTGCTAGTCGCCCAAGACTATCTTGAAGCTAGTATGACGCGGCATATGTTGCTGCAGTTTCCGCTACTGGCTGCGGTTGGTTTTGGCATGACTTTTTCTCTTTCTACGCGCTGGGTTGAGCGCATCAATAGCTGGAACCGCTACGGCATGAGTGGGCTTTTCATCACAGCTTTGCTGCTGGCTTTGTTGATGATTCCACGCTTGCTAGATATGGCATTGAATGACTGGCGTATTGAGGTTGGCAAATACGCGGCTTTGCTGTTTTGCGGCGCAGCCCTGGCGCTTTCCTGGCGGTCGGCGGGTCTTTTGCTACAAGGCTTTTTCCTGGGTAATGTGCTGCCCATGATGGCGGTGGTGGGTTATTTGTTCGAGAGCTCGCCAGTGCGTGTGTGCAATGCTTATTTGCTTGACGATCAGGCCTTGCTTGGACAAGCGCTGGTCTGGATTGCGGCCGTGGTTGCGATTGTCTGGCTGACGCGTTTGGTGCAGTTAATGATGCTCCGGGAAGAAGCTGCGCTGATCCGGCAAGACGAATAAGTCTGCCCGATAGTTGACTAAGGTTTCGATTGCTTGAAAAAATTATTGGCCGCAGTCGCGTGTAAATCGCGACCTTATTTCTCGATTGGTGATGGGGTTTGTAAGTTTTCCAATGCTTCTTTTGGCAATGAAATGCCAGTTTGAGTCACGCTTAAATCACTGCAGTTGATACTGCATCGGCTTGTTTTTTCAATCACTTTGATTCCCGGTATTAAAACGTCAAGACTCGCCGAGATGCTGTCTTCTGCCGAGGGCATAGCCGATAATATTGCGGTTGTAATGGGTGGCAGTGGCAGTGGCAGTGGCGAAGGCCCTGCTGGTGTCATTGGCAACGGCGGTGTGGGCAATACGACAGCCAGTGTGGGTAATTCAGCAGGTAGGGGTAGTTGCTGCGTCGCTGTGGTGGGTGGAGATTGCTCTGGTGGCAATTGAGCAGGTGGTAATACATCCGGTGGCAAAGGCGCCACCACCACTGGCTTTTGGAAGCTGCGCAGCACTGGGCGAGTCTGGCCCTCATTTATCAGCCAGGTATTGACGAAGTCCCAATTTGAAGCCTGCACACCTACGGCGTTAAAGCTTGCCTGCTTTCGTATCTCAGTCGCACTCAGACCGATTACGCTGCCAGGGCTGTCAGCGCCGTTGCCTATCCCGACAAGCGCTGCGTTGACGCTGGCATCGTAAAAATTGTTGTCTAACTGCGCTGCATTAATTGGGTCAATGATTTGTTCGCCAATCAATCCACCCACCGATTGATTGCCCGTGACCAAACCGGCTGCGTAGCTGGTTTTTATTACGCCAGTTGCAGCGTTGCCGCCGGTCAGTGCGCCTACAGAAGAATCTCCATCGACGGTTGCGCTTGAGTAGCTATTTTCAATCGTGCCGCCGTTGCCGCGGTTATAGCCCACCAAGCCACCGACGTAGTTTGTGCCCGAGACTTTACCCGTCACGAAACTGGTGCTGATGCTGCCGTAGTTGTCCCCCACCATACCGCCTACATAGTTGCTGCCCGGCAAAGCGGATTGGGTAGAGATGTCAAGGTCAACCAGACCTAGATTGCTGATACTGCTTAGGGCTGAGAGTTTGCCAACAAAGCCTATGCCCGAATTGCGACTGACATCGCTAATGTGCAGATTGCCAAGCGTGTGCCCAGCGCCGTCGAGCTGAGCGGCAGCAAACACCGGTATGGTGTAGTTGGGCAGCGGCGCTAAATCTAAATCAGCAGTGAGTACAAATTTGTAGCCAGTGCCAGCCGCACTGGCAAACCCGAGCAGATCTTTGAGGTTTTGCAAACTGCCGATTGGGTAGCTGCCGTTGCTGTTGACATTAAAGTAATTGGCAATCGCTAAGCCGCGCCTGCTTGAACTCATCCAGTCCTGAAACTGAAGGTTGTAGATGCCGCCAATGCTGATGTTGGAAAGATTGGCTGTGTCAATGTTGTAGAAGGAATTGACGGTGTTGCCGCTACTTTCATTATTGCCAATCAAGCCGCCGTAGTAGTAGCTTGCATCGCCAACTGTCACGCTGCTTAAAGAGTAACTATTGCTGATAGTGCTGGCAGAGGAATTGCCGCCAGTTAAACCGCCGATGTTGCTGCTGTTCTCGCCAGTGTTCACCATGTTATTTGCGTAACTGCTACTGATCATGTTCTCGTTATTGCCGACAAGACCGCCGGTGTTGCTGCTAGCGTTTCCCGCTGTCACAGTGCCCGTGGCGTAACTGTTGTTTATATTGCCGCTGTCTCTGTTGTAGCCCGTCAGACCACCGGTGTTGCTGCTAGAGTTGCCAGTCGTTACCGCGCCTGCGGCGTAGCTGCTATCAATCGTGCCCACATTACTACCCGCTAGACCACCCGTGTAACGGCTAGTGTCTTTAGTTTTTACCGCGCCTGCGGCGAAGCTGTTGGTAATGTTGCCTGCGTTATAGCCCGTCAGGCCACCGGTGTTGGCGCTATGCAATCCAGCGCTCACTGGACCCAGCGCGAAACTGCGGCTGATATTGCCTTCGTTAAAACCCACCAGACCGCCCGTGAGGTTTGCATTGTCACTACTTGTCACGACGATGTCAGAAAAGCTGCCGCTTATGTTTCCTGATTTGTTGTAACCGACTAAGCCACCAATGCTCAGCACAGTTCCCGTCACAGAACCCTTGGCGTAGCTGTTGTTGATGTCTGTGCTGTCGTTAAAGCCCACCAGTGCACCTACATTGATACTACCTGCTACATCGACATTCTCAAGGCCGATATTTCTAATTTTGGCGTTCAATGTGTTACGGAAAAATCCAACGCGATTAGTTATCGTTGGATTTAATCCTAGGTTGTTAACCTTGTGACCAAGGCCTTCAAAAAAACCTGTAAAGGGATTTGTAGGCGTCCCTACAGGGCTAAAAAACCCGATTAATGAAACGTCATCTCCCAGCGCGTAATGTCGGTTTAAATTCGTATTGATGCTTTGTAATTCTGATTGGTTTCTAACAATGGTGTGATCGAAAACATTGATGCTCAACGTGCTTGAGTCGTTCAAATCGACCCGGCCTAAAAAGCCGCTTTTACCCAGCGCCACGTTAACCGTCCCAATGCCGTCGTCATGACCATCTGTTCCGTCAATTCTGTCTGTGCTGGCCGTCTTCATGGCTAGCGATGCAGTAATGTTAGCTGTCATCACAGCATTGATATTTACGTCTCTTTGTGCGGTAAGGGTTAATTTATTGGCATTCCACGACAGATTGGCATTGACATTGATATTGCTTGTCTCAGTGTTGTTTGAATTTGAAAACGCAGCGATTTCAATATTGGTTGTGGCTAAATTATTTTGTAATATTGTCGCGCTCATGCCGCGACCAGCAGACGGCGTGACTTGATTGTCGATGGTGAAATCGGTAGTCTTAATTAGCCAGCCTCCGGTGCTATCGATTTGTGCTAATGTGTTTAGCACGGCTTTGCTGTCAACCTGAACGCGCGCTGCGCTAGTCTCAATATAACCACCACTTTTAGCTATTAACGAGCTCGCATCCAAAATGCCGCCTACATTCACACTACCGTTTTGTTTGCCAGCCAGTAGCTTGATACTGCCACTTGAGCTTGAAAGCGTTTGTGCTTGAATTAAGCCAGTGTTGTTGACCGCACTGCTGAGTAAATCGTTAGCCGCTTGAGCGCTGAGTAAAACCTGACCGCCATCGGCAATTATTTGACCACCGTTTTGCACCATGGCGTTAACTGCAGCTTCGCTAATGTTCACACCTAAAAGTTTGTCTCTAGCAATATCAAGCGTCATTTGATTGCCTGCGGCTAGAACAACAGTGCCACTATTGGCAGTAATCGTGCCAGTATTTTCTACCCTCGCTCCTAGTAGTGCGACATAGCCGCTGTTCGCCGTGATGCTGCCGTTATTGCTCACGCTTGCACTGCTAGCGCCTGAAAAAATCATTTGTCCCGATGCAAAGTTGCTGTCCGTGATGTCGCGCGTAGACGCTACCAAGCCGCCTACATTAACCGTTGCACCCGAGACAAACACAATGCCTGCGGGATTGATGAGAAAGACTTTTCCATTAGCCGTTAGATTGCCCAGAATGTTAGAGGGCTCTGAGAGTATTACCCGATTGAGTGCAACTGAGCTGGGTCCAGTTTGGTTAAAGGCGACGGTCTCGCCGGCATTGATGTTAAACCTCAACCAGTTCAGCGCGATGTTTTGGCTCTTCTGTGTAATTGACAAAGTATTGTTTGATTGTGTGATGACAGTTGAACCGACTGTTTGCGCATTGCCTTGCACCTGGACTTGCAAATTGCCTTGATCATTGCTTAGCGCAGGCAGTGCCAGCGCAGCACTTACCCATGCGCTCAACGTAATGGCAACGCCAGCTTTGAGCGCAAAGCCGACTCGCTTAAATCGGTTTTTTTTACCCGCACTTTTACTGACTTCGCTAGCCGCTACATAAGTGCCTACAGTTGCATTCCAAATAGATCGGTAAATGTGATTCACGATTTTCTCCAAAACTTAAGAAAATAAAGAAATCAAAAATAAAGATGCTCTAAATACAATTGAACTACTGACTTTTCATCGCACAAACTTAAAAGTAAAAACTAGCTTGAAGCCAAAAACGCCCAGACGCATCCGGTGCCGAGGTCGCCGCTGTGTTGCCAATCTTCACGGCGTAATAGGCTTTAATCACTAAGTTGTTGTTGCTAACCCAGTTAAGTCCTATGCCCGTACCGCTAAGTGTTTTATGGTTTGGTGTGGTCACTGCTGGCCACGGATTTTTATTAATACTGACGCTGCCGGTATCGATAAATCCAATCAGTTGCATATTTTTTATACTGCCTAGCGCGAGTTGCTTTCGTGCTTCTAAGGTAAGCGCATAACCTTGATCTGCATTCGCCTCGCCAGACGGGTAAGCGCGCACACTGTTGGCACCACCAAGACTCATTTTTTCTGAACCATCAAGATTTTTCGATGCCAGTTGTCCGCTGAGACTCGCGTACAAGGAAACAGAGCTTGCTATATTTTGCTGATGCGTCAAGCTGTAGTTCAGCTTGCTAAAGTGGCCATTGCGCTGCGCGCTGATCGCGTCATTAGCGAGGACGCTAGCGGTGTTTAAATCGATATTGCCGCGCGTATAAGTGACGACATAGTTGCCTCTTAAAAAACCCTCAGCACCATCGTTATAGTCGCCTGTCACACTGGCCATAATGACTTGCGCTTTTTTCTCATCTCTTGTGCCGGGCGTAGTAGCGTTTTGCTTATCTTCAAAGCGCTTGCTGTCGTAGGCTAATTGGGCTGATAGATTTTGTTTGCGTGAGCGAATCAAAGGGTAGCTGCCGTAAAGACTAGCAATCTGCGCATTGCCGCTGAGTTTTGCAGTTTCAAATTCCTTGCCCAACTGGTACTCCAAACCCGAGTAAGCGACGCCTACTCTGGCTTGACCGAACTGAATTTGATAGGCCGCTCGTGCATAGTTCAGACCGCTTCCAGAACTCAGTACATGCAGGGTAGCGACATCGCCAAGGCCAGCGGGCTCGTTGATATTGATGCTCGCATCTAGGCGATTTTTACCGCTGTAGACATTGCCATGATTGTTTGCGCCAACGCTGCCATTAACCCTTTGGGTGTTGTCAATGTCGAGTACTAAGTCCGAAGTCCCCACTGATGCGCCAGGTGTTAATACTGACTTGATGCTCACGCCCGGCAGGTCTGAGAGCAGCAGCAAATACCTTTCCAGTGGTGCGGCAGAAATCTTCTCGCCAGTTGATAAGCCATTGAGTATGCCGTTGGCAGTGGCGTCGCTCAGGCGGGAATGGTTGTTGAGTGTGAACTGACCGTATTGGCCTAAGAGCGCCGTCATTTGCACTACGCCATTTTCTATGTTTTGCGGCGGCAGATAAGTCTGTGCCAAGAACTCGCCTTGGCTGCGTAAAAATTCTGTGATCTTGCTTGCCATGGCGCGCAGCTCAGTCAGACTCATCTCAGTGTTGGGTATAAAACCTGTAGTGGCTAGCAATTGCGCTTCGCTAAAAAAATCAGTGCCGTTAATTTTTAATTGCGTGACGTTTATTTTGATACCCTCATCGGCCAACACTGACGGCGGCTCGTCTTTTTCGATTTTAATTTCTTTGTCTTGTTTTAACGGCTGGGATGGCGTTTGATTTTGTATTTGTTGCAACTCGCTATCGGCACTGGGCGCTTGTTGAGCGAAAGCCGGCGAAAGGCTTGTCAAGATAAGCGCCATCGAGATCGTTGATCGCATAGTTGCTACTTTCAAAAAATTTATTGTGTATTTAATTAATACATATTAACTATCAACACTTTTTATTTGAAAGCTTGACGAAAGCAAGTTTGTTAGAGAAACGTATATTTTTAAGTTGTTGTCAGTGTTGGGTCATGAACGAAAATTCGATACGTGCAAGCAGCTATAAAAGACGCCAGCAGTGGTTTGGTTTAGCCAGTAGTGAGAATAAAAAAGTCCGTTAATGACGGATTAATGGCCAAATATATAAGTATGCATATTAAGCATTGACAGATAATTTCATCCTAAATTCGCACATCCAAAGTCACTTGCAACTTTGGCCATACTGGAATTTTCTGCTTTTAAATATTTGGGTAGTAACTGCCCAATATTGTCGAAAAGGTTAGTTATTTCTGCTGCTGTATGTGAAGCATTAATGCTGATGCGTAAACCAGACCTTCCGGGTGGTACAGCAGGATAGGCGGCAACGTTGACTAGAAAATTAGCATCTTTGAGCTGTTTACAAACAGCTATCGCTAAAGGAGTAGTACCAATACCAATAAAAAATATTGGTATTAATCCCTTCGACACTAAAGGCAGGCCATATTCCCGACATTTTATTTCCGCCAATTCAAGTTTGGCAGATAAGTCTTTTTGTAGTAGCTCAACCTCTCCCGATAAATGTAAATTAGCAAATGCTATCGCAGCACCTAAAACTGGAATTTGAATGGGTCCAGAAAAAATCATTGTCTGACCCAGGGTTCTAACAAGGTCACGCATTTTTGGGTCAGCAATTAAAAATACACCACCGCCAGCGCCAAAGCCTTTTGCCTGCGAAATACAAAAAACTACCCTTGGATGATTCGCTATATATTGAAAAACATAACCTGTTCCACGAGGATCGGTCCAACTCATTCCATGTGCATCATCTAAGTACAGATGCAATTTTGGATATTTTTCTAACATCAGCACTAATGCCGGCAAAGGCGAAAAGTCGCCAAACATGGAATACATGCCATCGGCAAGATACCAACACCGCTACGCTTTGTTTTTTTCTAAAAGGACATCTAATGCTAGTAAGTTGTTGTGCATCACAACCTCAACCTCCACCCCATTACGGATTAATTGAGCTTGTAGAAATGAAACACTGGAGTGAACCATTTGGTCAAATATGGCTAGATCTCCGGATTGGATAACTGTTGGAATAGTCGATTGATGACCTAGTGTGACCGTTGCTGTTATGACGGTTGTAATTGAAATTATTTTCTCTAATTAATTTTCTAATTTTTGGTAGAGCGGTGATGACAGGTATACCCTAGACGAGGCTAATTGGATGCCAAAGTCATCTATCGCTTTATGCGCTCCTGCACGAAGTGCCGGGTGACTGCTTAAACCTAGATAATCGGCTACGTCAAAAGAAACTATATCTTTTTCATTCATATAAATATGTGGCAAGAACGATGCTTGATTGTCGGCGCATAAATGTGAAATACCTGATTTTCTACCTTGTGCAATATTTGTATAGGCAGCTGCAAAATTTCTATCTTTTATTCGCTTTCCAAGAACAGTTTGTGTTTTCATTTTTTACTTTATAAAAAAATATAAGTATTTAAATAATTTTATTCATTAATTTTTTATAAATTTCTCGTCGTAATTTTTTGCGTTATCAATTTTGAATTGGTTACAAGCTTTTGCGTTTATTTTGGTAGTTCTGAAGCAAGCTGAAAAAGGTTATGCATAGTTAACCTTGAATAAAAATATTTTTTTTCATTTCATTTCATTTCATTTCATTTTGATCGGCATGCCTTATTTTTTTGTGTCCAAATTCTAAATTTTCTAGATAAATTCTTTTATCTGTTCAAGCTTTTATTCATGTGGTAAAAATTCTTCTACTTTTCTCTCAAATAATTTTTATCTTTATGAGCTATCTGTGCAGTACAAGCAGCAAATAAATACCGGCAATAAAAAAGCCCGTCGATAACGGGCTGTTTGAATCGAAAAAACTAAATTTTCATTTTTGGTTTAGCACCCAAGTGGCGAGTTTTTTGGCTTCTTCAGGATTGACCTGCGCGTTCGCTGGCATGGGTATTGGCCCCCAAACACCAGCGCCGCCTTTCATGATTTTTAGTGCCAACATATCCGCAGCGCCAGCTTGGCCAGCATATTTTTCAGCCACGCTTTTGTATGAGGGACCGACTAATTTTTTGTCTACTGCGTGGCAAGCCATGCAGTTTTTGGCTGATGCCAATGCCATGTCGGCCATTGCTGGAAGAGATGCGGTCACGCCAGTGGTGACAAGGGCTGTGATTAAGAGAATTCGTTTCATGGTGACTCCTTACAAAAGAACTCTGGTGATGAGTTTGAGAAAACGCCACATTTTTGTGGATGGTTTTTTCTAGTCTTAGGAATAAGATTGTACTGAGACTTCTAATTTTTGCTGTAAAGATGGCGTGTCTTACTGGTTGGCAGTGTGGACTTTTGAATATTTACTCAAGCTTTAGTTTTAAACAACCTTAAGGAGAAATATATGTATTTCCTACTCTTGGGTATTTTTTTACTACTGATGAAATCGCTAGCCTTTGCCCCGGTTGTTAGCTGGAGCTGGTGGCTTGTGTTGCTGCCTTTTCTATTAGCGGTATTGTGGTGGGCTTGGGCGGATTGGTCGGGCTACACGAAGCGCTCAGTAGTCAAAAAAATAGAGCTGCGCAAACAAAAGCGAAACGACAAATTGTCGCAATCCTTGGGAATGGGTTCAAAACCTAAAAAGTAATTCATGCAGGCAATATAAAAAAAGCCCTTGGCAAACTATTGCGTAATAGTTTGCCAAGGGCTTTTTTTTATTTCAGGCTTTGTGTTGGCCTGATGTGTGGATTACATCGATGACTATCAATAGTCGTCAAGCACCGCGCCTTTGCTGGCGCTAGAGGCATTAAAGGCGAACTTGGCCTGAACTCCACGCGTATAGCGCGGCGCTGGTGCGGTCCAGCCAACTTTTCTTTTCGCCAACACTTCATCGCTGACGTTTAGTTGCAGCAGTAATTTGCGCGCATCAATGGTGATGGAATCGTCTTCTTCGATAAAGGCGATATTGCCGCCAGCTGCCGCTTCTGGTGCCACATGGCCAACTACCATGCCCCAAGTGCCGCCAGAAAAACGGCCGTCTGTGATTAAGCCTACGCTCTCGCCCAAACCCGCACCAATCAATGCGCCAGTTGGGGCCAGCATTTCCGGCATGCCGGGGCCGCCTTTAGGGCCTAGATAGCGCAGCACCATCACATCGCCAGCAACAATTTTGCCGGCAAGAATGGCGGCTAAAGCGGATTGTTCGTCATTAAAAACCCGCGCTGGGCCAGTCATGACTGGGTTTTTCAGGCCGGTGATTTTAGCGACACAGCCTTCAGGTGAAAGGTTGCCTTTAAGAATCGCCAAGTGGCCTTGGGCGTACATGGGTTTGTCGATGGGACGAATCACGTCTTGGTCAGCGCGTGGTGCGTCAGGAATATCTTTAAGTACTTCAGCTACGGTTTGACCACTGATGGTTAGACAGTCGCCGTGCAACAGTCCGGCAACTAACAGCATCTTCATGACTTGCGGAATACCGCCAGCTTTATGCAAATCGACGGCGAGGTATTTGCCGGACGGCTTAAGGTCACACAGCACTGGCGTTTTGACGCGAATACGTTCGAAATCATCAATCGACCAGTCCACGCCCGCGGTGTGGGCAATCGCCAAAAAGTGCAGCACTGCATTGGTTGATCCGCCAGTGGCCATGATGACGGCGACGGCGTTTTCAATTGCCTCTTTGGTCACGATGTCGCGTGGCTTGATGTCTTTGCGAATGGCTTGAACCAATACCCGGGCTGACTCTTTGGCCGAGTTAAGTTTTTCGTCATGCGGGTTGGCCATGGTGCTGGAAAAAGGCAACGAAATACCCAAAGCTTCAAATGCGCTAGACATGGTGTTGGCGGTATACATGCCGCCGCAGCTACCGGTGCCGGGGATGGCGCGGCGCTCGATTTGCAGCAAGTCTTCGTCGCTCATGCGGCCGGCAGCATTCTCGCCAACGGCTTCAAACACGCTCACGATATTGAGGTCTTTGCCTTTGTAATGACCGGGCATGATGGTGCCGCCGTAAACATAAATCGCCGGCACATTGGCGCGCAAAATACCCATCAAGCCGCCGGGCATGTTTTTGTCGCAACCGCCGACAACTAACACGCCGTCCATCCACTGGCCTTGCACACAGGTTTCTATGCAGTCTGAAATGACTTCGCGGCTCACTAGCGAGTACTTCATGCCTTCGGTGCCCATGGCCATGCCGTCGGAGATGGTGGGTGTGCCAAACACTTGAGCATTGCCGCCGGCTTCTTCGATTGCATCAATCGCCGCATCAGCTAGTTTTTGCAGGCCGCTGTTGCACGGGGTAATGGTGCTGTGTCCATTGGCCACGCCAATCATGGGTTTGACGAAGTCAGCTTCTTCGTAGCCCATGGCGTAGTACATAGAACGATTCGGCGCGCGGGCCTTGCCTTCGGTGATGTTTCTGCTGCGCGGGTTAAGGACTATTTTTTTGATTTCCATGGGTGTCTTTTCAGGTAGTGTTGAGAAAAACGTCAGGCTTTTTTAAAAGTGAGCGCCCAACCATTTAATGCGTCAATTTCAAGCTGTTGGGGTCTGCGTGAGCTGGCCCATTGTGTGGGTAGAGGTCATGCATGAATTGCTAAGGCCAGACATTTTCTCTGGCGCCGGGCAGGGTGCTTGTCAGCTGGGGATTGACCAATCGATTGAGCGGCTTGGCAAGACCTTAGCATAGCGCAGCTTTCTGGCTCCCATACCAACGCCAAAACCGGTAAGCCACGCCCGCCGTTACTAAGATTGTCGTGGCTTGCCCGATCTATCGGGCCCGTACAGTGCAAAATACGCCCATGCTTATCTACCCCGAAATCAATCCAATCGCGCTGCAAATCGGACCGCTGGCCATTCACTGGTACGGCCTGACCTATCTTGCTGCCTTTAGCTTGTTCTTTTTTCTCGCGACGTTGCGCTTGCGCCATCAGCCTTTTGCCAGCATCACCGGCGTTGGTGCTTGGAGCCGGCGCGATGTCGAGGACATTTTGTTTTTGGGCGTGATGGGCGTGGTGCTGGGGGGGCGAATCGGCTACTGTTTGTTTTATAAACCGGGTTACTACATCAGCCATCCATTAGAGATTTTTGCGGTTTGGCAGGGCGGCATGAGTTTTCATGGCGGCTTGCTCGGTGTGCTGGTGTCGCAGTGGTGGTTTGCGCGCAGTCGTCAGCGGCCGTGGCTGCAAGTGATGGATTTTATTGCGCCTTGCGTGCCGACGGGCTTGGCCGCAGGACGGGTGGGTAACTTTATTAATGGTGAGTTGTGGGGCCGTTTTAGCTCACCCGACTTGCCTTGGGGCATGGTGTTTAAAAACAGCGGTTCTTTGCAGCCACGTCACCCGTCACAAATTTATCAGTTCTTGCTTGAAGGCTTGCTGCTGTTTGTTCTGCTTTGGCTGTATGCACGCAAGCCGCGCAAGATGGGGCAAGTGTCTGGCGCGTTTTTAGTCGGCTATGGTTTGCTGCGCTTTGTGGCTGAGTACTTTCGGGAGCCAGATAATTTCTTGGGTATTCTCGCCCTCGGCCTGAGCATGGGTCAGTGGCTTTGCATACCCATGGTGGTAGCCGGTGCAGCGCTCTGGGTTTGGGCCGGTAAGCGCAGCGCTTTGGTTAATTAATCTTGAAGTGTTTTGGCTTTGTAGTCGCAAAAGTTTGCTACGCCGCATTCCCAGCATCTGGGTTGGCGCGCCATGCAGACATAGCGGCCATGCAGAATCATCCAGTGGTGGGCGTCAATCAAATACGCTTTAGGTATTCGTTTTAGCAGTTTGAGCTCGACCGCTAACGGTGTTTTTCCAACGGCCAAGCCAGTCCGGTTACTGACCCGAAAAATATGCGTGTCCACCGCCATAGTGGCTTCACCAAAAGCAGAGTTGAGCACCACGTTGGCGGTCTTGCGGCCCACGCCTGGCAGGGCTTCTAGCTCTTGCCTGAGCCTTGGAACCACACTGCCATGTTGCTCGATAAGCATCTTGCAAGTTTCTAATAAATGCTTGGCTTTGCTGTGATAAAGACCAATAGTCTTGATGTAGCTCTCTAGGCCAAGAAGACCTAAGTCAAAGATTTTTTGCGGCGTGTTGGCGACGACAAACAACTTGCGTGTGGCTTTGTTAACGCTCACATCGGTCGCTTGTGCTGAGAGTAAAACCGCCGTCAACAGCTCGAACACACTGGTGTATTCAAGCTCCGTGACCGGCATAGGGTTGGCGGCTTTGAGGGTCGCAAAAAAGTCGTTAATGGCTACTTTATTCATGCCCCGAGTTTAGAGTTTTTACTAAGCTTGACCGCAAGCAGGCCTAGCTGGGCGCACTCTAGCGACAGGCGCTACGATAGAACGATCCCTAAGAACCAACTTTGAAATACTTGCCATGTCTCTTGTCTTTGCTGATCGTCTTAAAAACGTTGAAACCTCTGCTATTCGTGAGTTGTTCAAATTGCTGGGTACGCCAGGCATTATTAGTTTTGCAGGCGGCTTTCCAGATCCGGCCATGTTCGATGTCGAAGGCATAAAGCAAGCCAGCAGCAAGGCACTCAATGAAGAAGCCGCCGGTGCGCTGCAATATGGCGCGACTGAGGGCTACAACCCACTGCGTGAACAGCTTTGTGCCTTTATGTCTAGCAAGCCAGACAGTCACATCGGCGCGGCTGTGAACCTCAGACCTGAGGAACTGATAGTGACCACCGGTAGTCAGCAAGGTCTTGATTTACTGGGTAAAACCATGATCTCGCCCGGCGATAAAGTGATTGTCGAAGGCCCAACTTTCTTGGCCACGATTCAGTGCTTTCGGCTTTATGGCGCTGAGCTGATTAGCGCGCCAGTCGATGCCAATGGTGTGGATACCGAGGCGCTTGAGCTACTCATTGCTGAGCACAAACCCAAGTTCGTCTACTTGATCCCAACTTTTGGCAATCCCAGCGGCGCTTTGCTGAGTTTGGCGCGGCGTCAAAAAGTGCTGGAATTGGCGCTGAAATACCGCACTCTCATCGTCGAAGATGATCCTTACGGTGACTTGTATTTTGGCGCTGCACCGCCGCCGTCTTTGCTGGCATTGAGCGCAAGTGTGCCCGGCAGCCGCGAATTTTTGGTTTACTGCGGCTCACTAAGCAAGGTGTTGTCCCCCGGCTTACGTATTGGATGGATGGTTGCGCCGCCACAGTTGCTGGCCAACGCCACCATGTGCAAACAGTTTAGTGATGCCCACACCAGCACTTTTGCACAAGCTACTGCGGCGCAATATCTCAAGGCTGGTCGTATGCCTGCGACACTGCAAAACGTGCGCACGGTGTATGCGGAACGGGCGGCCGTCATGGGCGCGGCGATAACGCGTGAGTTGGGCGATGCGGTTGCGTTTACTCAGCCCGAGGGTGGCTTATTTTTCTGGGCTAGGCTGACAGGCGCGGGCGGCAAGACGGTTGACGCCGGTGCGTTTGCCAAAAAAGCCATCACCGAGTTGGTGGCCTTTGTACCGGGTGCACCGTTTTATGCAGCCAATCCAGATTTGGCGACGTTTCGTTTGAGCTTTGCGACTGCGGATGTGGCAAAAATAGAAGAGGGTGTGAGCCGACTGGCGCGTGCGCTTTAATTTAGTCAATACGAGTCGCTCAAATGGCTACTCCTATGTTTTATCTTTTAGGCTTAAGACACTGCTAAAGCAGTAGTGATCGCCTCAATGTTGTAGTGCTGGGCGCATAGCCTAAACCTCTGTGTGACGACTTCTAAAACTCCAAACTCCCCCCAACTGTCTGCAGCTACAAGGCGCACTATTTTGCTGCTGTCTTTTGGCTGTTTTGCCAGCATGTCGGCGCAGCGGGTGTGTGATGCGATGCTGCCCGAGCTCTCCCGTGTGTTTGCTGTCAGTTTGAGCCAGGCCGCGCAAGTGGTTTCGGTGTTTGCGGTGACCTATGGTTTGGCTCAGCTTTTTTACGGCCCGCTGGGCGACCGTTTGGGCAAATTTCGCGTGGTGACTTTTGCCAGCATGGGTTGTAGCTTGGCTTGCCTGCTGGCGCTCAGTGCCACTAGTTTGGATGCGCTCTTGCTAGCCCGTGTGCTGATGGCGCTGGGCGCAGCGGCGCTCATTCCTATGGCCATGGCTTGGGTTGGTGACAATGTGCCGACCGAGGAGTTGCAAGAAATGCTTACCCGCACGGGACTCGGTAGCACGCTGGGTTTGGTGGGTGGACAGTTGGTGGGCGGCATGCTCACCGATGCGTTGGGCTGGCGTTCGGCCTTTGGCTTTATGGCGGTTTTGTTTGCCTTAGTGGGTTTGTTGATGTTTAGGGACTTGCGTTTGCAGCCAGCTAGGCCTGCTGAGCCGCTGCTTCACAGCGCAAGTTCACGCCTTGGTTTCCTGGCTCAAGCGTGGCAAATTATCTCCGGGCCTTGGTCGCGCGTGATTTTGTTAATGGCGCTGGTCGAAGGCGCGGTTGGCTTTGGCGTGTTGGCGATTTGGGCATCGCACTTACATCTTTCACTTGGACTGTCGCTGACATGGTCGGGTGTCATTGTTGGTTTGTTTGGCTTGGGTGGCGTGCTTTATATGTTGCTGGCGCGGCATTTGATTCACCGCTTTGGTCAGCAAGGCTTGGTCTTGATTGGCGGCTTTATCGTTGGGTTTTGCACGTTGGTGCTGGCGTTTACGCCGCATTGGCTGCCCGCTGTGCCAGCGAGCTTATTCGCTGGCTTTGGTTTTTTCATGTTTCACAACACTATCCAAGCCAATGCGACGCAGATGGCGCCGGCTGCGCGCGGCACTGCCGTGTCTCTGTTTGCGTCCTTTTTGTTTTTGGGCCAATCGATTGGCGTGGTGCTGGCGGCTAGCTTGATTGGCTTGATGGGTACGGGCGCAGTGGTTGCGCTAGGCGGCTTGATGATGGCGCTGGAAGGCATTTTCTTTGCCTGGGCTTTACGCCGCAAACTCGCTGGTGGGTTTAGAGTCTGAGCATCCGGTCGCCTCAAGGCCTCTACACTTCACCCCTGTCGGCGCTTTAACGCCCTTTATCGCTTGCTCATGGCTTATTTGAGCACTGCCGTCCTACACGCTCCCATTTTTTATTGCCCTAGACTCGCTGCTAATGTTGAACAAGATACTCCTCCGCCTCAAAGTTTTTGCCGCCTCCTTGCCAGGACGCATTCGTCATCCAGTACGGCGCGATGTTTTTTACTGCGTAGCCTTGGTGCCAGCGCTATTGCTACTTTACGTACTAATTCTGATTCCTTTCACCCCTAGTACTTCCGATTTGGCCAAGGCCAAGATAGCCACACCGTCGTTGGTGATGTCGGCTGACGGTCAAGAGTTGGCAGCCTTTCAGCGGGTTAACCGCGGCTGGGTCAAGTTAGCTGACATCTCGCCGAATGCGGTGAATGCTTTGATCGCTACTGAAGACCGCCGGTTTTACGAACACCACGGCATCGATTTCAAGCGCACGGCTTCGGCTATGCTGCAAACCCTCACCGGTGACCGCCAAGGTGGCTCCACTATTACGCAGCAGCTTGCGCGTAATCTCTACCCCGAGGAGATTGGCCGCTCCCTGAGCATCACGCGAAAAATCAAAGAAGCCATCACGGCTTTCAAGATAGAGGCGGTTTACTCCAAGGACGAGATCTTAGAGACCTATTTCAACACCGTGCCTTTTCTCTACAACGCCTTTGGCATAGAGATGGCTGCGCGCACTTATTTTGATAAATCTGCTAGCACACTCAACCTGTTGGAAAGCGCCACGCTGGTGGGCATGCTCAAGGGCACCAGCTACTACAACCCCGTGCTCAACCCAGAGCGCGCACTGGCCAGACGCAATATCGTGTTGGCCCAGATGGTCAAAAGCGGCACGCTGAAAGAAGCCCAGTTTGAGAAGCTGAAAAAAATGCCGCTCAAAATTGAGTTCGAACGCCAAAGCGAAGCCACCGGCCCGGCCGCCCATGTCGCGCAGCAACTCAAGCGCTGGCTAATCGAATGGGCCGACCGCAACGACTACAACATTTACGCCGATGGCTTGGTGCTGCGCACCAGCATAGATTCGCGCCTGCAAGCCATGGCCAACCGTGCGGTGATGCAGCAGGGCGATCAACTGCAAAAAAATGCCGATGCTGAATGGTCGCCAAGCTGGCGCGCCAAGGCCGGCAGTGGCGAGCGACGTAGTTTGGTGTTGGACTATGTGCGCGCCTCAAGTGAATACAAAGCCGAACGGGCGGCTGGCCAGACGCCAGAGTTGGCGCTGGCAAATTTGTTAGCCAATCCGGCTTTTATGCTGGAATTACAAAAAGATAAAACTCGTTTGCAAGCTGGTTTTATGGCGCTAGACCCGCGTAACGGCCACATCATGGCGTGGGTTGGTAGCCGTAACTATGGCGATGACCAGTTCGATCATGTGCAACAAGCCAAGCGTCAGCCGGGTTCGACCTTTAAACCCTTTGTCTATGCGGCTGCGTTTGAGAACGGCGCCCAAGCTTCGGATCGCTTGATGGACTTGGGATTAGAAATCACCTTGAGTGACGGCAGCTTTTGGCGACCCAGCGACGGTGGTGGCCCGAGCGGTTTGCCCATGAGTCTGCGCCAAGGCTTGATGTATTCCAAAAATGTGATTACTGCGCAAGTCATGCAGTCGGTAGGGCCTGCCCATGTGGCAACCTTGGCGCGCGCCATGGGTGTGCGTCAGAGCAAGCTCGATGAAGTGCCTTCTCTGGCTTTGGGTACTAGCCCGGTCACGCTTAAAGAAATGGTCTCAGCCTACGGCACGCTGGCCAACGAAGGTAAGTATATTGAGCCCTTGCTGGTGCTACAGGTAGAAGACCGCAAAGGCCGAGTGCTAGAGAGTTTTGAGCCCAAGCCGGCTGAGCAGGCTTTGCCCGTAGCGGTCGCGCAGACTTTGCTGGACGTGATGCGCGGCGTTATCAACCAAGGCACGGGTACTGCTATACGCAGTCGTTTTGGTATTGAGGCCGACGTTGCCGGTAAAACCGGTACGACGCAATCGAATACCGACGGCTGGTTTATCTTGATGCAGCCGCAACTAGTGGCCGGCGCTTGGGTGGGGTTTAACGACAACCGCGTGACCATGGGCTCCGGTTGGGGGCAGGGCGCGCACAGCGCTTTGCCTATGGTGGGAGAGTTTTTTCGTCAAGCTTTTAGGGCTAAGTTAATCGATTCAACTGCGCGTTTTTCTGCACCGCAACTCGATAGTTCGGGTGACCCTGCATTGGGTGAGCGCGGCCTGAGTGAAGAGCAGCGCAGCCCGGCGATTGGAGATAACGCACAGCCTTTAGACGCCATCACTGCGGCGGCAAGCGGCATGATTGCACCCGGTCCTGGTGTTCGCTATCTGACATTGCCTCGGCCAGTGGTGACACCTAACCCGCTGAGTGATCCCTTGGGATATCTGCGAAATCTGTTTAATTTATCCTCAGACGCGCTGCAGCAGCGCTTACCGCCGGCACAGCCGCCGTCGCCAAGTCAGAATTATTCACGCTAACTGTGACCTGGCAATTGGCAGTGGCCTCACGCCTGCCGGTGCAATTCTTTCATTTAAACTAATCTTTGACGCCTCACCATTCTGTGACGAATCTGATCTACCAGGAGTTTTAAATGCTTACCCTTTGCGGCATGCCCACCTCTACTTTCTACAACAAGGTCAAGTTGGCCTTACTAGAAAAAGACATCCCTTTCGCAGAAGAATACGTGCCCATCTACAGCACGGACGCTGCAGTTTTATCCGCTTCACCGCTGGGCAAGATTCCTTTTATCCGCACTGAGCAAGGCGGCTTGTGCGAGAGTCAAGCAATTTTGGAATACCTAGAAACGGCTTACCCACAAAAAGCCTTGATTCCAGCTGATGCGTTTGCCGCCGCCAAAGTGCGTGAACTGACCACCTTTATCGACTGGCATTTAGATTCGGTCGCGCGTGAGACCTATGGCCAAGCATTTTTTGGTGGCAAGCTCGATGAAGCTCGGCTGCTGCCAATACGCGAATTATTGGTTAAAAATATTGCGGGCTTTAAACGCTTGGCGAGTTTTTCACCCTTTGTCGTGGGCGACTCTTTCAGTCAGGCTGACTGCTCTGCCTTTGTGACTTTGCCCACTGTAGGGATGGCGACTAAAGCCGTATTTGGTGAAGACTTGCTGCTGGCTGGCGGTGTTGATTACAAGGCTTATCTAAAGCTTATCGGCGAGCGAGCATCGGCAACCAAGGTGATGGCGGACCGTCGCACCAGCATGACTAAGGCATAAGCGTCAAGACCTAGACTTCATCGGTTTATTTATTCGGATTTATCCAAACCCAAGGCCAAGTAAACCCGCAGCGCTGCATACGCATCGTTAGCGGCGTAAACCAGTTGGGCTTCACTCAGCTGGGCATTCGACCAGTTCGAGGTGCTGGCCTTTTTGGACTTGATAAAGCGCTGGTTAAACAGCACGGCTACAGCACCGCGTACGCCCATGTCTTTGCGGTAACCGCGGTTGTGAAAGACTGTGTTGAGTTCAATCACTTCTTGCATTTCTACGCCTAGCTTGGAGAGAATGCGGCGCTTGTCGTCACCTAAGCCAAAGCCGGGTTTTGCAATCGATGGTGACTCTAACAAACTGGCCACCGCGCGCCTGCAATCGGCGTCTGTGAGTTGAAATATAAAAGCTTGATTCAAGGTTGACAGCTGCACTATGTGCGGGCCGTCACTGACTTCATTTTTGGTAAAAGTCGGTTTCGATTCGGTGTCAAAACCCAGTGCGCGCGCACCGCTTAAGGCTTTGAGTGCAAGCTCGGCTTGCGCAGCGTTAGACACTAATACGATTTGCGATGGGCCAAGCCGATCAAAGACTTCTAGTAGTGCGATTTCTTCTTTGCTGGGTGTGCTGTGGTGTTCGGTCATGTGCATTGAGTATCGGTCAAAATAGCGCTATCGGCCGTATTGGCCCTATCGGTCGTAATGGGCGTCAAAGCCTTAATAGCCGGGCTTACAGTTTTGGCGACGAATTCTTAGCGAACAGAAAAATATCATGGCATCAGCACAAGGCATCACCACTGCCGACTACAAACTTTTCCCCTCACCGCGTAACCGGCATCGCATGCTTTTCACCTATCAGGTGTTTGTGCCTTATCCCTATATGTTGGTGGACATGGACAGCTACCGCTTGAGCGGCAAGTCCAGCTTATTTGCCGCGTGCCGGCTCAGCGATATGAAAATGGGTCAAGTGATCTCGCTCGAATTAGCCGAGGATGAGGTGGCTTTTAGAAAGCAGTTTGTGCCGGATTAATTTGCCTTTAATCACAAACTAGGGCGGCTTGGACTTAGGTACGGCAACAAAATTAATTCTTTATTTCAATCTATCAACTTGTATCCATGAAAAGTAATTCATCAGGCGGCCTCGTTTATTCCACCGATGCTGGTCGCATGTGTCCGGTTTGCCGCAAGCCGCAAACCGCCTGCGTTTGCAAAGCCAATGCGGCGCCTAAAGGCGATGGTGTGGTGCGTGTCTCGCGTCAGACCAAGGGCCGAGGCGGCAAGAGCGTCACGCTGGTTAAAGGTTTAGCTTTAGACGCTGTCGCGCTGGCGCTTTTGGGTAAGCAATTACGCATGGCTTGCGGCACCGGCGGCACGGTTAAAGACGGTGTGATTGAGGTGCAAGGCGAGCATTGCGATGCGGTCATCTTGGCGCTGCAAAAGCAAGGTTTTGCGCCCAAACGCGCGGGCGGTTGAGCCTATGCAAGCCGAAGATCTGCAACTGCTGCTAGAACGCGAAATGCCGTTTGGCAAATACAAAGGCCGCTTGATTGCTGACTTACCGGGTAACTATCTCAATTGGTTTGCCCGCGAAGGCTTTCCCAAAAGTGAAATTGGCCGGTTATTGGCCTTGATGCAAGAGATAGACCACAACGGTTTATCCGGCTTGCTTGACCCTTTGCGTCAAGCTATGCGCAAACCCCGTATTTGATATTTTTAGCTATGCGCCTGTCGGCATGAATGACGTCATGCCGACGTGCGCCGCGTGGTTTAAGCCATTAGGTGAAGCTTGAAAAAAGCCATGGTGCGTGTCCACGCTAACTTGGCGGCGGCTTCATCAAAGCGTGGTGTGGTGTCGTTATTAAAACCGTGTTGTGTACCTGCGTATTGATAGGCAGTAAAGCTTTTGCCGGCCGCTTTGAGGGCTGTCTCAAAGGTGCTGCGTGAGGCGTTGATGCGCTCGTCCACTTCTGCGAAATGCATGAGTAGTGGCGCTCTGACTTTTGCTGCATCGGCTGCAGCGGGTTGGTTGCCGTAAAACGGTACGGCGGCTAGCAGGTCTGGCAGTCTTACCGCCAGCATGTTGGCCACACCGCCGCCATAGCAAAAGCCGACTACGCCAATCTTGCCGTTCGACTCGGCGCGGGTTTTCATGAATGCATGAGCGGCAACAAAGTCTTCGCTGGTTTTTTTCTGATCGAGTTTGCCAAACAGTTCGCGGGCTTTGTCTTCGTCGCCTGGGTATCCGCCCAGCGGCGTTAAGGCGTCGGGTGCAAAAGCCACATAGTTGTCCAGCGCAATGCGGCGAGCAATGTCTTCGATGTGGGGGTTTAAGCCGCGGTTTTCGTGAACGACTAAAACCACTGGTAGCTTGCCCTTCATGTTGGCGGGTTTGGCCAGATAGCCTTTGACCGTGCCTGAACCATTGGGCGATGGATACTCCACTATCTCTGTGACTATGCGTTTATCATCCTTTGCCACAACCTGGGCTAGTGCGAAGTTAGGACTCAGTGAGGTGAGCAGCATGCTTGCCGTCAAGCCACCAACCGCAAACTTTTGTGCGCGTTCTAAAAAACCGCGACGGTCTAATGTGCCGTGCACATAAGCATCAAACAAAATCAGCAGTTCTTGGTCAAAGTCTTGAGCGGTTTTAAGTGTCATCGCAGTTTCCGTTTTAAACAAAAATCCAGCATAACGGCAAGTACGAATTGGTGCTTGTCGTCGGATTTTGTGTGAAATAAAACCTAGGGCTAGTGGCAAGAAAAAAGCTCAAGCCGGTGTCTGAGCTGCCGCCTGCGATCTGAGAACCGCCGAGCGCACCAGTGCCAACCGGTCGTTGCCAAAATACATGTCATCGCCGACAAAAATAGTCGGCGCACCGAAAGCGCCACGGGCGATGGCTTCATCGGTATTGGCTTTAAGCGCTGCTTTGATGGCGGGCTGCGTGATGCCGGCGTGAAAGGCCACATCGTCTATGCCGCAGGCGCGGCAAATGTCAGTCAATACCGCATCGTTAGAGATATCTTCTTCGCGGCTAAAGTAAGCGCTAAACACGGCTTCTACAAAGGCTAAGAAATGCGGCTTGGCATCAGCATCTTGGGCAATCCACAAGCAGCCTCGCATGGCTTTGACGCTGTTGACGGGAAACACCTTGGGTGGGAAAACTATTTTTAAATCGGACTCCCGTGCGTTGTCTTGAACGTCTTTAAGAATGTAGCGATTTTTTGCACTATTCATGTCCTCCCGTGCGGCATAAGCGCCCGGGTTGACGGTGTTGAAAATGCCGCCCACCAGCACCGGTTTCCACTCCACTTGAACGCCAAGCTCCTCGGCCATAGGTTGCAGGTTTTTAAAGGCTATAAAAGTCCAAGGGCTGGAACAGTCAAAGTAAAACTCAATCATGGTATTTCCTTTTTTAAATTTTTCTTTTGTTCAATTGAGTTCTTCAAAGTTAGCTTGTGGCAATGCGGTTACCCGAATCGTGCTTTGCAACTGCGGCAACAATTGGTTGGCAAAAAAGCTGCTCTGGCTGTCAGGCTCTAATGCGGCTATGACTAGGTTGGCTAGCGGCTGGTTTAAGGGCACGTAATAGCTGCCGCGTGCGACGTCTATTAGGCCGGGATTCAAACTAACTTCTACTCGTGTAATGGCTCGGGCGTCTGCGATCGCACCGCGCACGTCTTGGCGTTGGCCGTTACTGCTCTGGGTTTCTTGATAACGCTCGCCCAGCATGGCGGCTTGGTCGGCTACGCGAACTACTTTCACGCCTTGCAAGCGCAGACGCTCAACCGCTACTGACGAGGCGGCTGAGAGTACATAGCCGCAAGGGCGTGCGCGTGATTTGGTAGTGCGCAACTCAAGTGAGTTGTCCCACTCAACGCTCAACGCTTTGTCGGCGCCGCTGATCGGGTCTAGCATTAATAATTCACGCGTCGAGGGGCTGGCCTGCGCCGTGATGATGGCTTGGTTTTGACAGGCCAGCTGACTGATGTCTTTGTCAACATAGCTGCGCAGTATGTTGAGGTCTGAGGCGCGTCGGGCAGTGCTGGCTAACACGCTGCTGATGGCGACAAATTGGGTGTGCACACGTCGCTGTATGTGCTGGCGACCCAGGCCAATGCCGCGGGTCTCGACCAAAAAACTGACCGCATTTTTCAGACCGCTAACATTGCGGCCAGTGTCTGGTTGCACACCACCCATAGCGACTTTTTTGTCGGCGAGATTATTCGATGTGGTGTAGTACCACTGGCTGGTTAAACCCGCACGTTGCAAGTCGGCCAACATAGGCTGGCGAAACCATTCTTCAGCGGCCTTTGTTACAAACTCCGGCAAATTGGCAGTCGTCGCATATTGCAGCAAGGCGTCGTACTTTTGCACCGCGCCAAATTTTTCTAAGTAGCGGCCAGCCACGGTGTATTCATGGGCATCAACGACAACGGCCGGTTTGTAGTCGCGGCTTAATCGGGCTAGTGCTTGTGCTTCGGGTGTGTTTAGCAACAAGTGGTCGCGGTTCATATCTATGCCGCTGCTGGTAGTGCGCTGGTCGCGCTCAGCGCCGTCTGGATTGGCGCGCGGCACTATCACCACGTTGATTTGCTCAAGCAAGCCGCTCAGGCTGCCTTGCGCCAGTTCGCGGGCAATCACTAGCAAAGCTTCGCTGCCAGCTGGCTCATTGCCGTGCTGCTGGCCTACTAGTAGCACTGTGGGCTTTCCATTCGCGGCCAGACCGGTTGGGCTGATGTCTGTGGTGCGGGCTAGCACCAGCGCTTCTATGGGTGCGCCGCCCTGAGAATTGCCCAAGGTAAGAATGGCAGTTTGCATGCCAGGGTTCAAAATCGAGGCGCTGGCTTGGTCGCTCAGCCAGTTGTGAATCTCGCTTTGAGTTGTCCACTGGCTGCGATTAGCTTGCAAGCCAGGGGTGGCGTAGCGGCGTGATGGGTCTGGAAAACGAGCGGCTACGCCGGCGCTGTCGAGGCTCACCGGTGCCAGTGGCAGCGCACTGCTGACTGTGCCGGTGGTGACTGGCGACGCAGAGGCAATGGGTGCGTTGTCTACTGGCGCTTGCTGGCTAATCGGCGCTGGCGCGGTGTCTGGGTAGACGCTTTGCCAAGCTGGCAGTGGCACTGTCGTGCCGCAGGAAGCGAGCAAGGCCAGTGGTAGCAGCCAGCTTAATTTTTTAAAGCTTTTTAAAGCTGCGATTGGCTGGGTTAGGACTGGTGATGCGGGCAATAGCGGGGATGATTGGGAAGGACTGGTCTTCATGTAGGCTCCTGTGCGATTGCTCTCATGTTAACCACCCCTGCCCACCCATTGATTCGGTCTTGTGTTTTTACGTCGCCGATAACTCACGAATCACTTGCTTACCCAAAGCCATCATGTGGACTTGATCCGGGCCATCGGCCAGACGGCACCAGCGGGCATAGTTAAACGCTTCGGCCATGAAGTAGTCCTCGGTCAAGCCGCCAGCGCCGTGCATTTGTATCGCCATATCCAACACTTCAGAGCCTAGCTGCGGCACCATGATTTTGGCCATGGCAATTGCGTCTGCGGCTTCTTTGTTGCCGACTCTGTCCATCTTGTCGGCAGCGCGCAGCGTGAGTAGGCGGCACATTTCTACCTTCGAGGCCATCACAGCAATGCTTTCCCGCACCGAGCCTTGCTCGCTGAGTTTTTTGCCAAATACTGTACGCGTCTCGACTCGCTTGCAAGCGAACTCTAGTGCGCGCTGGGCCGCGCCAATCACGCGCATGCAGTGGTGAATGCGTCCCGGGCCAAGTCGGCCTTGGGCAATTTCAAAGCCCCGGCCTTCGCCGAGCAAGATATTCGCCTTGGGCACGCGCACGTTGTCGAACGTGATTTCTGCGTGACCGGCAGGCTCTTCCCAATACCCAAAGGTGCTGAGCGGCCGCACAATCGTCATACCCGGCGTGTCGCGCTCGACCAGAACTTGTGACTGCTGTAAGTGGCGGCTGGCGTTATCGGGATCGGTTTTCCCCATGACGATGAAAATTTTGCAGGCTTCGTTCATGGCGCCGGTGGCAAACCATTTGCGGCCGTTAATTACATATTCATCGCCTTCGCTCTGAATCGACAGCTCGACATTTGTAGCGTCGCTAGAACCGACGCCCGGCTCGGTCATTAAATAAGCCGAGCGAATTTTGCCGTCTAACAGCTGTGGCAGCCATTTGTCGCGCTGTGCCTTCGTGGCGTAGCGGACAAACACTTCCATATTGCCGGTATCGGGCGCGCTGCAGTTAAACACGTCAGCACCCCAAAATACACGGCCCATGATTTCCGCTAGGGGCGCGTATTCGACATTGCTCAGACCTATTCCGCCATGGTCTAAACCCGGCATAAACAGATTCCACAGGCCTTGCGCTTTGGCTTTGGCTTTGAGGGTTTCTAGTATGGGTGGGGAAATCCAGCGCTTGGCGCTGACCTGTTCTTTGAACAAAGCCTCATTAGGGTAGACATGCTCTTGCATGAATGTAGTGAGCTCAGCTTGCAGCTTAATGACGCGTGGGGAATGTTGAAAATCCAAAATATGCTCCTGTAAATGGCTGGGTCCAGCTTTTTTGGTTTTGTACAGCTTCGCCTAATGGCCGATTGTGCGTGAGCCAGACCAATGTCGTGCAATCTGGGCTGTTGGACTTGTCGTGCCTGTGACAGGCCGAGCTGCGGTTGACTAAAGTAGCGCTAAGGAATTGAAGAATTTCACCGAATAAACGCTAATTCTGTATTTTTGGCTTGGCGCGCTAAAATGCTGCGATGCACAAAGTTCAGCCGCAAAAGCCAATCACCGAGGAAGATTTTCCCGGTAGTGCAATGCCGCGCGGACATTTCTTTTCTGTGACACCACCCTGAGTGGGCTCTTAGCGCTAATAGCGCAAATTCTTGGGTCTCTACAGCTCTACGCTGACCAGTCAGATTTTTTCGTTTTTTGCTTTTAGGCGCCAGTTCAGGCTGCGCGTCGCTATCTATTTTTTCCTTATGAATTTATCTACTCTCCACAAGGACTGGCTGTCCAACATCCGTGGCGATTTGCTCGCCGGACTGGTTGTGGCCCTAGCCCTTATCCCAGAAGCCATAGCTTTTTCTATCATCGCGGGCGTTGACCCACAAGTCGGGCTTTACGCCTCTTTCAGCATGGCGGTAGTGATTGCTTTTGCTGGCGGCAGGCCGGGCATGATTTCTGCCGCCACTGGTGCCATGGCTTTAGTCATGGTGACCTTGATTAAAGACCACGGCCTACAGTATTTGCTGGCCGCTACGCTGCTCACTGGTGTGCTGCAAATCGGTGCGGGCTTACTCAAGCTAGGCGTTTTAATGCGTTTTGTCTCGCGCTCTGTGGTGACGGGTTTTGTGAATGCCTTGGCGATTTTGATTTTTCTGGCGCAACTGCCAGAACTGACCAATGTCACCTGGGTGGTCTACGCCATGACGGCCGCCGGTTTAGGCATTATTTATGGCTTGCCCTACATCACCAAAGCTGTCCCTTCACCGCTGGTTTGCATTGTTGTATTGACCGGTGTGGCGATGTTTGCCGGCCTGGACATCCGTGTGGTGGGCGATATGGGTCAGTTGCCCGATAGTTTGCCGATCTTTTTGTTTCCCGATATTCCCTTGACTTTTGAGACCCTCAAAATCATCTTTCCCTACTCCGCTACGCTGGCCATGGTGGGCTTGCTTGAATCCATCATGACGGCGTCTATTGTTGATGAACTGACAGACACTTCTAGTGATAAAAGTCGTGAATGCATAGGCCAAGGTGTGGCCAATATCGCAACTGGTTTTATCGGCGGTATGGCCGGTTGCGCCATGATTGGCCAGTCCATGATTAATGTGAAATCGGGCGGGCGTGGGCGTTTGTCGACTTTCTCTGCGGGTATGTTTTTACTGATTCTGATTGTATTTTTAGGTCCTTGGGTCAAGCAAATTCCCATGGCTGCACTGGTGGCCGTGATGATTATGGTCAGCATAGGCACGTTTAGCTGGGACTCGCTTCGCAAACTGCGCGAACACCCATCGAGTTCTTCTGTGGTGATGATTGCGACTGTGGTGGTGACCGTGTTCACCCACGACTTGGCCAAAGGCGTGTTAGTGGGTGTGCTGCTGTCAGGCATTTTCTTTGCCAACAAAGTCGGCAAATTGCTGCGCATAGAAAGCCGCATAGATGAAGACGCTAAACAGCGCACCTATGACGTGGTGGGGCAGGTGTTTTTTGCGTCGTCAGAAAATTTCATCAACTTATTTGACTACAAAGAAACGCTGGAACTGGTGCGTATTGATGTGAGCCGTGCGCACTTTTGGGACATCACTTCAGTTGGCGCATTGGACAAAGTAGTGCTGCGGTTTAAGCGTGAAGGTCGTCAGGTGGAAGTCATTGGATTGAATACAGCGAGTGCGACTTTGGTCGACCGGTTTGCGGTGCATGACAAGCCCGGTGAGCCGCAAAAGTCTGCACACTGAGTCAACGCAAACGCCTGTGGAATGGCTGCTGTCTGGCCCAGTACTTAAATCTAATGACGCGGTGAGTCATTAGCATTTTTTAATTTGCTATTTACCGTCAGTCACAAAAAAATCGTCAGTAGGTCACGGTAATCGTCGTGGCCTGCGTCGCGCTACAAGCGGTCGTCGTACACAAGCCGGCTTGGCCGGCGGCTATAGCCGCTGTGACGGTGTAGGGCTGGGCAAACCCTGATCCAGTCAGTCCAGTTTTAGTCCCCGAACCGTTGTCAAACTGCACCGTATAAGCCAAGCCCAACAGCACACCGCTGCTGGGTGATAAGTCCATGCTGTAAGGCGTGGTTTTGGTGCAGTCGACGGTGTATGTCATGGTCGTGGATTGCGCAGCAGTTGCAAAGGAGGTGTAGTTCAGTGTCATGTTTGAGGGCGAAATTGCACCTGGTGCGGTGTTTCCACTGGCTACTTGGCCTACGAAGCACATGGCTGTGATGCTCACGGTAGTTGTAAACGCAGCGCTTGCCTGAATGGCGCCGTTATTGGTGAACTGCAAACTGGTGATAAATATCTCGTCGAAAATTCCTGCTGTGTTACCGGTCAACCCAGACGGCACCCTAAAGTCATAGGTCAGTGTCACGCTTGCGCTGGTCGATGTGAAAAAATTTAAGGTTCCGCTGACCATGTTATTGTTTTGGTTAGCCCAATTAGTCGTACTGCCACTTTGATAAATACTGATATTTAATTGGTCGGAAGCACCTGTGCCTCCACCGGTACGAAAGACTTGCCGGGGATTTTTTGTGCGGCTTCCGTAATCAATGCTGACAAAATAACTGGTACTGTTCACATCCGTTGATAGCCGTGTGCAATTTATCGTGATGGAGCCACTTGTATTGGCATTGCTGGTTTGACCGTTGACGTAATTTATGTTGACCGAAGTAGGCGTTAACGTGCAAGTAATCGCTGCCTGCGCTTGCAATGCGAAGGTGCACAGCAATGCTGCTAAGGCAAGACGCAGGGTATTAAAAGCAATCATCGTTTTACTCCGCTACATACTAAGGGACCAAGCCGGGGAATGTCATCAAGACTGCCGGCGGGCAGCACAACGTCAAACGTGCAACTGGTCTCGTTCCACTTCAGCCGCAAGCGATTAGTCGTCTGCAGGCCGGTGATGAATGCCTCACCGCGCCGCGCCACAAAAAATTCTTTGCTGTCGCCAATCAACTCAATTTCTGCGCTAGCCGGCGCTGGCTCGCCGTCATCCAGCACGATACGAATCAAAGCGCCGCGACCTGCGCGTACGGGAAAGCGAATCTTGACTGCGCTGCGCTGCGCTGCGCTGGAACGGCTTCTTGCTCGATTGAATCGAGCTCGGCGCTAATTGGTAGCTCGCTTGGGTCGAGTCTTACGCTGTTGCGCTGAAAAGGCAGCAGGCGGGGCAGTAGCGCCACGCCGTTGGCGTCAGTTCGGGTCAGCGAACTGCCCTGAAAACCCACGCCTACATTGGCGTAACCCGGAACCTCGACGATGGCAAAACTGTCTTGTACTCGGCGCGAAATAAAAAATTTCCCATCTGCGATTACCGCCCCTCCGGTTAGACCTAAACGCATATTTTGCTGGTTTTGGTCGCCACTCAGATCGGCCGAAAACTGTCCTTTTGCGCCTTGGTAATGAGCACCGCCTTCGCTGTACGCACCACTGGCTCGCTTGCTTAGCGCGGCTCTCCAGCCCCAGCCGGTTTCGTCACTTAAAGCCCGGCTGGCGTTGACATAACTCTCGGTCGCGCCACTACGGCTGCTCACGCCTGAAGAGATTGCGATCTTGTTGTCAAACGGTAATAACAAGGCTGCACCGACTGAGTAACCGGATGAAATGCCACTGAGTTTGCTCGCTGTCAGCGTCAGTGAGCTGCGCTGACCAATGCGCACGCTGTAGCTCAGGTTGACGGTGTTGAGCTTGCCTAGGTCATAGTTGGAAAAACCGGTATAGCCTACGCCTAGCGATCCCAGCTCCTCACTGTTATAGCTATAGCTGGTACTGGTCTGTAGACGCGGCAAAGACGTTGCGGTGTCTAAACCGAGTTGCCGGTAACCGCGCGATGCACTTTGGGCACTGGCCGAAAAATTATGTCGCAAGCTACTGCGCTCGGCGCTTACTAGCCAGTTGTATCCGCTGCCTGCTAAGTTGCTGCGACTTAGTGACACGGCGGTTTGTCCCAGCATTTGCAGGGGTAGCGTGTAAGTGGCGCCTAGGCCGGTACGCTGCAGCGCCGCAGACCACTCGCCTTGGCCTTCGACGGTAAGGCTTTTAGTTAAGCCTCTGCGCCACAGGCCGGAGATAAATTTAGGGCCGTAATCGGCATTGTTTGTGCCTAGATTTTGACGCAGTGCGCCGAGCTCAAAACTCCAGTCGTTTAGCTTTTCTTCAAGCAAATTGGCATGGCTGAAAAAGGACTGGGTGATGACGGTCTCGCGGCCCAAAATATCGCGTATCACGACTCTGGCTTCGCCGCTGCCGGTCAGGGACGGAAAATTGTCAATGCTGAACGGCCCGGCTGGTACTTGCGACGTTTGACGAAGCGCATTATTTATATACAGCTCCATCGTACTGGAGCCGGCCGACAGACCTGAGACGATAGGAACTGGCTGAGTGATAAAGCCCGGTTGCAAGAAAAAATTACGACTGAACTGCACACCGCCAAAGTAAACCGAGCGGCCCGAAATGCCCGCGCGCGTGGCGCTGTCACCCAGGCGCAGGGTACTGGTTTTGTCAAGAAAATTACGCGTGTAAGTCGTTTCAAGGCGGCGCCATGATGCGCTGAGTGCCGGGTCTTGCGACACCAGGTTGCGAGCTACATAGCTACTCGTTAACAAGCCCCATTGCCCTGAGGCGCCCAATTCAGTTAATGCGCCAAGGTCTCGGGTCACTGCGGCGCTGCCGAAGTTTTTGCTGCGAGCGGTGGAGTAGTTAAGGTCGTAGTTGGCAAACAAGGCCGGTATTGATTCGGTGATGGGGGGGCGTGACGCGACTTCTTGTGTCAGGCGAGTGGCGTTGAAAGCGGTGGGTGAAAAAACCAAATTGACCGATTGCTCTGCATAGTTAAGCCGTGCTTCAAACCCGGGAATGTCGGACAGGGCAAACCACTTCTGCCCTTTGTAATCTATGCCTTGCGGGTTAGCCGCGTGAATCAGGCGCCACTCCTCAAAAGCCTCTTGTGGGGCGTAGAGCTTGGCGTTGCGCTCTAGCAGCGTCCAGACGCCGCCTTTGGTGTTGTTGATCAATACGTCCAGTGGCATGAGGTTGTCCTTGGTCTGGTCGTCCTCTGGCGCAACACTAAGGGGTGGTGTGCTTTGGGCTCGCGCAGACAGAGCGCAGCAAATAATTGCCAACGCAGCAAAAAAACCGTGCATCAGTAAAAATCAAAGTGATGGTGAGTTGAATATTGCGCAAAACTTAGATGCTCATCAGCGTCACGCAGGACTGTTTTCTTGACCCTAAAAACTAGCCAGTTGGGCATGGGCTGTGTTACTGCACACGCCAACACAGTCGCTATTGTTAGGAGTACGGTAGTTATTTTTGACATCTGAAACGATCACGGCAACGTGACATTCGTGGTCAACTTTTTACCGTCGTCGAACGTAACGACTAGTTCAGCTGGGCCTGCTGAAAAAGATTTTTCACTTTTAAGCGCAAAACTCTTGCTAGAGCCCGGCAACACATAACTGCCGCCTTCAAACTTGGCTAAGGATTGCTCGCCGCGCAGCAATACCGCTTCACGTATTTGGGTGTAAGCCGTTCCGGTGTTGCTGCAAAGTACATCCAAAACTGAACTTTTAACACTGACGGTACTGCAGGCCATTTGGTATTTCGCAATGGGTGGCGTGATAAAAACCGGCAGGCTAAAAGCCAGCACTAAGGGCACTTGAATACCGTTGCTAGGCAAAGCTTCTGGTACTTCGCGAATGATTAAGCGGTAAGTCAGTTGTCGGCTAGCGTCTGCCGGATTTAGCCGGGCAAGTCTCACCACTTGGCGCGCCTTAGGTAGCAGCTTAATGATGGGCGGCGATAAAATTAAATCTTCCGTGAGTACCAGCTCGTCGGTGCCATCGGGCTTTTGAGTCCAAGTATTGATGTCGGCCTGCAAGGCCACCGCAGTATCGCCTTCGTTAGTCAGCGTTATCGCAATAGCGCGGTCTTTTGGCAGCATGTATAGCCGCACAGGAGAGACAGAAAAAACGCCCGCGTTAGACGCTGTCCAAGACATGAGCAGTGTTAGTAAAACCGCGCAATTTAAAAGATGTAGGCGCACATGCTGCAAAAAATTTGACATCAAAAAGTTACCATCATTTCAATCGGGGGAGCAAATTCGCCTCTGGCAGAGTTAGCGATGTGAAGTGCTCTCTGCGTGCCGAGTTGTCCTAAAAAACTACTCGCTTGCGTTTGTGTTTGCGCTAGGTAAGTCGCACGGCTAGTTGCTTCTGTACCTGAAGTTGCTAGTAATTGGTCACTTCTAGAGGGACTGTTATCTCCCTGCTCAAGGTTCCCAATTTGCGCAATATTGACAAAAACATTGCCCGAGCAGCGAACATTAACTTCTGCACTGCCAACGAATAACGCGCTGCTGCTGATGCAAGTGTTGTTTAGCGTGACCTGGACCTCTAATAGATTACTCGCACTGCCAGCCAAGCAGCTAGCAGTCGCCAGCGTTAAAGCGAAACCTAGCAAAAGCTTGGGGCGCATAGTGATCGACGTTTCTATCTTTGTCAGGTATTAAGACTTCAAAAAGTCAGAGTCAGTGTGCGAGTTTGCGTGGCGGCTACAGTTGCTGTGGAGCTAAGGCCCGCCTGACCAGACACCATGTTTCCAGATATCGTGTATGACTTAATGTCAGCGCCCGAACCTGCAGTTGTAGTGGCGGCAGAACCCGTAGTGCTCACAACTCCTGCCATTGTCAATGTGTAACGCAAGCCTGCAATCACGCCCGTGCCAGTAGTTGTTAATCCGGCTGCTGCCGCAATTGCAAGTGGAGCAGTCGTGTCAAGCACTACGGAAGAAGGGACAAAGCCTTGTGTGCACTTAAAGCTGATGGCGGCTGTTGGCGTTGAGGTAGAAGCACTGCCAAATGCTGTGTAGGTTCCAAAATTTAGCGTGTTGGTAGTGGAGTCAATGATGCAGGTAGAGGTCAGATTGACCAATACGTTAAAGCTGTTGCCAACTGTGGCGGCTTGTAACGGCGTGTTTAAAAAAATGGTTGCAGTCAAAAGACCCAACGTGCTGTTAATAACTTTTTTCATGATGAATCTCCTGTTAAATATAAAAAATAAACCGACCGAAACTGCTGATTAATTACGACTACTTTAAATGTAAGTATTTGTTATTTTTTGCTTATTTTTGGTGACTTTACTCCAATAAAAAGATTTTTTTACAAAATATTTCTATTTATTTTGATCTTTATCGTTTTGTTTTTAATGGGGAAAAAATTGAAAGCTTTTTGAACGTTTTGGAGCGATAAAACGTTGCTTATTTATCTGGTTTGGTTTTACACAACAGCTAAATCGCGGCATGAGAAATGACGCATGAAAACACTAGGCTTTGCTGATATCCGGTGCGATCAAGCTAATGCGTATCGCGCAGTCTGCATCAGCTTTTAAACCTTTTTGCCGCTTATCTCTGGGCTAGTCATACCGTGATTTGGCGCTCGTGCTGTAATCTCAAATTGCTTGTATTTTTGCGTGGTGTGAAATTCATGCCGCTTTTAATACAACGACTATTGAAAAATCAGAGATTAAAAGTCTCAATATCAATGTGAATGAATAGTTTCAACAAGTTATGCCAGCGCTAAAAGAAAATACCGTGAATTCAAATCCCTGGCGCTTATCGGTTGCGCCCATGATGGATTGGAGTGATAAACACTGCCGCTACTTCCACCGTCTGCTCAGCCGTCATGCGCTGCTCTATACCGAGATGGTCACCACTGGCGCTTTAATCCATGGCGATGTGGCGCGCCATTTGGACTTTAATGCTGAGGAACATCCGCTGGCTTTGCAATTAGGCGGCAGCGAGTCGGCTGATCTGGCGCGCTGCGCTGTGCTCGGTCAGCAATGGGGCTATGAGGAAATCAACCTGAACTGTGGCTGCCCGAGTGAGCGTGTGCAGCGCGGCGCTTTTGGTGCTTGCTTGATGGCCGAACCTGATCTGGTGGCCGATGGCGTCAAAGCCATGCTCGACGTAGTGGATATTCCTGTGACGGTTAAGCACCGTATTGGCATAGATAAAAACGAGAGTTATGCGTTTGTGCGCGACTTTGTGGGCACGGTTAATCGCGCTGGCTGTGAAGTCTTCATAGTCCATGCGCGCAATGCATGGCTCAAAGGTTTGAGTCCCAAAGAAAACCGCGAAGTACCACCGCTGCGCTATGAATTGGTGCACCAGCTCAAGCGTGATTTTCCGAATATCACTATCGCGGTTAATGGTGGCTTGACGACGACATCTCAAGTGCATGAGCAACTGCAACAAGTCGATGGCGTGATGATTGGCCGTGAGGCTTATCACCAGCCTTTTTGGTTAGCCTCTTGGGACCATGAATTTTTTGGCGCGGCAGAAAATGATTTGACCCGTGAGTCTATAGAACAGCAAATGGTGCTTTATATGCAGCGTGAAGCCTTGCTGCACGGAACGCCTTGGAGCAGTATTGCGCGCCATATGCTGGGCCTGCGTCATGGCTTAGCGGGCTCGCGGCGCTGGCGTCAGGTCTGGAGTGATCACAAGCTCAAGGGATTACCTGCGTCTGAGGTCATGGCTTTAGCGCATGCGCTGCCAGCGACTGAAGATTCTTTGGCTGACGTTGCTTAGCGGAGGGTGAGTTTTGCGCAGAGCCTAAGGCTCTGATTGCATTGGGCTTTGAAGCGGCTACCTAGCGGTACCCATGCACCGCAGCATTAGCCTTGCGTGTTTAGCTCGCCGCCTTGAATCCGTTTTTAAAATGTTCCTGCATGCGCTGCGCGGCCTTGCTGGGATTACGCGCTTTGAGCGCTTCTAGCAAAGCTCGGTGCTCTGTTAAGGATTCTTCAATCCGTCCACTTTTAAGCAGCGAGTTATGCCGCTGCAGCTTCATGACTTTGCGCAAATCATTGACGATTTGCTCGCGCCAGCGGTTGCCCGCAATCACCAACAGACGGGCATGAAACTGCACGTTGGCCAGTAAAAAATCTTCTCTACAGTGAGCCGCCGCTTCAAGCTGGCGGTGCAGCTCTGTGAGTTCAATCAATTCAGTCTCGCTGGCATGGCTGGCTACGGCAGCGGCGGCATCGCTCTCTAGCAGGCTGAGCAGGTGATAGACCTCGCTCAAATCGGATTCGGACACCTCGGTCACATAAGCGCCGCGTCTGAGCTTCATGGTGATCAAACCCTCGGTGGCCAAGACTTTCAGGGCTTCGCGCAGCGGAGTTCGGCTAATGCCGTAGGACTCGGCCAGTTTTAACTCGTCAATCCAACTGCCAGGTTCTAGCTCACGGCTAAAGATGCGCTGGCGCAAGCGTTCGGCGACTTCTTCGTACAACGCTTTAGGGGTCAGGGACAGGGCGGACATGTATTGCTTTTAAAGGTTCTGCGATGACAGCGTTATGGCTAGCTATTGGCGGCGATCTTACATGAAACTTAATTTTGAATTCATAATTATAAATAATGTAAACTCCGGCTCATGTTATTGCAATCCATTTTCCAAGCCCGCCGCTAGCTTGCCGAGCTTGCTGCAGAATGGGCAATGAACCAGAGTTGCTGCGGCTGACTGAGTCCCGCAACTCGCGTTTAAACATGCACAACGAATAAAGCGGTCCACTGTCATGCGCCCTATAGATCAAGATTTAACGCCAGAATTTCCCGCCCAAAGCCTTGACGACTGGGCCAGACTGGCTGCCAAGTCAGCACCCGGCGGCGACATCAATGCCTTGAACTGGCAAACGCCAGACGGCATTACCGTCAAGCCTTTGTATACCGCTGAAGACATCAAAGACTTGCCCCACACCAACACCTTGCCGGGCTTAGCACCTTTTATTCGCGGCCCGCAGGCAACCATGTATGCCGTGCGGCCGTGGACGATTCGTCAGTACGCGGGGTTTTCAACCGCCGAGGAATCGAATGCGTTTTACCGCAAGGCTTTGGCCGCTGGCGGGCAGGGCGTTTCAGTGGCCTTTGATTTGGCCACGCATCGAGGTTACGACAGCGATCATCCGCGCGTGACTGGTGACGTCGGCAAGGCCGGCGTAGCAATCGACAGCGTTGAAGACATGAAAATCTTGTTTGATCAAATCCCATTGGACAAAGTCAGCGTCTCCATGACCATGAATGGCGCTGTGCTGCCAGTTTTGGCTGGCTATGTAGTGGCCGCCGAAGAGCAGGGCGTGAGTCAGGCGCTGCTAAGCGGCACCATACAGAACGACATTCTTAAAGAGTTCATGGTTAGAAACACCTACATCTACCCGCCTGAACCGAGCATTCGCATCATTGGCGACATCATTGAATACACGGCGCAGCACATGCCTAAGTTCAACTCGATTTCAATTTCTGGCTATCACATGCAAGAAGCCGGTGCGAATCAAGCGTTGGAGTTGGCTTTCACGCTAGCTGACGGCAAGGAATACGTCAAAACCGCAATCGGCAAAGGCTTGGATGTAGACGCCTTTGCCGGACGCCTGAGTTTTTTCTGGGCGATTGGCATGAACTTTTATTTAGAAGTCGCCAAGATGCGCGCCGCGCGCCTGCTGTGGTGCCGCATCATGACCGGTTTTGAGGCTAAAAATCCCAAGAGCCTGATGCTGCGCACCCACTGCCAAACCAGCGGCTGGAGCCTGACGGAGCAAGATCCCTACAACAACATAGTACGCACCACCATAGAGGCCATGGCGGCTGTGTTTGGCGGCACGCAAAGTCTGCACACGAATAGCTTTGACGAAGCGATTGCGCTGCCGACCGAGTTCTCCTCACGGATTGCGCGTAACACCCAGCTCATCATTCAAGAAGAAAGCCACATCACCGCCGTTGTTGACCCTTGGGCTGGCAGCTACATGATGGAAAAATTAACCCAAGATATGGCTGATGCAGCCTGGGCGATTATTCAAGAAGTCGAAGCCATGGGCGGCATGACCAAAGCCGTGGACAGCGGTTGGGCCAAGCTCAAAATTGAAGCTGCAGCGGCCGAAAAACAAGCCCGTATTGACAGCGGTCGGGATGTGATTGTGGGCGTGAATAAATACAAACTCCAATCCGAAGACCCGATTGAAACCCGCGACATCGACAACGTTGCAGTGCGCGATTCACAAATTGCTAGACTTCACAGCATCAAAAATACCCGCGACAACGCAGCCGTTGCCAAAGCCCTTGCCGCCATCACGCTGGCCGCCGAAGAAAACACCGGCAATTTGCTCGACTTGTCGATTCAAGCGGTGCGCCTGCGAGCGACAGTGGGTGAGATCAGCGATGCGCTAGAAACAATCTATGGCCGGCACCGCGCGGACACGCAAAAAGTCAGCGGTGTTTATGCCGCTGCCTACGATTCAGCCGAAGGCTGGGAAACGTTAAAAAGCGAAATCAATATCTTTGCTGAAGCCGAAGGTCGGCGCCCACGCGTGATGATTTCAAAACTCGGCCAAGACGGTCACGATCGGGGTGCAAAAGTCGTCGCCACTGCGTTTGCCGATTTAGGCTTCGACGTGGACATGGGCCCGCTGTTCCAAACCCCAGAAGAATGCGCCCGCCAAGCGATTGAAAACGACGTGCATGCTGTCGGCGTTTCCACACTCGCTGCTGGCCACAAAACCTTGGTACCAGCGATTATTGCGGCGCTCAAGGCGCAGGGCGCAGAAGAAATTATTGTCTTTGTAGGCGGTGTGATTCCGCGCCGTGATTACGACATGCTTTATGAAGCCGGCGTCAAAGGTATTTACGGCCCGGGCACACCGATACCGGCTAGTGCCAAGGACGTACTGGAGCAGATACGACTCTCTTTAGCGACGGCCAGAGCGTGATCTTGAGAAGTTTTTCAGCACTGCTAATACGCACCGTTTGAAAATCATGCAGGGCCCATCTGAACTCTTTAATACGGTGGTCAACGGCACGCCGCTAGCTCAGCGGCGTGCGATTGCCAAGTCGATCACGCTGCTCGAATCGACTCGTACTGATCACCGCGCCCAAGGCGATGAACTACTTACCGCGCTGCTGCCGCATACCGGCAAGGCTTTTCGCTTAGGTATTAGCGGCGTGCCCGGGGTTGGTAAATCTACTTTCATTGAAGTGCTGGGGCTTTATTTAATTGCCCAAGGTCAGCGCGTTGCGGTGCTGACAATTGACCCTTCGTCTAGCGTTTCTGGCGGCTCAATTTTGGGTGACAAAACGCGTATGGAAATGCTCTCGGTCAATGAGCGCGCCTACATCCGCCCCAGCCCATCAAGCGGCACGCTGGGCGGGGTCGCCGAAAAAACCCGCGAAGCCATGCTGGTCTGCGAAGCTGCAGGCTACGACGTGGTGATTGTCGAGACGGTGGGCGTGGGCCAATCCGAAACCGCAGTCGCCAATATGAGCGACATGTTTGTGCTGATGCAACTGCCGAATGCGGGCGATGACTTGCAAGCGATTAAAAAAGGCGTGATGGAGCTAGCCGATTTAGTACTCGTTAACAAAGCCGATATAGACCCAGACGCTGCCATGCGAGCGCAAGCGCAAATTAGTTCAGCCATGCGTTTATTCGGCCTAGTTAACAACGCCATGGGCGCAGCGCAGGCCGAGAGTTACGACAAAAACTGGCATCCCCAAGTGATGCAGTTAAGCGCGCTTAAAAACAAAGGCGTGGATGATTTTTGGCATGCAGTTTCGCAGTTTCGCGCGCTGCAAACTGCCAACGGCGCGCTTGAAGCGCGGCGTAAAAAACAGTCGTTAGCGTGGATGTGGGAGCGAATAGACGCGGGCCTTAAGCAGTCTTTTCGCCAAGACCCAACCGTTAGTCGTTTGCTGCCAGAAGTGTTGGCGCAAGTAGCCAGTGGTCAGTTGCCAGCATCCACCGCCGCGCGTCAATTACTGGCTGCGCAAAGTCGCCAAACTTAGACTTCAGTCCTAAAAATTAGCCAAAACAAAAGAAAGTCCAGCATGCAAGACATACTCGAAAAGCTAGAAGAAAAACGCGCTGCAGCCCGCATGGGTGGTGGTCAAAAGCGTATAGACGCGCAGCATGGCAAGGGCAAACTCACAGCGCGCGAACGCTTAGAGCTGTTGCTTGATGAGGGTACTTTCGAAGAGTGGGACATGTTTGTCGAGCACCGCTGCACCGACTTTGGTATGGCTGAAAACAAGATTCCCGGCGACGGCGTAGTCACCGGTTACGGCATGATTAATGGGCGTTTAGTGTTTGTGTTTAGCCAAGACTTCACTGTCTTTGGCGGCGCACTGTCAGAGGCTCACGCCGAGAAAATTTGTAAAGTCATGGACCAAGCCATGAAAGTCGGCGCACCAGTCATTGGCCTGAACGATTCGGGCGGCGCACGTATTCAAGAAGGTGTTGCTTCACTCGGTGGTTATGCGGATGTGTTTCAGCGCAATGCCATGGCCAGCGGCGTGATTCCGCAAATTAGCATGATCATGGGCCCTAGCGCCGGTGGTGCGGTTTACTCGCCAGCCATGACCGACTTTATCTTCATGGTCAAAGACAGCTCTTACATGTTTGTGACCGGCCCAGAGGTGGTGAAAACCGTCACCCATGAAGAAGTCAGCGCCGAAGAATTAGGCGGCGCTATCACCCACACCACTAAAAGCGGTGTGGCGGATTTAGCCTTTGAAAATGATGTCGAGGCATTGGTGATGCTGCGCCGTCTCTACAACTACCTACCGCTTAACAACCGCGAAAAAGCCCCGGTGCGCCCTAGCGCAGACCCGGCCAATCGCATGGATTTAAGTCTGGATACGTTAGTGCCAGAAAGCGCGACCAAGCCTTACGACATGAAGGAGTTAATTCTTAAAACCGTGGATGACGGCGACTTTTTTGAAATTCAACCCGAGTATGCAAAAAACATAGTCATAGGCTTTGCCCGCATGGAGGGCCAGACGGTAGGCATAGTTGCCAATCAACCCTTGGTGCTGGCCGGTTGTTTGGACATTAAGAGCTCTGTCAAAGCGGCGCGATTCGTGCGCTTTTGTGATTGCTTCAATATTCCTGTGATCACTTTTGTTGACGTACCCGGCTTTATGCCCGGCACCAGCCAAGAATACGGCGGCATTATCAAACACGGCGCCAAACTGCTTTACGCCTATGCAGAATGCACGGTGCCAAAAATCACTGTGATCACACGCAAAGCGTATGGCGGTGCGTATGACGTGATGGCGTCCAAGCATTTGCGTGGCGATGTGAACTTTGCTTGGCCGAATGCCGAGATTGCGGTGATGGGCGCCAAGGGCGCAGTGGAAATTATTTTCCGCGAAGATAAAAATGATCCAGTCAAACTCGCGGCCCGCGAGGCCGAATACAAAGAGCGTTTTGCCAATCCTTTTGTGGCCGGTGCGCGCGGCTTTATCGACGACGTGATTTTGCCGCATGAAACCCGCAAGCGTATTTGCCGTTCGCTCAATATGCTGCGCGATAAAAAAATTGAAAACCCGTGGCGCAAGCATGGAAACATTCCGCTGTGATTTTGCTGTGATGGCTTGTAGGTCTCAACACGCAAGCTTTTTAATGTTTTCATGTATTGATGTATTTAGCTAAGGATTAAAAGTCTATGTTCACCAAAATTCTGATCGCCAACCGCGGCGAGATTGCCTGCCGCGTGATACTCACGGCGCGCAAAATGGGTATTAAGACAGTTGCTGTTTTCTCAGACGCAGACCGCGACGCACGCCATGTTGAGCTGGCCGATGAAGCCGTTAACATCGGCCCAGCCGCCAGCCGCGACAGCTATTTGCGGGCGGACAAAATCATTGCTGCGGCAAAACAAACCGGCGCCCAAGCGATTCATCCCGGCTATGGTTTTTTAAGTGAAAACGCCGGCTTTGCAAAGCTAGTTGAAGAAGAAGGCTTGGTCTTTATTGGTCCCAAGCATTATTCAATTGCCGCCATGGGCGACAAGATTGAATCGAAAAAACTCGCGGGTGCCGCAGGCGTTAATTGCATACCCGGCGTGAACGAGGCGATGGATTCACCCGAGCAAGCCGTAGCGGTCGCGCAAGGCATTGGCTACCCGGTGATGATTAAGGCCAGCGCTGGCGGTGGCGGCAAAGGTTTGCGCGTAGCCTTTAATGACAAAGAAGCTTTTGAAGGTTTTACCAGTTGCCGTAATGAAGCCAAAAACAGTTTTGGCGATGACCGTGTCTTCATCGAAAAATTTGTCGAAGAACCGCGTCATATTGAGATTCAATTAATCGGCGACAGCCAAGGCAATGTGCTCTACCTAAATGAGCGCGAATGCTCGATTCAGCGTCGTCACCAAAAAGTAATTGAAGAAGCGCCTTCGCCCTTCATCAGCGAAGCCACCCGCAAAGCCATGGGCGAGCAAGCGGTGGCTTTAGCGAAAGCGGTCAATTACCAAAGCGCTGGCACAGTGGAGTTTGTGGTTGGTAAAGACCAAAGCTTTTACTTTCTTGAGATGAACACCCGGCTGCAAGTAGAGCACCCAGTGACCGAAGCCATCACCGGTTTGGATTTGGTCGAGCTCATGATTCGTGTGGCTGCTGGTGAAAAATTGCCGTTCGCGCAAGCCGATGTACAGCGCAACGGTTGGGCCATGGAATGCCGCATCAATGCCGAAGATCCGTTTCGCAACTTCCTACCTTCGACCGGCAGGTTGGTGTTGTTTCAGCCGCCAGAACAAACTATGTTTGCATCTGACACTTCGCAGTTAATGGGTGTGCGTGTTGATACCGGTGTGCAAAATGGGGGTGAAATTCCCATGCATTACGACTCCATGATTGCCAAGCTCATCGTGCACGGTAAGAACCGCTTGGATGCGATTGCCAAAATGCGCGAAGCTCTGAATGGTTTTGTGATTCGCGGCATCTCTAGCAACATTCCTTTTCAGGCTGCGCTGTTGGCACATCCCAAATTTGTCGCTGGCGACTTTAACACCGGCTTTATCGCTGAGAACTATGCCAAAGGCTTTCGCGCAGAAGACGTGCAGCATGCCAACCCACAGTTTTTATTGGCACTTACTGCCTACGTTAACCACCGTTTGCTCAGCCGCGCTGCGGGCATTAGCGGTCAAATGCCCGGTCATGGTGTTTTGGTGCGCGAGGCCTTCGTCGTCGTGGCATTAGGTGCTGAAGGTAAAAACATCCATCAACCGGTGACCGTGCGCGATCTGCCTGATGCGGCTGGGCTTAGCGTGATAGAGATTGGAGAGAATAGTTTTGAGATCAGCAGCCATTGGCATTTGGGCGGCGCGCGCATTCGTGGCACGGTCAATTGCAAGCCGTTTACTGCGCAAGTTGAGCGCGGTGTGGATCGTAATCCGCTGGCGATTCGCATCTCGCATGACGGCACGCGTTTAGATGCCATGGTGCTCTCGCCACGCGCCGCGGCTTTGCATTTACTCATGCCGTTTAAAGCACCACCTGACATGAGTCGTTATGTGCTCTCGCCCATGCCAGGCCTGTTGGTTGAAGTTGCGGTGGTAGTCGGTCAAAAAGTGCAAGCCGGTGAGCGCATTGCGGTGATTGAAGCGATGAAAATGGAGAACGTGTTGTTTGCCATTGCTGACGGCGTGGTTGGCAAAGTGTTGGCGACCAAGGGCGAATCGCTCACGGTTGATCAACCAATTGTTGAGTTTGCTTAAAAGGAAAAATCCCTATGCTTAAAGAAGAATTTTTTGCCGGCCTTGAGGCTGATGACTTTGCCCCGGCCGTCAGCATTGAGCGTCCAGTCGGCTACGCGATGGGCGAGCATCAACACGATTTTGACGCCAGAGCGCTGATTATTGCTGGCCAAATTACGCTTCAAGTAGCGGGTATTGCCACTACTTATAGCGTCGGCGATGTCTTTCGCCTAGCCGCGGGAACGCCGCATCACGAGAGCGCCGGACCTGATGGTGTGACTTTTCTTTCGGGTCGCAGGACACAAGCCGTATGAACATCACAGCACGCCCTTTCAAAGTATTGGGCATACAACAAATTGCCATAGGTGCGCCGTCCAAAGACAAGCTGCGCCGCCTGTGGGTGGACATGCTGGGTTTAGAAGTCACCAGTCACTTTGTCAGTGAACGTGAAAACGTTGATGAAGATATTTGCACGATTGGCAGCGGCCCGTTCAAGGTCGAAGTCGATTTGATGCAGCCGATTGATGCGGACAAAAAACCAGCGGTTCACACGACGCCGCTCAACCATGTTGGACTGTGGATTGATGATTTGCCGGCAGCTGTGGATTGGCTTACTGCCCAGGGCGTGCGCTTTGCTCCCGGTGGTATTCGCAAAGGTGCGGCGGGTTTTGATATTTGTTTTCTGCATCCTAAAGCCAACGATGAGTTTGCGATTTCAGGCGAGGGCGTTTTGATAGAGATGGTGCAGGCACCTGCGGAAGTGATTAGTGCTTTCGGATTGATGGCTGCTGCGCATTGAAAATCGCGACCCATTAGTGAGCCATAAAATCTGATCGATGTTGGCCGTGAGCGGTCTATTCGACAGATGAGCAGGCTGCACGCTTGGCGCAATTTTCGGTACTTAGTGCACTGACCTGATGGTAGAAGGTGTATTGGCTGATGCCGTCAGGCCGCGCTGTGAGTCAAGCTCACTTGCGGCCAGATTGGGTCGATTACGACATCGCAGACGCGAGCAGGGGCAAGATTTTGACCAAGATGTCTTACGTGCAAAAACTCGGCAATGTTTATATTGGCTGTGGGGTCTATAAAAGCATAGTGGCGGCTTGATCGAGAGTCAAAAACGTGCCAGCAGTCAGGCACAATGATTGTTATGGATTTAAGCCGCTTCCCCCGTCGCCGTTATACCCAAGGCTTTACGCCATTGGAGTATTTACCTCATTTCACCCAGGCGCTACGCGCCACCTGCCCCGAGGGCTCAGGCCCGAACGTCTGGATTAAACGAGACGATATGCTAGGCCTTACGCCAGGCGGAAACAAAACCCGTAAGCTGGAATTTTTGGCCGCTGATGCGTTGGCTCAAGGCGCAGATACCCTTATTACCTGCGGCGCGCCGCAATCGAATCACTGCCGCGCCACCTTAAGCGCAGCTATCAAAGAAGGCATGAAATGCCGCTTCGTGATCGAAGAGCGCGTGCCCAATAGTTATAAAGAAGATGCCAGCGGGAATAATTTTTTATTTCGCTTAATGGGTGTCGAAGCCATTACCGTGGTGCCGGCTGGCAGCAATATGTTGGCCGCTATGGAACAGGTCGCTAGCGATCTGCTAGCACTCGGACGCAAGGGCTATATCGTGCCTGGCGGTGGTTCAAACGCCATTGGCGGTCTCGGCTATGTGGCTTGTGCGCAAGAACTACAGCAGCAATTTTTTGAGCAGGGCGTAAAGATCGACAAGATAGTTGTTGGCTCCGGCAGCTCAGGCACGCATGGTGGTTTGTTGGCGGGTTTCTTAGGTAACCACATTCACATTCCGCTGATTGGTATTGGTGTTAGTCGCGATCCAAAAGATCAAGATCCATTGGTGCATAAAGAAGCGCAGGCAGTCGTCGACCTGTTGGGCTTAAATATCCAAGTGCCGCGCGAGGCGGTGCTCACTTTTGGCGACTGGTGGCGGCCCAAGTATTCCGTGCCGAATCAGGCCATGGTTGAAGCGGTGCAGATGTTGGCTCGCACAGAAGCTATCTTGCTCGATCCGGTATACACCGGAAAAATCATGGCTGGCCTCATAGGCTTAGCTCGTCAAGGCTATCTTGGCCGGGATGAGAACGTACTGTTCATACACACCGGTGGTGCGCCTTCGCTGCATGCTTACGAGTCTGAAGTACTGGGTTTAACCGAGATGCCGGACTGATTGTGTTTATCGACACTGGTATTGATTTCAGTGTCGACTTTTGCTGGTGCTAATATTTTTATCTATTAGCTTTTTCTTTGCTGCCTAGCTCTGGCCAGTGCAGCGGCAATAACGGCGCGCTTGTCTAGGGCAGCTTCTTGAGACGGCTCTGTGATTGATGCGGGCTCACCGATGTCGATTGCACTTTTTTCAAGACGTTTGAGGTGTGATGCGTAACTATCCCGCGCCGTGTCGGCTTGCTGAGGTGACCAAGCGTGCCAGCCGCTGTCTAAACCTGTGATGTTTTCTAGGTTGATACAGTCCACTGGGCAAACCGGTAAGCACAGCTCGCAGCCGGTGCAACTGGCTTCTATCACCGTATGCATGAGTTTGTTCGCGCCTATGATGGCATCGACTGGACAGGCCTTGATGCATAGCGTGCAGCCAATACACCAGTCCTCGTCGATAAAAGCCATCATGCGTGGGCCTTCGTTACCGTTGGCTGGATTTAACGTTTTGATGGCTTTGCCGCTGATTGCACCAAGCCTTGCTACGCCCTGTGCTCCGCCAGGCGGGCACTGGTTGATATCGACCTCATCGCTCGCAATGGCATTGGCATAGCTGGCGCAATCTGGATAGCCGCAGCGGGCGCATTGTGTTTGCGGTAAGGCTGCAAGCAGCAGTTTGGCCATAACAGTCTGGCTGGCGGTCACAGAACTTTCACTTTAAAAAAGCATTCGTTTGAATCTAGGTTTTACGTTAATTTAACGTTGCTGACTGCCGCCGGGCAACCAAGGCCCGGCCTGACAAATTTTACTTGGTGCGTGTAGTTTTAGCCGGCGCAACTTTGGCGGTTTTGGCCGCTGCTGTTTTGCTTGAAGACTTGGGTGTCGCCGCTTTAGGTGGGCTCTTGTCAGCCAGGCGGGCTGGAGTTTCAGTCACCCACTTGGTCATGGGTTTGTAGGCCACTTCAGTAACTGCAGTGGCCGTGGTTTTTGCAACTGTGGCCGCTTTTGAGCGAGGCGCTTTACCCGTGCTTGGTGTGGTTTTTGTTGCGGGCTTTGCCGGCACAGATGAAACTGCATTGGCTGGTTTTTTACTTGCCGCAATGGCTGGTTTTGTTGACGCGGCTGTGGCTGCACCCGTTTCTTCAAACGCTAGTTTGACTGTATTTGGCAATTTATTGTTCGCTAGGATAAAGGCCTTAACCTCTGGATAGACTTGGTCGCGCCAGCGGCGACCGCTGAAAATACCGTAGTGGCCTGCACCTTCGACTTCAAAGAATTTTTTCTTCGTATCAGATACTCCGCTACACATGTCTAGTGCAACACGGGTCTGGCCGGCGCCAGAGATATCGTCGAGTTCGCCTTCAACAGCCATAACTGCAGTCGTCTTGATGTCGCCCGGGACTACGCGTTCAGGTTTTCCGTCCACTGACATCACATCCCATGTTCCCTTAACCAGCTTGTATTCTTGAAATACAGTTTTAATGGTTTCGAGGTAGTAGTCAGCGTCCATATCTAGAACGGCGTTGTATTCGTCGTAAAAGTTACGGTGCATATCTGCGTTGGTGTCATCGCCCTTCATCAAGTCTTTGAAGAAGTCGAAGTGGCTGTTGGCGTGGCGATCCGGGTTCATGGCGACAAAACCGGCGTGCTGTAAAAAGCCTGGATAAACGCGGCGTCCGGCACCGACAAAGTTGCTTGGCACACGGTAGATCACATTGTTTTCAAACCAATCGAAGCTCTTAGTCGTGGCTAAATTGTTCACCGACGTTGGCGATTTACGCGCATCGATTGGGCCGCCCATCATGGTCATGGATAGCGGCGTAGTCTCACCGCGTGAAGCCATTAAGGAGACCGCTGCAAACACCGGCACGGTTGGCTGGCAGACGCTAATCACATGGCAGTTGCCATAGGTGGCCTGCAGATGACGTATGAATTCTTGTATGTAGTTGACGTAGTCGTCGAGATGGAACTCACCTTCAGTCAGTGGCACTGTGCGTGCGTTTTTCCAGTCAGTGATATAGACCTTGTGGTCTTTGAGCATGGTTTTGACGGTGTCACGCAGCAGTGTTGCGTAGTGACCAGAAAGAGGGGCGACTATGAGTACTGCTGGTTGACCTTTGAGTTTGGTCAGTGTGGCTGTGTTGTCGGTAAAACGTTTAAAGCGGCGCAGTTCGCAAAACGGCTTATCGATTTCAACCCGCTCTTGAATCGCGATGCCAACACCATTGTCGTCAACGGTAGGGATATCAAAGGCTGGTTTTTCATAATCCTTGCCCAGGCGATACATCAGGCTGTAAGCGGCAGCCATGCGTTGGGCCAATGGTGTTTGTGCCATTGGCGATTGCGGATTACTGTAGAGCTTGGAGGCGGCCTGAGCAAAATCAACAAACGGTTCCATCAGCGTGCGTTGGGCTTCATAAACTTGATAGAGCATTTGACTGTCCTTTGACTTTTTTGGGTGAGTGAGTAATACGTGAACATATTATGCTGCATTGCAGCAAAATTGCGAGCGCAGACTGTGCTGCATCGCAACAAATTTAACGTGATAACAACTGATTTAAGAAGATTTACTCATTTCAGTTGACTTTTAAATAAGTATATTTTCTATTGTCGTCGTTCTGGCCAAGCAAAGAGCAGTCAAGGGTATAAACGTTACACGCGTTGCATCTAATTTATTAGATAAAAGTAAATCTAGTCAAGTCGCCCGGCGACCCCGGGGATATCAAACGAGCGATTTCAAATTATGTTTTCTTCTACTCAAATGGCCCTGCTTGACGGCATCGTCTCGCTGCGCAAATCCGAGCGTATGCCGGTTTTGTTTCTTGGCCACGGCAGCCCCATGAATGCGATTGGCGACAACGAGTATCGGCGTAGCTGGCAAGCGCTGGGTGCTGAGTTCGGCGTGAGCATGCCCATGCCGCAACTGGTGCTGTGTATTTCTGCGCATTGGCTAACGGATGGCTGGCGACTGACGGCTATGGAACATCCCAAAACTCTGCACGACTTTGGCGGTTTTCCGCAAGAGTTGTTTGACGAGCAATACCCAGCTACCGGTGATGCGGCTGCTGCGCGTGTCATTGCCCAGTTAATACGCCAACGCGGCTCTAAGCCGCTAGACCTTGATACCCATGAATGGGGTTTGGATCACGGTAGTTGGTCGGTTTTAAAGCCTATGTTTCCTGCTGCTAATTTGCCTGTGATTCAACTCAGCATGGATTACAGCCGACCGCCAGAAGATCATTACGCGCTGGCCCAACAGCTGCTGGGTCTGCGCGACCGCGGCGTGCTAATTGTCGGCAGCGGCAATATTGTTCATAACTTGCGTGAGATGCAGCGTGGTGCTGCCGGTCACCAAGCGTTTGATTGGGCGCTGGAGTTTGATCACATCATTGGTGACTACATACAGCAGGGTAATTTGAAAGCTTTACAAAACTTTCTCAAACTTGGCCAAGTCGCCAAAATAGCCCACCCCAGTCACGAGCATTTTCTGCCGCTGCTCTATGCCGCAGGTGCGGTGCAAGCCGGTGAGCGTATGCGTTTTTTCAACACCAGCTTTCAGGGCGGATCGATTTCAATGCGCTCTGTTGTCTGGGGTTGAAAGGGTGACGCTAAGGCTTAAATCACCGCCGCGATTGCTTTACAAACGTAATCAATATTTTTGCTGTTCAGGGCTGCAACGCACATGCGGCCGCTGTCGGTGCCATAAACGCCAAATTCACTGCGCAGACGAATCATTTGGTCTTTGTTCAGGCCTGAGTAGCTAAACATGCCGATTTGGTTGGTGATAAAGCTCATATCTTGCTTCACACCAGCCGCCTTGAGGCCATCAACCAGTTTTGCGCGCATGGCTTTTATGCGCTCGCGCATTTCAGTCAACTCTTGCTCCCACTGCGCACGCAACTCCGGTGTGTTGAGCACATTGGCGACTACTGTTGCACCATGAATTTGTGGGTTGCTGTAGTTGGTGCGAATCACCAGCTTGACTTGGGATAGCACACGGCCAGCTTCTTCTTTGCTAGAGCAAAGTACCGACAACGCTCCAACGCGCTCTCCATATAGGCTAAAGCTTTTGGAGAATGAGGTGGCGACCAAAAAGTTCAGGCCGGCAGCGACGAATTTGCCAATCACTGAGCCGTCTTCTTTGATGCCGTGGCCAAAGCCTTGGTAGGCCATGTCAAGAAATGCGGTCAATCCGCCGTCTTTAACTGCTTGGACAACCTGATCCCACTGCGCTGGGGTGATGTCGTAGCCAGTCGGGTTGTGGCAGCAAGCGTGGAGCACGACTATGGTGCCGGGTGTTGCCGCTTTGAGGGAGGCGAGCATGCCGTCAAAGTTAACGCCGCGTTTTTCGGCGTCGTAGTAAGGATGGCTTTCGGTGGCGAAACCGGCCGCTGCAAACAGTGCGCGGTGGTTATCCCAGCTTGGGTCAGAGATCATGACTTTTGCGTTCGGGGTGAGCTTTTTCAAGAAGTCAGCACCAATCTTCAGGCCACCCGTGCCGCCAATGCCTTGGGCTGTAACAACACGGCCGCTGGTAACCGGCTCGCTATCAGCGCCAAAAACCAAGGATTTGACGGCTGAGTCATAAGCTGCAAAGCCTTCCATCGGCAGGTAGGCCCTGGCTTTTGGGGTTTCCATCATTTGCGCTTCTGCAGTTTGCACGCACTTTAAAAGCGGCAGTTTGCCGTTGTCGTCGTAGTAAACGCCAACGCCTAGGTTGACTTTGCTGGGGTTGGTGTCGGCAGCGAAGGCGTCGTTAATGCCCAGTATGGGGTCGCGTGGTGCCATTTCGACAGCGGTAAACATTGACATGAAGATCCTTAAAAATTAAAAAAAGAAATTTTGTACTCGTCGCAAATACAACGTCAGCGCGAAAAACAGGGCATCGCACGCGTGTGATCTCGATTTTCGCCTGAATGTCGTATGCTGATTGGTTGCCCACGATTTTAGCGGGGTCACAGTACGGTATTAGGAGTTTGGCATGTCAGAAGCGTCGGAAATCATGAGTCTCACCAAGAAATCAGCCAAAACGCAGGCCAAGGTAGAGGATCAAATCGAGGGCACGTTTGCGCGCTTTCCGGGCTCGCCCTTCGAATTATTTCAGCCTTATATGCCGGCGGGAGATCAACCCACGGCGATTGAAAAACTTTGTGAAGGCATAGTCGACGGCGAGGTGTTTCAGACTTTGCTGGGCGTAACCGGTTCGGGCAAAACTTTCACCATGGCCAACGTAATTGCCCGCATGGGCAGGCCGGCGATTATTTTTGCCCCGAATAAAACCCTGGCCGCACAGCTTTACAGCGAGTTTCGTGAGTTCTTTCCCAAAAATGCAGTCGAATATTTCGTCAGTTACTACGACTACTACCAGCCCGAGGCCTATGTGCCGCAGCGCGATTTGTTCATCGAAAAAGACTCAGCAATTAACGAGCATATCGAGCAGATGCGGCTATCTGCTACCAAGAGCGTGCTGGAGCGGCGCGACACCATCATCGTGGCCACGGTTAGTGCTATCTACGGTATAGGCGCGCCTGAGGATTACACGCAGATGCGTTTCATTGCGCGTGAGACCGACAAAATGGGCCAGCGCGACGTGATTTCGCGCCTGATTCGCATGCAATACACGCGCAATGATCAAGATTTTGCACGCGGCACTTTTCGTGTGCGCGGCGATGTGATTGATGTGTTTCCGGCTGAGCATTCCGAGCTGGCTGTGCGTATTGAGTTGTTTGATGATGAGATCGAAACCATCCAATTGTTTGACCCGTTAACTGGCCGCATCAAGCAAAAAGTGCCGCGTTTTGTGGTTTACCCCAAAAGTCATTACGTCACCCCTCGCGAGAAAGTCATGATGGCGGTCGAGACGATTAAGTTGGAGCTGTCTGAGCGCGTCGCGCAATTCATCTCGCAAGGCAAATTAATTGAAGCTCAGCGCATAGAGCAACGCACCCGTTTTGACTTGGAAATGCTGAGTGAAATCGGTCACTGCAAAGGGATTGAAAATTACACCCGGCACTTGAGTGGCGCGGTGCCCGGCTCTGCCCCCTCCACGCTGTGCGACTACATGCCCAAAGATGCGTTGATGTTTCTTGACGAATCACATGTGATGATTGGCCAGCTCAACGCCATGTATAACGGTGACCGCGCGCGTAAAACCAATCTGGTTGACTATGGCTTTCGTCTGCCCAGCGCGTTGGATAACCGACCGCTGAAGTTCGAAGAGTTCGAAAGCAAAATGCGCCAAGCAGTGTTTGTCTCTGCCACACCCGCCAATTACGAGAAAGAGCACGCAGGTCAGGTAGTCGAGCAGGTGGTGCGGCCAACTGGGTTGGTTGATCCACAGGTCGAGGTCAGGCCAGCGACGCATCAAGTCGACGACGTGCTGCAAGAAATTCGCATACGTGCAGAGAAAAACGAGCGCGTATTAATCACCACGCTGACCAAGCGTATGGCTGAGCAACTCACCGACTACCTGACGGATAACGGCGTCAAAGTCAGGTATTTGCACAGCGACGTAGACACTGTGGAGCGGGTCGAAATACTGCGCGACTTGCGGCTCGGTGTGTTCGACGTTTTAGTCGGCATTAATTTACTGCGCGAAGGCATAGACATTCCCGAGGTCTCTTTGGTAGCGATTTTGGACGCGGACAAAGAAGGTTTTTTACGCTCCGAGCGCAGCTTGATTCAGACCATAGGCAGAGCCGCACGAAATCTCAATGGCCGCGCAATTTTGTACGCCGACCGGATCACCGACTCGATGAAAATGGCCATGGGTGAGACCGAACGCAGGCGTAACAAACAAATCGCTTTTAACCTTGAAAACGGCATCACGCCGCGTAGCGTGGTCAAGCGCATCAAGGATTTGATTGATGGTGTTTACAGCGAAAAGTCAGGTAAAGAAGCCGAAAAACTACAAATGCAAAAAGCCATGGTCGAAGACATGAGCGAAAAAGACATTGCTCGCGAGATCAAGCGGCTCGAAAAACTAATGATTGAACACGCTAAAAACCTTGAATTTGAAAAAGCTGCGCAGGTCAGAGATCAGTTACAGGTACTCAAAGCGCAGGCTTTTGGTGCTGCGGTGTCAGACAACATCTTGTCTTAACGATTAATCTTTAATGTTTGACTCATTTAGTTAGGTATTAGGATAAAATAAAGTTACCGGTCAGTATAAAAAACTACTAAATCGTATGCAGACCGTGACCTCCAAGCTGTTTGGTGTATACTTGACGAATTCAGTCGGGAAATACAAAAAACAATAAAGCCCCATTAATCAACGGTTGACTGACCGCGGTGGCTGGAGGAAACAGTACCTTGAAGCGTTAAAAACTTCAGGGCTAAACGGCAGATAAGCCAACTAAAGGACCTCGTTATGCGTCTCACGACTAAAGGCCGCTTTGCGGTCACTGCAATGATTGATTTGGGACTACGCCAGAATAATGGCCCAGTGACATTGGCTGCTATCAGTCAGCGTCAGCAAATTTCTCTTTCTTACCTTGAACAGCTGTTCGGCAAATTACGCCGTCACGAGCTGGTCGAGTCAACCCGTGGCCCAGGCGGCGGTTACACCTTGGGCCGCAAAGCCTCGGCGATCACTGTTGCTGACATCATCGTTTCTGTTGATGAGCCAATTGACGCAACCCAATGTGGCGGTAAAGAAAACTGTTTAGGCGAAGGCGGACGCTGTATGACCCATGAGTTGTGGGCGTCGCTTAACAGTCGCATGGTCGAGTTTCTTGACTCTGTGACTCTACAAAAGTTGGTTGATGATCAACTTGCTAAAGGTGTAGTGATAGAGAACACCCCAATGGTTAAAAAAGCCATTTTCACTGCACCAATGGTCAAGCCCATGCGTATTAATGCACCGAATTCGGTGTTCGCTTTGGGTAATGCATTTTCTAAATCGTGAAACCTGCATTCTTAGGTTGCGTTGACCCGAGTTGACGCTAACTTCAATTTTTTGTTACCGCTGTTAGCCAGCTAATTACTTAAAGAGCAAGCATATGGAAACCCCACATTTTCCGATCTACATGGACTACAGCTCCACCAACCCATGCGACCCACGCGTTGTAGATGCGATGGTGCCATGGTTGCGCGAACATTTCGGCAACCCTGCATCCCGCAGCCACGCTTGGGGCTGGGAAGCAGAAGCCGCAGTCGAAAACGCCCGCGATCAAATTGCAGCCTTGATTGGCGCTGATCCACGCGAAATCGTCTGGACTAGCGGTGCGACCGAGTCGAATAACCTAGCGCTCAAGGGTGCTGCGAATTTCTACAAGACACGTGGCAAGCACATCATCACTGTGAAGACTGAGCACAAAGCTGTTTTGGACACCTGCCGTGAACTCGAACGTCAAGGTTTCGAGTGCACTTACCTAGATGTGCAAGCCGATGGCCTGCTCGACATTGAAGTGCTCAGGGCCGCCATTCGCCCAGACACTATTCTTGTCAGCGTGATGTTTGTAAATAATGAGATTGGCGTGATTCAAGACATGGTTGCCATCGGTAACTTGTGCCGTGAAAAAGGCGTGATCTTTCATTCCGATGCTGCTCAAGCTACTGGTCGCGTCGACATCGACTTGGCGAGTTTGCCGGTTGACTTGATGAGCCTGACCTCACACAAAACCTATGGTCCAAAAGGCATTGGCGCACTGTATGTACGCCGCAAGCCGCGCATCCGCTTAGAAGCACAAATGCACGGCGGCGGTCACGAGCGCGGTATGCGCTCCGGCACCTTGCCAACGCATCAGTGCGTCGGCATGGGCGAAGCCTACCGGATTGCAAAAGAAGAGATGCATGATGAAAACATCCGCATCCTTGCGCTGCACGAACGCATGCTCGCCGGTCTGAAAGACGTAGAGCAAGTGTTTCTTAACGGTCACGCTGACAAGCGCGTTCCGCACAACCTCAACATGAGCTTTAACTATGTTGAAGGTGAATCCCTCATCATGGGTATTAAAGGTCTCGCGGTTTCCAGCGGTTCTGCTTGCACATCAGCCAGCCTAGAACCTAGTTACGTGCTGCGCGCCTTGGGCCGTAGCGACGAGTTGGCACACAGCAGCCTGCGCATGACGATAGGACGTTGGAGTACCGAAGAAGAAATCGATTACGCCGTCGCAACCATTAAAGAAAACGTAGCCAAGCTGCGCGAGTTGTCTCCCCTTTGGGAGATGTTCCAGGACGGTGTGGATATTTCTTCCATTCAGTGGGCCGCGCACTAAGCGCCACCTGACGCCGACCATAGATTCAACAATTCAAGAGGTAAATAAAATGGCATATAGCGAAAAAGTTGTAGATCACTACGAAAATCCACGCAATGTAGGCTCCTTCGAAAAAGGTGACGAGAGCGTTGGTACTGGCATGGTGGGTGCGCCCGCATGCGGCGACGTTATGAAGCTGCAGATCAAAGTCAATCCTTTGACCGGCGTGATTGAAGACGCACGTTTTAAAACCTACGGCTGCGGCTCGGCGATTGCTTCTAGCTCGCTGGTGACCGAATGGGTCAAAGGCAAAACTTTAGACGAAGCGGCAAGCATCATGAACAGCCAAATCGCCGAAGAGTTGGCCTTACCGCCGGTGAAAATTCACTGCTCGATTTTGGCTGAAGACGCCATCAAAGCTGCTGTGAATGACTACAAGCAAAAACATTTGCAAGCTGTCGTCGCCTAAGCCCTGATTTCTTTGACAATTTTCAAGTGAGTCCAAATGTCCGTAACTCTGACCGATGCCGCCGCCCGACACGTAACCCGCTATATGACCAAGCGCGGCAAAGGTGTGGGTGTGCGGCTGGGTGTTAAGACCACAGGTTGCTCTGGTTTGGCTTACAAGCTTGAATATGCCGATTCGATTGCGCCCGAGGATGTGGTGTTTGAAGATAACGGCGTGAAGGTACTGGTTGATCCAAAAAGTATTGCCTATATTGATGGCACTCGTCTTGACTTTGTTCGCGAAGGCCTTAACGAAGGTTTTAAATTCATCAATCCCAATGAGCGCGATCGCTGTGGGTGCGGTGAGAGCTTTCGTGTCTAAAGTCTGGTTTTAGCGTTCACTGACCTTCAGTGCTGCGCAGCAATTCAGTCCGACACCACGGGCGCCAAGCTTTGCTGCTAGGCGCCCGGTTTTCCTTAATCGCTGTACTTTTTCCCTAACGCTTTTTACTGCGTTATCCATTTCTTTATATCGTCACCACTTTGCAAGCTTTGATCTCGCTCACTTCCAACGACTTTGAACTGTTCGGTTTAATCCCGCGTTTTGCGCAAGATCGCCCCGCAATAGATGCACGTTGGAAAGAGCTTCAGCGTCAGACCCACCCGGACAAATTTGCCGCCCAAGGCGGCTCTGCTCAGCGCGTTGCCATGCAGTGGTCGGTACGTATTAATGAGGCTTATCGCCGGCTAAAAAATCCGCTTGAAAGGGCTAGCTATCTTTGCGAGCTTAACGGTGCTGCCATCAATGCTGAAAATAATACCGCCATGCCAACGGCTTTTTTAATGCAGCAAATGGAGTGGCGCGAAGCGCTTGAAGACGCCGACTCTTTACTCGACGTTGAGACGATTGAGACCGAAGTCAGGCAACGTCGAGGAGAAATGCTGGCTGAAATAGCGCAGACGCTAGATGAAAAAAATGATTTTCCCGCCGCTGCAAATCAGGTGAGAAGCCTTATGTTTGTTGAGCGATTTGCATCCGAGCTGGAGTCTCGTCTTGAGCAACTGGGACAATGAGTTATTCCCTATTTAAAAGAGTTTTCTAAAAATACGCATGGCACTTCTGCAAATTTCCGAACCCGGTCAGTCACCTGACCCGCATCAACGGCGTATTGCCGTTGGCATAGATCTGGGTACAACACATTCGCTGGTTGCCAGCGTACGTAACGGCGTAGCCGAATGTCTGCCAGACGAGCAGGGCAGAATACTTCTTCCCAGCGTAGTGCGCTATCTGGATGAAGAGCGTAGGCAAATTGGCTACGCTGCGCTCGATCAGCAGGTGCAAGATCCACGCAATACCATCTCTTCTGTCAAGCGTCTTATGGGCCGCGGCATAGAAGATATAGTCAATCGCGCCCATCTGCCTTATCTCTTGAAAGACTTGCCTGGCATGGTCACACTGCAAACTGTGGCGGGTGATAAAAGCCCGGTTCAAGTCAGTGCTGAGATTTTGGCGACACTGCGTTTTCGCGCCGAGGACAGTTTTGATGACGAAGTCTTCGGTGCTGTCATCACAGTACCGGCTTACTTTGATGATGCGCAGCGTCAGGCTACTAAAGATGCCGCTCAGCTCGCGGGTATTAATGTGCTGCGTTTGATAAACGAGCCGACAGCTGCAGCCATTGCCTATGGACTGGATAACCAGAGCGAAGGCGTTTTTGCTATCTATGACTTAGGCGGCGGCACTTTCGATATTTCTATTTTGCGATTGACGCAAGGTGTTTTTGAAGTGGTTGCAACCGGCGGCGATTCGGCGCTGGGCGGCGATGACTATGACCGCGCTTTGGTTGACAGCGCATTGACCCGCACCGGTTTGGCAGCAGACGCACTGACTGCTACCGATAAGGCGGCACTGCTACGCACCGCTCGAATTTGCAAAGAGGCACTTTCTAGCCGCGGCTCAGCACCATTTAACGTTCAGCTGTCTAAAGCGTTAATTAATTTTGAAATGAATGCCGAGGTATTTGAAACCGCTACTGCTCACCTCACACAACGCACGATTACTGCAGTGCGTAAAGCGCTGCGCGATGCCAATTTAGGCCGTGAAGAAATCGATGGCGTGGTGATGGTTGGTGGCTCAACCCGTATGCTGCATGTCCGTAAAGCAGTGGGTAGTTTCTTTGGACGTGAACCACTCACCAACCTCAATCCTGACGAAGTCGTCGCTTTGGGCGCAGCCATTTCAGCAAACCAGCTGGTTGGCAATCACGTAGGTGATGATTTGCTGTTGCTAGATGTGATACCTCTGTCGCTGGGGATTGAGACTATGGGTGGATTGGTTGAGCGCATAGTGCCGCGCAACCAAACCATACCCACAGCCATGGCCCAAGACTTCACGACTTATAAAGATGGTCAGACTGCCTTAGCCCTGCATGTGGTGCAGGGTGAGCGCGACTTGGTAGCTGATTGCCGCAGTCTTGCGCGCTTTGAGTTGCGCGGCATACCGCCTATGGCGGCCGGCGCCGCGCGTATTCGTGTGAGCTTTACTGTCGATGCTGACGGCCTTCTCAGCGTGGCAGCGAAAGAACAAATCAGCGGCGTAGAGTCGCGCATCGACGTCAAACCGTCTTACGGATTGTCTGATGAAGATATTGCACGCATGTTGCAAGAAAGTTTCACCACCGCTGAGCAAGACATGAAATCGCGCTCATTAGCCGAGGCTCAGGTCGATGCCGACCGCATGATAATGGCCACCCAAAGCGCGTTGGACAAAGATGCAGATCTGCTCAATGCAGAAGAACTTGCTGAAATTAACGCCCTCATGCTTGACTTATCCAAGACCCGTAGCAATGGTGACGCCGCTGCTATCGAGGCCGCTACTGTCGCCTTGGCAAAGGCCACTGAATCATTCGCAGCCATGCGCATGAACCGTGGCATTCAAAAGGCCTTAGCTGGCAAAAATATTCAAACCGTTTAATTCGGATTTAAAAGTAATACCCATGCCCATCATCAAAATAATGCCCCATCCTGAATACTGCCCACAAGGCGTTGAAATCAGCGCCAAGGCCGGCACTTCCATCTGCGAAGCCATGCTTGAGAACAACATCAAGATTGAGCATGCTTGCGAGATGAGTTGCGCTTGCAGCACTTGCCATGTGGTGATCCGAGAAGGCTTTAAATCTTTAGGCGAGATTGAAGACGGTGAAGAAGACTTGCTCGACATGGCTTGGGGTTTAGAGCCTAATTCGCGCTTGAGTTGCCAAGCCTTGTTATCGCAGACCGATGTGACGGTGGAAATTCCCCGTTACACCGTCAATCACGCCAAAGAATTGCATTGATTTTTAACGCCGGATTTTCACAGACTAAATCATCACGCCATGCGTCAAATTGTTCTAGACACTGAAACTACCGGTTTGTCCGCAGAAAGCGGTGACCGCATCATAGAGATAGGCTGCGTTGAATTACTGGGCAGAAAACTCAGCGGAAACGACAAGCATTTCTATCTCAACCCCGGCCGTGACAGTCATGAGGACGCGCTCAAGGTTCACGGCATCAGCAATGATTTTCTGAAAGACAAACCTAAGTTTTCTGCGATTGTTAAAGAGTTGTTGGACTATCTGCAGGGTGCCGAGCTGATTATTCACAACGCACCATTCGATGTAGGTTTTTTAAATAAAGAACTCGAACTGATAGGCCTGCCACCACTCAAGCAATGCGTGAGTAAAGTCACCGATAGTTTGATGATGGCCAAGGAGCTTTATCCGGGCAAACGCAATTCTTTAAATGCCTTGTGTGAGCGCCTAGAAGTCGACAACTCTGGCCGTACCATGCACGGTGCGCTGCTAGACGCGCAGTTGCTGGCAGATGTCTATATCAATCTCACACGTGGTCAAAACAGTTTGATGATGGAGCTCAGCACTGGGCCTGAGACAGGGCAGTCTTTGCCTGTGGTTGATTTGAGTCAGTTTGAATTGCCACTGTTGTTGGCTAATCAAGAAGAAAATGCTGAGCATGAAAAGTTACTGGCCATTATTGACAAAGCCAGCAAGGGAAAAACGGTTTGGCGGGGTGTTTCTGCTGCTGCTTAATGCGCTTGGCTGGAAATCAGCGAAATCCAGCATATAATTTAAGTCTTGCTTGGTGGGTAAATCTGCCGAGAAGGAAGATTAGCTCAGGGGTAGAGCATCGCACTCACACTGCGAGGGTCGCAAGTTCGAAACTTGCATCTTCCACCAAACCCTAAGTTTTATCTCACAGAGATCGGACTCAAACTAAACCCTTGCACTCTTTTTCGGTTGCAAGGTTTTTTTTCGTCCGTATTTTTATGGATTTTATGCAGTAGTGCCGAATTCTTTGACTCCTTGTCTGACGATGCATTCTTCTCAAAGCCTGTGCTGTTAAAGTTTGTATTTATGTTTTGCGGACGCCAAGTTTTAGCAAGCGACATTTTTTAAAATAAATTAGGAGATTTCCCCGCAATGCATCTTCCTTCACCCGCCCTCAGAAAACCTCTACACACCCGCGCTGTCACTTTCAATGGCTTTGAACGCGAAGACGGTCTTTGGGACATAGATGCGAATTTGCGCGATACGCGCCACTACCCAACGTTGGCCGTAGAAAAAGGTGTCGTAGCCGCCGGGGATGCTGTGCACGACATGTATGTGCGAGTCACAGTCGATGATGATTTGATAATTCGAGCAATAGCCTCATCAATGGCGAGCGTACCGTTTAATGAGTGCCCTTCGGCTCTAGACCCCTTGCAAGCGCTGGTGGGCTGCACACTAGGCCCCGGTTGGCATAAGGTTCTGAGCGAAACACTGGGCGGTGTTAAGTCTTGCACGCACATACGTGAACTGCTTTTCAACCTTGCGACTGCGGCCTATCAAACCATTCCGGTACGCCGAGCGGTGATACGCTTTGGCGGCCCGAATACGCTGGCACCGGGTGCAACGCCATCTTTTCACATGGGAAAGTGCAAGTCGTGGGATTTCAATGGCCCGGTTATTTCTCGCCACTACCCGCAGTTTGTCAACTGGACAGAAGATTCAAACAGTTGAGCCGCTTTATTTTTCTGTTGAATCACGTGTTTTTTCTGCTTTGCTAGACTTTTTCACAAGGTAATTTTTCATCAGCTTTTATTCGTAAAAGCTTTATTAATTGCTAGGCGGATTCAAGCTTGAAGTGCAACCGTATGCTGATAGGACTCTAACTGTTCCATAAAAACCTGATGCGGCGTTCGATACCCTAAACATTTTCTAGGACGATGATTGAGCCTGTGCATCGCTAAAGCAATGTCATCGTCGGTGATGCAATTAAAGCGCATCCCCTTTGGGAAAAACTGGCGAATCAAACCGTTCATATTCTCGTTCGCCCCACGCTCCCACGAGGCGTATGGATGGGCGAAAAAGAAATCTGCACTCAGCGCAGAAGCTATTCGTTCATGCTGGGCAAATTCCTTGCCGTTATCAGTCGTGAGAGTGTGCACGCAATGAGCGAACGGTTTGAGTAAAGTGATTAACGCGTCCCCTACGGCTTGCGCTGTTTTGAATGGCACGTGGAAAATTATTGAATAGCGAGAGACACGCTCATTAATCGTCACTAGTGCTTGCTTCTGCCCGGCACCAATCACCAGATCAGCCTCCCAGTCGCCAAAGCGCGCACGCTCAAGCACGATGTCGGGTCGCAGTTCTATTGAGACCTGGTGAGAGATGGTGCCGCGCCGTTCACGGCCACTGCTGCGTTTTTTTCGCGTCTTCTGGCAACGCAGTGTTTTATGCAAGGTGCCGCCCGCGCGTTTGTCAGCGTAGATGTACTGGTAAATGCTCTCATAGCTAACACCGGGTTGGTGGCTAGCTTCGAGGTGGCCGCTGATTTGCTCGGGGCTCCAAGCCTCAGCCAACTTTTCCTCCACTACAGCCCATGTCGAGTCAGCAACTCTAGGACTATTGGCGCAGGCAAGTCTACGTTCTTGGGCTTTGTCATTTGCCTGCTTAGGGCGATAGCCTCGTAGACCGCGGTTACGACGCAACTCACGGCTGATGCTCGATTTATCACGGTCCATCATTTTTGCAATTTCACTTTGATTGAAGTTTGCTTTGACGAGGATTGCAATCTGGTAACGTTCGTCACGGGTGAGGTGTGTGTAAATCATTCTGGGCAACTTTGACTTGGTAGTCGGGAAGCTTGGATGCTCTCACATCTCACCCACCCGTACGGTTAATTTCAAAGTTGCACTTCAGACTTGAATCCGCGCTATTAAATAGCAATTAACTATCACTTCTATCATTTAATACAAATTCCGTTTTGCTTTCGTTTTCCTTATAGTTGATTCTGTTGTGTCTAAGTTCACCTGAGGCACTTTCAATCAGTTTGTCTATTAAGGAAAATAAATGCGAAGTAACAGTTCTCTGCCACATGCCGCTTCTAGCCGCTCTCTGAACGTGATTACCGCAGCGTTGCTGCTTTCAGTCTCAGCTGCAGCATCCGCTGCGCTAGCGCCTTCTACCCTGACCCGCGACAACGGCGCGCCAGTTGGCGATAACCAAAACTCGCAAACAGCTGGTCCAACCGGCCCAACATTGTTGCAAGACGCTCACTTGTTGCAAAAGCTCCAACGGTTTGACCGAGAGCGCGTGCCAGAGCGCGTGGTTCATGCACGTGGAACTGGCGCCCACGGCGTGTTCACAGTCAGTGACGACATCTCTGATTTGAGCCGTGCCAAAGTTTTCACCATGGGTAGCCAGACACCGGTTTTTGTTCGCTTTTCGGCTGTTATTCACGGCAGTCATTCACCTGAAACCTTGCGCGATCCACGTGGCTTTGCGACCAAGTTCTACACCACTGAAGGTAACTGGGATTTAGTTGGCAACAATCTGCCGGTGTTCTTTATACGGGACGCGATGAAGTTCCCGGATATGGTTCATTCGCTCAAGCCAGCGCCAGATACGAATCTTCAAGACCCTAATCGCTTCTTTGATTTTTTCTCGCAAACGCCTGAAGCTACGCACATGCTCACGCGTCTCTACACCGACTACGGCATACCTAAAAACTACCGCACCATGGACGGTAACGGCGTGCATGCGTATAAGTTTATTAATGCAGCGGGTCAGTATTCCTATGTCAAGTTTCACTGGAAGTCGCAACAAGGCGAGCACAATTTAACCGGTGCGCAAGCTGCCAAGATACAGTCCACCGATTTCAATCACGCCACGCGTGACCTGATTAGTGCCATCAACAAGGGTGACTTTCCGAAGTGGGATTTGTTTGTGCAGGTACTCAAGCCTGAGCAACTCGCGAGTTTTGATTTTGATGCGCTGGATGCGACCAAAATCTGGCCAGGTCTGCCCGAGCGCAAGATAGGCACCATGACGCTTAATCGCAATCCTGGCAATATCTTTCAAGAGACCGAGCAAAGCGCGTTCGCACCATCGAATGTTGTGCCAGGTATCGAAACGTCGGAAGACCGTTTACTCCAAGGTCGTCTGTTTTCCTACGCCGACACCCAGAGCTACCGCATAGGCGCAAATGCGTTGCAGTTGCCTATCAATCGGCCGCGTAACCAAGTGGTGAGCAATAACCAAGATGGTTCTATGAACGCTGGTATGCGTACTGGTTCTATCAACTATGAACCAAGCCGCTTGTCAGGTGTTAGTCAAGATGAGGCTTTCAAGTCCAGTGCTTTGCCTTTGGTTGGCAGCACCCAACAGGCGCGCATCACCAAGACCTTGAACTTTCGCCAAGCCGGTGAGTACTACCGTAGTTTGACGGCGACAGAAAAGAAAAACCTGATCTCTAATCTCGCCGGTGATCTAGGCCAGGTAACGCATCAGGATACGCTTTACGCCATGCTTTCCTTCTTCCAGAAAGCTGATCCTGAGTATGGTCGCTCTATCAGTGCTGCAGTGTCTGCCGATCCGATTCGGGTAGCGCGTGAAGCCGCAGCACTTCGCGAATAAGCTTGAGCGATTAGCGTTTAATGCGGATGCTTAAACGTTGATCGAGGAAGTTTTTTCCTGATCTGGCCGGTGCTATTTAATTATTGATGGCGCCGGCTATTGTAGAAAGTATTCATGAAACGTTTTTTAATAAGCAGTATTTTTTCCTTGGCCTTGTTGCCTTTAGCGCAAGCCCAAAATCAACCGCTGGAGTCTTCTTCTGAGACAAAAGCCACGCCTGATGCGAGCCATATCAAACGCTCGCTTGAGGCTTATTTTTTCGACGCTGCACGTCAAGGCAATACCGCCATGCTGCAGGAGTTTATTAACAGCGGCTACTCGCTAGACACGCGTACTGAGCAAGGCTATTCGGCGTTGATTCTCTCGGCCTACAACGGACGGCCTGCTGCTGTAGATTTGTTAATGAAATCTGGCGCCAATCCTTGTGCCAAAGACAATCGCGGTAACAGCGCGTTGACTGGCGCTATTTTTAAGGGCGAATTGTCGATTGCCAAAACTTTATTGGGTGCTAACTGCCAAGTCGATCAAACCAACAATGCCGGCCAGACCGCTGCTATGTATGCATCGCTCTTTAATCGCAGTGAAATCTTATTGCAACTGCAAAACAAAGGCGCAGACATGAATGCTGCGGATAGTGCGGGCAACACGCCCAACTCTTTGGCGGCTAACCAACGCTAACTTAACGTTAATTAGCCTTGGGCTTTAGTTGGTTTCGTTTGAGCATTAACCTAATGGTTTATTCATGGTCGTGAGTGGTTTGAAATTCATAGCCATTTTTTTTCACCATTAGATTTGATGAGCGATTTAATAAAATGTTTTTAGCCTTTCGTAGAGCACATGCCTTCAAGGCTATCAAGACCTTGTTGGCCATCTCTTTACTGGCCTTTGTTTGGCCTGTTATGGCTGCAGATCTTGCAGATACCGCAAGACTTGCCGAACTACTAAAGAGCCAACAATATGTATTAATGCTGCGTCATGCAGATGCCCCAGGTATCGGTGATCCAGCGGGCTACAGCTTAAAGGACTGCGCCACGCAGCGCAATCTTGGAAAACTGGGACGCCAGCAGGCTGTCAAAATTGGTCACTGGCTCAAGTCGCAAGGCGTTGAGAGTGCGCTGGTCTTGAGCAGTCCTTGGTGCCGCACGCGCGATACCGGAGCAGGCATGGCGCTGGGTGAGGTAGTTGATGAGGCTTCACTAGGCTCTTTTTTTGAAGATCGCTCTGCGCGTATGAGCCAAAATTCTGCTCTGCAAGCGGTGATTCGTGAGCGGCTCTTGGCCAAGGGCGATCTGCCATTAATCCTGATTTCGCACCAAGTTAATATTTCTGAGTTTACCGGCGAATACCTCGCCCCTGGCGCCATGTTGCTAGTCAAGATAGATGCACTAGGCAGGCCAGTTTTGTCTCAACGTATGTCCGCTTTTTAAACCGCTCTGACGATTACTGGGCTGCTGATATTTTTGAAATAGTTAGGCTGACAACTGTTGAGTCTCTCTGTGATTAGTGATTTTTTTTGATGGTTTTATAAACCGCGGATTCAAGTCTGAAGTGCAACTTTGAAATTAACCGTACGGGTGGGTGAGATGTGAGAGCATCCAAGCTTCCCGACTACCAAGTCAAAGTTGCCCAGAATGATTTACACACACCTCACCCGTGACGAACGTTACCAGATTGCAATCCTCGTCAAAGCAAACTTCAATCAAAGTGAAATTGCAAAAATGATGGACCGTGATAAATCGAGCATCAGCCGTGAGTTGCGTCGTAACCGCGGTCTACGAGGCTATCGCCCTAAGCAGGCAAATGACAAAGCCCAAGAACGTAGACTTGCCTGCGCCAATAGTCCTAGAGTTGCTGACTCGACATGGGCTGTAGTGGAGGAAAAGTTGGCTGAGGCTTGGAGCCCCGAGCAAATCAGCGGCCACCTCGAAGCTAGCCACCAACCCGGTGTTAGCTATGAGAGCATTTACCAGTACATCTACGCTGACAAACGCGCGGGCGGCACCTTGCATAAAACACTGCGTTGCCAGAAGACGCGAAAAAAACGCAGCAGTGGCCGTGAACGGCGCGGCACCATCTCTCACCAGGTCTCAATAGAACTGCGACCCGACATCGTGCTTGAGCGTGCGCGCTTTGGCGACTGGGAGGCTGATCTGGTGATTGGTGCCGGGCAGAAGCAAGCACTAGTGACGATTAATGAGCGTGTCTCTCGCTATTCAATAATTTTCCACGTGCCATTCAAAACAGCGCAAGCCGTAGGGGACGCGTTAATCACTTTACTCAAACCGTTCGCTCATTGCGTGCACACTCTCACGACTGATAACGGCAAGGAATTTGCCCAGCATGAACGAATAGCTTCTGCGCTGAGTGCAGATTTCTTTTTCGCCCATCCATACGCCTCGTGGGAGCGTGGGGCGAACGAGAATATGAACGGTTTGATTCGCCAGTTTTTCCCAAAGGGGATGCGCTTTAATTGCATAACCGACGATGACATTGCTTTAGCGATGCACAGGCTCAATCATCGTCCTAGAAAATGTTTAGGGTATCGAACGCCGCATCAGGTTTTTATGGAACAGTTAGAGTCCTATCAGCATACGGTTGCACTTCAAGCTTGAATCCGCCAACTTTTTTATACCTTTTTCTCAAAAGTTAACGTCATTAATAAAAAAGGCCGGATCAATATGACCCGGCCTTTTTGCTTTTTTTAACTAGCGGCTTAAATTTTCAACGTCAGCTACTCACAGTACTTCGCTTGCAAAGTCCGCCAACCTAGAACGCTCACCGCGCGCTAATGTGATGTGGCCGCCGTGTGGCCAGCCCTTGAAGCGGTCTACTGCGTAAGTCATGCCGGATGAGCCCTCAGTCAAATACGGCGTGTCTATCTGCGCAAGGTTTCCCATACAGATAATTTTTGTACCCGGACCGGCTCGGGTGATCAAAGTTTTCATCTGCTTAGGCGTTAAGTTTTGCGCCTCATCAATGATGACGTATTTGTTCAAAAAGGTGCGTCCGCGCATGAAGTTCATGCTTTTGACTTTAATACGTGAACGTATTAATTCATTGGTTGCTGCACGGCCCCATTCGCCTGCACCGCCTTCGGTTTTCCCTAGTACCTCAAGGTTGTCGTCTAGCGCGCCCATCCAAGGGCCCATTTTTTCTTCTTCCGTGCCCGGCAGAAAACCGATGTCTTCGCCAACTGACACGGTGGCGCGGGTCATGATGATCTCTGTGTAGCGACGGTCGTCCAATACTTGGGTCAAGCCAGCAGCTAGAGCCATCAGCGTTTTACCCGTGCCGGCTGTGCCAGCTAAGGTGACGAAATCCACTTCTGGATCCATCAGCAGATTCAGCGCGAAATTCTGTTCGCGGTTACGGCTGGTCACGCCCCAGACTGAATTTTTCAGGTGGTTGTAGTCTTTAAGCGTCTTGAGTACGGCTGTTTTGTCACGAATTTCAATCACTCTGGCATACAGCGGTGGCTCGCCAGGAGACTCAAAAAATACAAACTGATTGATCAGCATGCTGCTCACTATCGGCCCAGAAATGCGGTAGAAGGTTAGGCTGCCTTGCTGCCAGCTCTCTACGGTTTTACTTTGGCGCGTCCAAAAATCAGGTGGCAATGCCAGCGAGCCAACGTAGAGTAGGTCGCCGTCTTCAAGTGTCTTGTCGTTTTGGTAATCATCAGTAGCTAGGCCTAAGGCTCTGGCCTTGACGCGCATGTTGATGTCTTTGGATACCAGTACTACTTCACGTGGCGACTGTTGTTTACGCAGGGCTTCTACGACGCCGAGTATTTGGTTATCTGCCTTGCCCTGTGGCAGGCTCATAGGCAGCGTGTAGTCAAGCGGTTGGGTCTGAAAAAACAGACATCCGCCGGCTTCACGGTGGCCAGTTGTATTGAGTTTTAAGCCTTTGGTGATATCTGCATCTTTGGCGCCGGCCAGTGCATCGAGCGTGCGGCTGGTCTGACGTGCGTTGCGTGCCACCTCAGTCATGCCTTTTTTATGACCGTCGAGTTCTTCCAGAACAATCATGGGCAAAAAGATGTCGTGTTCTTCAAAGCGAAACAAGCACATCGGGTCGTGCATCAGCACATTGGTGTCAAGCACGAACAGCTTGGGCGGACCACTGTGGCTGGTCTTGCGCGGCCTGACCGCTGCTTGCGGTTGATGCACTGGCGCTTGGCTCGCTTGCTCAAGTGCTGGTGTCGATGGTCTGGCGCGCGCTTTCTTTGGCGCTGTAGTCACGACTTTCTCATCCATCACTTCGGCTTGTGTTGTTGCCGGCAGAATTGTTGGTACGGCGCTACGTGTGACTTTAAGTTCTTGCGGCGGAACTTGGGATTCAAGCCCGGTGCTACGAGGCTTTCGGTTGATTTTTGCGGGTGAGGTTGCTGTGGTGTCTATCGCATTGATAGACAGCAAAGCGGCACGTTTGTTTGGTGCGGGTGGCAGTGGCATAGTGCTTGAGACTTTCTAAAAGGTAAAAAGCGGCTTGCAGAAACGACAAAGCCGCCCTGCATAAGCAGGGCGGCTTTGGGGAAGGGGTGCAGTCAAAAAACTATGCAGCATATGTTTATTATGCACAAACCTCATGGCCTTTCTGCGTATTGCACAAAGGCCTGTCAACTGCTTGGTTTTACCGTTGCTTAGGCTGGCTCTTGTAGGGCTTTAACAGCGTTCAGTACGTCTTCAACGTGACCTGGCACTTTTAGGCCGCGCCACTCTTCTTTAAGCATGCCATCAGCGCCTATTAAAAAGGTGCTGCGCTCAATGCCTTTAACTTTTTTGCCGTACATGATCTTGTTCTTGACCACACCGAACATATGACACATTTTTTCTTCGGTGTCAGCGATCAACTCGAACGGCAGTTCAAGCTTGGTTTTGAATTCATCGTGTGATTTCATGTTGTCGCGCGAAACACCAAATAAGGTGGCGCCTGCATCGACGAAATCTTGATAGTGATCCCTGAACTGCATCGCTTCGGTGGTACAACCGGGCGTATTGTCCTTGGGGTAGAAGTAAAGAACAACTACTTTTCCCATGTGGGTTTGGTTTGAGACTTTGATGCCGCCAGTGGCGACTGCTTCAAATTCGGGGAGGAGCTTATTAACGACTACTGCCATACTGAATTGACCCTGACAAAATGTTTATGATGAGCCGTGGCTCTTGGCATAAATCCGGTAGTTAAAGCTTCCGACGCATGAGCGCGGGCGCTGATCCGGTAAACGCTGCCAAGTGCAACCCATGATTTTACTCTTAAAGCACGGCCTTGCTCAATTTGGCGTGTAGGTCGATAGCTTGCTTCTTCGTTTAAAGCCGTTTCAGTTGCCTTTATCTGTACCTTCAAAGTCACATTTGTCGGCACAATTTACTGGCTGAATCAATCACTCGCTGGCTCTATCAACAGCGCTGCAATGACTCGCCGTCCTTCGCCAGCCAAAATGTTGTAGGTGCGGCAGGCCGCCAGCGTATCCATGGTCTCAAAGCCTATTCGCTGCGCCATTAGTGCGCGCAAAAAGGCTGGAGGCGCGAATCGGATGCGGTCCCCACTGCCGAAAATCACCAGCTCGGGTTTGCTGGCTGCTGCTAGTGTGAAATGCGCTTCAGTCAAGTCTTCAAAGCGCTTGCATTCCCAGTTGAATTTTTCGCCGCGCGAACCAATGACTATGCTTTGCTCGATTTTTTCAGCCACTCCTAGGTGCGCTAGGCCTACCCAACCGGGGCCATAGCCAAGAATGGATTGAACGTCGAGATGGTCGGGTTGGAGTTTCATGCTGTGTGCCAGGTTGATTTGCAGAGCAAAGGGCTCTGCGCTGTGCGGGTGAAAAGCTACTTTTATGTGGTCAAATTATAGATTCGCCAAAAAATTTCGCTCTCTGGGGTTATGCCGGCACTAAGGTTGGTCTCTAGAGAAGGGCAGCCCCTGACATTTTCGAAGAAGGTCTTGCATGAAAGCTATCACTAAATCCGCCAAATTAGCCAATGTGCTGTATGACATACGTGGCCCCATCATGGACGCCGCTAAGCAGATGGAAGAAGAAGGCCAGAAGCTGATCAAGCTCAATATTGGCAATCTCGCGGTGTTTGGTTTTGATGCACCTGAAGAAGTTCAGCAAGACATGATCCGTAACTTACCGGCGTCGGCTGGTTACTCGGACAGCAAGGGTATTTTTGCAGCCCGCAAAGCAGTCATGCACGAGACTCAAAAGCAGGGCATCAAAAATGTGACGCTGGATGATATTTACCTCGGCAACGGCGCAAGTGAGTTAATCACCATGGCCACCAACGCTTTGCTAGATAACGGCGATGAGCTGCTGCTGCCTGCGCCCGATTACCCTCTCTGGACGGCTTGCGGCAGTCTGTCAGGCGGCACGCCAGTGCATTATTTGTGCGATGAAGATAGCGGCTGGATGCCCAACTTAGCCGACATCCGCGCCAAGATCACGCCGCGCACCAAGGCCATCGTCGTCATTAACCCTAACAACCCAACTGGCGCACTTTACTCTGACGAATTGCTCATAGGCATTGTGCAAATTGCGCGTGAACATGGTTTGGTCATCATGGCCGATGAAGTCTATGACAAAGTGCTTTATGACGGTGTTAAGCACACGGCTATGGCGAGTCTGTCCAGTGATGTGCTCACCTTGACTTTTAATTCCCTGTCAAAAAGCTATCGCTCTTGCGGCTACCGCGCCGGCTGGATGGTGGTGTCTGGCCCAAAAGCCAAAGCGCAAGATTACATCGAAGGCCTAAACATGCTGGCCAACATGAAGCTGTGCTCTAACGTGCCCGGCCAATGGGCGATACAAACCGCGCTAGGCGGCTACCAAAGCATTAACGATTTGACCGGCCCGGGTGGGCGCTTACGGATTCAGCGTGATCTGGCTTATGAGCTGATTACCGCCATTCCCGGTGTGAGTTGCGTCAAGCCCAGCGCTGCGCTGTATATGTTTCCAAAGCTCGATCCGGTGATTTATCCGATTGCGGATGACAGACAGTTTTTTCTCGAATTGCTGCGTGAGACCAAGGTCATGCTAGTGCAGGGCACAGGCTTTAATTGGGCCGCACCAGACCATTTTCGAATCGTGTTTTTGCCGCATGAGCAAGACTTGCGTGAAGCCATAAACCGGATCGCAAAATTTCTTGAAAACTATCGCAAAAACCACGCCTAAAGTATTTTTACTCTTGAACCAAAAGCAGATATGAAATTGACGAATCCAACCTCCATACAAGTCGGCCTGCTGGGCATGGGCACTGTCGGCACCGGCGTATTTAATGTCCTGATGCGTAATCAGAGTGAAATCATGCGGCGTGCCGGTTGTGGCATTGAAGTGACCATGGTTGCTGACCTAGATACTGAGCGGGCGAAAAGTCTGGTCGGCCCAAACGTGCAAGTAGTCGCTGATGCCCGCGCCATTATTGCCAACCCTGACATCGCTGTCGTCGTCGAACTGATTGGCGGCTACGGTATTGCCAAACAACTGGTGCTAGAAGCTATTGAAGCCGGTAAGCACGTGGTCACGGCGAATAAGGCTTTGCTGGCCGTACACGGCACCGAAATTTTTGCTGCTGCTCAGCGCAAAGGCGTGATGGTGGCTTTTGAAGCCGCAGTCGCCGGCGGCATACCGATTATTAAAGCCTTGCGTGAAGGCCTGAGCGCGAACCGAATTGAGTGGGTCGCCGGCATCATCAATGGCACGACCAATTTCATTCTCAGCGAGATGCGTGATAAGGGTTTGGATTTCGACGTGGCGCTCAAAGAAGCGCAACGCTTGGGTTACGCTGAAGCCGATCCAACATTTGACATTCAAGGCGTAGACGCTGCGCACAAGGCCGCTTTGATGTCGGCAATTGCTTTTGGCGTGCCGGTGCAGTTTGAAAAAGCCTATATCGAGGGCATCACCGCGCTCGGTGCGCAAGATATTCGTTACGCCGAGCAGCTCGGCTACCGCATCAAACTGTTGGGCATTACCAAAAAAACCGCCAAAGGCATTGAGCTACGCGTTCACCCTAGTCTGGTGCCCGCCAAACGTTTGATCGCCAATGTCGAAGGTGCGATGAATGCAGTGATGGTGCACTGCGATGCGCTTGGCACCACGCTTTATTACGGCAAGGGCGCGGGCAGTGAGCCGACCGCCAGTGCGGTAATCGCCGACTTAGTCGATATTGCACGCCTGAACACCGCCAACGCCGCTCAGCGCGTCCCTTACTTAGCCTTTCAGCCCGATGCGATTGATAACACGCCAGTGCTAGACATGGGTCAAGTTGTGACCAGTTACTACCTGCGTTTAAATGTCGCCGATGAAGCCGGTGTTCTGGCGAGTGTGACCAGCATATTAGCCAAGCTGGACATCAGCATTGATGCCGTACTGCAACGCGAAGCCGACGAAGTGGGCGGCGAAGGCGCGACCCAGACCGACTTGATTATTCTCACCCACGACTGCGTCGAGTCACAAATGAATTTGGCGCTGGCGCAAATGCAACAGCTCACCACTGTGCTCTCGCCCATCACACGCATTCGCAAAGAAGAGTTGGTCTGATGCAATACCTCTCCACCCGCGGTCATCTTGAACGCAAACGCTTTTGCGAAATCCTGCTTGAAGGCTTGGCGCCCGATGGTGGCCTTTATCTGCCAGAGACTTACCCGCAAGTTGAGGCGGCCACCTTGGACATTTGGCGCGGCCTTTCTTATGCCGAGTTAGCGTTTGAAATTCTCTCGCTATATGTCGATGACATTCCAGCTGACGACCTCAAAACCCTCTGCAACAAGACTTACACACAAGAAGTTTTTGGCACGTTAGAGATAGTGCCACTGCGGGGTCTCGAACCTGGTTTAAAGATACAAGCGCTCTCGAACGGCCCGACGCTAGCCTTTAAAGACATGGCCATGCAGCTACTGGGTAATTTGTTTGAGTACGAGTTGGCGCGCCGCGGTGAAGAATTAAATATCCTAGGCGCGACCAGTGGCGACACTGGCAGCGCGGCCGAATACGCCATGCGCGGCAAACAAGGTGTGCGGGTGTTTATGACCTCGCCAAAGGGCCGAATGAGTCCTTTTCAGCAGGCGCAAATGTTTAGTCTGCAAGACGCCAATATCTACAACATCGCGATTGAAGGTGTGTTCGACGATTGCCAAGATATTGTCAAAGCCGTATCGAACGACTTAGATTTCAAACGCAAATACAAGATTGGCACGGTCAACTCCATCAACTGGGCGCGCCTGATGGCGCAGGTGGTTTATTACTTCGCTGGTTATTTGCAAGCGACTGCGTCGAGTAAGGAAAAAATCAGTTTTGCCGTGCCATCAGGCAACTTTGGCAATATCTGCGCCGGCCATGTGGCCCGCATGATGGGTTTGCCAATTGATAATTTAGTCGTTGCCACTAATGAGAATGATGTGCTGGACGAATTTTTCCGCACCGGCGTTTACCGCGTGCGCACCAGCAGTGATACGCATGAAACCTCAAGCCCATCCATGGATATTTCCAAGGCTTCGAATTTCGAGCGTTTTGTGTTTGACCTGCTAGGGCGTGATGGCGCTAAAGTTAAAGCGCTGTTTCAAGACCAACTCTCAGCCCAAGGCAGCTTTGATTTGAGCGCGGATCCGGTCTTTAAATTAGCCGCAGAGCGCTACGGATTTTTAAGCGGTAAAAGCACACACGCCAATCGCCTAGCCACGATACAAGACGTTTACAAACGCTTTAACAATATTATCGATACGCACACTGCCGACGGCGTAAAGGTCGCACGCGATTACCTAAGGCCAGACCAGACCATGCTGGTTTTAGAAACTGCACTGCCCATTAAGTTTGCCGCCACCATTGAAGAGGCGTTAGGTCGGCTACCAGAGCGGCCCGCTAGATTCGAAGGCATTGAGGCATTGCCTAAGCGCGTGTTGGAGATGGCGCCAGATGTAGAACAGATCAAGCGTTTGATCGCCAATAGCGTTAACAATGCAGAATAAAAAGCTCTCTTTTTTCTGCGCTTTCTTTCGAGGTTGTGTATGAAGGTCGTCGGCTTTGCAGGTTACTCTGGCTCGGGCAAAACCACGCTGGTTGAAAAACTTATTCCGGCCCTGACGGCGCGTGGCCTGCGCGTCTCAGTGGTTAAACACGCACACCATAATTTCGACGTAGACCAGCCCGGCAAAGATACCTTCAGGCATCGACAAGCCGGCGCGTTTGAAGTGGTGGTTGCATCCAGTAAACGCATGGCCTTGATGCGCGAGTTTGAAAAACCTGCGCAAATGACCGTGCATCAGTTGTTGGCCGAATTGTATGAGGGCGTCGATTGGGTATTGGTCGAAGGTTTTAAGCAAAGCGATCTGCTCAAGATAGAAATTTGGCGCGCACCGACGGCCGACTATGAAGGCCATCCGGCCCTCTATGTGGATGACGATTTCATCGTGGCCATTGCCACAGATGCGCCTGAGAAACTGCCAGTTGCAACGCAAAGACCAGTGCTTGACTTGGGCAATGCGGATGCGGTTGCTGACTATTTGGTGAGCAATGGCCAGCGCTTTGAATACTCTTTTGATTACCGGCTCGCCGGCTAAAAGACAGCAAAGACGTGGTCACGGGTTTTGGGGCTCAAGGGTGAAGTAAAAAACTGCGCCCGCGTCTTTTTTGCTCTCTGCCCAAACGCGTCCACCGTGTAGCTTGACTATGCGCTTGACAGTTGCCAGTCCAATTCCGGTACCCGGAAAATCAGACGCTAGGTGCAAGCGTTCAAAGGCGATAAAAATTCTATCCGCATGCGACATATCAAAGCCTGCGCCGTTGTCTCTTATAAAGTAAACCGGCTGACCGTTGCAGTCGGACTCGGATCCCATTTGTATTCGCGAGACTTTTTGCTTAGCACTAAATTTCCATGCATTTCCGAGTAAGTTTCCAATCACGATTGGCAGTAAGCGGGCGTCGCCTCTGACCTGTATGTCGTCTTGGATACTGATTTCGACTTGACGTTGAGGCTCTTGCTCACACCAATCCTGCATAATTTTTTTAGAGATTTCTGACAGGTTGACAGTCGATGTTTGTAGTATTTTTTGTGGCAGTTTAGTCAGGGATAAAAGGCCATCCACTGACGTACTCATTTGAACCACGGAACGCCGAATACGACTCACGTAGTGCGCCGCTTTGTCTAGTGAATTATTAGCAATAGCGGTTTCTAGTAAATGGCTAAAGCCCGATAAAGTGTTCAAAGGTGTCTTCAGCTCGTGAGAGACTGAATAGGAAAAAGACGCCAATTCTTTGTTGGCTGTTTCTAGTTCGGTATTGCGCTGACGCACACCCACTTCGGTGATGTTTTTTAAGCCTAGCTCTTTTTGGTGGATTAGTTGACTTTGCGTCATGTCAGTAAATCCTATTGCTATAGTCACGCTGTCCACACCACCGAGTCGAAAAACATAGACGTTAAACCAGCTTTGTGCTGAGTTTTTGGTGTTGCTGATAAAACGTTGCGGTTTACCGCTCAAAGCTACCTCACCAAAAATTTTGTACCAATGCACTGTGTTGTCTGGCAATAATTCGAGCATGCGCTGATGATGGTCATCGCTCACGCCCTTCAATCGCTTAAAGGCAAGGTTGGACTCTAAAAAATGATAGTTAATCGCTTGCTGCGAAGTGTTGAAAATCATATCTACGACACAAAAACACTCGTCTGTAGAGTGGAGCAGGCTTTGGTAACGCTTGTCTCTCAGGCGCAGTTCCCACTGTCTCATCCACAAAATTAATATCAGCGCCAAGCTGCCCACTACTAGGCCTAATGCGATGAGTAGGCTAGTGCCTTGAGATTTGTCTTTTATTTTTTGGCTTTGACTCAGCAATAGTTGGGCTTCTACTTCTTGCGCCTGATCGACTTGACTGCGTATCTGGTTTGTTAGTTTTACGCTTTCATTTGCGTTGAGTTGTTCGTCATTAATTGACAAACCAGTCGTGCCATGACGGGCTACATTTGTCTCTAACACCAGTAAATTAATCGCAATCAGTGAAGAAATTTCATACATACGTCCTTGCCGCAAGGGTATATCTGCGGTGAGTTGGCATAGCGTTGTTAACTTTTCTTTTATGCTTTTAACGCCAGCGTTAAAAGCTGCTAGTGTGCTTGGCTGACCGGTGAGTGAGTAGCTATGTTGGTCAAACTGTATTTGTCTCAATTCAGAGCGTAAATCCCTGAATTTAGCCATCACTTCAATTGAATTTTGCTGCGCACGGGACGCTAAGGCAGTCACTTGCATATTGATAAAAATCAGCCATCCAATACCAAGCAAACAGGATATGACAACAGAAGTCAATATGCCTGATGTTTGAAATACGTATCTTTTTGTGAGTGAGGCAAGAGCCGCAAATGCCATGCGTGTTCGGTTTGAACGAATTAGAGATTGATTTTTAATTTAATGATGCGAGAGATATTATTAACTAAATTTTCTCGGCTTTAGCCACAAATACTGCGGGGTCTTAGGCGGTGTGGAGATGTTGTTTGATGCGTCTTTTCACCCTTTCATTTTTCAATGCCTTATTTTTCAACTGCTTTGTGCGTTCGCTTAAATTAGATGAGATTGAACTTTTAGCTCAGCGGCTATACAAATGCGGTCTATTAAGGCGCGTGAAAATGGCGACAATAAGCGATGAGTATTGATTCCAAGCCCACCACCACAGTTACTGCAAAATCCGGCGCGCGTGCACCGCTTAAACCGCTAGATCAGGCCTTGACCGAATTGCTAGCCCATGCCTTGCCGCTCGATGGCAGCGAAACTGTCTCCACTTTCGATGCCGATGGCCGTGTGCTAGCGCAAGACTTGGTTGCAGCGCTTGATGTGCCGGCGCACGACAACAGTTCCATGGACGGTTATGCGCTAAGAAGTGCTGATTGGAGCGGCGAGCAAACAGTTTTCCCCGTTAGCCAGCGGATACCGGCTGGCAGCAACGGCGTGGTGCTGACGCCACTCACAGCCGCACGTATTTTTACCGGCGCACCGATTCCCGAAGGCGCCGATGCGGTGGTGATGCAGGAGGACTGCACGTTGCTGTCAACGGCTGCTGATGCGCCTTCAATCACGCTGCAAAATCAACCCAAGTCTGGACAATGGATACGCCGCCGCGGTGAAGACGTGGCCAAGGGGAGTCGCGTATTGCTGCGTGGTCAGCGCTTAACGCCAGCGGCATTGGGTTTGGCCGCTAGCATTGGGTTTGACCAATTGCAAGTGGTTAAGCCAGTGCGGGTAGCCTTGTTCTCAACCGGTGACGAATTAGTTATGCCGGGTGCAATTGCGCCGGCTGACATGCCGGCTGGGGCAATTTACAATTCCAACCGTTTCTTTTTACGTGCCTTGCTGCTGCGCCTGGGTTGCAGCGTGACCGATATGGGCATAGTGCCAGACCGATTAGATGCAACTGTTCAAGCGCTTAAAAATGCAGCTCAACAACACGATTTGATACTCACCAGCGGCGGCGTGTCGGTTGGCGAAGAAGACCATATCAAACCTGCGGTAGAAAGCTTGGGTCAGTTAGCGCTGTGGCAAATTGCCATAAAGCCCGGCAAGCCTTTTGCCTATGGCCGAATCGGCCCAGCGCATGTGATGGGTTTGCCTGGGAATCCGGTCTCGAGTTACGTTACTTTTTTACTTTTGGTACGACCGTTTTTACTGCGACTTTTGGGCGTTACCGATGTGACACCGCAAGCCATCACCGTGCGCGCAGATTTTGATTGGCCGCGTGCGGACAAACGCCGTGAGTTTTTACGCACCCGCCTCAACCCTGCGGGAGGCTTGGACTTGTTTGAAAACCAGAGTTCCGGCGTTTTGACTTCAGCAGTTTGGGGTGATGGCTTGGTTGATAACCCCGCTGGCCAAGTCATTAAGTCCGGCGACAGCGTGCAGTTTTTGCCGCTCGCTGGACTGCTGCACTAAACCACTTTTTTAAAGTAAATCATGTCAATGCAAGTCAATATCAAATATTTTGCGTCCTTACGCGAAGCCATGGGCCAAGGCAGTGAGCAACGCCAAACTGAGGCTTTAGATTTAGCCGGTTTGCGTGAAGAAATGATTGCCTCTAGCGCTAAGCACGCGGCTGCGTTGACGCAAATAAAGTCGGTACGAATGGCGCTCAATCAAGTCATGTGCGATGCGTCGGCTCGACTCACACCTGGTTGTGAAGTGGCATTCTTCCCACCTGTGACGGGCGGCTGATATGACACACCGGGTAAGCATACGGCAAGCGGATTTCGATGTCTCCGAAGAACTACTGGCCTTACGCGCCAGTGATAAACGCATAGGCGCTGTCTGCAGTTTTGTCGGTACTGTACGCGATCGCAATGATGGTTTGAGCGTAAGCAGCATGGAGCTCGAACACTATCCCGGCATGACTGAAAAATCCATTGACGACATGATTGATGCGGCCATGCTGCGTTTTGATATTCATGGCGCGCGCGTTGTCCATCGAATCGGCTTGCTGCAGCCGCTCGATCAGGTGGTGTTGGTGGCTGTGACTTCAGCTCACAGAGGCGAGAGTTTTCGCGCTTGTGAGTTTTTAATGGACTACCTTAAAACCCAGGCACCCTTTTGGAAGAAAGAGAAAACTTCAGCCGGTGAGCGCTGGGTTGATGCCCGCGTCAGCGACGATGCGGCGCTGGCTAAGTGGGGAATCGAATTGCCGAATGTTTGAACTTAGCTGATTGATAAATAGGCAGACAGACATTGACTCAATTTAAATACTTGGGCTTGTCGCCATCCCCCGTTAGTGCTGCGTTTTGCTCATCAAGCGAGATTGCCTGATTTAAATCTGGCGCATGCATCCAACTGGCTGTCTGGACCGCTTGTGTCAGCAGACGCAAAAATCCATGCGATAGTTGTGTGTCCATGCTGAGTTGAACGTCGCGCTTGTTCTCATTTATATTTTCAATCAAGTGCATGTGCAGCAAGTCGTTATCAAGCAAGTCGAGCTCAACATCGGTAATTAGCAAGGGCTTCTCGCCAAGGGGTTTTTCTGCCGGCTCAGCAAACGGCGTTGTGTAGTCGGCGTCGTAAGCGCCAATTTCTTGCTCAAAACTGTCCATTAAATGCTTGCGTTGCTGAGCCAATGCATCTTGCGATATTTGCGTTTGGCTTTTTTGTTGGAGTAACACTTGCTGACTCAATTGTGCTTGGGCCTTGCTGCCCAATAAAGGCAATAAGCCCAAAGCTAAGCGGCGTGTTAGCCACATTTGCCACTCCTGACCTTCGCGGCTGTTAATACGCATTAGGATTCGATCTTGTTCATTCAAGTATTTGACTGATAACTGGTGAATTTTCATGCTTTGAATTTGAGGTTTATCCGGTTTCCGTCAGTCATTTTTTCCATTCTTCATTCTGCCACTGCCCATGGCGGTTTGATGGATTGCTTTGTCCGCTATTGAAAAAGGGCTTATGCGCTCAAATGTAGACAATGACAATTTGTTCTTTATTTTGGAGATCTGCGCATGCGACAAGACAAACTCACCACTAAATTTCAAGAAGCCTTGGGTGATGCGCAATCGCTTGCGTTGGCCAACGACAATGGCTACATAGAGCCGGTGCATCTGCTGGCGGCCATGCTGCACCAAGATGATGGTCCGCGGGCTTTGCTTGAGCGCGCTGGCGTTAATTTAGGCGGCATGCAAAAAATGGCTGATGAAGCCATCAAAAAGCTGGCTCAAGTGCAGGGTCAAGATCAGGTTCAGGTCGGCCCAGAATTGTCAAAATTGCTGCAAGCGACTGAAAAAGAGGCCATGAAACGCAATGACCAGTTCATTGCCGGTGAGCTTTTCTTGCTCGCCTTATCTGACAGCAAAGCCGATATTGGCAAGCTCGCACGCGAGAATGGCTTGAGCCGAAAATCGCTTGAAGCGGCGATTGACGCTGTGCGCGGTGGCCAAGGCGTGAACAGCGCGGATGCCGAAGGTCAGCGCGAGGCCTTGAAAAAATATTGCATGGACTTAACCGAGCGCGCCCGCATGGGCAAGCTTGACCCCGTCATCGGTCGTGATGACGAAATCCGCCGCGCGATTCAAGTGCTGCAGCGTCGCACCAAAAACAACCCGGTACTGATAGGCGAGCCCGGCGTCGGCAAGACCGCGATTGTCGAAGGCCTGGCCCAACGCATAGTCGCTGGCGAAGTGCCTGAGTCACTCAAAGGAAAGCGCGTTTTGTCCTTGGATATGGCCGCACTACTGGCCGGCGCGAAATTTCGCGGCGAGTTTGAAGAGCGGCTTAAAACTGTGCTCAGTGAGTTGGCTAAAGATGAAGGTCAGACGATTGTGTTTATCGACGAGTTACACACCATGGTCGGCGCTGGCAAAGCTGAAGGCGCGATGGATGCAGGCAATATGCTAAAGCCTGCGTTGGCTCGCGGCGAGTTGCACTGCGTGGGCGCGACTACGCTAGACGAATACCGTAAATACATTGAAAAAGACGCTGCCTTAGAGCGCCGGTTTCAGAAAATTTTGGTCGGAGAACCCACCGTCGAAGCGACGATTGCGATCTTGCGCGGCCTGAAAGAAAAGTACGAAGCTCACCACGGCGTGCAGATCACAGACCCCGCAATTGTGGCTGCCGCAGAGCTAAGCCACCGCTACATCACAGACCGTTTTCTGCCCGATAAAGCGATTGATTTAATCGACGAAGCGGCCAGCAAAATCAGCATAGAACGCGACTCCAAACCTGAGGTAATGGACAAGCTTGACCGGCGTTTAATCCAACTCCAAATCGAGCGCGAAGCGGTACGCCGTGAAAAGGACGAGGCCTCGCAAAAACGCTTTTCACTGATTGAAGAAGAGATAGTCAAGCTACAAAAAGAAATCTCTGACCTCGATGAAATCTGGCAGGCTGAAAAAGCCCAAGCGCTAGGCTCTAAAGACGTGATGGAAGAAATTGACCGTATGCGTTTTCAGATTGAAGAGTTCACCCGAAAGGGCGACTTCAACAAAGTTGCAGAGCTGCAATACGGCAAGCTGCCAGAGCTGGAAAAACGCCTCAAGGCGGCGCAAGATGTCGAGTCCAAAAAAGGCGAAACGCAGGCGCCAACTCTGCTGCGCACTCAAGTGGGCGCAGAAGAAATCGCTGAAGTAGTGGCGCGCTCGACCGGCATTCCGGTGTCCAAACTGATGCAAGGAGAGCGCGACAAACTACTGCTCATGGAAGTAAAACTGCACGATCGCGTGATAGGTCAAGAAGAGGCTATTGGCGCGGTTGCCAATGCGATACGTCGTTCACGCTCAGGCTTGGGTGACCCGAATCGGCCGACTGGCTCGTTTTTGTTTCTCGGCCCCACAGGCGTTGGCAAAACCGAGTTGTGCAAAGCCTTGGCAGGATTTTTATTTGACAGCGAAGACCATTTGATTCGTGTCGACATGAGTGAATTCATGGAAAAGCATTCCGTTGCCCGCTTGATAGGCGCGCCACCGGGCTATGTGGGCTACGAAGAGGGTGGTTATTTGACAGAAGCCGTCAGGCGCAAGCCTTACAGCGTGTTGCTGCTCGATGAGATAGAAAAAGCCCATCCCGACGTTTTTAATGTGCTGCTGCAAGTGCTTGACGATGGCCGTTTGACGGACGGTCAAGGTCGCACAGTAGACTTTAAAAACACAGTGATTGTGATGACTAGCAATATCGGCTCGCCCATCATTCAGTCCATGGTTGGTAAACCTTACGAGGAGGTCAAAGATGCGGTGTTTGACGAGCTGAAAAATTATTTCCGCCCAGAGTTTCTCAATCGTATCGACGAGACGGTGGTCTTTCATGCGCTTGACGCTGGCAACATTGCATCGATAGCTCGTATACAACTCAAAGTCTTACAAGCTAGGCTGCTTAGCATGGACTTGACCATGGAGGTCAGCGAAGCTGCGATTGAAGAATTGGCCAAGGTCGGGTTCGATCCTGTGTACGGTGCGCGGCCGCTTAAACGGGCGATACAGCAGCGCATTGAAAACCCACTGTCTAAACTGCTGCTTGAAGGAAAATTTCCACCCAAGAGCACGATACCGGTGGATGTCGATCCGATTCGCTCGCCGGGTGTTTTTTACTTTGAAGCGGTTCCCGCCTAAGCCAACGCCAACACTGTATTTCTGCGAATGACGTCTAACGACACTTTTTTGCGACTAGCGTTTAACGCGCAGCATGCGGCTAGCCGTGCGCAAACCGACGTGCCCTTGTCTCTTAGGCGTGAGCGTTTGCTGCGCATTCAAGCCATGCTGGCGCGCCATGATCAAGCCTTGGCTTTGGCGGTGCAGGCTGATTTTGGTGTGCGCTCTGCACAGCTCACAGAGGTGGCTGATTTGTTTTTGTTGCGGGCTATGCTGGCGCAAACTCTTTCTGATTTACCCGCTTGGATGAAGCCAGTTAAAGTGCCAACGCCTTTGTATTTACAGCCTTCACGCGGTTTTGTGCAGTGCCAGCCGTTAGGTGTTGTGGGTGTGATTTCACCTTGGAATTACCCTTTGCAACTCTCGCTAGGCCCAGTCATTTGCGCGCTGGCGGCGGGCAACCGCGTGATGCTAAAACCCAGTGAACTCACGCCCGCTACATCGGCTTTATTGGCCGAATTAATTGCGAATGATTTTGCGCCCCAAGAGCTGACTGTGTTTCTGGGCGATGCGAAGTTGGCGGCTGAATTTTCTAGCCTACCGTTCGACCATTTATTTTTTACCGGCTCGACGACAGTCGGGCGTTTGGTGGCACAAAACGCCGCCGCTAATCTCACGCCAACTACGCTTGAGTTGGGGGGCAAATCGCCCTGTATTGTGGACCTGTCCTGCGACATTACCAGTGCTGCCATCAAGATAGTCCATGGCAAATTACTCAATGCCGGCCAGACCTGTGTGGCACCCGACTATGTGCTGTTGCCTGCGGGTCAAGAAGCCGCGTTCTCTCAAGCTTTTGCGCAGGCTGTGGCCGACATGTATCCGCGCATTCTTGGCAATCCTGACTACGCTGCCATCATTAGCGAGCGTCACCATGCACGCTTAAAAGGCTTGCTTCATCAAGCCGAGGCCGGCGGGGCTAGGCTTGAAGCGATGGCGGTTGGGCAAACTGATGTGACGGCTACAAAATATTCAAACGACGCAAGCCAAGCTAGCCACGCCAGTCATACAGGCCAGAGCCAGATGGCACCGGTTTTGGTGTTTAACGCGCCACCAGACTGCGCTTTGCTGACAGAAGAAATTTTCGGCCCAGTATTACCCGTTCTGACTTACGACACCTTGGATGAAGCGATTCAATACATTAACGCTAGAGCTAGGCCGCTGGCGCTGTATTGGTTTGGTCAAGATACACAAGCGCAGGACCAGGTGTTGGCCCAAACCGTGAGTGGCGGCGTCTGCATCAATGACACACTCATGCATTTGGTGCATCTGAACTTGCCGTTTGGCGGTGTCGGTGACAGCGGCTGGGGCAGCTACCACGGTGAGGCTGGGTTTAAACGCTTAAGTCATCAAAAGTCAGTGCTGGTGCAGTCGCGATGGGCCAGCGGGAAATTGTTATATCCGCCTTATGGTCAGCGTTTTGATTGGCTAATTAAAGCCTTCAAACGCTGGTTGTAAATCGCAAAAGGCTTTTGTGTCGATGACTTTTTTGCAGTGCTGAAAAACTTATTTTTTACTAAAGTAAGGTGAGCGCTGGCCATACAAAATGCCGCCATTCGGACTTGCATGCAGCAATCGATTGGTTGCGATGCCTGCGACATTGTGGCTTTGCTCGGACACCGTTCCAATGATTTGATTGATCACCGCGCTAACTAGCAAAGACACCAAGCCGCCGCGATTATTTTTTCCTTCTTCACTAGACGCTGTTGCGCTGCCTTGCCAGAGCAGTTTCCCGGTTTTTAAGTCTACGAGCTTTGCTTGCGCGGTAACGACAGATTCACTGGCGATGACTTTATAGACGGTTCCGTATTTTGAAATACTGATGTAGAGCGCCGCATCAGCACCAAAAATTTGGTGTAGCTTTTCAGCTGGTGTTGCTTGAATATCGGTGGGCTGTGTGAGTCCGTTTTCTTTAAATGTTTCTACCATCAGCGTCACGGGTATCACGTAGTAACCCGATTCAGCTAACGGAAAAGTGGCCTGCGATAAAACGCTGTTAGACGCATCTACTTCAACCGTGTCGTTTATCGGCGGCAAAACCAGTATTGAGCGCGGCTGGTTTTCTTTGAAGTCGCTGTAGTCTTTGACCGTCTGAGTTGCACAAGCAGTCAGGGACAAGATGCACAGTGCGGCGGCGGCTTTAGCAAAAAGTTTTTTTAGTGTCATTGTTTCACCTCATCTTTTTTGAATTTACGCAGTAAAAAATCCATAAATTTTTCGGACTCAGGAAACTGATTTTTTTCAGCCTGAATTTGCGCTGCAAACTGGTCAAGATTTCCTTGTTGACCATACAAGAGGCCTAGGTGCGCTTGGTAACCCGGCGGCGTGGCTTTGCCACTGGCGCGGATTTTTTCTAAATCTGCTTGCATGGATTGGGTTTGTTCAGCAGGGCTTTTGTCGCCACGAAAGTGTTGGTAAACATTTTTTTGATAGCCTTCCCATTTATAAATCGTGTCTGTAGTGCTTACGCAAGCGACTAAAAAAATGCTACTGATTAAAACGGCTAGGGCTTTAAGGCGACTAATGATCATGATGTGTTCCTTGAATTTTTGCTGCGTGGTCAACGCTTTAACGCTGTGAACGCCATGCGCCGCTGTCAATCGTAGAAACAATTTTTTGCACGGCTTCTCGGATTGCCAAGTCAAGAACTTTGCCGTTGAGGGTTGAGTCATATCCGGCTGTGCCGCCAAAGCCTATGACTTCTCTTTCTGACAAGCTGTATTCGCCCGCGCCTTGCGCCGAAAAAACTACTTCAGAGGTCTGCACATTGACGATGTTTAATGTGGCTTTGGCATAGGCGATTTGGGTTGAACCGCGACCGAGTAAACCAAAGAGTTGTTTATCCCCGACTTGCTTGCGACCGAATTCTGTAATGTCTCCGGTGACTACAAAGTTAGCGCCGATTAGGTTTTGTGATTTTTTGAGTAATGCGGATTCTTCTTTAATTTCCGCCATATTGCTGCGGTCCATCACGCTAAAACGCTTGCTTTGTTTAAGGTGCGATAGCAAGACCGTTTGTGCTTGATTACCCAGTCTATCCACAGCATCAGAAAAAATGCCGCGCATATAGTCTGATCGGTTTTCAAATTTTCCAATGCTGATGGCGGTCAGTGGGCCGCTGTAATCTTGGTTTGCAGACGCTACTTTTTCAACCGCAATAGTTTTAGATTCTTCTTGGTGCGCGCATCCGGAAAGGGCTAGGAATACGCACGCCAATAGTTTGTAATTTTTCATGCTGAGTCCTTAAGAAATTTGTCCTGACAGTCTTTTCCGACTAGATTTATTAATAATTTTATTTTTAACCAACTCCTTTCTGCAGTCCTTAGAACTTTAAAAAGAGAGTACTTTAGTCGAAATCCGAATGTACTAAGGTGTTTATTTTTGAGTCACTTATTGACTGATTTAAATTTAACAAAACTTCTGCTTGTGCCTAAATGTTGTGCGCTAGATTTAATAAATCTGGTTTATCAATCGCGGTAAAAAATGCTGTGGGCGCAGTCGCGCAATGACCGAGCGTGCGCAGCCTGTGTTGAAGCCGAAGCCGAAGCCGAAGCCAAAGTCCAAGCCGCCGTCATATATCAATCCTGGCTGGGCTGGGCATGATGTGCCTAAATGAAGGCGCTGACGTTTTACCGAATGGGATTTAAATCTAAGTTGTGCATGACTTGCACAGTTGGATCAACATGGCGCGCATTTTGTTTAGCTGATCTCAAGCATGATTTTGTGCTTAAGGATTTACGCTTTTATACGCTGTTGAAGCTTGCTGTTTTCATCCGCTGTCAAAGCGGATGAAAAAGTATTTTGATTTTAAAAAGTTGAATTCAAAACTCGGGCAGTAGAAGTTTTTCTGCCCGACTATTGATTATTGCGCCAGCCAGCCGCCATCCATATTCCACGCCACGCCGCGCACATTGTTGCCCGCAGGTGAGCAAAAGAAAACCGCTAATGCGCCTAGCTCTTCTGGTGTGGTGAATTGCAGTGATGGCTCTTTTTCTTGCAGCAGTTGAACCGTGGCTTCTTCGTTGCTAATGCCCAAAGCTTTGGCTTTAGCGTCGAGCTGTTTTTGCACCATGGGTGTAAGCACCCAACCCGGACAGATAGCGTTGCAGGTCACGCCGCTGGTGGCGTTTTCTAAGGCTGTGACTTTAGTTAGGCCGACTAAGGCATGCTTGGCCGCTACATAAGCTGATTTTTCTGCCGATGCGACTAGGCCGTGTGCAGAGGCAACATTGATGATGCGACCCCAGCCCTTGCCGCCATTCGCCGCCTGCATAGCGGGAAGGGCCAAGCGCGTGGCGTGAAAAGCACTGCTTAGGTTAATCGCAATGATGGCGTCCCATTTTTCGACGGAGAAGTTTTCTATTCGCGCCACATGTTGAATGCCAGCGTTGTTCACCAAAATATCGACTTGGCCAAATTCGGCTGCTGCGAATTTCAGCATGGCCTCAATTTCCGCTGGTTTGCTAACGTCTGCTCCGTGGTGCGCAACTTTTACGCCCAGTGCTTCTATCTCAGCCTTAGGGCCCGCTACATCGCCAAAGCCATTCATCACAATGTTGGCGCCTTGCGCTGCCAGTGCTTTGGCAATTCCTAAGCCTATGCCGCTAGTTGAGCCAGTGACTAATGCAGTTTTACCTTTGAGCATGAAATGTTTCCCTGTGCGTGTTGTGTTTGATTAAACCGGTGGTGAGCAAATTAAAAAGCTTGCTTGCGAGCCTTTGACATAACTTGCACTCATTTTTAAGCCCGCGCTTCGTGTCTATTGTGAGGCCACAAAGTAGCAATTATTTTTGACCTGTTGGCAAGATGGTTTTGCGTATGATTTAGGATCAACCGCATAGCTTCAATACCCAACGCAGCTGACGGGCCGCTGCTTTCTATGTGCCTTGCGACTAGGCAAAACCTGTAGCTTGTCATTTAACTTTTCTTTTCTTACTGGTCGACCATTTAATGAACATTGCTTACAGCCTCAATTTTGTGACTTGCTCAGATGCTAGCGGCGGCCATCGTATGGCCTGGCATCAGTGGGGCGATGCGGACAGCGCGCATGTGGTGGTTTGCGCCCATGGTCTGTCGCGTCAGGGGCGTGATTTTGATGTGCTGGCGCAATCGCTGTGCCAACAGGCAATAGATAAAGGCCACACCATTCGCGTAGTCTGTCCTGATGTTGTCGGGCGCGGACAAAGCGATTGGCTGCAAGACCCTATGGGCTATCAAGTGCCGTTTTATGTTGCTGACATGCTGGCCATGCTGGCGCAGATTCATTTGCAAGCACCGATACGCGAACTCGATTGGGTAGGCACCAGCATGGGCGGCTTGATTGGTTTAGTCATTGCTGGTCAGCCTGGCCTGCCGCTGCCAGTGCCCGTGCGCCGTCTGGTGCTCAATGATGTAGGCCCCAGCATAGAGTGGCAGGCGATTGTGCGGATAGGCACCTACCTTGGGAAAGCCGGTGCTTTCAAGTCCTTGCAAGAAGCGGCTGACGCCATGTTGGCGGTGTCTGCTGGCTTTGGTCCGCATACTACTGCCCAGTGGTTAGAGCTCTCGCGGCATATGGTTAAGCCGCTGGCAGATAGCCTTCACGGCGAGTTGCGTTTGCATTACGACCCTGCCATCGCTTTACCTTTTAAGCAGGCGACCGAGGCCGCAACGCTTGAAGGTCAAGCGGCGTTGTGGGCGCTTTATGACGCCATTGCCGTGCCGACTTTGTTGCTGCGCGGCAAGGACTCGGATTTACTCAGTCCCGCTACTGCTTTAGCCATGACACAGCGCGGCCCAAAAGCCAGTTTGGTCGAGTTCGCTGGCGTCGGTCATGCGCCTACGCTGATCGCTAGCAACCAACTCGCTGCGGTGAGTCAATTCCTTTTGTGAATCTGCATGAAAAGTATTTCTCAAGTCGGTGAAATTCCAGTCTCGACAGCTTCCATCGTCACCGCTACGGCGGACAGCCTGCCGACAGAGCCGCAAGCCTTGGCGCGTGCGCGCGCATTTGCAGAACCCTTGCTGGTGGGAGAAGTTTTAGAGACTGGGGAAAATATACTCGCGCATGCAGACGCCGTGGCATTGATTTTGCGCACGATAGGCGGCTCTGAAGCCATGCAAGCGGCTACTTATTTGGTCTACTCCTGCCAGCACCTGAACAAGCCCCAAGAAGTCATCACCAAGGCCTTTGGTGAGAACTATGCAGCCTTGGCATTAGCCACTACCAAACTGGTCAATGTCCAGCGGCAGGCGCGTACGGCAGATATTAAAACCCAGTTGCTAGGTGACCCGGCAGTACAGACCGAGAACGTGCGCAAAATGTTGCTGGCTTTCTCGCGTGACTTGCGAGTGGTCATGCTGCGGCTTGCGTCGCGCTTGCAAACGCTGCGTTATCTGGCGGCGAGTCGGCTGCCGGCCAGTCCTTCACTGGCCTACGAATCGCTGCATGTCTTCGCACCGCTGGCAAACCGTTTGGGAATCTGGCAGATCAAGTGGGAAATGGAAGACTTAGCCTTTCGTTTTCTTGAGCCGGACACCTACCGCGAGACAGCTCATTTACTCGACGAAAAACGCATTGGGCGTGAGCAGTTCATGGAGTCCTTGCGCTCGCAGCTGGAGAAGGAACTCAATCAGGACGGCATTGCCGCGCTGGTGCAAGGCCGACCAAAGCACATCTACAGCATTGTTAAAAAAATGCGTGGTAAGTCGTTGGACTTTGAGCAGGTGTTTGATATCCGCGCACTGCGCGTGGTTGCGGCCGATATCAACGGTTGTTACGCGGCGCTGAGCTTTGTACATTCGCGCTTTGTGCCAGTGGACAGTGAGTTTGACGACTACATTGCCAAACCAAAATCAAATGGCTATCAGTCTCTGCACACGGTGGTGCGCGATGAAGCCGGCAGAGCAGTAGAGATTCAAATTCGCACTCAAGTCATGCACGACCATGCTGAAAATGGTGTGGCTGCTCATTGGGCTTACAAAGAAGCCGGCACCAAGGGCTACGCAGGCGTTTCAGCCAGCAGCGAGTACGACGCAAAAATCGCGGTGCTGCGCCAATTACTGGCTTGGGAGCGAGAGCTTTCCGGCCCGGCTGCAGAGCGTGCCCGCAATACTGACCAAGGTTTGTTTGAGGATCGAATTTACGTGCTCACGCCAGACGCAGCAGTGGTTGAGTTGCCGCAAGGCGCGACGGCTGTCGATTTTGCTTATAGCGTGCACACCGATTTAGGCCATCGCTGCCGCGGAGCACGTATCGATGGCGTCATGTTGCCTTTGAATACGCCTTTGCAAAACGGCCAAACGGTTGAAATCATTAGTGCTAAGGATGGCGGGCCTTCTCGTGACTGGCTTAATCCAGAGCTGTGCTTTTTAACCAGCCACCGCGCGAAATCCAAAGTACGCGCTTGGTTTAATGCGCTAGAGATGGCGCAGACCGTGGCCAAAGGCCGTGAGGCGGTTGAAAAAGTTTTGCAGCGTGAAGGTAAAACGGCGATGAAGCTCGTTGATCTGGCCGATCAGCTAGGGTTTAAATGTGCCGATGATTTGTTTGAGATGGTCGGCAAAGACGAGCTCTCGCTGCGAACCATTGAGAACATGCTCAGGCCGCCTGAGCCAGTGCTCTCGCAAGACGATTACGTGTTGGCTAAAAAAGCCAGACCGGCCAGCCATAGCCCTAAGGGCGGAGTGTTGGTGGTGGGAATGGACTCACTACTCACGCAGTTAGCCAAGTGCTGCAAGCCCGCACCACCCGACGAGATACTGGGCTTTGTCACCAAAGGTCGCGGCGTAGGTATTCACCGCAGCGACTGCAGCAACTTTCGCAATATGGCGGCAGGTAGTCCTGAGCGAATCATTGAGGTGGCTTGGGGCGGTGCTGCGCATGCCGAGGGCGGTTCCAGTTCCAATGTCTCTCGCCGTGCGGTCTACCCGGTCGATGTGTTGGTGCAAGCGGTCGACCGACAGGGCTTGCTGCGTGACATTTCAGAAGTTTTTAATAAAGAGAAAATGAATGTGATCGGTGTGCAGACTCAGACTGTGGGTGATAAACGCGGCGGTATGGCATGGATGACGTTTACAGTTGAAGTGTCCGAATCGAGCCGACTCGCGCATGTGCTGTCATTGGTAGTTGATGTGCCTGATGTGCGTTCTGCTCGTCGTCGCTAAAGAATGTTTTTGCAATTAAAAATGCAATTAATCCAAGCGAGTCCAAATAAGCTGTTTTCCCCAGCTATAATTTGGGCTCGAAACAGTTTTTCAGGCGCGTAGCTCAGCTGGTTAGAGCACCACCTTGACATGGTGGGGGTCGTTGGTTCGAGTCCAATCGCGCCTACCATAGGTTCATAAATGTCCATGCTATTTTTGTATGGTTCAAGTTTTAGAATCTTGGTAGAGCAGCCTGAAAAACATTTGAGATCATCAGATAAATCCAGACATAGTAGATTCAAAGAATTCACTGTTCGCTCTGACAAATATCCAGATCACAAATATCGAAATCATAAACATTCTCTGCAGTCGCAAACATTCCTTTGTTGTGGATGAATTTAATTTTTAATTCTTCTGCATTTCTTGTTTTGCAATCCTGTTTTTACAGCTAACTCACTTAGCTGCGTCTGTCTTAGATTGCGTCTCTAAACGCAGTCTTTATTTGATCGCGTAAAATTCTAGCGTTTGTGTCAGGCCAAGCCTTCAATGCAATGCTGGCCTTGCCAGCCAACAGCGCAGTAACAGATAGCTTTTCAAATGGTGCGGCGTCGTCCTTCTGCCAGTGCGGAAAGGGTTAACCCAAGTGGTTGAATAACTATAAAGTTCCTAAAATGCAAGTATCGAGTTACTGGCAATATTTCGGTCAATCGAATATGTCTTTCACAGGAGCAATCAGTGTCAACTAAAAAGCCCTCTGGCAATGCCGCCAGCGAAGCTGAGTCCACAGTCAATCGAGTTGAAGGTGAAAAAAGCGATGTAAAAAATGCAGCCAGCCGCGTCATTAAAAAGTACCCCAACCGCAGGCTTTACGACACCAAGGCGTCTAGCTACATCACTCTGACTGAAGTGCGTGAGTTGGTGATGGCCAATACGCTGTTTGTGGTGCGGGATGCGAAAAGTAATGAAGACCTGACGCGCAGCATATTGCTGCAAATTATTTTGGAAGAAGAGTCCGGCGGCGCGCCCATGTTCACCGAGGCCGTGTTGGCCAACATCATTCGCTTTTATGGCAACGCCATGCAAGGTTTTATGGGTGAGTACTTAGAGAAAAATGTGCAGGGTTTTATGGATTTGCAAGACAAGATGTCCGAGCAATCTAAGGACTTGAGTCCCGAGAAATGGGCTCAGTTCATGAACGCGCAATCTCCCATGATGAAGGGAATGATGGGGAACTATGTTGAGCAGTCCAAGACGGTGTTCACGCAAATGCAAGAGCAGATGGAAAAGCAAAGCACGCAAATGCTCGCTGCATTTGGTCTCAAGCGTTGAGTTTTTTTGCTTTGCAATACCCGTTTTGACCTGAGTCTGCGAAGCCTCTGAGACAATAAGGGATGAGCGAAGTAATTTCCCCCCCACAAACCATCCCAGTCATAGCCCGTAAAGCCGCACCTAAAGTCGGCTTCGTGAGTCTGGGCTGCCCTAAGGCCTTGACCGATTCTGAGCTAATCCTCACACAACTCAGTGCCGAAGGGTATGAAACCTCTAAGACATTTGAGGGCGCTGACCTAGTTATCGTTAACACCTGCGGGTTTATCGACGATGCGGTGCGTGAGAGTTTGGACACCATTGGCGAGGCTTTGGCTGCTAACGGCAAAGTTATTGTGACCGGTTGTCTGGGCGCGAAAGCTGGCGATAACGGCGGCAATTTAGTGCGCCAAATGCATCCAAGTGTGCTGGCTGTGACCGGCCCGCATGCAACCCAAGAGGTGATGGATGCAGTGCATTTGAATTTACCCAAGCCGCACGACCCGTTTGTTGATTTGGTGCCCAACTCTTTCGGTGTTGCTGGTATTAAGCTCACGCCGCGCCACTATGCTTATCTCAAAATTAGCGAAGGCTGCAACCACCGCTGTACGTTTTGCATTATTCCCTCTATGCGTGGTGACTTGGTTTCACGCCCGATTGGTGATGTCTTAGTCGAAGCGCGTGCGCTGTTCGAAGGCGGCGTGAAAGAGTTGTTAGTGATTAGCCAAGACACCTCGGCTTACGGCGTAGATGTGAAGTATCGGACTGGCTTTTTTGACGGTAAGCCGGTCAAAACGCGCATGCTTGAGTTGGTGCAACTGCTCGGTGAAATCGCAGCGCCCTATGGCGCTTGGGTTCGCTTGCATTATGTTTATCCATACCCAAGCGTCGATGAAGTCTTGCCGCTAATGGCGACGGGGCAAATTTTGCCCTACTTAGATGTGCCGCTGCAGCACAGCCATCCCGATGTTCTCAAGCGCATGAAGCGTCCGGCGAGTGGCGAGAAAAATCTCGAACGCATTTCGCGCTGGCGCGAAATTTGCCCGCAAATCGTTGTACGCAGCACTTTCATCGCAGGTTTTCCGGGTGAGACGGAATCTGAATTTGAGCATTTGCTGGACTTTATCCGCGAGGCCAAAATCGACAGAGCCGGCTGCTTTGCCTATAGCGCTGTCGCCGGCGCTACCGCCAACGATATTCCTGGCATGCTGCCGATAGAGCTACGCGAAGAGCGGCGCGCGCGCTTTATGGCCGTGGCTGAAGCGGTGTCTGTGCAAAAGCTGCAGCAGCGTATAGGCGCAACCATGCAGGTGTTGGTAGACCACGCACCAGCCTTGGGCCGTAAAGGCGGCACGGGTAGATCGTATGCCGATGCGCCCGAGATAGATGGCGTGGTTAAGTTGCTGCCGCCAGAGAAAATCAGCAAGACGCTGAAAGTCGGTGAATTCACCAAGGCTCGGATTGTCGGCACCCAAGGGCATGATTTGGTCGCCGTGCCGTTTTAAGTTAGGGCGCTAATCAAGGCCGGTTGCGCTGGCCTTGATGACGAGTAGGTAGTCGTGAGTGCTGGCTGGCAAAGCTTGTCGGCTGGTGCTGATACATATAAAAAAACTAGGTTTTATGCTTGGTATCTACTTTTTAAATCTATTCGCGCAGTGATCGACTGAGCATTCATTGCACTGTAAAAGCCCTTATCGCGGCGACTACTTTTATGCTGAATTTTTATACGGGCAACAAAAAAGCCACTGTCGCAAAACAATGGCTTTTACTGATTATCATCACTTGGTAAATGATGATGAGGCTATATTGGTGCCCGGGAGAGAACTCGAATCTCCACACCTTGCGATACACGGACCTGAACCGTGCGCGTCTACCAATTCCGCCACCCGGGCACAAGCCTATATCTTAACAGTACAAAAATGGCTTTCTCCCTGTTTCTCTCTCTTTCTGCCCAGGCAGTTCATAATTTCTGAAATATTTCACCTGCATACTTAAAGCCATAGTTCACGTTAGAGTAGAGCTAATAAATACCTCACGCACACCATTTATAGAAACCTCCACTACGAGAGACGCTTATCAAAACAACTCATCACAGCGGCGGTACGCCGTCCGCACATGCAGCCGCTTCGACTGCTTCTAATGCACTTTTGGCAGAATACGAAGGCACGGTATCGGGCCATCGCGATGGCCATGGTTTTGTTCTGCGCGACGATGGCGAATCAGATATTTATCTGCCGCAAAATGAGATGCGCGCCGTACTGCACAAAGACCGCGTCAAAGTTCGCATAGTCCGCCAAGACCGAAAAAATCGTCCTGAGGGGCGCATTACTGAAATCTTAGAGCGCTCATCAAATCCCATCATTGGCCGATTGCTGCAAGAAAGCGGTGTCTGGTTAGTTGCGCCTGAAGACAAGCGTTACGGTCAAGATGTGCTCATTCCCAAGGGTGCGACTGGCTTGGCTAAGACGGGTCAAATCGTGGTGGTCAAGCTCACTGAACCACCAGCACTGTTTGGTCAGCCTGTCGGTCGAATCGAGGAAGTGTTGGGCGAGATTGATGACCCCGGTATGGAAATCGAAATCGCAGTGCGCAAATATGGCGTGCCACACGATTTCAGCGATGCAGCTATTGCACTGGCTCGGACGCTGCCAGACGCAGTCAGGCCCACGGATAAAAACGGTCGAGTCGACTTGACTGATATTGCGTTGGTGACGATTGACGGTGAAGACGCACGCGACTTTGATGACGCTGTTTATTGCGAGCCGGCTAAGGTCGGACGCGGCAAAGGCTGGCGTTTGCTGGTGGCGATTGCCGATGTCAGCCATTACGTTGAGACCGGAAGTGCGATTGATATTGATGCTTACGATAGAGCGACCAGTGTTTATTTTCCGCGCCGCGTCATTCCCATGCTGCCCGAGAAACTCTCTAACGGCTTGTGCTCACTAAACCCGAATGTTGAGCGTGTCTGCATGGTTTGCGATATGCTGGTTAACGCCAAGGGTGAGGTTCATGCCTACCAGTTTTACCCGGCAGTGATGTTCAGCCATGCGCGTTTTACCTATACCGAAGTTGCCGCTATTTTGGCCAACACACGCGGTCCAGAAGCGGCGCAGCGCAAGGCTTTAGTGCCGCATTTACTCAATCTGCACGACGTCTACCAAGCCTTGCTGCAAGAGCGCGGCGTGCGCGGCGCAGTTGATTTTGAAACCACCGAAACGCAGATAGTTTGCGACGAGGTCGGCCGCATTGAAAAAATAGTGCCGCGCACTCGTAACGTGGCGCACAAGCTGATTGAAGAGGCCATGTTGGCGGCCAACGTTTGCTCTGCTGACTTTATCGCCCAGAGCAAGCATATCGGTTTGTTTCGCGTGCACGAGGGCCCGTCGCCTGAGAAAAAAGACGCGCTGCGTAATTACCTCAAGGCCATTGGTCTGGGAATGACGATTAGCGATGACCCAACGCCCGGCGAATTTCAGAAAATTGCCCAAGCCACCAAGGACAGGCCAGACGCGCCGCAAATTCACACCATGCTGCTGCGTTCCATGCAGCAGGCGATTTACACGCCTATGAATAACGGCCATTTCGGTTTGGCGTTTGAGGCTTATACCCACTTTACTAGCCCGATTCGGCGCTATCCCGATTTACTGGTTCATCGCGTCATCAAGGCAGTTTTAGCGAAGAAGAAATACCAGTTGCCGGTGTTGCCAACGCCGGGCGAGGCTGAAGCCAAGCTCTCTAAGCGTCTTTCCTCACGCGTTAAAGACCCGGAGCAAAAGCCTAAAAAACTCAGCGGTGATGAACTTGCATGGCAAGCCGCTGGCCTGCATTGCAGCGCCAACGAGAGACGCGCAGACGAAGCTAGCCGCGATGTCGAAGCCTGGCTTAAATGCAAATACATGCGTGAGCATTTGGGCGAGGAGTTCGGCGGTGTGGTCACGGCCGCTACCGGTTTTGGTATTTTTGTCACCCTTGACGCGATGTATGTTGAAGGTTTGGTGCATATCACCGAGCTGGGCGGTGAGTACTTCCGATTCGACGAGGCGCGCCAAGAGTTGCGCGGCGAGCGTAGCGGGCTGCGCTACGCGATAGGCACGCGGGTCAGGGTGCAGGTCAGCCGGGTTGATCTCGATGGCCGCAAGATTGATTTCCGTCTGCTGCATGAGGGTGATGATTTACTCGCTGCAGGCGCACGCGGTGGCCGTGATAAAGGCGGCGATAAGGGCGGTGCTCATGGTGCGGATCAGCCGCCTCAAGAACGCGGTAAACGCGCACCACGCGCAGATCGAGCCGGTGTTCCGTCTGCGGGCAGGGGTGAAAAATCCAGCGCACGTTCAGAGCGCAGCGCTAGCCGATCCGCAACTTCGCCCATTCAAGCGCCCAAGGCAGCGGTGAAAAAATCGACGGGTAAGTCGACCGAAAAAGTCGGCCGCAAGCCGGGTAAAAAAACGCGGCGCTAAACTGTTGATTGCGTCTTGTTGACGTAGGTCTTGTTGCTTGTGTCGATTCCGACCAGCTCGCTTGGTCGGGCCAAGCAGCAAGAAATGCAGTCAATTACTGTGAGCGCCTATTAGGGTCAATAAGGTCCATACTTTATTGATCCTATTGTTTTTGTCGGTTGCCTTTTTGGTCTGCCGATGGTTTATTTTTTGTTATTTTTTTTCAGGTTTGCATCTCTATGCTAGAGCGCATTTTCGTCTTTCTGCTCGAGACCAGCTTCTTTTTACTCATAGGCGCTTGCTTATTGCGCGGCTGGATGAATTGGATCCGCATCAGCATGCGTGAGCAGCCCGGCAGTTTTGTCATGGCTATTACCAACTGGCTGGTGATACCGCTGCGGCGCTTTTTGCCGGCGGCTATTGCCAAATCGCGCATCGATTGGGCTAGTCTGATTGGGGCGGCCTTGCTGGCGCTGGTCTACGGTTTGCTTTTGGCATTGTTGTTTGGGGCGATGACTGGCGCTGGGGGCATTGCCATGCCGGCGACTATGTTTGCTCTGCTTGGCTTTGCTATCAAGATGCTGTTGCGCGTGGCTTTGCAAACGCTGTTGATTTTGGTGTTTGGTTTTGCGATTTTGTCTTGGGTGCAACCCGGCTCGCCCGCCTATTTACTGCTGGGACGTTTAATTGACCCCTTAATCACACCGCTGCGCCGGGTAATACCTACCGTGGGCGGCATAGATTTGTCGATTTTGGCTTTGCTGGTGCTGCTGCAAATTGGCTTGATGATTGTGTCTTGATCAGAAAAAAACAGTTAGCCAATAGCGTTGATTGCAGTAGCTTTAAGTCAACACCTTGAATAAGCCTGAGGCCGTTAAAGCGCTGTTACCACTCCATTGATCTGCTGCCAAGCCATGCGCAAAGACGGCGCTGCAAGCGGCTTCAAAAGCTGGCAAACCATTGGCCAAGCGTGCGCCCACCAGACCGGCGAGTACGTCGCCGGTGCCGGCTGTGGCTAGCCTTGCATTGCCGCTGGCATTGATGTGCGGTGTTTGGCCGGGCGCTGCAATCACACTGCCAGAGCCTTTTAACACCACGACGCAGCTAAACCGATCGGCCAATGTTTGTGCTGACTTGAGTCTATCGGCCTGTATCTCTGCTGTGCTGCAACCGATTAGCCGAGCCGCTTCGAGTGGATGAGGCGTCAGTACGGTTGTGTTGAGCGCACGCTCTTTTAATAGCGTTTGTAATGCGGTGTCAGTAGCAATTGCATTTAGCGCATCGGCGTCCAGTATCAGTCTGGCGGCATGGCTTAACAGTCGGGGTAAATGGGCTTTTACCGCCTGCCCACCACCGCAGCCGCAAACCACGGTTTGCTGCGCGATGTCCAGTTTTGCTGGGCTGCGAAACATCAACTCGGGCTGCAGGGGGTCTAGCTGAATGCCTTGGGTTGAGTTGGCCAGCAGTGCTACATAGACCCGGCCAGCGCCGCCATGTAGCGCAGCTCGGGCGGCTAGTAATGCAGCGCCGCTCATATGGCTTTTATCGTTTGACTCTCCGCCTACTATGGCTACGTCGCCAAAGCTGCCTTTGTGTTGGGCGTGGACAGTGTTGTCGCGGCTAGTGGTTGCGCGGTCCGCACCTAACAGCCAGGCGCTTGGCGAATCGCAAGGGTTTGAGTTGAGGCAGTCCAGGTCATCAAACCAGATCTGGCCCGCGGCATCTCGCCCGTCGCCGGTATACAGGCCTGGTTTTAGCGTCAGTAGGCTTAGGCAAAAAATATTATTTTGATTTTTAGTCGGTTGTTTGGTTTTGAAAAAAGGGTTCATCACGCCGTTGTCACCGTTCAGTCCGCTGGGCAAGTCAAGCGATAGCAGCGGCGCTGTACCGGCCCGCATGCGTAACAGCCATTCCCGCATGAGGATGCTGAGCGAGCTGCTGCTGTCGATCCGGCCACCCAGACCGAGCAAGGCGTCAACACAAAAATCAAAGCTCTGCGGTGGCGCATGGCTGATTTGTACCCCAGCGGCTATCGCTTTGTCATAACTGGCCTGCGCGTCCGCTGGCAGGCTGCGTTTTGGGGCTGGCCCGGTCCAACTGACCGCAACATTTTTGCCCCATTGGTGCAGATGCAGTGCAGCTTCAAAGCCATCGCCGCCATTGTTGCCCGGGCCGCAGGCAATCCAAATTTGACGCGCATGCGGGGCTAGCGCCAGCGTCAACTTGGCACTCGCCAGACCGGCGCGCTGCATCAAGCTGTGCGGGGGCAGGGCGCTGGCTGCGGCTTGCTCGATTTGGTGACTGGCCTGCGATCCGTGCAGTGCATAGCTTTTTGAGATGTGAGGGCTGTGCATGGTTTGATTGTGCAATTTTTTGTGTTGTCAGCTGCATCCTTGACATTGACTGTCAGTGACAATAAGGTCTCACCCTTTATGGAGTTTGCATGCGCCAAGCCGTTTTAAATCTCGAAGAGTCCATGATTCGCCAGGTCGCCAATGCGGGAATGGGGCGCGATGATGTGCTCAAGTTCTGGTTTGGCGAGAGCGATGAAGTCACGCCGCAATTCATCCGTGATGCGGCGATTGCTTCCTTGCAACAAGGTGAGACTTTTTATGCCCACAACCTAGGCATGCCGGAGCTGCGTCAAGCGATTGCCGACTATTCCACCGGACTGCGCGCAGCCAGTGCTGCGACTATTAGCATGGACCGGATCGCGGTTACCTCGGGCGGTGTTAATGCACTGATGTTGGCGGTCCAGGCTTTAATTGACGCCGGGGATGAAGTTGTCGCCGTGACACCCGTCTGGCCCAATTTAATCGCTCAGCCAGCGATTATGGGCGGTCATGTTACCTGCGTGAGCTTGCGCCCTGTTGGCGGCCTGTGGCAGCTCGATATGGATGAATTGCTCGCCAGCATTACTGACGCTACCAAACTACTCATACTCAATGCGCCGAATAACCCGACGGGCTGGACCTTGACGCGCGCAGAGCAAGCAACGATCTTGGCGCACTGCCGCCGTACCGGCACTTGGATACTCGCCGATGAAGTTTATGAGCGTTTGTATTTTGAGAAAACCGCTGCTTGCGCCGCGCAATGCGCGCCTAGTTTTCTCGACATCGCCGCGCCCGAAGACCGCTTAGTCGTGGTGCATAGTTTTTCTAAGAGTTTTTTAATGACCGGTTGGCGCTTGGGCTGGCTGGTGATGCCGCCCAGCATGACGCCAGAGATAGGCAAACTGGTCGAGTTCAATACCTCTTGTGCGCCGGTTTTTGTGCAGCGCGCAGCAGTCGAGGCAATTACCCGTACGGCTGACATCACGCCAAGGGTAGTCGCTCACTTGCAGGCCTGCCGCGACACTTTGGTGCCGCTGCTTCAAGCCGTGCCCGGCGTTGAGGTGGCCGCAGCCAATGGCGGTATGTATGCTTTTTTCAGGTTGCAAGATCAAGCCTTGTATGGCGACTCACTGGCTACGGCTAAGCGTTTGGTTGTAGAAGCTGGTCTGGGGCTGGCGCCCGGTAATGCTTTTATGGTTAACCCCCGGCCAGAAGCACAAGGCTGGTTGCGTTGGTGTTTTGCCAGCCAAGACCTGTCGCGCTTGGGGCAAGGCGTAGCCAGATTGGAGCAGTGGCTTGGGCTATACTCCAAGGCTGTACGCTAAGTTTTACTATTTTCAACAAATCGTTAAGTCCTGCATACAGACCACGACGGAAGCGGCCAAATCTCATATCGAGAAGGCTGCCACCGCTCGCAAGACAGTCGCAGCAATGCGCCTAAGAAAGAAAACCAATGATCGCAAAATCAATCAAGGCAGAAATCGTTCTGTCGAACCAGCGCACGCCTAACGACACAGGTTCACCTGAAGTCCAGGTCTCTTTGCTGACCGGCCGTATCAACGAATTGATGCCCCATTTCAAAACGCATGCCAAAGACCACCACGGTCGTCGCGGCCTGCTGCGCATGGTGAGCCGTCGCCGTAAGCTGCTGGACTATCTGAAGTCCCGTCATGCTGACCGTTACGTCGCATTGATCGCCAAGCTTGGCCTGCGCAAGTAAGCGTTAAACTTCAAAAACGCCTGAGTTGGATCTTCTAACTCAGGCTTTTTTTACTTCGGAGCAGGGCAAAAGAGCACTCGCTGTGTCATTCCACAAAAATAATTTACTTCAAAGCCACATTTTTGAAGCCTTCGCTTGTTTTTTTGGAATGGCATTGTGTTCATGCCGCCAACTCTGGGGCCATCCCGCACGGCCTAAAGTGCTTGAACTTATTGGAGCAAAGACATGAGTATTTTTAATAAAGTCAGTAAATCCTTTCAGTGGGGCCAACACAAGGTCACCATGGAAACCGGCGAGATAGCGCGTCAAGCTAGCGGTGCAGTGCTAGTTGATATGGACGGCACGGTTGTGTTGGCTACTGTGGTTGCCAAGACCGACGCAAAAGCCGGTCAAGATTTCTTCCCTTTGACTGTCGACTATCTTGAAAAAACCTATGCTGCCGGCCGTATTCCGGGCAGCTTTTTCAAGCGCGAAGGCCGTCCAAGCGAGCTCGAAACACTGACCTCCCGCCTCATCGATCGTCCTATTCGCCCACTGTTTCCAGAAGGCTTTTACAACGAAGTTCAGGTCGTTATCCACGTCCTTTCGCTAAACCCTGAAGTTGAAGGCGACATTCCTGCCTTGATCGCTTCTAGCGCTGCTTTGTCAATTTCTGGTATTCCATTTAACGGCCCAATCGGCGCCGCACGCGTAGCCTATATTGACGGTCAGTACGTACTCAACCCAGGCAAGACCCAGCTTAAAGATTCCAAGATGGATCTGGTCGTTGCAGGTACCGAAGCGGCTGTTCTGATGGTCGAGTCAGAAGCCAGCCAGTTGTCCGAAGAAATCATGCTGGGCGCCATCGTGTTCGGCCATGAGCAAGGCAATATCGCAATTAACGCCATTCACGAACTGGTGCGTGATGCTGGTAAACCAATGTGGGCTTGGTCGGCTCCGGCTAAGGATGAGACCTTGATCGCCAAGGTCGGCGAACTCGCTGGTGCCAAGCTTGAAGCGGCTTACCAAATTCGCAGCAAGCAAGCCCGCACGCAAGCTTGCCGCGTGGCTTATGCCGATGTGATGTCAGCCCTCAAAGCCGAAGGCACTGCATTTGACGGCGTGACCGTTGAAGGCATGTTGTTCGACATCGAAGCGAAGATTGTTCGTAGCCAAATTCTGGCCGGCGAGCCACGTATCGATGGTCGTGACACACGCACCGTGCGTGCGATTGAAATTCGTAACTCAGTGCTGCCACGTACCCACGGTTCCGCATTGTTCACCCGTGGTGAAACCCAAGCGTTGGTCGTGACCACGCTAGGCACCGAGCGTGATGCACAGCGTATTGACGCGCTGTCTGGTGACTATGAAGACCGTTTCATGATGCACTACAACATGCCTCCGTTCGCCACTGGCGAGACCGGTCGTGTGGGTAGCCCAAAACGCCGCGAAATCGGTCACGGCCGTTTGGCTAAGCGCGCATTGATTGCAGTGCTGCCAAACAAAGAAGACTTCCCCTACACCATGCGTGTGGTCAGCGAGATCACTGAATCCAACGGCTCGTCGTCAATGGCTTCGGTCTGCGGTGGTTGCTTGTCGCTAATGGACGCTGGCGTGCCTATGAAAGCCCACGTAGCCGGTATCGCTATGGGTCTGATCAAGGACGGCAGCCGCTTTGCCGTGCTGACAGACATCTTGGGTGATGAAGATCATCTGGGCGACATGGACTTTAAAGTTGCGGGCTCTACCTTTGGTATTACCGCGCTGCAAATGGACATCAAAATCCAGGGCATCACCAAAGAAATTATGCAAGTTGCATTGGCTCAGGCCAAAGAAGCGCGCATGCACATTCTGGGCAAGATGCAAGAAGCGATGGGCGAAGCCAAGGCAGAAGTTTCTGATTTCGCACCGCGTCTGTATGTGATGAAAATCAACCCAGAAAAAATCCGTGATGTGATCGGCAAGGGCGGCGCTGTGATCCGTGCGTTGACCGAAGAAACTGGCACGCAAATTAACATCGAAGAAGATGGCACCATCACTATCGCGTCTAACGACAGCGCCAAGGCAGATGAGGCCAAGCGCCGCATTGCTGAGATCACGGCTGAAGTTGAAATTGGCAAGATCTACGAAGGCCCAATCACCAAGATTTTGGACTTCGGTGCATTGATCAATTTGCTGCCAGGCAAAGACGGTTTGCTGCACATCAGCCAGATCGCGCATGAACGGGTTGAGAAAGTCTCTGACTACCTCACCGAAGGCCAGATCGTTCGCGTCAAAGTCATGGAGACGGACGAAAAAGGTCGCGTTAAATTGTCTATGAAAGCTTTGATCGAGCGTCCTGCGCAAAACCAAAGCAACGGTAACGAGCAAGGCCGCGCTTAAGCTTTAACGAGCTTGAATTGACAGCCGCCAACAGCCCGTATGTCGGGCGTTGGCGGCGTACATTAAAAAAAGAATTTTTTCCTATGCGAGCTATTGAAATTACCTCTTTTGGTGGGCCTGAAGTGCTGCGCATGGGTGAGCGTTCTATTCCGGTTCCTGGCAAAGGCGAGCTACTTATTCGCGTCAGCGCCAGCGGCATTAACCGGCCCGACGTGCTCCAGCGCACCGGCAATTACCCTGTGCCTGCAGGCGCTTCGGATATACCCGGACTTGAAGTTGCGGGTGTGATTGACAGTGGTGACTTGGATGCGATTGCAGCTGCCGGCTTAAAGCTCGGTGACCGCGTTTGCGCATTGGTCGCTGGCGGCGGTTACGCTGAACTGTGTGTGGCGCCCGTCGGTCAATGCCTGCCAATTCCCCAAGGCTTTAGCGACATTGAAGCGGCATCGCTTCCAGAGACATTTTTCACCGTTTTTAGCAACGTATTTCAACGCGGCGCCTTGCGCTCTGGTGAAACTTTACTCATTCAAGGTGGATCCAGCGGCATCGGTGTGACTGCCATACAAATGGCCAAGGCGCTGGGCGCTAAAGTCATAGTGACCGCTGGTAGCGATAGCAAATGCGAAGCTTGTCTTGCACTCGGTGCGGATCACGCGATTAATTATAAAAATGCAGATTTTGTTCAGCAGGTTAAGTCATTGACCGACGGCAAAGGTGTTGACGTAATTTTGGATATGGTTGCTGGCAGCTATGTAGCGCGTGAAATTGAATGCCTTGCAGAAGATGGCAGGCTAGTCATTATTGCGGTGCAGGGCGGTGTTAAAGCTGAATTTAATGCTGGCATGGTGCTGCGTAAACGCCTGCATATTACTGGTTCAACTCTGCGTCCTCGTTCACTTGAATTTAAGACCGCAATTGCGGCCGAGTTGCGCGAAAAAATTTGGCCTTTGTTGGCCAGTGGTGCGATTAAGCCGGTGATTCACTCAGAGTTTCCTGCCGCTGAAGCGGCTAAAGCGCATGTGCTGATGGAGTCAAACCAGCACATTGGCAAAATCGTGCTGACTTGGTAGTTTGCTCGGACAAATATGATGAAAAAATTAATTGCAGGAAACTGGAAAATGAACGGTAGCTTGGCTGCTAATGCAGCTTTGCTGGATGAGTTGGCGCAAGGTCTAGTCCAACAACAACATTGCGAAGTTGCCGTGTGCGTGCCCGCGCCTTATCTTGCGCAAGTCCAAGCTATCAAAGCGTCAAGCGCTGGCCTGCTCGGCTTGGAAATAGGCGGCCAAGATTTATCTGCACATGTTTCTGGTGCTTATACCGGCGAGACTTCGGCCGCCATGCTCAAAGAGTTTGGCTGCCGCTATGTGGTCGTCGGTCACTCCGAGCGTCGCCAATACCATCTAGAAAGCGACGAATTAGTGGCGAATAAAACCCGCGCAGCGTTGGTTGCTGGTTTAACTCCCATAGTGTGTGTTGGTGAGACACTGGCCGAGCGAGAAGCCGGTCGCACAGAAGAAGTCGTTAAACGCCAATTGGCGGCAGTGATTCATTTGAATGGTCATTGCATCAGCGAAATCGTTGTTGCTTACGAGCCAGTTTGGGCGATAGGAACGGGCAAGACAGCCAGTCCTGAGCAGGCGCAAGCTGTGCATGCGGTCTTGCGGGCACAGCTAAAAGCCGCCAGCAACAACCCTACGCACGTGAAAATTTTGTACGGCGGCAGTATGAATGCCGCCAATGCCGCTAGCTTGTTAAGCCAAGCTGACATTGATGGCGGCCTGATAGGCGGCGCGGCACTCAAGGCACAAGACTTTTTAACCATTATTTCTGCAGCTTAAAAATAAGCGCAGTTCGAATTTAAATCAGGAGTAGAAAAAAATGAACGTTATATTGACCACAGTGTTGGCTGTCCAGATGCTTACCGCGCTGATCATGATTGGTTTAATCCTGATGCAGCACGGCAAAGGTGCTGACATGGGTGCCGCTTTCGGCAGCGGTGGTTCGGGTAGCTTGTTTGGTGCTAGCGGCAGTGCTAACTTCATGTCGCGCGCCACTGGCATACTCGCCGCAGTATTTTTCTGCTGCACTTTGGCCTTGGCTTATTTTGGTAATGCTTCACCACGTGCAAGCACCAGTGTTCTTGATAATGCAGCGCTTGTGAAACCAGCTGTACCTGCTGCGCCAGCAACCGGTTCTGCGCAAATTCCTGGCACCAGCATGCCAGCGGCGGGAAACACGGCTGTTCCAGTGCCGCCAGCAGTGCCGGCATCGGGTGTTGGCCAGATACCGACGAAATAAGTAAAGATTGATGTACTCCCAGACTGGGAGTGCTACTTTTTCAGGGTAAACTATGAAACTGTTCAGGTAGACAAAAGCGCAAGCTTTCCTCTACTACTTGGACACTGGCTTAACTGCCTAAATGAGCGGACGTGGTGAAATTGGTAGACACGCTATCTTGAGGGGGTAGTGCCGAAAGGTGTGCGAGTTCGAGTCTCGCCGTCCGCACCAAACAAAAATAGCTTGCAGTGCTTTTGCATTGCAAGCTAGTCAAATGACTACTGGCACAAACTGCGCAAGCAGGCTTGGAATCCAAGATGAACCTTGATCAATACCTCCCCGTACTATTATTTATCCTAGTGGGCGTAGGTGTTGGCGTAGTACCTCAGGTACTCGGTCGTCTGCTAGGTCCAGTTCGCCCAGACAGCGAAAAAAACTCTCCTTACGAATGTGGCTTTGAAGCGTTTGAAGATGCACGAATGAAGTTCGATGTACGCTACTACTTGGTAGCTATATTGTTTATTTTGTTTGATCTTGAAATCGCTTTTCTCTTTCCTTGGGCTGTTGCGCTCAAAGAAATTGGCGCAGTCGGCTTCTGGTCAGTCATAATTTTTCTAGGCATTTTGGTCGTAGGTTTTATCTACGAATGGAAAAAAGGCGCCCTAGACTGGGAATGATGTGGCTACGGACTGGTTTGGTAACTCCTGCCCAGTCAACGTTTTCCCTTGCGATATTTTTCGCCCTACAGCAGTACGCACAGTTTCAATAGCTGAACGCGACGGCTCGTAATTTAAGGTACAGACATGTCACTTGAAGGTGTTTTCAACGAAGGCTATATGACCACGAGTTACGACTCTGTGGTTAATTGGGCCAAGACTGGCTCACTCTGGCCTATGACTTTTGGACTGGCTTGTTGCGCTGTCGAGATGATGCATGCGGGCGCAGCCCGTTATGACCTCGACCGTTTCGGCATGTTGTTTAGACCGAGTCCGCGTCAGTCTGACTTGATGATTGTTGCCGGCACACTGTGCAACAAAATGGGCCCGGCTCTACGTAAAGTCTATGACCAAATGGCCGAGCCGCGCTGGGTTTTGTCTATGGGTTCTTGCGCAAACGGTGGCGGTTATTACCACTACAGTTATTCGGTCGTTCGCGGCTGTGACCGAATTGTTCCAGTAGACGTTTATGTGCCTGGCTGCCCACCGACGGCAGAAGCATTAATCTACGGCATTATTCAGCTGCAACAAAAAATTCGCCGCACCAATACGATTGCGAGGGCTTGATGAGTGCCGTCACAACACTGTCAGTTGCCGCTTCGGCAGAAGAAATTGCACAAGCCGTCACCTTAGCGCTAGGCGATAAGCTTCAGAAAATAAAAATTGCATTTGGTGAGGTCACAGTGACTGTAGCGCCTGCGGATTTTCTGGCTTGCGCTACCTTGCTTAAAAGTGCAGAGGGCTGCAAGTTCGAGCAGCTGCTTGATTTGTGCGGCATCGATTATTCAGAATACAAAGACGGGCTTTACGAAGGTCAGCGGTTCTGCGTGTCCACGCATTTGCTGTCTATAAGTTTGAACCAACGTTTACGCTTAAAAGTATTTTGTGCAGACGATGATTTCCCCGTCGTTGATTCGGTTAACAACGTTTGGAATTCAGCCAATTGGTTTGAGCGCGAAGCTTTTGACTTATTCGGCATTATTTTCGAAGGCCATGCTGACTTGCGCCGAATCTTGACCGACTATGGCTTTATCGGTCACCCTTTCCGCAAAGATTTCCCCACTACAGGTCATGTGGAAATGCGCTATGACCCGGAACAAAAACGAGTGATTTACCAGCCCGTCACGATAGAGCCGCGCGAAATCACGCCGCGCATTATTCGTGAAGAGAACTACGGCAGCGGCTTGAAGTAAGCCCGGCCCCTAGTTAAACCGGGAAGAATAGAAAAACATGGCTGAAATTAAAAACTACACGCTCAACTTCGGTCCACAGCATCCCGCCGCACACGGCGTTCTGCGTTTGGTGCTAGAGCTCGACGGTGAGGTGATCCAACGCGCCGATCCGCACATCGGTTTGCTACACCGCGCTACTGAAAAGCTCGCTGAAAGCAAAACCTATATCCAGTCACTGCCCTATATGGATAGGCTAGATTACGTCTCCATGATGTCAAACGAGCAGGCTTATTGCTTGGCAATTGAAAAGCTGACTGGCGTTGATGTGCCGATTCGCGCGCAATACATTCGTGTGATGTTTGCCGAGATCACGCGCCTGCTCAATCACCTGCTTTGGTTAGGCGCGCACGGCTTTGACTGCGGCGCAATGAATATTTTGATTTATTGCTTTCGTGAACGTGAAGCACTGTTTGACATGTACGAAGCCGTCTCCGGCGCGCGCATGCATGCAGCGTATTTCCGTCCAGGCGGCGTCTACCGTGACCTGCCAGAGCAGATGCCGCAGTACCGCGTCAGCAAAGTAAAAAATGCCAAAGCGATCGCAGCGCTAAATGAAAACCGTCAAGGCTCTTTGCTGGACTTTATCGACGACTTCGTCGCTAAATTCCCCGGCATGGTCGATGAATACGAAACCTTGCTCACCGACAACCGTATTTGGAAACAACGTACTGTCGGCGTCGGCGTAGTTTCACCAGAACGTGCCATCAACCTTGGTTTTACGGGTCCAATGCTCAGAGGTTCTGGCATTGCTTGGGATCTGCGCAAGCAGCAGCCCTATGATGTTTATGCCAAGATGGATTTCGATATTCCAGTCGGCAAAACCGGTGACTGCTATGACCGTTATTTGGTGCGTATCGAAGAAATGCGCCAGTCCAATCGGATTATTCAGCAATGCTCTAAATGGCTGCGCGCAAACCCCGGTCCAGTCATTACGGCTAACCACAAGGTAGCAGCGCCCGACCGTGAATCCATGAAGTCCAACATGGAAGAGCTGATTCACCACTTCAAGCTTTTCACCGAAGGCATGCATGTGCCCGAAGGCGAAGCCTATGCGTCGGTCGAGCATCCAAAGGGTGAGTTTGGCATTTACATCGTTAGCGATGGCGCGAACAAACCTTATCGTTTGAAGATTCGTGCGCCGGGTTTCCCACACTTGGCCGCCATGGACGAAATGTCGCGTGGCCACATGATTGCCGATGCGGTCGCCGTGATCGGCACCATGGATATTGTGTTCGGCGAGATAGATCGCTAAACCTTAATCGGAATATTTTTTAAAAAGTATTCCCAAAATATTACAAGAAGATTGAAATATGACGCTTGAAAAAAATACGCTCAAAGCAGCTGCGTTATCCGCGCAAGCTCTCACTCGGTTTGCCCGCGAAGTGGCTAAATACCCAACCGATCAAAAGCAATCCGCGGTGATGGCTTGCTTGACCATAGTGCAAGAAGAATGCGGCTTTGTCAGTGCTGACAACGAAATTGCAGTGGCTGATTATTTGGCCATGACGCCGATTGCAGTGCATGAAGTCACTACCTTCTACAACATGTACAACCAACGCCCAGTTGGTAAATATAAGCTGAACGTCTGCACCAATTTGCCTTGCCAGTTGCGCGATGGCGCAATTGCTCTGGCGCATCTTGAACAGCGCTTAGGTATTCACATGGGCGGCACCACAGAAGACGGCATGTTCACGTTACAGCAATCGGAGTGTTTAGGCGCTTGTGCTGATTCACCGGTTCTGCTGGTCAATGATTTGAACATGTGCAGTTTTATGAGCAACGAAAAGCTCGACCAATTGATAGATGGCTTGATATCTGCCGAGGCAAATGCAGCATGACAATCGACACTAAAACCACAAACCGCGCCGCACAACAAGTGCTGGCTGAATTCTCTGCCACTGGTGTTCAAAGCTGTTTTCACGGCCGTCACATCAGTCCACAAATTCTGGCAGATTTGGACGGTAAAAACTGGCGCTTAAAAGACTATGAATCGCGCGGCGGTTATCAGGCGCTGCGTAAAATTTTGGGGACTGACGGCCAAGGCGGCATGACCCAAGATCAAGTCATTGCTGAGGTCAAGGCTGGCGGTCTGCGTGGCCGTGGTGGTGCGGGTTTCCCGACCGGACTGAAGTGGAGTTTTATGCCGCGCCAGTTTCCCGGACAAAAATACTTAGTCTGTAATTCAGACGAAGGCGAGCCGGGCACTTGCAAAGACCGCGACATCATGCAGTTCAATCCGCACAGCGTGATTGAAGGCATGGCTATCGCCGCTTTTGCCATGGGTATTTCTGTAGGTTACAACTATATTCACGGCGAGATTTTTGCTACTTATTTGCGTTTCGAAGAAGCCTTAGAAGAAGCCCGCGCTGCCGGTATGTTGGGCGAGAAAATCATGGGCAGTACGTTCAGTTTTGAACTCCACGCTGCACACGGTTTTGGCGCTTACATTTGCGGCGAGGAAACTGCGCTTTTAGAGTCGCTAGAAGGTAAAAAAGGTCAGCCGCGCTTTAAGCCGCCTTTCCCCGCTAGCTTTGGTCTGTACGGCAAGCCGACCACGATTAACAACACCGAAACCTTCGCTGCAGTGCCTTGGCTAATTCGCAACGGCGGCACGGCTTATCTCGAGTGCGGCAAGCCTAACAACGGTGGCACCAAGATTTACTCGGTGTCTGGCGATGTTGAATTGCCGGGCAACTACGAAGTGCCAATGGGCACACCGTTTTCCAAATTATTAGAGCTCGCTGGTGGCGTTCGAAAAGGACGCACTTTAAAGGCTGTGATTCCTGGTGGATCGTCTTCGCCTGTGTTGCCTGCGGCCATCATGATGGACTGCACGATGGACTACGACTCGATTGCCAAGGCCGGCTCTATGCTGGGTTCCGGCGCTGTCATCGTGCTCGATGACAGTCGCTGTATGGTCGAGAGTCTTAAACGTTTGTCTTATTTTTATATGCATGAATCTTGCGGCCAATGCACACCTTGCCGTGAAGGCACGGGCTGGTTGTGGCGCGTGGTTGAACGGATTCATACTGGCAAGGGTAGGTCTACTGATTTGGATTTACTCAACTCAGTCGCGGACAACATTCAGGGCCGTACAATTTGCGCACTCGGTGACGCTTCGGCCATGCCGGTGCGCGCCATGATTAAGCATTTCCGCCATGAGTTTGAAGCCATGATTTCGCAAAATCCGGCCGCGTCCGGTGCCACTTCGCCAGCAACTGCCTGAGCATGAAAAGAGAATAGCAATATGGTTGAGATAGAACTGGACGGCCAAAAGGTCGAAGTGCCGGCAGGTAGCACGGTGATGAATGCAGCTGAAAAAGCGGGTACCTACATCCCGCATTTTTGTTATCACAAAAAGCTCAGCATTGCGGCTAACTGCCGTATGTGCTTGGTGGATATTGAAAAAGCACCAAAGCCTATGCCGGCTTGCGCGACGCCAGTCTCTCAAGGCATGGTCGTGCACACTAAAAACGACAAAGCCATCAAAGCCCAAAAGGGTGTGATGGAGTTTTTGCTGATTAATCACCCGCTTGACTGTCCAATTTGCGATCAAGGTGGCGAGTGCCAGTTGCAAGATTTGGCTGTGGGTTATGGCTCTGGGTCTTCGCGCTACGAAGAAGAAAAGCGCATGGTCGCCGTCAAAGACATAGGTCCGCTGGTTTCTATGCAAGAGATGAGTCGCTGTATTCATTGCACCCGCTGCGTTCGTTTTGGCCAAGAAGTTGCCGGCGTGATGGAACTCGGTATGTCGCACCGCGGCGAACACGCAGAGATAGAAACCTTTGTTGGCATGACGGTGGACTCAGAACTGTCTGGCAACATGATTGATATTTGTCCGGTGGGCGCGCTGACCAGCAAGCCTTTTCGCTACAGCGCCCGCACGTGGGAATTGTCGCGTCGCAAGTCTGTCAGCCCACATGACTCGACCGGCGCTAATTTGATTGTTCAGGTTAAGTCCAACCGCGTGATGCGGGTCTTGCCTTTAGAGAACGAAGATGTCAATGAGTGCTGGATTGCTGACCGCGACCGTTTTTCTTATGAGTCCTTGAACAGCGACGAGCGTTTGATGACGCCCATGATTAAGCAGGGTGGTATTTGGAAGTCGGTTGACTGGCAAACTGCGCTTGAGTACGTTGCCAATGGTTTAAAACAAATCAAAGCTGACCACGGCGCTCAAAGCATTGGTGTGTTGGCCAGTCCGCACAGCACGCTTGAAGAGTTATTTCTTGCCGGCAGTCTGGTACGCGGCTTGGGTAGCGACAACATTGATTACCGCTTGCGTAATGCTGATTTTTCACAACACTCAGCTATTCGTTGGCTGGGGATGAGTATTGCCTCGCTGTCGAATTTGCAGCGTGTGCTGGTTGTTGGTTCTAATTTGCGCAAAGACCATCCGCTGTTTGCTCAACGTATTCGTCAAGCCGTGCGCAAGGGCGGCAATGTCAACAGCATTAATTCTGATCTTGAATTGTTTGATGCCGACGCTTGGGCCATGCCTCTTGCCAATCGCATCACCGCACCTGCGTCTGACTGGGCCAAAGCTTTAGCCGAGGTGGCGGCCGCGATTGCGCTGGAAAAAGGCATTGCTGCGCCGGTCGCTGTTAGTTTAGAAGGTGCTGCTGGCGTGACAGCTAAATCGATTGCTGCCTCCCTAATTGGTGGTGAACGCAAGGCTATTTTGTTAGGTAATGCAGCCGCTCACCATGTCAACGCCTCAAGCTTGTTGGCACTGGCCAATTGGATTGCAGTGCAGACTGGTGCCGGCATTGGTTACCTAAGCGAAGCGGCTAATACAGTGGGTGCCCAGCTTGCAGGCGCTATGCCAAATGGTGAAGGTCTGAATGCCGCTCAAATGCTAGACGGTCAGCTCAAGGCGGTGCTGCTTTTTGGTAATGAACCGGCTTTTGATTCGGCCAATCCTGCGCAATCATTGGCGGGTATTAATCAGGCGCAAATGGTGGTGACACTCAGCCCGTTTAAAGCCAATATGAGTTTTAGCGATGTGTTGCTGCCGATTTCGCCTTTTACAGAAACACCGGGAACCTTTGTCAATGCTGAAGGCAGACTGCAAAGCTTTCACGCAGTCACCAAGCCTTTGGGTGACACGCGTCCCGGCTGGAAAGTGCTTCGCGTCTTGGCTAATTTGCTGGAATTACCCGGCTTCGCATACGAAACCGCCGCCGATGTGCTGGCGCAAATTCCGGGTGCAAATGACACGCATATCGCGGCTGAGCGATTGGGTAACGGAACCCTTGCCAGCATCACGCTAGACAGCCCTGTTTTGGCCCCTAGTGCTTTGGGTGCTGCACCCACGGTTCCGGCGGTCGCCAGTATTTATCAGCTTGACTCCATGGTTAGGCGCTCAACTTCTTTGCAACTCACAACAGATGCACAAAAAGCGCTGCTGCAAGTTCAGTCTGCATTACAGTCCAAGAACCCTAGCGCTGGAGTAGCCGCATGATTGATGCTTTCCACGCTTTTGGTCAGGGCCTAATGGGCGGTATCTGGCCAACAACTGTCTGGCCTGTGCTTTGGACATTGATCAAGATTGTCTGCGTGCTGTTGCCCCTGATGGGTGCAGTTGCCTACCTCACTTTATGGGAGCGCAAGGCGATTGGTTTTACCCAAATTCGTATGGGCCCTAACCGCGTTGGTCCGTTTGGTTTGCTACAACCCATTGCGGATGCATTAAAGCTGCTGACTAAGGAAATCATTATTCCAACAGCCGCCAGCAAAGGCTTGTTTGTATTAGGTCCCATCATGACCATCATGCCGGCGCTTGCGGCGTGGGCAGTGATTCCTTTTGGACCTGATGTGGCTTTAGCCAATATCAATGCGGGCTTACTATTTTTGATGGCGATAACTTCGCTAGAAGTTTATGGCGTGATCATTGCGGGCTGGGCATCCAATTCTAAGTATGCGTTTTTGGGTGCTATGCGCGCTTCTGCGCAAATGGTGAGTTACGAAATTGCCATGGGCTTTTGCTTGGTGATTGTGCTGATGGTGTCGGGTAGTTTGAATATGACCGACATTGTGATGAGCCAAGGCAAAGGCATGGCGGCTACCAGTGGGATGGGGATTTTCTCTTGGAATTGGTTGCCATTGCTGCCTATTTTTGTGGTTTTTTTCATCTCTAGTTTGGCTGAAACTAATCGCCACCCATTCGACGTGGTCGAAGGCGAGTCAGAAATTGTCGCCGGTCACATGGTCGAGTATTCCGGCATGGCGTTCGCGATGTTTTTCCTCGCCGAATACGCCAATATGTGGCTGGTCGCGATTCTTGCCGTGTTGCTCTTTTTGGGCGGCTGGTTGCCACCGTTTGAGTTTCTTGCCTTCATACCGGGCTGGATTTGGTTGGGTCTAAAAACCTTTATGGTTGTGACTACCTTCCTCTGGGTACGTGCAACTTTCCCACGCTTTCGCTATGACCAGATCATGCGTTTGGGCTGGAAGATCTTCATCCCCGTCACACTGGTATGGCTGGTTGTGGTCGGTGCATGGATGCAGACCTCTTACAACATCTGGAAATGAGCGTGATTTTTCAAGCTCTACATTCTTCGCGGCCAACTGATGGTTCGCGGTTTTTCTTCAAGCGTTCAAGCAGGACACCGTCATGACCGCAGTAGCTTCCGTCAAGGATTTCGTCAGCAGTTTTATGCTCACCGAGTTGTTCAAGGGCATGGCCCTGACCGGTAAATACATGTTTAAGCGCAAGATCACGGTGCAGTTTCCTGAAGAGAAAACACCGCAAAGTCCGCGTTTTCGTGGACTGCATGCGCTGCGCCGTTATGAAAATGGTGAAGAGCGTTGCATTGCTTGCAAACTCTGTGAAGCCGTCTGCCCCGCCATGGCGATCACGATTGAGTCCGATGTGCGTGAAGACGGCAGTCGCCGCACATCGCGCTACGACATTGATTTGACGAAATGTATTTTTTGCGGTTTTTGCGAAGAGAGTTGCCCGGTTGACTCGATTGTTGAAACGCATATTTTCGAATACCACGGCGAAAAACGCGGTGACTTGTATTTCACCAAAGACATGTTGCTCGCCGTCGGGGACCGTTACGAAACTGAAATCGCTGCGAATCGCGCAGCTGACGCTAAGTTTCGCTAAGCCTAAAGCCTTGCGTTTTCCTTGACCCGTATATTGCCGACAGTTCCCAGAAAGAATCCAAAATAATATGGACGCTAGAACAGCCCTTTTTTATGTCTTTGCCACCGTGATGTTGTTCGCGGCGTTCAAGGTCATCACGGCGCGTAATCCCGTGCATGCCGCACTCTTTTTAGTGTTGGCCTTTTTCCAAGCTGCCGCTATTTGGATTTTGCTAAAAGCAGAATTTTTAGCCATCGCTTTGGTGTTGGTTTATGTCGGCGCGGTGATGGTGCTTTTCCTGTTCGTTGTGATGATGTTGGACATCAATCTCGACGGCGTGCGTAAAGGTTTTTGGAAGCATTTTCCGCTTGCGGGTTCTGTAGGCGCCATCATTGCACTGGAAATGTCTTATGTGCTGATGGGTGGTTTTCGTGAGCCACCAAAGCTTGCCTCCGCAGTCGCTGCTGGTGACATAGGTGCGCAAGTTTCTAACACCAAAGAATTGGGCAAAGTTCTCTACTCATCCTACCTATATCCGCTAGAAATTGCTGCTGTGATACTTTTGGTGGCGATAATTGCGGCGATCGCTTTGACCATGCGGGAACGCAAGGATTCCAAATCGTCGAATCCGGCCGAGCAGGTCAGGGTTAAGGCCAAAGACCGAGTCAGCTTGGTCAAAATTAATTCAGCCAGCCCGCAAGCGGCTCAAGCAAATACCGATGGGGAGAAGACGGCATGACGCTGACTCTGGGACATTTTTTATCGTTGGGCGCTATGCTTTTTGCGCTCTCAGTGATTGGGATTTTTCTCAACCGCAAAAACCTTATTGTTTTGCTCATGGCCATCGAATTGATGCTGCTGGCGGTGAATATGAACTTCGTGGCTTTCTCGTATTACCTTAACGATATGGCTGGTCAGATTTTTGTCTTTTTCATATTGACTGTCGCCGCTGCCGAATCCGCTATCGGTCTGGCCATTCTCGTGCTGCTGTTCCGTAACAAGGCCAGCATCAACGTAGACGAACTCAACACGCTGCAGGGTTAATTACAAAATGAGTCAAACCCTTTCCGCATCCACCTTACTGGTGGTGGCGCTTGCGCCGCTGGCCGGCGCAATTATTGCCGGTGTTTTTGGCACCACTTTTGGCGGCAACGTCATAGGTCGCCGTGCCTCTCACAGCGTGACCATTCTTTGCGTCTTTCTGTCTTTTGTTCTTTCGGCTTTGACGCTGAAAAGTGTGGCCATGGATGGCGCACATTTTAATGAGACGCTTTACACCTGGATGGTGGTGGGCAACCTGAAGATGGAAGTCGGCTTTTTAGTCGACGGTCTGACTGCAATGATGATGTGCGTCGTGACGTTTGTCTCATTGATGGTGCATATCTACACGATTGGCTATATGGAGGAAGACAAAGGCTACAACCGTTTCTTCGGCTATATCTCTTTGTTCACTTTTTCCATGTTGATGCTGGTCATGAGCAACAACTTGCTGCAACTGTTTTTCGGCTGGGAAGCCGTGGGCTTGGTGTCTTATTTATTGATCGGTTTTTACTTCAATAAACCGACCGCGATATTTGCCAATATGAAAGCCTTTTTGGTCAACCGCGTGGGCGACTTTGGTTTTATTTTGGGCATTGGTTTGCTCGCCGCCTATGCCGGCACGCTGAGCTACTCTGAACTTTTTGCCAAAGCTGATGAGTTGGCTTTGCTTACTTTGCCGGGCACTAGCTGGATGTTGGTGACGGTTATTTGTATTTGTCTTTTCATCGGTGCGATGGGTAAATCAGCGCAGTTTCCACTGCATGTTTGGTTGCCTGATTCGATGGAAGGCCCAACGCCAATTTCTGCTTTGATTCACGCAGCGACCATGGTGACCGCTGGTATTTTCATGGTGGCGCGTATGTCGCCGCTGTTTGAACTCAGTGACACAGCGCTGAGTTTTATCATGATTATTGGCGCTATTACTGCGCTCTTCATGGGCTTTTTGGGCATTATTCAAAACGATATTAAACGGGTTGTTGCTTACTCAACCTTGTCTCAGCTTGGCTATATGACCGTGGCACTTGGTGCTTCGGCTTACTCGGTTGCCGTATTCCATTTGATGACCCACGCTTTCTTTAAAGCCTTGCTGTTTCTTGCTGCCGGATCCGTCATCATGGGCATGCATCACAACCAAGACATCCGCTGGATGGGTAATGTGCGCAAGTACATGCCGATTACTTGGATCACTTCCTTGATTGGATCTTTAGCCTTGATAGGCACACCGTTTTTCGCTGGCTTTTACTCTAAGGACAGCATTATTGAAGCGGTTGCTGAAAGCCATTTATATGGCTCTGGTTTTGCCTACTTCTCGGTGCTCGCCGGTGTTTTTATCACTGCGTTTTATTCGTTCCGGCTTTACTTTTTGGTCTTCCACGGCAAGGAGCGTTACGCGCTTAATCCCGATGCGCATCACGACGATCATGCTGACGCGCATGCTAAGCCTGATGTCCATGCCAAGCACGATGACCACGGCCACGCTGCTGCTAAACCGCACGAGTCCCCATGGGTAGTCACATTGCCGCTGATTTTGTTAGCTATACCTTCAGTTGTTATTGGCTACATCGCTATCGATGCCATGCTCTACAGCGACTTCTTTAAAGGTGCGATTTTTGTCGATGAAGTGCGGCATCCGGTGATGGAAGAGCTTGCTTCAGCTTTCCACGGCCCAGCGCAAATGGCGCTTCACGGTTTGTCGACCGCGCCTTTCTGGTTAGCCATGGCTGGCGTGGTATCGGCTTGGTATATGTATTTGATCAATCCGGCTGTACCGGCGGCGATCAAACGTACTTTTATGCCTATCTACATACTGCTAGAGAATAAATACTATCTCGACTGGTTTAACGAAAACGTTTTGTCACGCGGCACGCGCATGCTGGGTCAAACCTTGTGGCAAGTAGGCGACGTTAAATTGATCGACGGCATTGTGGTGAACGGTTCGTGGAAACTGGTCGCAAAGATTTCTAGTTGGGTGCGCCGTATCCAGACTGGCTTTATCTACCACTACGCGTTCGGCATGATCATTGGCGTATTTGTGCTGATGACTTACTTTGTCTGGCTCAATCGCTAGGCCTCGGCCATTAGCGTTTCATCAATAAGAATAAGGAATGAAGATGGGTTTGTTGAGCCTTGCCATTTGGATGCCAATTATTTTTGGCGTGGTGCTGCTGGCGCTCGGTCGTGATGACCAAGCGCGCAGTGTGCGCTGGATCGCGCTGATAGGCGCCACCTTGAGTTTTCTCGTGACAATTCCTTTGTATACCGGCTTTAAGCTAGGTACATCGGCGATGCAGTTTGTTGAGTTGGAGAGTTGGATACAGCGCTTTAATGTTAACTACCACCTCGGTGTGGATGGCATTTCGCTGTGGTTTGTGTTGCTGACGGCTTTTATCAATGTGGTCGTCATCATCGCCAGTTGGGAGTCGATTACTCACCGCGTGAATCAGTACATGGCATCGTTCCTGATACTGAGTGGTTTGATGATTGGTGTTTTCAGCGCGCTCGACGGTTTGCTGTTTTATGTTTTCTTTGAAGCGACCTTGATCCCGATGTATTTAATCATCGGCATCTGGGGTGGACCGAACAAGATTTACGCGGCGTTTAAGTTTTTCCTCTACACCTTGCTCGGCTCTTTGCTGATGCTGGTGGCGTTGATATTTCTCTACAACAAATCCGGCGGCAGTTTCGATATTCTCACCTGGCACCAACTCAAACTTGGCGGCACGATTCAGACGCTGTTGTTTTTCGCTTTTCTTGCAGCCTTTGCCGTCAAGGTGCCGATGTGGCCAGTCCACACGTGGTTGCCTGATGTGCACGTCGAAGCGCCAACAGCCGGCTCTGCTGTGCTGGCGGCCATCATGCTCAAGCTCGGTGCTTACGGCTTTTTACGTTTTTCGCTGCCCATAGCGCCTGACGCTGCGCATGAATGGGCTTGGCTGATGATTGCGCTTTCCCTCATTGCTGTGATTTATGTGGGCGTTGTGGCGCTGGTGCAGACGGATATGAAAAAGCTAGTGGCTTATTCATCGATTGCGCACATGGGTTTTGTGACGCTAGGTTTCTTCATCTTTAATGATGTGGGTTTGGCCGGCGGTATTGTGCAAATGATTGGCCACGGTTTTGTTTCAGCCGCTATGTTTTTGTGCATTGGCGTGTTGTATGACCAAGCGCACTCACGTGAAATTTCCAGCTACGGCGGCGTTGTTAACACTATGCCAAAGTTTGCCGCTTTCGCTTTGTTGTTTGCAATGGCTAATTGCGGGCTGCCTGCTACAGCCGGTTTTGTTGGCGAATGGATGGTGATTTTGGGCGCGGTGCAGTTCAACTTCTGGATTGGCATGGCGGCGGCTTCAGCATTGATTTTCGGTGCGGCTTACACGCTGTGGATGTATAAGCGCGTCTACCTTGGCCCGGTCACAAACGACACGGTTAAAAAACTCAAAGACATCAATGCGCGTGAATTTTTCATGCTTGGCCTGTTGGCATTTGCGGTGATGTATATGGGTCTTTATCCCAAACCTTTTACCGATGTGATGAACAGCTCGGTGGCTGACTTGCTCCGCCATGTCGCCTTATCCAAACTGAACTAAAGCTAGAAGACAGATGATTGACAAACTATCCTGGATAACGGTCTTCCCTGAGATCGTCCTGCTGGTCATGGCCTGCGTGATTTTGCTCGTTGACTTGGGCGTGACCAGCCCACGGCGCAACCTAACCCACGTTTTGACCTTGCTCACCTTAGCGGTTGTGGCAGCCCTTGAGGCAGCTTATGCAGTCAGCGGTCTGACCATTTACGGTTTTGGCAACATGGTGGTCAGTGATCCCATGGGTGCATGGCTTAAATGTTTTGCCAGCATTGCGATGATGGTCACCATGATTTACGGCCGACCTTATGCGGCTGACCGCGACATGCTGCGCGGGGGAGAATTCTTCACGCTTGGCTTGTTCGCGCTGTTGGGCATTTTCGTGATGATTTCTGGCCATAACTTTTTGGTCATCTACATGGGTTTAGAGCTCATGACACTCTCGAGCTATGCCTTGGTTGCGCTGCGCCGCGACAATGCGACGGCCACTGAAGCTGCGATGAAGTATTTTGTGCTCGGTGCGCTGGCTTCTGGTTTCTTGCTCTACGGTTTGTCCATGATTTATGGCGCAACTGGTTCGCTCGACGTCAACGAAGTGTTCAACTCAATTGCCAGCGGTCAGGTCAAGCATCAAGTGCTGGTTTTTGGCTTGGTGTTTGTGGTTTCTGGTTTGGCGTTTAAGTTAGGTGCTGTGCCGTTTCATATGTGGCTGCCTGACGTTTATCAAGGCTCGCCAACGGCGATTACTCTGCTCATAGGTGGCGCCCCACAATTAGCGGCTTTTGCTATCGTGATGCGACTTTTGGTGGAGGGCATGTTGCCTCTGGCAATTGACTGGCAACAGATGTTGGCCATCATGGCCATAGGCTCTTTGCTAGTCGGTAATTTAGCCGCTGTCGCGCAGACTAATCTCAAACGTATGCTGGCTTATTCCACCATTTCACAAATGGGCTTTTTGCTTCTCGGCATGATGTCTGGTGTGGTCAATGGCAATGAGTTCAATACTGAAATGGCTTATAGCGCATCAATGTTTTATGCGATTAGCTACGTGCTCACCACCTTGGCCGCTTTCGGTGTGGTGTTGCTACTAACCCGCGCTGGACATGAGTCTGAAGAAATCTCCGATTTGGCTGGTCTGAATCAACGCAGCCCGCTTTATGCTGGCGTGATGGCTATGGCCATGTTTTCACTGGCTGGCTTGCCGCCGCTGCTTGGGTTTTATGCCAAGCTATCAGTGCTGCAAGCGCTGATTTCTTCGGGTAAAACCAGTTATCTTGTGCTGGCTTTGTTTGCCGTCATGATGTCGCTGGTGGGTGCTTTTTACTATCTGCGGGTTATCAAGGTTATGTATTTCGATGCACCGCGTGCGCCTAACAATACGCCAATCACGGCGCCCAAAGATGCGGCTATTGTGTTGTCGGTGAATGGCGCGCTGCTGCTAATTTTGGGTGTGATGCCGGGCGGCTTGATGACGCTTTGCTCACAGGCCATCAAAAGCATAGTCACATCTCTCGGCGTCTGATTAATCCATGACCCAAAACGTATCGGTCTGGATTACTGTTCTTTTTGCACTACTCGCCGCCAACCTGCCATTTCTGTCGCGGCGTTTGTTTTTAGTGATCGCATTAAAGTCGCCTAAAAACTTGGCGACTCGTTTTGCCGAACTAGTCGTGTTTTACTTTGTGGCAGGCAGCTTAGGGCTTTTGTTGGAGCAGCGTTTAGGTCAGATCGCACCGCAGGGCTGGGAGTTCTACGCGATCACCGGCACGCTGTTTGTGACGTTTGCTTTTCCCGGTTTTATTTATCGCTATCTGTTTAAGCATCATCAATAAATCAGCTGGATTAAGAGCATGAAAGACGACCACCTTCGCGAAATTACGCTGGCTTCAGAGCAAATTTTGCGTGGTGGTTTTTTACATGCACTGCGTGACACGGTGCTACTGCCCGATGGCACGCAAGCCATGCGTGAATACATTATTCATCCGGGTGCGGTGATGGTGGTAGCTTTGCTCGATGATGGTCAGGTGGTGCTAGAGCGCCAGTTTCGTCATCCCATGCGCAAGGTGATGATTGAGTTTCCTGCTGGCAAGTTAGATGCCGGCGAGGCTGCCCTGGATTGTGCTCGGCGTGAGTTGCTGGAAGAAACCGGATACAGCGCCAAAGAGTGGGCCAGAGCCGGTGTGCTGCATCCTGTGATTTCTTATTCCACTGAGTTCATAGATATTTGGTTTGCCCGCGGGCTGTCTCTGGGTAAGCGTAAGTTAGATGCTGGAGAATTTCTCGACGTCTTTAGTGCCAGCCCGCAGCAATTGTTAGCTTGGTGTGCGGATGGCAGCGTGACCGACGCTAAAACGCTGACTGGCATGCTGTGGCTGCAAAATGTATTGTCGGGTGCGTGGTCGCTGGATTGGCAGCAGCCGGCTTGATCGCTCTGCGCCAAACTTGCTCGTCTGGCTTTACCTATTCAGAGTTCAGGGATGTTTTCATCCGGCTTTTGTCTCCGTGATAATGGCTTATGAAAGTTCTCAATCTTCAGTGCGGTCAACGTCATTCATTTGAAGGCTGGTTTGCGTCTGAGGAAGACTTTCAGTCTCAGTTATCCCGCTCCTTAGTGGCTTGCCCTTTGTGCGCTGATACCAGCATTGTTAAGTTGCCCAGTGCACCTCGGCTTAATTTAGGCGCAACGGCTGCGCCGTCATCGTCGCGAGAGACTATCCCTGAAAATCAATTAGTGGCTTCTGGGTCTGAGCCGACTGATGCGCTCAAGCCCAGTACGGCTGCACAGGCGGTTTTTCTCAAAGCTTTGCGGGAAGTTTTGGCGAATACCGAGGATGTAGGCGAACGCTTCGCCGATGAAGCCCGCAGCATGCATTACGGTGACTCCGAGAGCCGCAGTATTCGCGGTCAGGCCAGCCTGCAGGAGGCCGAAGATCTGGCGGATGAAGGGATTGATGTACTGGCTTTTTCCTTGCCTGCAGCGCTCAAAGAGACCTTGCAATAGCCGCGTTTTAAGCGCCTTTTCTATCCGGGCCCTTAGGCCCGGATGACTTCGCTTAAGGGTATAAACCGCGCAATTCGCGGGTACGCAATATTCGCTGGCAAGCGACGATGAAAGTGGCAGTGCGCAGACTGACCTTGCGGCTTTGCGCGACGTTCCAGATGACGGCAAAAGCTTCTTTCATGATCTTGACTAAGCGCAGATTGATTTCTTCTTCATCCCAGAAAAAGCTTGAAAAATCCTGCACCCATTCAAAGTAGCTAACCGTCACGCCGCCGGCGTTAGCGATGACGTCTGGCAAGACCAATACATTGCGTTCTGCCAAGATGTCGTCAGCCGCTGGTGTTGTCGGGCCATTCGCACCTTCAATCACCATGCGCGCTTTGATGCGTCCGGCATTCGCCGCTGTGATTTGCTCTTCTAAGGCGGCGGGTATCAAGATGTCGCATTCGACGTCCCAAAAGCTGTCGTCACTGATTTTTTCGGCATCGACAAAACCGCTGACGCTACCGGTTTCTTCGACATGGCGCAAAAGAGCGGGTACGTTCAGACCCGCTTCGCGGTAAATCGTGCCACCATGGTCTTGGACGGCTACAACCCATGCGCCGGCTTCTGCAAACAGTTTGCCAGCTACGCCGCCTACATTTCCAAAGCCTTGCACAATAATGCGTGCGCCTGAAATCTCCAAACCTATGTGTTTGGCCGCCTCCACGCCAACCGTGAATACGCCACGGCCGGTGGCTTCACGCCGGCCTAGTGAGCCGCCCAAATCGACCGGCTTGCCGGTGACTACGCCAGTGGCGGTCGAGCCGGTGTTCATGGAGTAGGTGTCCATCATCCAGGCCATGGTTTGCTCGTTGGTGTTGACGTCTGGGGCCGGTATATCTTTATTCGGGCCAATGATGATGCCAATCTCGCTGGTGTAGCGGCGCGTCATGCGCTCTAGCTCTCCCCTTGTGAGCAGCTTGGGATCAACGCGAATGCCGCCCTTTGCGCCACCGTATGGAACGTTTACCGCTGCGTTTTTAACTGACATCCAAGCTGACAAAGCCATGACTTCTGACAGTGTGACGTTTTGGTGAAAGCGCACGCCACCTTTGCCCGGTCCGCGTGAGACATTGTGTTGGACTCTGTAGCCTTCAAAGTGCGCAATTGTGCCGTCATCCATATGGATGGGGACATCAACAATCAGAACTCGTTTCGGGCGTTTTAGCGTTTCTGCCCATCGCGCTAGACTGCCTAGGTGGGGAATGACACGGTCAACTTGCTGCAGGTAATTGCCCCAGGGCCCGAGGTTGTCGGCCTGAAGGTAAGACGGCAGTGCGTGTTGTGTGTGTTGGTATTGAGCGCCAATCGGGTGAGGTGGGCTAAGAGGGTTGGATGCTTGTGACATGGGTAAAACTCCTGATGAAGATAAAAGCCGCAAGTTGCCTAGCTTAGAGTCCTATTGCTTAATTGTCTAAGGCTTGGTTTTTTAAAGTCCATGCCGGATTGGCATGGATGCACAAAATGGTTTTCTTTTTAAGCGCCGACTATTCTTATTTAAACCGTGAACTGCAAAGCCGCAAGACGCGCATAAATTCCGCCTTTTGCGACCAGTTCGGCATGCGTGCCTTGCTCGACCAGCTGGCCTTGATCCAACACTAATATACGCGTCGCCTGCTGCACGGTTGCAAGTCTGTGGGCAATGACAAGTGTGGTTCGATTTTTCATCGCCGACTCGAGTGCGGCTTGCACCATGCGTTCGCTCTCGGCGTCAAGTGCGCTGGTGGCTTCATCGAGCAGCAAAAGCGGCGCGTTTTTTAGCATCGCTCGTGCAATCGCAATGCGTTGGCGCTGACCGCCCGATAAGCGTACGCCGCGCTCGCCCAAAAAGGTGTTGTAGCCCTCGGGCAGGGCGGTGATGAACTCATGCGCGAACGCCGCTTGGGCTGCGGCCATGGTTTCTTCGTCGCTGGCGTCGGGTTTACCGTAGCGAATATTCTCCAGTGCGCTAGTCGAAAAAATCACCGCGTCTTGCGGCACTATGCCAACTTGTTGGCGCAAGTCTGTCAGCGCCATGTCTTTGATGGCGACACCATCTATGGTGATGCGGCCCGAACTGGGGTCATAAAAACGCAGCAGTAACTGAAACAGTGTGCTTTTTCCTGCGCCGCTAGGGCCCACGACGGCGACTGTTTCGCCGGGTGCGACTTGCATGCTGAAATTGCTTATGGACGGCAGCAAAGGTCGTGAAGGGTAGTGAAAAAGAATGTCTTCAAAGCCTACTGCTGTGCCCCGTTGGGTGTGTGGTGCCGTCACCGGATTGATCGGCGAGAGTACCGGTGAGCGCGCTTGCAGCAACTCCATTAGCCGCTCGGTAGCACCGGCTGCGCGCAGTAAATCGCCGTAGACTTCGCCCAACACCGCTGCCGCGCTGGCCAAAATAATCACATACACCACGGTCTGGCCCAGATGGCCGGCTGTGATATCGCCGCGCATCACCGCCTGCGTGCCTTGGAATAAGCCAAACAACAGCGCGGCTGATGTGGCGATGATGATGAAGGCCACCAGCACCGAACGCGCCTTGGTGCGCCGTACAGCAACCGCAAATGCCGCAGCAGTTGACTGATCAAAGCGTGCGGATTCGCGCGCCTCGGCACTGTAACTCTGCACGACGGGTATGGCGTTGAGAACTTCGGCGGCGATAGCGCTGGAGTCGGCAACTCGGTCCTGGCTGGCACGCGAGAGCTTGCGCACGCGTCGGCCAAACATAACCGAAGGTACCACGATCACGACCAGAACACCTATGACTTGCACCATTAAATAAGGGTTGGTATAGACCAACATAAATAGCGCACCAACACCCATGACGGCGTTGCGCAAACCCATGCTCAGCGATGAGCCGACCACGGTTTGCACCAGCGTGGTGTCGCCCGTCAGACGGCTGAGAACCTCGCCGGTTTGTGTCGTTTCAAAAAATGCCGGGCTTTGGCGCAGCACATGTGAGTAGACCGCATTGCGCAAATCGGCTGTGACGCGCTCACCTAGCCAGCTGACCATGTAAAAGCGTCCCGCAGAAAAAAGTCCTAAGGCTGCAGCGACCGCAAACAACTCGAAAAAATGATTCCGCAGCCCGAGAATTTGTTCACCCTTGCCGGCATCCGTCAAACCCGGGCTACCCAGACCACCGTCAATCAGACTGCGCAAGGCCAATGGAAACACCAGCGTGGCGACCGCAGCGAGCACCAAAAACATCGCGGCAAACGCAATCTGTAGTCGATAAGGCTGTAAAAAAGGCAATAGACCTGAAAGTGATTTGGGTGAAGTTTTTGCGCCTGCTAGCGGAGAAGAAGAGAACGATTTGTCGGGTGTTTTAGCCATGCTATGGAGTTTAACCATAAACCAGTCTTTGAAAGTTGCGTATGCAAACATAGCCTTGACAATGTTTGCATAGGCAGTTATTATTCCGCCATGTCCGATAAACCTATTTCACCGCAAAACCCACTGGCTAATTCCATGGCTTCCACGGCTTCCACGGCTCTCACGGCTTTTACAGCTGATTCAGGACACTCCAAAGATTTACCAAGCACCCAAGACGAGGCGCAAGAAGTAGTTCGTGAGTTCTATCGCCCTGAAGGCTATGAGCCCGAAGAAAGCGTTGGCTACATGATGCGCCGCATTCTGTCTTTGGTTGGCCACGGCATTGAGCGCGAAATGGAGCCCAATGGCTTGACCAACGCCCAGTGGCTGCCTTTGTTCAAACTCCACAGAGGCATGGCCTCTACGGTGGCCGAGCTGGCGCGCGAATGTGATCTAGATGCCGGCTCCATGACCCGCATGCTAGACCGCCTAGAAGCCAAGCATCTCTGCCAGCGCGTGCGCTCATCTCACGACAGACGGGTCGTGAATATCGAATTGACTGAGGCTGGTGTGCTGGCCGCACAGGAAATTCCCAAGTCGCTATGCCGGGTTCAAAACGACCATTTGGTGGGTTTTTCAGACGCTGAATTTCAGCAATTCAAAGCCTATTTGCGCCGTGTTTTGAACCGAGCTCAAGTGCTGAGTAACGTGCGCTGTGAAACGCCAGACAAGTCAGATAAACCTGCCAAAGCTGACAAAGATTAAATTTTTCTCAATTTCGAATCATGAACAACATGCCCAGCAATCCACAACTTCTCACTACCGTCGGCACGTCACCGGCAGCACCGTATCAAGCAGATCAGGCTTTGCCGATCTGGCGCGCATCATCTCGCATGGCCTTGGTGACACTGGCCAGTCTGCTGGCCGTTGGCATCATGGCTACGGGTTGCGCTGACATGTCAGGTATCCATTCCAGCGCCGATCTGCGCAATGCAGATTCTCTGGGTTTGAGCGCCAGCGCGCCCGAGCAGGCGCTGAAAAACATGCCAGTAGAGAAGTGGTGGACTGACTTTGGTGACGCACAACTTGACGCGCTGGTTGCCAAAGCACTGGAAAATAATCCCAACCTAAAGCTAGCCCAAGCCCGCCTCAAGCGGGCGCAATCTTCGATTGAAAGTGTCGCCGCCGCCGCCGGACCACAGCTGCAAGCTCAGTTAGATGTGACGCGTCAGCGCTACAGCGCCAACGGTTTAGTGCCGCCGCCGCTAGCTGGCAGCACAGTGAACAACGCAACCGCTCAACTCAGTGCCAGCTGGGAGTTAGATTTTTTCGGTAAAAATCGTGCGGCACTAGATGCTGCTATCGGCACGGCCAACGCCAGCGCCGCCGATGCACAAGCGGCCCGCGTGCTGCTCGCCAGCAATGTGGCGCGCAGCTACTTTCAACTGCTGCGTTTGAATGACTTGGCGGCTGTAGCAAAACGCACATTGGCGCAGCGCCAAGAAACCCTAAAGCTGGTACAGGACCGCGTGGGTGCCGGTTTGGATACACGACTAGAACTGCGTCAGAGCGAAGGCGGATTGCCAGAGGCGCGGCTACAGTTAGAAGTAGTGCTGGAGCAAGCCGCACTCACCCGCAATGCGCTGGCTGCTTTAACCGGCCAGAGCGAGGCCCAAGTTTCTGCCTTGCTGCAAGAGTTGCCGGCATTGACGGCTATCCATCCAGTCGCCTTGCAAGCTAAGTTATCTGCCGACTTGTTGGGCCGACGTGCCGATATTGCCGCTGCGCGCTGGCGTGTCGAGGCGTCATCCAGCTTGGTGGCCAATGCCAAGGCCGAGTTTTATCCCAATATCAACTTGGTCGGTTTTGCTGGATTTTCTAGCCTAGGTCTGAATCGACTTTTTAGTGCTGGCAGTCAGCAAATTGGCGTAGGTCCGGCGCTGCGTTTGCCGATTTTTGATTCCGGTCGCTTACGCGCCAATTTGCGCGGCAAAACTGCTGACCTCGATATTGCCGTAGAAAGCTATAACGCCGCTGTGATTGATGCCGTGCGTGATGTCTCCGATCAGCTCAGCTCATTAACCGCTATTGAGCGCCAGCAGCAGCAGCAGTCACTGGCCCAAAGTGCAGCGCAAGACGCCTATGACATTGCGGTACAGCGCTACAAGGCTGGCTTGGGCAACTTCATTAATGTGCTCACGGCAGAAACCAGTGTCTTGACCCAGCGCCGTCTGGCGGTTGATTTGTCAGCCCGTGTGCTCGACACGCAAGTGGCCTTGATACGGGCGTTAGGCGGCGGTTATTCGGCTAGCGCGCAGGCCAGCTTTTCTAACTCAGCAGTTTTAGCCGGCAATCGAGTCATCGAAACCAGCGCAAGAGCCCAATAACAACAGATTTAAGTTTTCACTTTTTATTGCGCGGCAAGCCGCCGCTAAACAACCCTTTAATTGTCGTCAGCCCAGAGATCAAGACCATGAACACACCCGCCTACCCAGCTCCTCCTGCTACTCCAGCCACCGGTAACCCAAAGCGTAAAAAAGCCCTGACCGCGCTAGCCGCCGTCGTCATTGTGGGCGCAGTGGGTTGGTCGATTTACGAATACATGGTGGCTCGCCACTATGAGTCCACCGACAACGCCTACGTGCAGGGCAATGTGATCTTGATCACGCCTCAGATAAGCGGCACGGTGATGGCCATCATGGCTGATGACACTGATTTTGTTAAAGCCGGCCAGCCGCTGGTGCAACTCGATCCGGCCGATGCCACCGTCGCACTGGATCAGGCCAAGGCCGCGCTGGCTCAAGCAGTGCGTCAAGTGCGCACACTGTTTGCTAATAACGGCGCTTTAGCGGCGCAAGTCACGCTACGTCAAGCAGATGTGACGCGGGTAAGCAGCGATGTACTGCGGGCTCAGAATGACTTGCAGCGCCGCCAGTCCTTAGTCGGCAATGGAGCGGTATCCAAAGAAGAGTTAAGCCATGCTCAAACCCGCTTACTGGAGACCCAAAGCCAAGTCGCTGCGGCTCAAGCCGGTGTGCTAGCCGCGCGCGAGCAACTCGCCAGCAACCAAGCCCTGACCGAGGGAACCAGCATTGACCAACATCCCGCCGTGATGATCGCAGCTGCCAAAATGCGCGAAGCATTTCTGACCACCCAGCGCGCGGCATTGCTAGCGCCGGTGGACGGCTATGTCGCCAAGCGCACGGTTCAGCTTGGTCAGCGCGTGGCGGCTGGCACACCCATGATGTCCATCATCCCGCTCAAAAATGTTTGGGTCGATGCCAACTTTAAAGAAGTTCAGTTGCGCGACATTCGGATTGGTCAGCCGGTTAAGTTGGTGGCCGATTTGTACGGAAAGAAGATCGAGTACAAAGGATTGGTTGCCGGCTTAGGCGTTGGAACGGGTGCAGCGTTTGCTTTGCTGCCCGCACAAAACGCGACGGGCAACTGGATCAAAGTCGTGCAGCGCGTGCCGGTACGTATCACGCTAGACGCCGAACAGTTGCAAGCTAATCCGCTGCGTGTGGGTTTGTCTATGCTGGCCGAAATCAATATCAGCAACACCGATGGCAAGCGCTTAGCAGATGAGCCGCGCAGCGCTGATGCCGCACTCAGCCAAGCCTTTTCCGCCAGCAACGACCAAGCCGAGCAATCCGTGCAGCGCGTGATTGCGGCTAATGCGGGTGAGAACTATGTCGCGACAGTAGCCAGCACAGCGGTCAAGCCAGGCCTTAGCGCTAAGCCCGTCCTGAAGGCGGTGTCCAAGACAGTACCCAAGTCCTCTGCTGCCAAAGCTGCAATTAAGCCGGTTGCCAGCGCGTCCTGAGCCTGCCTTCGACAAGTTTGGGCGGTTTTTTACCGCCTTGACTGAATGTCGCCAGCGAGTCTTGACCTCCTACTGATTTTTACTATTTAGGCTTTTATGGCTTTAGTTCCTGCACCTGCTAATCCGCCTCAGGCCGCGCCAAAACCGGCCCCGTACGTGGCGCCGCCGCCATTAACGGGTACAGCCCGTATTTTGGGTACGCTTGCCTTGTCGGCAGCGACCTTTATGAATGTGCTGGACACCTCGATTGCGAATGTGTCTTTGCCAGCTATTGCTGGTGATTTGGGTGTCAGTCCCAACCAAGGCACTTGGGTGATCACCAGTTTCGCGGTCTCGACCGCGATTGCTGTACCCCTGACTGGTTGGTTGTCCCAGCGCTTTGGTCAAGTCAGACTTTTTGTCACCAGCATCATGTTGTTTGTGCTGACTTCCTGGCTTTGTGGACTGGCGCCCAACATGGGCACTTTGATATTTTTTCGTATTTTGCAAGGCTTGGTGGCTGGCCCCATGATTCCGCTGTCGCAAGCCTTGCTGCTGTCTAGCTATCCCAAGGCCTTGGCCGGGCTGGCAATGGCGCTCTGGTCTATGACCACTTTGGTTGCACCGGTGATCGGGCCGCTGCTTGGTGGTTATATTACCGACAACATTTCTTGGCCTTGGATTTTCTACATCAATATACCGGTCGGCTTTGCCGCGGCTTTCATTACCTGGCGTATTTTTCAGAACCGCGAAAGCCCAACGCGCAAGCTGCCGATTGACTCTATCGGCTTAGCGCTGCTGGTAGTGGGTGTGGGCTCGCTGCAAATCATGCTGGACAAGGGCAAAGAGTTGGACTGGTTCCATTCTGGCGAGGTGATTGCGTTGGCCATTATTGCTGTGGTGGGACTGATTGCCTTCGTTATTTGGGAGCTCACGGAGGAGCATCCCGTGGTCGATCTGACCTTGTTTAAACGCCGTAATTTCTGGGCCGGCACGCTCTCGCTGTCCATCGGTTACGGCTTGTTTTTCGGCAATGTGGTGTTGCTGCCGCTGTGGTTGCAGCAGTTTATGAGTTACACCGCAACACAGGCTGGCTGGGTGCTGGCACCCGTGGGTTTAATGGCTTTGTTGCTGTCTCCCGTGGTGGGTAAAACCATTAGCAAGGTTGATCCACGCCGTTATGCCGTGTTTGCGTTTTTAGTGTTCGCGCTAGTGCTGTGGATGCGGTCTAGGTTCAGCACGCAGGCAGATTTTGAAACCATCATGATTCCAACCGTGATTCAAGGCGTGGCAATGGCGTTTTTCTTCATTCCGCTGCTGACCATTACGCTTTCAGGTTTGTCGCCGGATCGAATCGCTGCAGCGTCTGGTTTGTCGAACTTTGTGCGTATTACCGCCGGCTCTTTTGGTACCTCTATCGCCACCACAGTTTGGGAACAGCGTGCCGCCGTTCATCATGCGCAGTTAAGTGAATATGTGAACCAAGGCAGTTTGGCGGCTAACAGTGCTATTGATGGTTTGAGAAGCTCTGGCTTGGGCATGCAACAAGCTTTGGCCAGCATTAACCGTATGGTCGATCAGCAGTCTTACACGCTGGCCGCGAATGACGTTTTTTATGCTTCTGCGGTTATCTTTTTGATGCTGATACCGGTGGTTTATTTGACTCGACCGGGCAAGCCGGATGCCGCAAGTGGTGATGCGGCGGCTGGCGCGCATTGAGATTTTTAGTCTTTTTGAGGTGGGTTTAAATCGGCTTAGGCCCAGCCTTAAAGACTTGAGTTAAAGCATAAACCACCACCTTGTACGGCTACGTTCTGGGTGGCGTTTATCTGATGCTCTGAAAATTGTTGTATGTTGCAAACACCGCATCACTATGCTTTAATTGCAGCATGACCAATCTAATCGCCATCCACCGAACACTCAGTGGTAAACCCAGAAGACTAGAGCTCTCGACCATCTGGCAATTGATTTTGGGCCACGACGCGGCGCTCAAATCGGCGCGTACCCAAGTGGCATCACGCCCGCTGCAAGGCTTTAAACTTGGCAATGACGAGGCCTACAAAATCCTTAAAGTAGGGATTACTAGCAAGGCCTTAGAGCCAGTCGGTGATTTCATGGGTTTGAGTAAATCGCTGATGGCGAACTACCTTGATCTTGACCGTGGAACAGTCACTCGACTGGCGGCAAAAGATCAAATCCTGCCTACGCATGCAGCTGAAAATGTATTGCGCTTATTAGAACTGGACGGCATGGCGGCCGAGACTTTCGAGACCGAAGCGGAGGCATCCGCATGGCTAAATCGCCCGCACCCCATGCTGGACGGCGAGACACCTCTGGCTGTGGCGATGAATTCATTCGGCGCGCAGCGGGTTAAAGACATTTTGCTGGCGATTAAATATGGCGGCGCTGCTTGATCTCAGTCTGGCGAATCGGCTATTGCCCTAGGCCCCAACCACCAGACAAAGCAATTTTGTCTTCTCTAGGTCACGGCTCAACCTTGGGCAATGGCCGCTGGCATACCAAGGGTCAGTTGCAAATAGTTTATGCCGGCGCGTCTCGGGCGCTGTGCCAACTTGAAAAACGTGTCCATTGCAACGGGGCAAATCCAGCCAATCAAGTGCTCATGCGGCTCGATATTCCCGAGGCTGCGCCAATCCACGATATCAAGAAATTGGGCTTGCTTGATAACTGGCGCAGCAGCGAAGCGATCACGCAATCATTGGGTTTAGATTGGCTCGCCAGTGGTGCTAGTTTGGGACTTTGGGTGCCGTCCTACCTTGAGCCTGAAGACAAAATATTGCTCATCAACCCGGCTCATCATTTGTACAGCGCTATCGAGCTGAGCGTAGAACGCAATCCGTTTACTTTTGATCCGCGTTTGTTTGCGACCTAATAAGTTGAGGAAGGCTATTCTTATTGAACCCACATAGCTACATTAGGGGTTTTGTCGGCGCAGCGCGGATTTTTTAAAAAAGCTAATTCGTTTCGCGCTTTATACTATTTAATGTATACCCCAACTTATGCTCACAAACGAAAAACCTCTCCGATGGATTGGTAGCAGCTACAAAGATTTAATGGCTTTACCTGCTGATGTGCGGAGCTTTTTCGGCTTTGCGTTGTCATTAGCTCAGGCTAGTGATAAACATGACTCGGCCAAGGTTCTCAAAGGCTTTGGCGGTGCTGGTGTGCTTGAAGTGGTGGATAGCGATGTGGGTGGTACTTACCGTGCTGTGTATAGCGTCAAATTTTTTGAGGCAGTGTTTGTTCTTCACTGCTTTCAAAAAAAGAGTAAGTGCGGTATTGCTACGCCCAAGGAGGACATGGACATCATTTATGCCCGGCTAAAAGTTGCCGAGACATTTATAAAAGAGTTGCGAAAATGAAAACTAAAATCATAGATGGCGTTGAAGTACACATTGGCTCTGGCAATATATTTGCTGACCTTGAGCTTGCCGATGCAGACAAACTCAAAATTAAAACAGGCTTGGTGATTGAGATCAGAAAAGCCCTGCGCAATCTGGATTTGACCCAACAAGATGCGGCTAAACGCATGGGTATCACCCAACCCAAGGTATCGGACATGATGCGCGGCGACTTGAGTAATTTGTCCGAACGAAAATTGATGGATTGCTTGACTCGGCTAGGCTTTGATATTGAGATTTCAGTGCGACCTGCCAAAACCTTAATCGGGCATTTGATGCTGTCTACTCACTAAAAGCGCGAGTAAATTGTCAACACTAAAAGCAAGATTTCATAAACTTCAAAGTATCTTTTCTGATGTATTTGAGTCAGATTCAGCTGCTTTTCCCGCACGTGCGAGTCCAATATTGAACTGTTTTATGTGGCGCCTAACGCCATGAAATAGGCTGTTTGCCAACTTCACGGGAAAGTCAGTGGGTAAGCGCTGCTCAACCTGCTTAAGCGCTGCGTCTAAACCTTGCGTCATGTCCAGCATGGCCTCCCATGCGCCATCAACGGTGCTACGCGTGGCCAGTGCTTGCCAGTGGCGCGTTTGGATTTCCGAGAGCTTGTAATGTGCCGTCTTGCTGTGCACAGCCATGGCTAACTTTGTTTCTTTGTAGGCAAGGCAATTTGGCCCTGTGCCAATCAGTGGCCAGGCTGAGTGCACATCGTATAAAGGCGTCATCCGATAGCGTCCGCCAGGCAGCATAAACAGAGAAAAATTCTTGCCATGGCCGTCGATAGCCGCCAAAAACCAAAACAATAATTGGGCACACAAAAAGCATCGGCCATCTTCATGAAAAGCCTCGCCACCTTTAAGAACTTCTAAGCATGTCTCCATACTAGGTCCGCCGTTTTGTTCGTACTTTTGGTCGTTGGACAAACCTTTGGCTTGGCAAAAATCTTCTTGCGGTAAACGGGTAATCGATTCTTGTTGGTGCTTTCGGTCAAAGCGTTCGACCACCAGCACACGCCTATGGCCAAAGTTCTGCATTTCGCATTTAGCCACCGGCAAACCAAGTTCTTGCGCAATTTGCATGCAAAGCCATTCGTTCTCTACCGAATGCCTCATATCCAAGTTGCGCCCTTGCGTTATTCCAATGGCCGGCTTGAGTATGTGAGTGGTCGGTGTAGCGCCTAGAGGTCTGCACCACTGGCCGGCTACTTGCAGTAAGGCGGTTTTTTCTTGTGCGCCAGCAATCGACAAACGAAAGTCTTGCTCGTCGTCCTGATTTCCTGCGCCGGCAGCAGAACCCAAGGCGGCTAAATGCTTTTCGATTTGCTCGTTTGAAAGTAGCGCGTAGTTGATTTCGTCAAAGCCCTCTGGGCTAGCGCCGACTGGCAGCAACTGCACAGCGCCCACGCAGTCCCGTCCTATGGCTTGTAGTAGCGTGAACGCAGCTGTGTCTTTGGTGCTTAAACGCAAGCTGATACGCCGGCTGATACGCTCCCTGATACTCTGGCTGTCCGGTAGTAAATTGTCGAAATAGTTTCTTACCGCATCGCCTTCTAATCGGTTGTTTGCTGTGAAGGGTAGTGACAAGGACAGCGGTCGGCTGCGTATTGATGCACGCCACTCGGGCGCATAGTCGAGTTGGTGATTACCGGTGCGGCCTATGCTCCAAGTGCCGACAAATTCCCCGTTCATCCAAATAGAAAGTGAACGCGCGTTCATCACCATTCACCTTTGGGGTAGCTGTCCAATAGTTTGGGCGCTGTAGAGGTCGAGACAGCCGGTGCTTGTAGATCGCGCAAAACCAGAGCGACGCCTAAAACCTTCAAAATTTCTAACAGCTGGCCGGCACTGACCGCCGCAGGATTGCGCTCTATCGCCGCGATGCGCGACTGCGAAAGTCCGAGTTTGCGACCCAGTTCGGCCTGGTTTAGCTTGCGAGCTTTGCGCATTGAGCGCAGTTGAGGTGTGAGTTGGTCAGAAATTGAGATCAAATAGTCCATGACGAGATACCACTTTTGAGTAATATTTGCATATTATTACTTAAAGATGGTAATGTCAAAAAATCATCTTAAGATAATAATTTGTGGATATTACCTGTAGGTAGTCAATACGAATTCGGCACTTCTTGTTAATTAAGCTTTGATAAAGCGATGAACTCAACAGCGCGGCCAGCTTGAGCCCAACTACATTTGCAGCGCCTGCCCATAGCCCGTCATCTCCAAATAACCCAAGCCTAAACGCTGGCCTTTGGCATCAAGCAGCTCGCTCAAACCTTCCCAGTAAATCGAACCGGTTGATTGGCGGCTGTCTAGCTCTTGCGCGTCTATCAGTGCGCGCACGGTGTAGTTGGCGTTTGGTGTTTTTATTTGCCACTGCACCGGATAAGTAATTTGGCTGAGCGGACTTCGCCAGGTTTTAAGCGCTGTAAAAACCACCTCGCCGCGCTTGAAAATTCTCAGTTCTTGGCTCGCTGTGCGAGAGGAGCCGCCATCCCATACCGTGCCGCCGTCTTTGTCGCGCAGCCTAAACGCGGTCAGTGCGCTGCCGTCGTCTAAATTCATACCTATCCAATCCCAGCCGACTGCCGTCGGCGCTAGCACTTCTTCGCTCCACTCATGGTCTAGCCAAGCTTTGCCTTTGACCTCGAAATTTTTTCCCTGCAGTTGCAGCACTCCGCTGGCCGCTAGTTGCGGCTGGCTGTAGTAATAACTGGCTTGACGCTCGTCTGGCCCCTTGCGCGACAGGCCTTGATTGCCTTGCAGCAGCATGGGTTGGGTTTCCTTAAATTCCAGCGCTAAGCCGAAGCCGATGGCCGGTAAATTGGCTTTGTAGCGTCCGCCTTCAGCGCTTAACGACCAGTCGCGCAGCAACACCGACATATCGGTTTGACTGGCACTGGCAATGCCGAAACCGGCACGCGCAATGCGTTGGTCGTGCCAGATTTTTTTGCCTTCTATGTCGCTGATGGCGGCATGTGCGAAAAGCAATTGCTGGGCTGCAAACTTAGACTTCATGGCCGCAGTGCCGTCAACTCGGGCGCTGAAAAAAGTCAGCTGAAAACCAAATTGCCTTTGACCTGAACTGGCCTGACCAGTGATGTACCACCACTCCGTTTTAAAGTCAGGATGTGCACCGCGGTCACGCGGGAACACCAAGGTCTTAGCTGGTAAGGCTTGCACTAAACTTGTCGCCGTCAAACCATAAAACCCTGCCAGTGAACTCAGGCCGGCGTGCATCAGTTGTCGTCTTGAAAAATTTAACATCTCAAACCACCAATTTTTTACCAGTCTTGCCGGACTGCGAGTACCGCATCCCGCCCGGCGGCTGAACGTGCAGCCAGCCAAGCGGTTAATGTGCCAGCCGCAATCACCGCTGCACACAGCGCGGTCAGCCGCAACCAAGGCAGAACCAAATCCATAGTCCAATGAAAGCTTTGTGGGTTCACCACTTTGACCAACACCACCGCCACCGCTAAGCCCAAAAGTAATCCGGCCAAGCTGCCTATCACCGTCCAAGCCGCGCCCTCGCCGGCGACCACCGTCAGAATTTGCCGACGCGTTAGGCCTAGGTGAACTAATAGGCCAAACTCTTTTCGCCGCGCCAATACTTGCGCACTAAAACTCGCTGCCACACCAAATAAGCCAATCGCAATCGCCACACCTTGCAGCCAATACGTCACGGCAAAACTGCGGTCAAAAATCTTCAGGGAAATAGCGCGTATCTGACTCGTCGAGGCAAACTCAATCAAGCTAGCTGCACCATAGCGTTGGTCGGCTACTTGCCGGGCTGATTTTTCAACACTGCTAGCGTCGGCACTAGGTTGCAGCCAGAGACCTAAGTCGTTGATTCGGGTGTCGCCGCTTAAGCGCTGAAAGTCTTTCAGGTCAATCGCAATCGCACCGAACTGCCGCGCATAGTCGCGCCACACGCCGGCGACAAAAAATACCGTGGTGCTTGGCTTTTTATCTATCGATTGTGCGAAAGCCGCCGCCAATGGGGGAAACACTGTGCCGGGCTTTGCGCCATACAAGTCAACCATGGCTTCACTGACGTAAATCCCCACCTGTCCGGTTGGCACCGGCAAGACGTTTGCTATCAGCGGCAAGCTCTCTGCTGGTTCACTTAAGTCACGTGCAACCAGCGCAATTGCGGGTTGCGTCGGCTCAAGCAATAACTGCGTAGTTCGCAGTGCGCTGACTTTGCGAACGCCCGGCAAACCGCTTAAATCGGTGACGAATTCGCGGCTGAAAAAAACCGTTTCTCCGGCCCCAGCAGAGCCAGAAGGCGCTGCCGTGCGCAGGTATAAATCAGCCGGTAAAACTACGTCCAACCATTGGCTGACGGAATCACGAAAGCTGGTGACCATGACGGTTAACGCCACTGCCAGACTAAGCGATGCGACCACGCCACTCACGGCGATCGCTGCGCTCTCGCGCACGCGGCGGGCGCGCTCGACCGCCAACATGGGCAGCAAGCGCTGTGAAACCCATGGGCTGAGTCGGTCGTAAAGCAAGGCAATTAACCAAGGCAATGCGCCAATGCCGCCCAGCAGCAGCAAAGCCACCGAGATATAAGCTGCCAGCGGTATGCCAAATATTGGCGGCAGCATAGCGAGTAAACCGCTGCTGGCGATCAAGGCCAGACTTAACCAGTGGCTGCTTTGGCTAGGCGCTGCACCACCCAAACCTTTAAGCGTTTGCGCCGGTGGCAGTTTTTGCGCGGCCCGCGCTGGCCACCAACCGCCGACTAAACAAGAGGCCAAGCCCAGCGCGCCATAAACTAAAGCGGCTTGGCCGCTCCACTGCAGCGAAGGCGCTACGCCAGCAAAATAACCACCGCCTAAGTCACCCCCTAAGACCTTGAGTGCGACAGCTGCCAATGCGCTACCCAGCGCAATACCAGCGGCGCTGCCGACTAAGCCTAGTAGTGCGGATTCAAGCAACACCAGCGCCAATAACTCACGTGCACGCAGCCCCAACACTGCCAGCAGTGCGAACTGCTGCGCGCGTTTTGCCACGCTGAGAGAGAGCACAGAAAAGACTAAAAATGCACCGGTAAACAGCGCCACCAGCGCTAATACCGTCAGGTTAACTCGGTAGGCGCGTGACAAATTACTCACCCTCTGTGCTGCGTCTCCCGGCTCTGCTGCCGTCACACCAGCGGGCAATTGCAATGATTGAATGAATGCTGCGTGATCGACACCAGGTTTGAGCTTGACGTCAATCCGCGTGAGCTGACCGCTGCGGCCAAACAGCTCTTGCGCCGCGCCAATGTCCATCACTGCCAAGGCTGCGCCGCTAGCGCTGACGCTCCCAGCCACATAAACCGATTCAAGCTGCAAACCGTTTTGCAGTTTGAATGCTTGGCCTGTTAACGCTTGTCTTGCTGCCGGATTTAAAAATACTGCGCCGGGTGCGAATAGTGCAAAACGGTCACTGTCTTCGCTAGGCACTGGCATCAAAGCGGGTGCGAGTTGTGCCACGGCCAGCGCGTCTAAGCCGAGCACCCGCAGCGCTACGCGTTGGCCTTGGGCGTCGACCGCATAACTGGCTAACTCCAATACCGGACTGGCCATAGCCACTTCGGTTTTGGCGGCGACGCGGGCATACAGCGTCTCGTCAAAACTGGCTTGCACGGCGCGCAATTCCAAGTCAGGCTGACCATTCACAGCGCGTACTGCTTGCGAGAATTCACTCAGCGCAGAGGCGTTAATAAGGTGCACAGAAAACGCCAACGCCACGCCCAGCATCACGGCTGAGACAGCGGCCAAATTGCGCCACGGGTGATGCAGCAACTCGCGCCAAGACAGTTGACGCAACAGGCGCAGCAAAGTGCTGGCCATGCTGACAGTGGTGAGGGTTTTAGGCTGCACGTATGCCATCACTGCTCAAAATTAAAACCCGGTCTGCGCGCGCGGCTGCAGCTTTTGAATGGGTTACCAACACCAGCGCTGCGCCATGCTCTTGGGTCTGCGCAATTAATGCATTCATCACGGTGGCGGCGGTTGTGGGGTCTAAGTTGCCGGTCGGCTCATCGGCTAATAGCAATGCCGGCTGATGCACCAATGCTCGCGCAATGGCCACGCGTTGCAACTGCCCGCCACTGAGTTGCTGCGGCAGTCGCGTGCCCAGTCCTTGCAGGCCAACCGCCGCCAACATTTTTTCAACCCGGTCATCGATTTGCTGGCCAAGCAACAACAGCGGCAAGCCTACGTTTTGTGCCACATCCAAATGCGGCAGCACGTGAAAAGCTTGGAATACAAAACCTACATGACGGCGGCGCATCAAAGCGCGTTGGTCTGCATTGAGTTGACTCAAATCTTGACCCATTAGCGTAACGCTGCCTTCGTCCCAATCATCTAAGCCGGCCATGCAGTTCAAAAGTGTGGACTTGCCGACACCCGACTCACCCACAATAGCGACAAATTCGCCAGCCGCTACTTCTAATGAGACGCGGCTAAACACACTGGTTTCGGCATAGCGTTTGGAGAGATTTTTTAGTTCTAGTTTCATGTCTGTTGCTGCATTGCTTTGGCCGTTAAATCGATTACCCGCTGCAAAGCATCAGGCTTATCGCAGGCAATAATTTGGCGCTCTGGCATGGAGCGCAACCAAGTGATTTGGCGCTTGGCGAGTTGACGCGTAGCAACTATGCCTTTGTCCTTGAAGTCGCTCCATTCAGCGTTTGAGAAGGGTCGCTCGCTACCTAGCTGATCGAGTGCCGTCCACGCTTGTCGGTAACCCACGCAGCGCATAGACGGTAAATCAATGTGCAAGTCGCCGCGTGCGCGCAAGGCTTTGACTTCGGCCATAAAGTCTTGCGCCAGCATGGCTTCAAAGCGCTGAGCGATGCGTAGGTGTAGCCAACTTCTGTCATCTGGTTCTAAGGAAATTAAGCGCGCTGCACCGGCTTTGGCAGCGCTGTCTTTTTCTGCGCTCTGGCTGTGAAACGAGGACAGGGCTTGGCCAGAGACGGTCCAGACTTCTAGCGCGCGCGAGATGCGCTGAGAGTCTTGCGGCTGTAAGCGCGCAGCGGTCACAGGATCACATAAAGCGAGCTGCGCATGCATAGCCGGCCAGCCTTTTTCTAGCGCAAGGCTAGCAATTTCTGCGCGCACCTCTGGGTTGGCCTTGGGCATGTCGTCCAAGCCTTCAAACAAAGCCTTGAAGTAAAGCATGGTGCCGCCAACCAGTAGCGGCGTTTTACCGCGTGCGTGAATCTCAGCCATCAGGGTATTCGCATCGGCGACGAATTCTGCTGCGCTATAAGCCTGCAACGGGTCACGAATATTAATCAGGTGGTGCGGTACTGAAGCCAATTCTTCTATCGTGGGTTTCGCCGTGCCGATATCCATGCCGGTGTAGACCAAGGCTGAATCGACGCTGATGATTTCGACGGGCAAGGTCTTGGCGATGGCAAATGTGGCGGCAGTTTTGCCCGCAGCGGTCGGCCCGGCGAGCGCGAGATAGGGGAGGGTAGAGTTTTTCAATCGGGTCATTTATGGCGCGTAGTGGTCGCTGACTTACCTGCCGCGCATGAATAAACTGTCGAGCTCGCGAACCGTGATTTGCCGCCAGGTGGGCCGACCGTGGTTGCACTGATCGGATCGTTCTGTGGTTTCCATTTGGCGCAGCAAGGCATTCATTTCTTCAATCGTGAGTTTTCGGTTGGCGCGTACTGCGCCGTGGCAAGCCATGCTGGATAACAACTCGTTTTGCGCCCGCTCAATGACTGTGCTGGCATCGTGCTGCGACAGCTCAGCCAGCACGCTGCGCGCGAGTTCAACCGCATCGCCATCCGCTAGAGAACTGGGCACAGCGCGCACTGCCAGCGTTTTGGGTGAAAACGGCACTATCTCTAGTCCCAAGCTGGCCAAGGTTTGTGCATTGGCTTCTGCGCAAGCGACTTCTTGCGCGGTGGCCGCAAAGGTTGCGGGGATTAATAAAGGCTGGCTGGGAATGCTTTGCTCACCCGACTGTTTGAGATCGGCCATCTGGTTTTTTAAACGTTCATAAACAATGCGCTCATGGGCCGCATGCATGTCTATGACGACTAAGCCTTGGGTGTTTTCAGCCAGCACGTAAATGCCTTGCAACTGGGCGATGGCGCGGCCTAGCGGCCATTCACCTGGGGGTAAATTACTGGGTCCTGATCCTGTTTTTGCTGATGAATTCGAAGCGTTTATCCAGCCACTCGCTGCATTAGTATCCATTGGACTTGGCGGCGTGACGGGCGGACGACTTGGCCACATGGCCTCAAAACCGGGCTGACCCGTGCGTTTTTCTGCACCGAAATACATAGCCGGCTGGGCGCGGTACAAGGGGCTGGCGGGCTTGTTGTCTGCTGGCTTGCCGAAGAGGCCTGTGGCTAAGTTTTCTTGAACCGATAGTGGCGCAGCAAAGGACAAGTTCGATGCAGTATTCGCAAGCGGTGCTTCGCTGCCCAGCTCCGCCAGCGCGGCACGCGGTAGGGCGAGTGCGTTTTCAGCCCCATGGCGCACGGCTTGATGCACTTCGCGGCTGTCTCGAAAACGCACTTCAATCTTGGTCGGGTGCACGTTAACGTCAACTCGCGCTGGGTCCACATCTAAGTAGAGCGCATACACCGGCTGGCGTTGTCCGTGCAGCACATCGTCATAGGCACTGCGTGCGCCGTGGCTGATGACTTTATCGCGCACATAGCGGCCGTTGACATAGGCAAACTGTAAGTCGGCACGGGCTCTGGCTGCGTCGGCAATACCGGCTCGGCCCCAGACTTTTATCGAAGGGCTACCGTCTTCGCGCAGTGCAGCGCTTTCGTAATACACGGCAACTGACTTGCGAATGAATTCTTCACCCAACACATCCGCTAAGCGCTGGTCTTGCGCATTCTCGCCACTGCAGGCGCGCCACTGCTCGACTAATTTGCCCTCGTGCCAAACGGCGAAACCCACGTCGGGACGCACCAGCGCATGGCGCCGCACGGCTTCTACGCAGTGAGCTAGTTCGGTGGCATCAGTCTTTAAAAATTTGCGCCGCGCGGGTGTGGCGTAAAACAGTTCGCGCACCTCGACGCTGGTGCCGCGTGCACGGGCGGCGGGTTTTAACTCGCCACTTCTGCCGTCGAGCTGCCAAGCATGTGGATCGCTCTCGGTGCGGGATAGCAAACTCATGTCGGCGATGGAGTTAATGGCGGCCAGCGCCTCGCCTCTAAAACCCATGGTGCCTACCGATTCAAGGTCTTGCAGCGAGGCAATCTTGCTGGTCGCATGGCGTCTTAAGGCGACAGGCAGTTCTTCGCGCGGAATGCCTAGGCCATCGTCTTCCACCAATATCAAACGCACACCGCCGGCTGAAAGGCGCAACGTGATTTGACTGGCTCCGGCGTCCAGCGCATTGTCGAGTAATTCGCGCACTACAGAGGCGGGGCGTTCAACCACTTCGCCGGCAGCAATCTGGCTGATCAGCTCGTCGGGCAGGTCACGTATTGGGCGGCGGGCTGTGGGTGTTTGACTCATGGCATTTGATTTTAGAGCTTGGCGCGTGGCGCCCTAGCCGCTGCTGCCTAAGACCCGTCATCAAGACCTGTCAAAATCCTGCCATGGAAATCGTAACTTATCTTTTGGACTTCATTCTTCACGTCGACAAGCACTTGGAGACCTTTATCGTTAGCTACGGTGCCTGGGTTTATGCCTTGCTGTTTCTAATTATTTTTGTCGAAACCGGGCTGGTCGTCATGCCCTTTTTGCCCGGCGACTCATTGCTGTTTGTGGTCGGTGCGATGTGCGGCGTAGGTTTGATGAGCTATCCGCTGGCCGTGGGTTTGTTGTTTGTCGCTGCGGTGATGGGCAACCAATGCAATTATGCGATTGGGCATTATTTTGGGCCCAAGGTTTTCCAATGGGAAGACTCTAAGTTCTTCAATAAAAAAGCTTTTGATCAGGCACATAGCTTTTACGAGCGCTACGGCGGCATCACCATAGTGGCGGCGCGATTTATGCCGTTTGCCCGCACTTTTGCGCCTTTTGTGGCGGGCGTCTCGCGTATGACGCGCAGTAAATTCACTTTTTATGACGTGACAGGTGGCGCGCTCTGGGTTGGTGGCATCGTGAGCGCGGGATATTTCTTCGGTAACGTGCCTTTTGTCAAAGCGCACTTAGACAAGATTATCTGGGCCATGATTTTCGTGCCCGGTGTATTGATATTGTTCGGCGCTTGGAAGGCTAGGCGCAATGCACGAACGGCTGAAGCGCTAAGTAGCAAGGAATAATTTTTACACGCAAAAAAGACGGTATTCTGAATCTCAGAAACCGTCTTCTTAGGGTCTGTGCCTAAGCACTTAGTGAAGCGATTTTCGCTTCACTAATTAACTTTTTTTATGCCTTGGCAAAGGTTTTGCCAAAGTGCTTTTATCGCTTGCCGAGCTCGTTGCCGATTAGTGCGCCACCAGCTGCACCACCTAGCGTACCAAGTGGTCCACCAAGGACTGCATTGCCGACAACGCCACCGACTACTGCGCCCGCAGCTGTACCGATTTGTGGGTTGGTCAGGTGACCATTAGCGCATCCGCTCAACACAATGACGAGGGCTGCTACCGTAGAGAGTAAAAGTTTCGAGTTCATATTTATCACCTTGTTAAAAGTTTCAGGCTCTGCTTGAATTCGATCCCCCTTTTGTGTGTGTGGGCCTTCGCTCAACAACTTGCCTGTATGAAGATATTAAGTCACTTGTTAATTTGTGTGTGTAGGAAAAACGGCAGCAGCATTGTGAGAATAAACAGATGCAAATCAATACATTTTTCCTACGGTCATAAGGCGTTAATGTTTGATGTCCATCAATAAGTAGCCTTTATGCTCTACTTTCTGTGCTGTGGATTCAAGCTATGCCAACTAAATCTTAGCCAGCTTAGCTTTTGAAATCTGTAGTTCATACGGATAAATCGTGTATTAGCTGAAGGCTGTAATTTCTGTGCAGCGTGTGGTCAATAAAGATCGATGCCCATCAAATAGTCGTTAGGTAGAAATGTCTTTATCGATGAATTTACAGTAATTCGGTGAATATTACCTCTAGCTACACTTGGCTTATCTATGTATCTGGCGTGTAAAAATTAAATGTTTATTTGGTTAAAGAAATGTATTCAAATACAGATTTTTCTCATATAAAAATTACTTTTACTAGTCACTAATACTTAGTTGAAATTTTTTTATAAGTATTACAACTGCATTACATTTTAAAAAATTATTTTGATAAAAAGAATCAATTAGTCATCATCAAGAAACTAAAAAATCTACAGAATTAAGCGCTAACTTATCAGCGATGGAGTTTTAAGCAGTTGGCAAATTTTTCGTCGAACTATCAATGCGTCGTATATTTTTAGATTTTTATAATCGCAGTTTTATCTTCATTTTTTGATGATTAGGACACAAGAAGTAGTACATATAAATTGTTTTAAAAACTCAAGTTTTAGATGTATCTTCTAGTTAAATAAATTGTTCTTTTAATTAAATATTTTTTTAATCTATGACGAAACATGTTGACTTTAAAGATTGAGAACTCATTTTTAATATTTGTTGTGACAAAATAAGTTATTCAAAACCTAATCATGAAAATTGCATTATGAATCTCGCAACAGTCTTAAAAAATGAAATTTCTCGTGTGGCCCGTCAAGAAGCTCGCGCTGAAAACGTAGAACTCAAAAAAATCAGCGTGCAATACCGCACTGACATAGTCGAACTTGAACGCCGCGTAAGCCATCTCGAACGGTTGTTGTCGCGTCAAAGCGTGTCAACAGACGGCACTGATGTAGCTGATGAGTCAACCAAACCTAAAAAAGTCGCAAAGGCTGTAAAAGCAGTCAAGGCAGCAAGAACTGCAAAAGCGGTGAAATCAGCCGCTACAACACCGCTTGAAGATCAATCCTCGACAGTACGTTTTAGTGCCAAGGGTTTGGCCACTCAAAGAAAGCGACTCGGTCTTTCGGCTGCGAATATGGGCAAGATTCTTGGCGTCTCTGGCGGTGCGATTTATTTGTGGGAAGACGGCAAGACTCGTCCCCGCGTTAATCAGTTGCCAGCGATTGCTAATTTGCGCAAGCTGGGCAAAAAAGAAGTGGCAGTCAAACTCCTTGCGCTTGAAACTGGCGTAGAAGAAGTGGCTGAATAATTTTCTCTGACGCTTGTGCGCAGTGCTTATTGCTTCGAAGTGTGATTTTTTAAATCAACTTTTTAACCAACTCTATGTATGAAAGTTTAGGGTTGGAAAAATTTTCCCGCACATGTGCTGCGCGCAACAATACTTTTCGAGACGATTTTTCTAAATGTGTTCTGAGTAAATCTTGCGCTTTTAAGCTGTCTTGTTGATCTATGGCTTTGAAAATTGCTAAATGCTCGGCTAGAAATGGATCTAGCGGCGGCATAGGTGCTGATTTTCCCAGTACATGCTTGCCCAAAGTTAGCAGGCAACGTGTGCGCTCTAGACTCTGCAGTAATTCCTTATTTGGACATTGCGCTAAATAGTCTACGTGTAAATCATTTTCAAGTTCATCGAGTGCTTGGCGATCAACTTTAGGATAGCTATGGATGGCTTTTCGTAAATTCGCCATCATGGATTTTGAATCTTTAGAGCCTACTTTTTCTGGGCTGGTTTGTAATTGACTTTGTATTTTTGTGGCCGTTGATGCGGTCATTGCTGAGGCCAAAGCGGCGGGCTCTAATAACCAGCGCAATTCATAAAGTTGCTCGATCCGGTTATCGTTCAGCGGCGTGACTCTCCAGCGTGAGCGTTCATCTTTTTCAGTAATTCCCAACCTCTCGAGTCGCAGCAACACATCGCGTGCGGCCATACGGCCAACGCTGTAATGGCGGGCTAATTCAACTTCGTTAATGCGGTAGTCGCCAAATACGGATAGGTGAACGACATCGCGCTCTACCGTCTCGTAAATGGCTTGCCAACCCGTTAGCTTGCGCACTGGTTTGCGCGCGGCGGTAATGCCCAGCATGCTGGCTTCAAGTTCCCGCCTGAGTGGCGTTAATCCTGCTGGGCCAGCGGTATAACCGCGTCCATCAAAGCGGCTGATAAGGCCTTCACTTTTTAGTGCGCTCAAGGCTTGGCGCACCGGCGTGCGCGTCGCACCCAACAGCTCAGCGACATGACCTTCTATTAACACCAAGCCTTTTTCGATTAATCCACTTTTAATGGCGCGTCGCAGCAGATGGCTAATTTCCGCATAAATGGGACCGGGCTTGGAGGAGATTTTTTTCATTTGATCGACTTTTGCATTGAATGACTTTGCTTATGCTAACAAAGTACATGCTCAATAATGGCTACTGCTATCATGAGTCATTTGTTGCCAAAGCTAGATGATGCTTCTTTTTTCTTGGCTCTAAAAGCGCTGATTTTCTCTCTTGCTATTTAGGAAGATAAGTCCATGCCCCAGACACCTATTGCTCGCTACAAAGGCGTGTTCCCAGTCGTACCTACCATCTTCACCTCTAACGGTGAACTGGATTTGGTAGGTCAAAAACGCTGTGTGGATTTCATGATTGATGCGGGCTCTAACGGCTTGTGCATATTGGCCAATTTCTCGGAGCAGTTTTTACTCTCAGACGCTGAGCGCGAAGTGCTCACCCGCGAAATACTTCTTCATGTGGCTAGCCGAGTGCCAGTCATAGTCACCACCACGCATTTCTCTACCAGCGTTTGCGCCGCCCGTTGCCGTCAAGCAGAGGACTTGGGTGCGGCTATGGTGATGGTGATGCCGCCCTATCACGGCGCGACGTTTCGGGTCTCTGAAGCAAAAATATTTGAGTTCTACGCGGCCTTGTCAGATGCGATTGATATTCCCATCATGGTTCAAGATGCACCGGCTAGCGGGACGGTTTTGTCAGCTGCTTTTCTGGCCCGTATGGCCAGAGAAATTGCGCAGTTGTCTTATTTCAAAATCGAAACCGCTGGGGCGGCCTCTAAACTGCGTGAACTGATTGCGTTAGGTGGTAGCGCTGTCGAAGGCCCTTGGGATGGCGAAGAGGCAATTACCTTAATGCCTGATCTTGACGCCGGTGCAACTGGCGCTATGACGGGCGGCGGTTACCCCGACGGCATACGTCAGATTGTGGATGCTTATGTAGCCGGCCGGCGCGCCGATGCGCAGGTCGCTTATCAGCGTTGGCTGCCACTGATTAACTACGAGAACCGTCAGGGCGGCATTCTCACCGCCAAGGTCTTGATGCATGAAGGCGGCATCATCGCCAGTCCTGCTGCACGCCATCCTTGGCCAGATATGCAGCCTGCGGTTCGTACCGGTTTATTAGAGACTGCGCGGGCACTCGACCCTATGGTTTTGCGTTGGGGTAAATAAGGCATATCGCCATAATTTTTTGCACTGAAAGGCTGTTGCGATGGACGACTTAAAAGCGAAAGTGGTTTTAATTACTGGTGCCTCTACTGGCATAGGCGCTGCTTGCGCGCTGGCCTTGGGCGCTTTGGGCTGTCAGGTAGTGGTGCATTACAACAGCAGCAAAGACGCAGCTTTAGTAGTTGCTGCGGCAATTGAGGCATCAGGCGGTCAGGCTTTGGTGCAGCAAGCAGATTTGCGCCACAGCAGTGCGTGCGAAAGCTTGGTCGCGGCCAGCGTTAAACGCTTTGGCCGCATCGATGTGCTGATTAATAATGCCGGCGCGCTGGTGCAGCGCATGCCGATTACTGAAATCACCGACGCGGTGTTCGACGACATCATCAGCTTAAATGTGAGGTCCATGCTGATGTGCACCAAATACGCTGTGCCGCATATGCCGGCTGGCAGCAGCATTATCAATTTGACCAGTGTTGCCGCACGTCACGGCGGAGGCCCGGGCGCTGCCATGTATGCCGGCTCCAAAGGCTTTGTTAGCACTGCCACCAAGGGCTTGGCTAAAGAATTGGTGCCCAAAGGTATTCGCGTTAACGCGGTCTCACCTGGTGTGGTGGTCACGCCGTTTCATGAGAAATTTTCAACCCCAGCGCAGATGGAAACGATGCGTCAGACCATACCCATGGGCAGGCTGGGCACGGTTGATGAATGCGTGGGCGCGTTTTTGTACTTTGCCTCAGAAAAAATGTCTGGCTATGTGACCGGGCAGGTGATGGAAATTAATGGCGGGCAATACATGCCTTGAGCTGGTACGGTTGGTGTGATTGGCATGATCGGCATGCCAAGTTCAGTCATAAAAAAAGACAAAAAAAATGAGCAATCAAGCCCAAGCCCAAGCCCAAGCCCTAGCCCAATCCCCAGCCCCAGCCCCACGTTTTGCGGCTAACGCGTTAGAGCAGTTTGCCAGCACGCTATTGCATAAAGCCGGTCTCGATCGGTTGGCCGCAGAAGTTACTGCCCACACTTTGGTCGAGGGCGATTTGCTAGGCCACGATACTCACGGCTTAGCTTTGCTGGCGCCATATGTCAAAGAAATTGAGAACGGCGGCATGAGGCGTAGCGGCACGCCCGAGGTGCTTAACGACCGTGGTGCTTCGCTGCTGTGGGATGGCAAACGTCTGGCCGGTCCGTGGTTGGTCTGTAGCGGCATAGATGCCTTGATTCCACGTGCGCGCCAATACGGCAGCGCCACGCTGGTGATTAAGCGCAGCCACCATATCGCCTGTTTAGCGGCGTATTTGCTGCGCGCTACCGATGCTGGATTTGTGTTGCTGCTGGCCTGTTCAGACCCCGCGAGTGAGAGTGTTGCGCCTCATGGCGGCACCAAAGCTGTGGTCACGCCGAATCCGATCGCCGCTGGGATTCCAACTTCTGGCACGCCATTTTTAATTGATGTTTCGGCATCCATCACGACTAACGGTATGTCCAATCGGCTGCGCGCCGCAGGCCAACAGTTTGACCATGACTGCTTGTTGGATGCGGCCGGTAATCCCAGCCGTGACCCAGCCGTTTTATTTGAAAAACCTGTCGGCAGCATCTTGCCGTTGGGTGGTTTGACGTCGGGTCATAAGGGCTTTGGCATGGCGTTGATGATTGAAGCTTTAACCGGTGGTCTGGCCGGCCACGGCCGCGCCGATAGCCGCGAAGGCTGGGGCGCAACGGTTTATATGACGCTGCATGACCCCGAGGCGTTTGGCGGTATGTCTGATTTTCAGCGTCAAATGGATCATTTAGGCAATATTTCACGCAGTAATCCGCCACGGTCTGGTGTTGCCGCTGTGCGTATGCCAGGGGACCGGGGTTTGGTGCTTAAAACTAAGCAACTCAAAGAAGGTGTGACATTGTTTCCGACTATTGCGCCTATGTTGATGGAATGTGGTCAGCGCTATGGTGTGGTGTTTCCGGTGGCAATCGATTAATGCTTTGCTGCAATGGTTAACCATGATTTTTTTTCAAACCCAAAGATTGCAAAATCAGAATTGATTGACGTTCTTTCAAGCTCAGACTCGCTTAGTCTTGGCATCAAGATTGCATGTGTCTTGCGAAGAATTGCTGGTCATTTTTATTCCTAATGTCGTCAACGCAATCAACTCGGGGAAAAAGTCATGAAGATAAGTTCACTTATTGTCTCTACAGTGCTGCTGGCTGGACTTGCCAGCGTAGCTGCTGCGCAAGCCCAGACGACATTAGAGAAAATTGAGGCGAATAACAAAATCACAGTCTCTTACCGCGAGGCATCCGTTCCCTTTAGTTATTTGATTGGATCAAAAAAAGCCATTGGCTTTTCGGTCGACTTGAGCGAAGCAATTATTGATGATGTTCGCAAGGTGCTTAAAAAGCCAAATCTAGAAGTTGGCTTGATGCCGGTGACTTCGCAAAATCGTATTCCCTTGCTGGTCAACGGCACTTACGATCTTGAGTGTGGGTCAACCACCAACAACACCGCGCGCGGCAAAGATGTGACTTTTTCCATCAATATTTTCTACACCGGCACACGCTTGTTGGTTAAAAAATCTTCTGGTATCCGTGACTATGCAGACTTGGCTAAAAAGACTGTGGCTAGCACCACTGGAACGACTAATGCGCAAGTTATTCGCAAGTACAACGCTGACAACAATCTGGATATGCAACTCGTCCTTGGCAAAGACCATGACAACTCTTTGTTGCTAGTCGAGAGCGACCGCGCAGAAGCTTTTGCGATGGATGACATCTTGCTGTTTGGACTGCTGGCCAACTCTAAGAATCCAGCAGCGCTACAAGTAGTGGGCGAGTCGCTGCAAGTCGAGCCCTATGCCTGCATGCTGCGTAAAGACGACCCGGCGTTTAAAAAACTGGTCGACGGCACCATCACGCGCTTGATCAAATCGGGTGAATTTACAAAAATGTATATCAAATGGTTTGAGTCCCCATTGGCGCCAAAAGGCATTAATCTGGGCTTACCTATGAGCGAGCAACTCAAGGTCAATCTTAAGGAGTTGAGCGACAAACCGGCGATGTGAGGTTGGATTCGTTTTTGCCATTGCGTAGTTTTTTCTCCGCATTTGGCGAGACTCAAGACTTGTGATTTGAACTGGAGTGATCGGCAACCAGTGGAAATTGGTCTGGATTACGAATCGATTGAACGGAAATATCGATGTCAAGTTGTGGCCAATAGAGATGGTCAATGGTTGGCCAATTGACATCATGAATTTGCGCGATGGTGGCTTTTTCAAACCAAGGAAAAAGATCGAACGCTAGCAAGAGCTCTTCATTTCCCAGCAAAATCCAGATGCCGTTTTTTGAGATGTGGGTAATTTCAGGCGCTGAAGTGAGTGTTCCATGCATGATGAATTTCCTTGATATGTGTCTGGATTATTTCTTTGGCATCTAACAATTGCCGCTTTGATAGTCCTATTGAATTGGCCAGATGCACTTCTGGCGTTAACCAAAATTTGGCTTCTCCAACAGGATGGAAAAAGGGTGGGAAATATGTACATGAACTCGCGACTCTTCTCTTGAAAAAAAGAATAAGCGAAATTGACCATCGCGTAAAACGGTTGGCGCCATGAATTTTCCTTTTTACCATCAAAAGCTTGATTCTCACCTACCAATACCAAGGCTTGTACGAACTTTTAAAGGTCAGCTTTGGTTTGACTCCCCGCCGCCATCTCCCGCCTAGCCTGTCCCAACACAGACCAGCCACCGACAATCGCCAGTAGCGCCATGATCACAGCAACCACCAAATCCGGCCAAGCGCTGGCTGTGCCCAAAACACCAAGCGCTGCCAGCATCACCGCGACATTGCCAATCGCGTCGTTGCGTGAGCAAAGCCAGACGCTGCGCATATTGGCGTCGCCTTCGCGCCAGGCGTATAGCAGTGCTGCGACGCTGACGTTGGCAATCAGTGCGAGTAAGCCAACTGTGCCCATGGTGAGTGCTTCGGGTGTTGCGCCTTGCTTAAAAACCCAGCCGGCTCTGGCAATTACAAAGACGCCAAATACCAGCATGCAGCAGCCTTTAAATAACGCGGCTCGGGAGCGCGTCATTAGCCCGCTGCCCAGCACCGCCAAGGTCAGTGCATAGTTGATCGCATCACTGAAAAAATCAATCGCATCGGCCAATAGCGAGACTGAACCGGATTTAAACCCTGCACCTAACTCCAGCGCAAACATGGCGGCGTTGACGACTAGGGCAAACCACAAAATTTTCCGGTAACGCGGGTCTGTTGCGGCGCGCGCTGCGTCGCCGTGGTTATGGCCGTGATGGTTATCGTGATGCTTTGCGTGGTTGTGATCGTGGTCGTCGTGTTGATGGGCAGGCATGTCGCTCGAATTCCTTTAAATACTTTTACTCATGATGGCACGATCAGAACAGCTCTGACTGCAGCAGGGTCACCGCGGGGAATCCGTTAACTGACGCGCAGGCGACCCATTTCGCCTACCTCTGGGTAGCTACCCCAGTGCTGATAGTCACTCTAGCGGTTAGGCTAGAGGGAGGAGAAATTATGGACAGCCCTCATTACAAATTCTGGCCTGCGCGCCTGCCGCACCGCATTGACCCACCCGCTACTTCGCTTTGGCACAACTTAGCCGTTAGTGCGCTGCGTTTTCCAGCCAAGCCAGCGCTGGTATTTTTTGACCAAGTACTTACCTATAGCGAAGTGCTTAGCCAAGCCGAAGCGGTTGCCGCTAGCTTGCACCGTCTGGGTGTGGCCAAGGGGGATAGAGTCATTCTCTACATGCAGAACTGCCCGCAGTGGGTGATTGCTCAGTTTGCGATTTTTCGTCTCGGTGCTGTCGCAGTGCCGGTCAACCCTATGAACCGGGCGGAAGAGCTCAAACACTACATCCTAGACCCCGACGCGCGCGTGGCAATTTGCGCGGCCGATCTGGCGCCCGAATTAGCCAAGGCCAACGCCCAGTTAGCGCCCGAGGAACAATTACGCCACGTCATCAGCAGCCATTACAGCGACGGCTTTAATTTGCAAGCCGCCATTGACGACGGTGCTATGCCGCCGACTTGGCGCGACTGGCTGGCTCAACGCCACGCTTTGCCGCTGCTAAACCAAGGCAGCGCTATCGATTGGACGGAAGCGCTGACTGGCGACATCACGCGTTTGCCGCCACATACCGCGCAGCCGCAAGACCTCGCCGTTTTGCCTTACACCAGCGGCACTACCGGTTTGCCTAAAGGCTGCATGCACACCCACGCCAGCCTGATGCACAACGCGGTGGCGACTTGTTTGTGGGGTAACAGCACGTTTGAGAATGTGGTGTTGTCAGTCGTGCCTATGTTTCATATCACCGGCATGGTCTCTGTCATGCAGGCCTCGATTTACGGCGGCTCAACGCTGGTCATCATGCCGCGCTGGGACCGTGAGTTGGCTGGTAAGTTGATCTCGCGCTGGGGCGTGACGCATTGGACCAACATTCCCACCATGGTGATAGATTTACTAGCCAGTCCCAACTTTGCCAGCTTTGATTTGAGCAGCTTGCGCTACATTGGCGGCGGCGGCGCGGCCATGCCGCAAGCCGTGGCTCAGCGCTTGTGGGAGCAATACGGCCTGCGTTTTTCCGAAGGTTATGGCTTGACCGAGACCGCTGCGCCGTCGCACAGCAATCCACCCGACGCGACCAAGCAGCAATGCCTTGGCGTGCCTTTTGTCAGCGTCGATTCACGCGTTATAGACCCGATCACCTTGCAAGAAATGCCACAGGGCGAGCAGGGCGAAATCATCATGAGTGGGCCACAAATCTTCCAAGGTTATTGGAAGCGGCCAGACGCGACTGCTGCGGCTTTTATTGAACTCGATGGCAAGCGGTTTTTCCGCTCTGGCGACTTAGGTCGGGTCGATGAAGACGGTTACTTCTTCATCACCGACAGGCTTAAACGCATGATTAATGCGTCTGGCTTTAAGGTCTGGCCGGCGGAGGTGGAAGCGCTAATGTTTAAGCACCCGGCCATCCAAGAAGCCTGCATTATTTCTACCCGCGATGCCTACCGCGGCGAGAGCGTCAAAGCCATTGTCGTGCTGCGCGCCGCAGCTAAAGGCAGCACCAGCGAGCAAGACATCATCGACTGGTGCAAAGAGAATATGGCGGCCTACAAATATCCACGTGTGGTGCAGTTTGTCGATGCGCTGCCCAAGAGTGGCTCAGGCAAAGTGATGTGGCGTGCCATGCAAGAAGAGCAAGATCAAGCGCAGGCTAAAACAGCAGCAGCAGCAACAACTCCGGCTGTGCCTGCGGGCTAGGGCAGCGCAGCATAGGTTTGAATGGGCGGGCGCAGTTAAATGTCTCGCCTTATTTCATCACCAAACCGCCGTCGACATACAGCACTTGCCCGGTCATAAATCGCGCCCAGTCAGAGGCTAAAAACAGCACTGGCCCGGCGATGTCTTCAGGCGCTGCGATTCGCCTTAGCGGCGTTTGTGCAGTAATTTGTTCTTTGACATCTTCGCGTGTGCTGCGGCTGGCATCAGTTGGGTAGACCAAGCCCGGCGCAACGCAATTCACGCGTATGCCAAGTGGTCCGAGTTCTGCTGCGAGGTTGCGACTAAAACCAACCAATGCTGATTTAGCTGTTGTGTAGTCGTGATACGGCACAACCGGCCGGGCCACCAAATCACTAACCACATTGATGATGCTGCCTTGCGCCCGCTGGCGAAAATGCGGCAGCACGGCTTGGCAAATGTTGTAGGCCGCATGCACTGCGCCATCTAACTGGTCTTGGTAGTTTTGCCAATCCAATTCCCAAAACCGCTTGCGTAGCTCGGGGTCAAACGCATAGGGCGCAAATGCGTTGTTGACGACTATGTCAATGCGTCCGGCTTCGAGCAAAACTTGTTCGACCAAATTTTGCGCTTGGGCCTGTATGCGCACATCTGCTGGCAGCGCAAAGGCATCGCCGCCCAGCGCTTGGCAACGCGCCACCGTGCTGTCTGCTGCACTTGCATTGGTCAAATAATTCACCGCGACGGTTGCGCCTTCACGCGCAAACCCAGCCGCAATCGCCGCGCCTATGCCGCGCCCCGCGCCGGTGATTAAAACTACTTTGTCCTTAAAGTCCATGGGCTGGTTTTCTTTGGGTTTTGAATTATTTGCTGAGCGCGTCTGGCTGCGTCACCACGTCTTGCACGCGAATGTCTTTTTGGATCAAGCCCAGTGCTTTGTAAGTCTGCGCGGCTTTTTGCAGCGTCAGCATATCGAAGCTGCCCAAGCCCTGTTTTTGCGTCGTGGCAGAAACGCTAGAAAGGTTTCTCAGTTTGATGATTTCAAGATTCACGCCCGGGTTTTGTCCGTCAATCGCGCGCTTGGTAGCTAGGTTTGCGGCTTCTTGCGGCTCGGTAATCATCCAGTTGGCGCTGTCACGGTAAGCGGTGATAAAGCGTTTGAGCAAATCTTTTTTCTGATCAAAAGCGCCTTCCCGCACCACAAACATATCGCTGGAAACATTGAGGTAGTTTTTCACCTCCATCACGTTGAAATCAGCCAATCCTTTTTGTCGCGCCACCAAAAGACCGGTGTCAGTCGCTGCCGTGGCGTCAACTTGGCCTTGCATGAGGGGCGCAAAGTTCAGCAAGCCGGTGACAACTATCGTCACGTCTGATGGTTGTAGTCCGGCTTGATGCAGCAGCACTTGCAGGTTTTGCAATGTGCCGCTCGACAGGCTGTAAACACCGATTTTTTTACCCTTGAGGTCTGCCGGCTTGCTGATGTTGCTGGCTTTGAGTGAGACCACATTAAACACGTTTTGCGGGTAGATGTCGTAGATGGCGCGCAGCTTTTCACCCTTGTCTAGCGCGGTAAAAAACGAGCCTGGATCGGTAAAGGCAATATCGGCTTGACCGCTGAGCAAATTACGCACTGCATCGCCGCCGCCCGCACCCGGTGCGTAGACCAGCTCAATGCCTTGGGCTTTGAAAAATCCCTTGTCTTGCTCGACCAGTAAGTTGGTAATTTCGGTGATGGGTTTGCTCCAGCCGGCAACCGTAATGCGATCGAGTTTTGCGGGGCTTTGTGCTTGGGCTAATTGCGGCATACCTAATGCGAAGGCGCTGCTAACAGCAAAAGCAAAAATAGATTTCAAAAGTTTGGTTCGTGTCATGGGGTCATTTCTAAAAAAAATCCAAATCAAAATCAAATCCAAGCCCTGAGCAAATATCGCTCAAGCGCCAACGTCAGTTGGTAAAAAGCCAGTCCTATGGCGGTGATCAGCACCAGCACAGCAAACATCAAAGAGGTGTCCATCATGCCTTGCGCCGCAATGATCAGAGCGCCCAAGCCTTTGCTGCCGCCGACAAATTCGCCAACCACCGCACCGACTAAGGCCAGTACCACCGCCACTCGCAAGCCCGCCATGATGGTGGGCAAACCGGCGGGAATTTTTAGTTGCAATAAAACTTGCCAACGGCTAGCGCGCAGCATGCGAAACAGCTCTAAGCGTTGCGCATCGACTTGACTGAGTGCGGTTAAGGTATTTTCTAGCAGTGGGAAAAAACAAATCAAGGCGGTAATCACCACCGTGGGAAAAGTGCCAAAACCAAACCAGACAATGAATAAAGGCGCCAGCGCCAGCTTAGGCACAACTTGGCTGGCCACCACATAAGGCATGAGTAATTCGCGCAGCCGGTTGGATTCGGCCAGCAACACACCGCCAACAAAACCTATGCTGGCGCCCAGCAGCAGGCCAAGCACCAGCTCCATAACCGTTTGATAAATATGCGGCAGCAAATAACCACTGGCCAAGCCGCGCCATAGCGCTGCGGCCACCACGGATGGTGCGGGTAACACCAGCTGAGATATCTGCAAACTTCTAGCCGCAACTTCCCATGTCGCGATTAGCAGGGCAAAAAAAAGTATGCGCGTGAGGCGAGAAGTAGACATGCGTATTTTTATACCGTCACAGCATCCATGGCTTGGCGTAACTCGGCGCAGAGGCGATTAAATTCTGGGCTGTAACGCAGGCTTTGCTGGCGCGGCCGGGGTAAGTCAATTGCCAAGTCACAGCAAATGCTGCCTTGCGCCATCACGGCAACACGGTCGGCCAAATACACGGCTTCTGAAATATCGTGGGTGACAAAAAATACCGAGGTCTTTTGCGCACGGCAAACCGCTTGCAACAAGTCTTGTAATTCTTCGCGGGTAATCGCGTCTAGCGCGGCGAAGGGCTCGTCCATTAATAACACTGCCGGCTGCGTGATCAGCGCCCGGGCAATCGCCACCCGGCTTTGCTGGCCACCGGAGAGCTGGCGCGGGTAGTCGGCGCTGTGCTGCGCCAAACCCATGCGAGCGAGTAAATCCATTGCTAGACGAATGTCTTGCGGCCTTGGTTTGTTATGCAGCGCGATTGGCAAAAGCACGTTGTCCAGCACCGTGCGCCAAGCCAAAAGCGTCGGCGACTGAAATACAAAACCGGTGCTGTTTCCCGGTTGCAGCGCGGCCACGCCTTGCCGCATGACTTGGCCAGAACTCGGTTGCAATAAACCTGCGGCGAGTTTGAGTAGGGTAGTTTTGCCGCAGCCACTGCGCCCGAGCAGGCAATGAAATTGCCCCGCTGTTATTTCCCAGTCCACCTGCTTTAGCGCCGCCGACCGACCGGCGTAGGCATAACTCACCTGCTTCATGCTCAGCACTGTGGCGCCCATCATCAGCTCAGTCCCGGTAGCGGGTGAAGGCTTCGGCTGCGTGTTCAGTCGTAGCTTCTATGTCGACCATGCGCACCAAGTCCAGCAGGCTAAAGCGGCCGTCGTGATGCCAGCCGGCTTCGGGTGCTGTCATAGCGCCTATGGCGCAAATACGGGTGACGCCGGCAGCGCCTAACTCGCTGGCGATGACAAACAATTCCTCGGGGCTGGCTGCAACGCCGGCACTTTGTAAATACATTTTCTGGCCCGCAATCAATCTAATTACAGACGCCATTTGGTCGACGGCAACAACGCACACCGTGCGGTTCATGGCGCTGGGTGCAAGGCTTGTTGGCAGCTCGCTGTAGGCGACAGCCCAAGGCGCAGCCGCATCGCCAATCAGGCTGGAGTCGCTATGCTGCACTGACTCAAACTCTTTGGCTTGTCGCCATTTGGCCAGACTTACCGCATCTTCTAGCAGCAGGGTGCGCCTTGGAAAGCGGTGCTCTAGCGCGGCTAATTCACCGGCTAGCAACTGCGCAAATTCGCGTGGCGATACCGCGCCGCCGCGTGCCACATAAATCGTATGCGGTGAATAACAGCCTTGCTGCTCATAGCGCGCCACGTCTAGTGCCGCGAATCTGGCTTGGTTTTGCGCTTGCCTAACGGTGAGTGCAGATTGAGACACTATGGCAAAACTGAGCTTGTGGCCGTGCGGTAAAAACCGAGTACTCGCCGGCACTTGTTGGCGGATCTGGTCTAAGGATTGATTGCCGCCATAAGCCAGCACGGCCTCGGCTTGACTAAACAGCGCGGCCGGGCGGGTTGTGTCATCGCGCGGCCACCAAACTACGGCTAGGCAGTCTTTAAGACTGGGTTCAACTTCTACGATTAATCGTGCAAACCAACTCGCCATTAGCGGCTCTGCGCTCGATACCTTGCCAATATTGCCAGCGCGTACCAACAGGCCGCTGATCAAACTCCACAGCGGCAAGCCCGGCACATTGCCGGCCCAAACATGGACCAATAAATCTGGCGCAACCGCCTTTGACCAGCCACCCGTGCTGCGCGGCGTAAAGCTTTCTAGTTGTGCGGGATTGGGGAAATCTTCGGCCACAAAGCGTTGTAATTGCGGCTTGCGAAAGGTCTTGAGATAGGCGCTGAGCGACAATCTAAGCATGTCAGGCGCAAGCCCGGTCAGCCGCGGCAACAAGCGTTCAGCCTCAAGTCGGTAAACGTCTTTTTTATCCAGTAGCCGGGCAATCGCGCGGCTGATGATGTCTATGATTTGCGCTGTGCTCAGGCTTTGCAAATGCGCGGCGCTATGGGTGCGAACCCGCTCTGCCATGGCCGTGAGTTGGGCCGGGCTGAGCATAGGCATGTCGACATCAAGTTGCTCTGCGCCGCTGCCAAACGAGACGCTATGCCATGCGACATCTGCGTCTGTTAGTCCGGGCAAATAGCCAGCCTTGATGTTCGATGTGCTCACGTTTTAGCGGCCCGCAAAAATTCATCAATCGCCAGCGAGCAGCCTTTGGCCTGTGCGCCCTGTGCGCGGCCATGCAGGAAAAACCCGCCATTGGCCTGCGGCGGTGTTTGACCCACATCTTCGGTGAGTATGCTGGTGACGGAGTTGTAGTTGGCTAAATCGCAATGCGCCAGAATGCCGCGCTCGCCACTAGCGACCGCATTGCCCGTGACCGGGTCTACCAGTTGCGAGCGTATCCAATGTGGGCCGCGTTTGACTGAGGGCAGGCTTTGGTTGCCGTCGTCGTAGAACTGCGAACTCAGCTCAGTCATGCCGTACATATTGATGCAGTCCTTGCGCGCCACGCCAAACGTGTTGGCTAGCTGATCGTAAAAGTCGTCCATCGCCAGCTCGCGTGACTGGCCTTTAAAGCCACCGGTGTCAAATAGCCGGCTACCTGCGGGCAATTTAAAACTCAAGTTTTGGACTTGTAGTGCATCCATCAAATGCACAAAAGAGTAGCTAGCGCCGAGTATCGCCATCGGCTCGCCGGTCGCTACGGCTTGCGTCAAGGTCTGCGCCAGCGATTGGATTTGCAAGCCATTGGCATCGAGAAAATAACCACTACCAGGCGCGCCAAATTCGCGCACCGCCATGGCTAAATAATGGGCTAACGATGAGTTGGCCATGATGGTTTCGTCGGGAAACAAAACCGCCATGCGAATGTTAATGCTGCCGCGCATAAAAAATTGGCTAAAGCCGCGCCGCATCGACGCATCCCAAACTTCTAGTGTTGGGTGGTGGTGCCGGCCTTTGACGTCGGCGCGGGTGGTGCCGCTGGTCATGAAGACGCGTTCGCATTCTTGTATCGGAGTGCAGCTCAAGCTTAAGTCTTTAAAACCATCAATCGGCACGGCCGGTATGTCGGTCCAGTTTTTGACGTTTCTGAGTGTTTTACCGCGCTGCATGCAAAAGCGCTGAAACGGCAAATTGTTTTTGAACTGATGCGCAAACAGCTGCAAGGCCATGGCGTTGAATTCACCGTCTGTGCAACCGTCTTGGGCTATAAAAGCCAGCAGATCGCGCTGCAAGTTCGCCACTGAGGTGTGCATGGTTTTAGTTTCCAGGTGTTAAACGCTGCGGCGTGATTTCAACGGATTCCTCGCCCGTGCTCATCCACAAAGTGCCGTCTTGCACTGTCACTTGCAACTGCATACTGCGGGACGAGAGTTTGGCCAAGGCTTGGCTTTGCGCCGCATCTATTTGCCAGACGGTTAGGTTGGCGGCGCGGGTGAGTTTGCTTTGGATGTTCTTCCACCAAACCGGTGTGCTGCTGGCAAAACCGTAGACGCTGACTTTTTCGGCCTTGCCTGCGGCGCGCATCAAGCGCTTGTCGTCCGGCTGGCCTACGTCTATCCAGTGCAGCACGGCCTCGGTGTAGTCTTTGTGCCAGAGTGCTGGCTCGTCAACGTCCCACAAGTCTTTGGCGAACTCTAGTTTGCCTTTGTTGTCGTCAGCGGTTACGTTAAGGGCAAAGGCCAGCAGGCGAATCATCATGCGCTCGTCGGTCTCAGAAGGGTGGCGCGCAATGATGACGTTGTGATCGGCATAGACGTTGCGGTCCATATCGGCTATTTGCAGTTGCGCTTTGTGAATCGTAGCTTTGAGTGCCATGGGGTGTAATTTTTCTAGGGTGAGCGGCTAAAGCCAAGCTTGTATTTGAACAGAGCCAGAGCGTCAGCAAGCAGAGCAGGGTCTGGCTATAGTCGAGTCATGCTTAGACTCTCAGTTCTCGATCAATCCGTCGCCCTTTCTGGCCAAAGCCAAGCCGCCTCAATCCGTGAAACCCTAGCCCTTGCCCAGCATGCCGAAGCCTTGGGCTACCACCGTTTTTGGGTTAGCGAGCACCACTCTCACCCCAGCATTGTGGGTTCTGCACCCGAGGTGTTGATGGCGGCGATTGCGGCCACCACCGACACGATTCGTATTGGTAGCGCAGGTGTGATGCTGCCGCATTATTCAGCCCTCAAAGTGGCTGAGCAATTTCGTGTGCTCGATGCCTTGGCGCCCGGCCGCATTGACATGGGTGTGGGCCGCGCGCCTGGCTCTGACATGCGAACTGCCCGTTTGCTCAACCCAGACCCGCGCCAGTCGGCCGAGAATTTTCCGGTTCAGGTGCGCGAACTTCAAACTTGGGTGAGTGGCATTGACTTTCCCGCCGGCCATCCCGGTCACGGCGTCGAGGCCAGCCCGTCCGGCCCAACTACACCTGATCTTTGGATGTTGGGTAGTTCTGACTACGGTGCCCAGTTGGCCGCGCACTACGGCTTGCCTTATGCGTTTGCGTGGTTTATTACTGAAGGGCAGGGCGCAGCCGAGGCACTGGCTTTGTACCGCCGTCTTTATCAACCCAGCTTGGCGCATCCGACGCCCGAAGCCGTGCTCTGTGTCTGGGCCTTAGCCGCTGATACGGAACAAGAAGCTTGGGTGCATTTCTCGGGCCGCGAGCGCTGGAAAATAGACCGTAACCAAGGCGGACTCGGCCCATTACTCTCGCCGCAAGAGGTCGCCCAGCGGCCTTACACTCGCTCTGAGCAAGTGCAATCCGACCAACTCAGAGCCAATGCGCTAGTCGGCAGCGGCGCGCAGGTGGCAAACAAACTGCGCCAACTCGCGGCCGAGCATGCGGTGAATGAATTGGTGGTTATTACTTGGGCGCATTCGCCCGAGGCGAGAATTGCATCGTATTCACTGCTGGCTCAAGAATTTGCTTTAAACCCCGTCAATCCATCTTAAAAAATAAAAGAGACACGATTAATTTATGAACGCTTTTGTGAAATCCCCTGATCAGTCTCGCCCGTTTGGCGCCACCATAGCCGGCAGCCTGCCCAAACCAGCGTGGTTATCTGAGACGAATAAACTTTGGCCACAATGGAAGGCCGAAGGCGAAGAACTCAAACAGGCCAAACTAGACGCGACGCTGCTGTGGATTAAAGCCCAAGAAGACGCCGGCTTAGACACGATTGGCGACGGCGAGCAGTCGCGTCAACACTTTGTGCATGGCTTTTTAGAGCAGGTAGAAGGCATAGACTTTGAACACAAAGTCAAGATGGGCATACGCAATAACCGCTACGACGCCATGGTGCCGCAAGTGGTTGCAAAACTGCGTTTAAAAGGCCGCGTCCATGCCGCAGAAGCGCAGTTTTTACGCGCCAACACGACACGAAAAATCAAGTTCACCTTGCCCGGCCCAATGACCATAGTTGACACTGTGGCAGACCAGTTTTATGGCGATAAAGTCAGTTTGGCCATGGCATTTGCCGAACTGCTAAATCAAGAAGCATTGGCTTTGCAGGCCGATGGTGTGGACATCGTTCAGTTCGACGAACCGGCCTTTAATGTCTACATGGAAGAAGCCGCAGCTTGGGGTGTTAAAGCGCTAGAGCGCGCAGCCCAGGGCCTAACTTGCACGACAGCGGTTCATATCTGCTACGGCTACGGCATCAAGGCCAATGTGGACTGGAAAGCTACGCTAGGCGGCGAATGGCGTCAGTACGAAGCGGTATTGCCAGCGCTGGCTAAAAGCAGTATTGACCAAGTCAGCTTGGAGTGTTTTCAGTCCCATGTGCCGCCGCACTTGATGGCGCTGCTTGAAGGCAAAGACGTGATGGTTGGCGTGATTGATGTGGCCAGCGATGAGATAGAAACCCCAGAGCAAATCGCTGACACGATTGGTATGGCGCTTAAATACGTGCCCATGAACCGCTTGCTGCCTTGTACCAATTGCGGCTTGGCGCCTATGGACCGAGAGGTGGCGCTGAAAAAACTTGTCGCGCTAGGTCTTGGTGCAGCGCTGGCGCGAGAGCGCTACCTATAGGCTTTGCAAGTTCGCCAACAGCCATGACCGCAGCCAAAGGATAAAAAAATGCCAAGTAATCACGATCACACGCATGACCATGACCACACGCATGCGCATGACCCCAGTCATGATGATATGCATACACATGATCCCGCCCAGCCAGCTTGGAAACACGACGGCGTGTGTGTGATTGCTGGCGGTAACTTAGACAGCAACACCGCGCAAACACCCGGTATGGACAGGCGTGCTGCGATTAATTTTGCCCGCGTCGGGGCTAAAAAATTGTGGGCCGGTACGGTCACGATTCATGCCGACGCCAAGACTGGCGCGCATCACCACGGCCACCTAGAAAGTGTGATCTACGTGATACGCGGCAGAGCCCGTATGCGTTGGGGTGATCAGCTAGAGTTCACCGCTGAAGCCGGCCCTGGCGACTTTATCTACGTGCCGCCCTATGTGCCGCACCAAGAAATCAATGCCAGCGCCACCGAGTTACTCGAATGCGTGCTGTGCCGCAGCGATGGCGAAGCGGTGGCTGTGAATTTGGACATAGAACCGGTTGAAAAACCCGATACCGTGTTGTGGATTGATCCAACCCATCCGCAGGGTGGGGTTTAGGTTTAACCGGTTATTTTTACTATCTACTGCCGGCTCCACGTCACAGCATATAGCTTTGGCTAGTGCTTTTAGCTAATTGACGTCAGCACGCGTCTATTCTCGGCACAGCGCTTAAGTTTCTCATGGCATAGATGGTCGCTATTATTGAGGCGCGGATTCAAGTCTGAAGTGCAACTTTGAAACTAACCGGACGGGTGGGTGAGATGTGAGAGCATCCAAGCTTCCCGACCACCAAGTCAAAGTTGCCCAGAATGATTTACACACACCTCACCCGTGACGAACGTTACCAGATTGCAATCCTCGCCAAAGCAAACTTCAATCAAAGTGAAATTGCAAAAATGATGGACCGTGATAAATCGAGCATCAGCCGTGAGTTGCGTCGTAACCGCGGTCTACGAGGCTATCGCCCTAAGCAGGCAAATGACAAAGCCCAAGAACGTAGACTTGCCTGCGCCAACAGTCCTAGAGTTGCTGACTCGACATGGGCTGTAGTGGAGGAAAAGTTGGCTGAGGCTTGGAGCCCCGAACAAATCAGCGGCCACCTCGAAGCTCGATGCCAACCCGGTGTTAGCTATGAGAGCATTTACCAGTACATCTACGCTGACAAACGCGCGGGCGGCAGCTTGCATAAAACACTGCGTTGCCAGAAGACGCGAAAAAAACGCAGCAGCGGCCGTGAACGGCGCGGCACCATCTCTCGCCAGGTCTCAATAGAACTGCGACCCGCCATCGTGCTTGAGCGTGCGCGCTTTGGCGACTGGGAGGCTGATCTGGTGATTGGTGCCGGGCAGAAGCAAGCCCTAGTGACGATTAACGAGCGTGTCTCTCGGTATTCAATAATTTTCCACGTGCCATTCAAAACAGCGCAAGCCGTAGGGGACGCGTTAATCACTTTACTTAAACCATTCGCTCATTGCGTGCACACACTCACGACAGATAACGGCAAGGAATTTTCTCAGCATGAACGAATAGCTTCTGCGCTGAGTGCAGATTTCTTTTTCGCCCATCCATACGCCTCGTGGGAGCGTGGGGCAAACGAGAATATGAACGGTTTGATTCGCCAGTTTTTCCCAAAGGGGATGCGCTTTAATTGCATCACCGACGATGACATTGCTTTAGCGATGCACAGGCTCAATCATCGTCCTAGAAAATGTTTGGGGTATCGAACACCGCATCAGGTTTTTATGGAAGAGTTAAAGTCCAACTAACACGCTGTTGCACTTCAAGCTTGAATCCGCCAGGTTATAGCTAAACATCGTGTCTATGGGATGCGGCTAGAGTCGTTAATTTACAACTGGATTCGATAAGTTTTGCATGCCCAAAGCGCTGGCTGTGAATTTGGATGGCTGGAGAAGCCGGGCAGAGTGCCTAGGGTCGATGCCACCCATTCGCACAGCTGGCTTTAGTTTTTAGACATCAACTGGCTATGCTTTGACATTTTGTCGGCGTAACTTTTGAGAAAAAAAGCGTTGTAGTGGCGTATGTAATCTTGGCTATTTGAAGACCGCCTTGAACGCATTGATTCTTGTAAACTTTTTTTGATCGTTTTCTGCTCTCGTCCGTGGGCTAAAGCTTAATTTTTTCTATAGTTAATTCCATCTACCGCTTAAATCTTTTAGATGATTTTCCTGCTTGAAAAGCATAAATGGACGGTATCAATTCCGCTCCACGCTTTGTCTTGAATGTCCTTGCATAGGGCCCGATTGCTTACCCTGCATTGCAACGTTTGATGACTTGCAGCTGATGCTTGTTAAATTCGTCTATTCAAATCAACTGCGCATAAACTTTAATTAAATTCAGTGTGGAAAAGCATCGCCACCTGATGACTTTTGCTTTGTGAGCGAAATAGTTAGGACTTTTAGCATGGAGCTTTTTATTCCAGATCGCTAAAGACCTTATGCACTTTAGTTGCCTTACTGGCTCATTACAAATATACATTTTTAATGAAATTGATAGAAATTTGCATTATTTTCAAATTTATTATCAATAATGAATTAGGCTATATTTATCTCATACTTTTGATTTTATCTAAATTTAATCAATATTTACTGATTAAAATTGAAGATAACAAATGCTCAAGCCAAGGAAATTTTGAATGGTCAATGAGCCACAAACAAATAAACCCGTCACCATCTTGCTTGTTGATGATGATGATGTAGATGTGATGGGGGTCAGACGGGCACTGACTAAGCTGAAGATTGACAATCTTGTTGTGCGCGCTCGCAACGGTGTAGAAGCACTCGCGCTTTTGAGGACTGTAGACGCGGTTCCAAGCCCGTACATGATTTTGCTGGATATCAATATGCCACTGATGAACGGCATAGAAATGCTGTCTGAACTGCGCAGAGACGAGGCGCTGGCCAAGGCCGTGGTTTTTGTTTTAACAACCTCTCAAGATGAGCAAGATAAAGTTGCTGCTTATTCAAAAAATGTTGCTGGCTATATTGTCAAAACCCATTTGGGCGACGGGTTTGTGCGGGTGATGGAGATGCTGGATCATTACTGTCGGGTTGTCGAGCTTCCGGTTAAATAATATGGTCGCTGCGTTGGAAGTTCTCATCATTGATGATGACGAAGTTGACCGTATGTCAATACGCCGTGCTCTAAAGCATGCGTCGCTACCGGTCAACGTGGTGGAAGCTAAAACAGGGACGGAAGGTATTGCATTTGCGCGAGACAGAGTTTTTGATGTCATCTTGCTCGACTTTAGTTTGCCGGACCGAGATGGTCTCGATGTGCTCAACATCCTGAGACAAAACCAATCCGTTGAATCAACTGTTGTCATGCTCAGTCGTCAGGAAAATCCCGTGCTGGCAGAGCAAGCCATTGAGGGTGGAGCGCAAGATTTCTTACTTAAAGATGAAGTCAATCCCCGTCGGTTGATGCGAGCCGTGCGGCAAGCCCAGTATCGACAGGGATTGGAAGGCGATTTAAAGCGTAGTCGTGAACAGTTACGCCGATTGGCTGAGCACGATGGCCTCACCGGATTGGCCAATCGTTACGACTTTGAACGCGCGATGGAATTGGCCGTCTCCAAATGTCAACAAAATGGTGGGCGTCTTGCGGTGTTAATTTTAGACATCGATAAATTCAAATGTGTGAATGACACTTTTGGCCATGCAGCGGGTGATCAATTGCTGATTGAAGTGGCTACGCGTTTGAAGTCGGTTGTTCGTGATGGCGATGTGTTGGCGCGTCTTGGCGGCGATGAATTTGTGATTTTGGCTCAAGACTTGGAATACGACGATCAGGCAGCATTGCTGGCAAATCGTATTGTCTCTAGTTTTATCGAACCCATGGTGTTTAACGATGTTAGGTGGCGTGTCACCACCAGCATAGGTATTTCAGTTTTTGGTGACTACACCAACAACAAAGTTGATTTGATGCGCTGCGCTGATATCGCCATGTATCGCGCCAAGCAGGCAGGAAGCAACCAAAGCCATTTTTACTCTGACCAGTTGCATCAAAGCCTACTTGAGCGAGCAATTTTGGAGCGAGACCTGCGCAGCGCCTTAGTCAACAATGAGTTTAGAGTCTATTTTCAGGCCATGGTCAACGCTAAAGACGGCTCGCTAGGTGGTTTGGAAGCGCTGATTCGCTGGGAGCATCCGAGAATGGGTTTGTTGTTTCCCGGCAGCTTTCTTGGCCTTGCTGAAGAGCTGGGTTTGATGTGCGAGATTGATCAATGGGTGCTACATACTGCCTGCCATCAGTTGCAAGATTGGAGGACTCGCTATCCTTTAACCGATCTGAAATTTGGTGTCTCTGTAAACCTCTCTGCAATGCAATTGCAGGATGAGGATTTATTAGATAGTTTGAAGCGCACCATTGACCTTAGTGGCTTGCCCGCAGGTTGCATAGAGCTGGAAATTACAGAGAACGTTCTGATTTCTAATCCCCACAAGATCGCTAGTTTGCTGTCCGCCATCGCGGGCATGGGTGTGCGCTTGGCTCTCGATGACTTTGGCACAGGTTTTTCGTCGTTTGAGCACCTCAAACTATTTCCTGTTCATATCCTGAAAATTGACCGTAGTTTCGTCTCCGGCGTTGGTCAAGGAGAGACCTCAGAACGGTTACTCGCCGCCATGATTCACTTTGCAAGAACACTTGGATTGACGGTTGTGGCGGAAGGTATTGAAAATGCCGCGCAAGCTGATTTTTGTCTCCTGCACGGTTGTCATCTTCTACAAGGCTACTACTACTCCAGACCCGTGCCTGCCAGTGATTTTGAATCTGCATTTATCGCAAAATTTGCTGCGACTTGTGTGAATTAAGCGACACGCAGCACTGAGTTTTTGAGCTTCTGAACTTCTGAGCAGTAGAGCTCGACATTAAAGCGATTGACTAGATTCATTTTTAGTAAACCACAAGAAAATGGGTTTTTGCGAATTGAAATTCGTAATCCAAAAAAAAATAACATGTCTAAGGCATATTTAAATTTGTATATCAAGAAAAGATATTAATGAAAAAAAATAACAGCCCAGTTCTCGATAGAGAATTTATTCATCTGCCAGCATCACATGAAATATTAAATGATGAGGACGCGAATTTTTTTGATAAGTTTCTAATGAAGAATCTGCGTGTCAATACCAATTTTTTTCGCGGACTTCTGATTTCAGTCATTCTTTCTGTGACGGCTCTAGCTGTGAGAAATCTGCTTGCGCCGGATACCGCAGGTCTTCAATATGTGACATTTTATCCGGCAGTTGCGATTGCTGCATTTGCCGCGGGACGCGTTGCCGGTGCAGTGACGGCGTTAATTTGTGCATTCTTCATCACTTATTTTTTATTTCCACCTTATGGACATATGGCGTTCGCGTTTCATAAAGAGCTGGTTTGGGCCAATGCTTTTTTCCTGATCAATGCGTTAGTCATTATTTTGTCGTTTGGATCAATACGACGAATTCTTCTGAAAAATAACGAATTAATAAGTGTCATCGCAAATTCTCAGGTGCGCCAAATACTTGAAAACGCACCCAACGGCATTATTGTCATTAATCAACGTGATGAAATTGAGCAAATTAATAAACGCGTTGAAGAGTACTTTGACTATACCGATGCAGAACTTTTGGGTCAGCCTATTTCGGTCTTATTTCCAAATCGTTTCAAGGATAGTGATGCGAAAAATTGGCGTAGATTTGTAGAAAAATCTGAAACCACTTCCATTGGAATGATTAGAAATATTTTTGGACGTAGTAAAGATGGTAGTGAAATTCCTATCGAAATTGGAATCAATCCAATTAGTACTCCCCAAGGCACGAAAATGCTGGTCTCAATTGTTGACATGTCTGCGCGAAAAGCGTTGGAAGGTCAGATTCAGCAAAATGACTTGCAACTGCGCTCCATGCTCGACAGCATTCATGACCACGCCATCATCATGCTGGATGAATTAGGTCACATCACTAATTGGAATTTAGGCGCTGAGCGCCTTAAGGGCTATCAAAAATCTGATGTGCTTGGAAAGCATTTTTCATTATTTATAGGTAAGGACAAACGTTCAATTCAAAGCGCTAACGACCAGCTTTCAAACGCGCGTCAATATGGATATTCTGAAGACGAAGGCTGGCGTTTGCGCGAGGACGGTTCCAAATTTTATGCCAGTGTGATTATTAATAGCATCTTAAATAACACAGGCGCTTTGTTAGGTTTTGTGTAAATCACACGTGATATTACTGAGCGCGGATTCAAGTCTGAAGTGCAACTTTGAAATTAACCGTACGGGTGGGTGAGATGTGAGAGCATCCAAGCTTCCCGACTACCAAGTCAAAGTTGCCCAGAATGATTTACACACACCTCACCCGTGACGAACGTTACCAGATTGCAATCCTCGTCAAAGCAAACTTCAATCAAAGTGAAATTGCAAAAATGATGGACCGTGATAAATCGAGCATCAGCCGTGAGTTGCGTCGTAACCGCGGTCTACGAGGCTATCGCCCTAAGCAGGCAAATGACAAAGCCCAAGAACGTAGACTTGCCTGCGCCAATAGTCCTAGAGTTGCTGACTCGACATGGGCTGTAGTGGAGGAAAAGTTGGCTGAGGCTTGGAGCCCCGAGCAAATCAGCGGCCACCTCGAAGCTAGCCACCAACCCGGTGTTAGCTATGAGAGCATTTACCAGTACATCTACGCTGACAAACGCGCGGGCGGCACCTTGCATAAAACACTGCGTTGCCAGAAGACGCGAAAAAAACGCAGCAGTGGCCGTGAACGGCGCGGCACCATCTCTCACCAGGTCTCAATAGAACTGCGACCCGACATCGTGCTTGAGCGTGCGCGCTTTGGCGACTGGGAGGCTGATCTGGTGATTGGTGCCGGGCAGAAGCAAGCACTAGTGACGATTAATGAGCGTGTCTCTCGCTATTCAATAATTTTCCACGTGCCATTCAAAACAGCGCAAGCCGTAGGGGACGCGTTAATCACTTTACTCAAACCGTTCGCTCATTGCGTGCACACTCTCACGACTGATAACGGCAAGGAATTTGCCCAGCATGAACGAATAGCTTCTGCGCTGAGTGCAGATTTCTTTTTCGCCCATCCATACGCCTCGTGGGAGCGTGGGGCGAACGAGAATATGAACGGTTTGATTCGCCAGTTTTTCCCAAAGGGGATGCGCTTTAATTGCATAACCGACGATGACATTGCTTTAGCGATGCACAGGCTCAATCATCGTCCTAGAAAATGTTTAGGGTATCGAACGCCGCATCAGGTTTTTATGGAACAGTTAGAGTCCTATCAGCATACGGTTGCACTTCAAGCTTGAATCCGCCGAGCGTAAAAACCATGAGCAAACTCTTTTAGAAATTAACAAACGATTTTCAAATGCTGCAGATGCAGCTGGGCTGGGATTTTGGGAGTATAAATTTGCGACTCAGTCCTTGACCTGGGACCGGTGGATGTATAAGTTGTACGGGAGAAATACTGAGTACGGCGTGCAAAAAATTTCATTGTGGGTAGACAGCTTGCATCCCGACGATAGGGCACGTTGTGAGCGTGAATTGCAAGACGCTATTACTGGCGTGCGGATTTTTGACACCACGTTTCGAATCCTCACACCAAGCGGTGAGACGCGCTACCTCAAGGCAGTAGCCGGCAGTATTTTGGATCATGCGGGCGTCACAGTCGAAATGTTTGGTGTGAATTTTGACGTGACCGAATCGGTTTTAGCGGCTCAAAAACAGGCACAACTTCTCGATGAGCTAACGCGAATTAATGGTGAGCTCAATACCTTCACCTACAGCGCTTCGCATGATCTCAAGTCTCCTTTGCGTGGAATTGATCAACTCGCTAGTTGGATCACAGAAGACTTGGGAGACGACATCAACGACCAAACCAAAGAGCATCTTCGTTTAATGCGCAGCCGTATTGATCGTATGGAACGGCTCCTTGGAGATTTACTCGCTTACTCGCGTGTCGGTCGTTCAGTTGATGATGCAGTTTCTGTCAATACATATGCCTTAGTCGATGACATCTATGACCTGTGTGTGTCTAACAAAAACTTCACCCTTTACAGGGCTGAAAATATGCCTATTGTGGTGACGTATAAAGTTCCGCTTGAGCTGGTTTTTCGTAACCTGATTAGCAACGTCGTTAAACATCACGATAAAGCGTCAGGCAATATTTGGATTTCTGCCGAAGAAAAAGGAAATTTCATTGAATTTTTTGTCCGTGATGACGGACCAGGCGTCAGCGCTGAACATCAAGACAGAGTGTTTGGAATGTTTCAAACGCTCAGACCGCGTGATGAAATCGAAGGCAGCGGCATTGGATTGGCTTTAGTGAAAAAATCGATTGAATCTGTAGGGGGACGGGTAAAACTTGAATCCAACGGATTAAATGGCTGTACGTTTAGATTTACTTGGCCGAGCATAGTCGTTGCTAAGTAACTATTTTTAGGCCTGTTCTAACTCGCTTTAAATCTTATTTCCAAAGCGCTAACTAAAGCGCTCACCTAAGCGAATTTAATTATGCGTATCTCGTTAAGCTGATTTTTTAACCGCTCATGTACCTCGATGCGCTGCACAGCCAGCTAAGTCAGTCAAGCTAAGTCAGTCAAGCTTATATGTGCAGTCAGGGTATTGCTTGGTTTACTAGACTGATGCATTAGCGATATTTTTTCTCAGACCTGCCCCGTGGCTGCTTTTATTTCTGTTGCTTAGTGACAAGCTAATGACCTAGGCTTTAAGCAGCTATGTCCTACATTAAAAGTGCATGAGAAAAGTCAAAATTGTTTTTTGCTTTTAGGGGTTTACCGTGGACCGTGATTCAGACAGTGATAAATCTCATTCATCCTCAGTCAGGTCGCGTTATCAGCTCTTGATTGCGCTGATAGTTTTGCTCGGGGTTGCGGTCATTGTTTTGGCCGCTACGCTGATGAATAACCGCTTAGAAGCGCGCACTGCTGCTGCTGGTGCGCTGGCATCTGAGTCGACTCTTGCGGCCGCACCCACAATTGCGCCATTTACCAGTCAGGCCGACAAATCCAGTCGTCCTGACGCTGCACATCAAACCTCAAAGCCATCTCAATCCATAAAGCCAAGCAGCCAACCCGTGCCTTTGCCAGCCGTTCCAGCAACAGCTGCTTGCAAGAACTGCGGCACGGTCGAAAGCGTCAGCAGCGTGCAGCGCCAAGGCCAAGTTAATGGCGTGACTGTGGGTGATACGACAGTGGGTGTGGGCACTATTGCTGGCGGTATTTTGGGCGGCTTATTGGGTAATCAGATAGGCGGTGGGCGAGGCAATACTGCCGCCACTGTGCTGGGTGTAGCTGGTGGAGCTTATGCTGGCAATAGCGTTGAGAAAAACATGAAAAAAGTCACTGTCTATCTGGTGCGCGTGCGCATGGATGACGGCAGCATTCGTGATATGGAAATTGCGTCCTCTGTACCCGTCGGTGCGAAGGTATTGGTCGAAGGTCGTAACTTGCGGCTGGCTAATGCGGCTGGCTAATGCGGCTGGTTAATGCGGCGGGTTAATTCGACCGCTTGATAGCACCGATCAATGTGACCAGTTGGCGTGAGCAGCCGATATAACCGGTTAGTTTTAGACTGTTTGTATCGTCTTCGATACAAAGTCCCATTGCTGCAACGACAATACATTATCAAAGACCGGCATTTCTCGGCACTTCATTTTCAGCACCGATTAGGAGAAATCCCCCATGAAAGCCATTTGGAACGGCGCAGTCATTGCGCAGAGCGACATCACCGTATTGATTGAAGGCAATCACTACTTCCCCGAAACCTCACTTAACCGAGACTTCATCACCTTTAGCAACCACCACACCATGTGTTCGTGGAAAGGCCAAGCTAGCTATTACTCGCTGCTGGTCAATGGTGAAATGAATACTGATGCCGGCTGGTTTTATCCAGAACCCAAGCCCGAAGCAGAAGAAATTAAAGGCCATGTGGCATTTTGGAAGGGTGTGCGGATAGAGGCTTAAATCTCACCGTGCATCTAGCGCATTAAAGTCATACGCATACTTATTGATAAATACCTAAGCTTTAGGTTTGGCCCTGCGTTGAATCGGAAACATCACATGACTATTGCTTTGGCTGATACTGCGTTGTCGCAAAAGTTGGCACTCGCCAACCGTATTCTTTTTGACCAAGGCATTGTGGATGCTTTTGGCCACATCAGCGTGCGGCATGATCAGTCACCGAATCACTTTTTACTCTCCTGCAACCGCGCGCCTGGATTGGTCACGTCAGCTGATATTTTGGTCTACGACCTGAACGGCGACTTGGCTCAGCCATCGGATAAGCGTTCTTATCTTGAGCGCTTTATTCACAGTGAGATCTATCGTGCAAGGCCTGACGTGATGTCTGTAGTGCACAGTCATTCGCCCAACGTAATTCCGTTTGGTGTGACTGGTCAGCGCTTGCGTCCGATTTTTCATATGAGTGGTTTTTTGGGCAGTGGTTCTGCGCTGTTTGAGATTCGCGACACAGGCGGCAACACCGATTTACTCATTAGTAGCAGCGGCTTAGGCCGGGCTTTGGCGCAGTCCTTAGGAAGTAGTAACTGCGTGTTGATGCGCGGGCATGGCTCTACCACTACCGCGCCGTCGATAGAAGTTGCGGTTTACCGTGCAGTTTATGCAGAGGTCAATGCCAAACTGCAACTGTCTGCGGCGGCGCTGGGACCGGTTACTTTTCTCAATCCAGACGAAGCCGCGTTGGCGGCGGCAACAACTGAAGGTCAGGTCGAGCGCGCTTGGCAGTTGTGGGCAGAAAGGATTACTGCGTTTTAAGCGCAGTCTTCGCTGTAATATCTCAAGGATGTCGAAAAAATCCGGAGATAAAACCCATGCGATTTCGCTCTCTCACGCCGGCCGTTGTCATGTGTGGCGCAGCGTTTATTAGTCCGTTTGTTTCAATCGCTTACGCGGCCACCACCGCCACTACGCCTGATGCCTCTGTCACATATCCGTCGCACAGCATCAAACTCATTGTTCCCTACGGCACAGGTGGCGGCTCAGACATTCTCGCGCGGCAAATCAGCGCTCGCCTACTGCAACGCTGGTCTCAGGCGGTGGTGGTGGATAACCGCGCCGGTGCGTCCGGCAACATTGGCACAGAAGCGGTGGTGCATGCTGCTGCCGACGGCTATACGCTGCTACTACAAAACTCCACCATGGTGGTTAATCCAGCCGTTAACGGCAAGCTCAATTACGATCCTGAAAAAGACCTCACACCCATCATGCTGTTGGGGCTTACGCCGATTGCGTTGGTGTCCTCAGAGGCCAGTAAGATTCACACGCTCAAGGAGCTAGTCGATTATTCAAAAGCCAATCCCAAGGCTTTGAGCTATGCCTCTTGCGGCATAGGCACACCACAACATTTTGTGATGGAGCTGATTAAACAAAAAACCCAAGTTGCCGCCACGCATATTGGCTACAAGGGTTGCGCACCGGCCTTGGTTGATGTGTTGGGCGGTCAAGTGCAGTTGGCAGTTCTTAGTGCTAACTTAGCCGCACCGCATATCAAATCGGGCAAGCTCAATGGTGTCGGGGTCTCGACAGCGGTGCGTTACACACTCATGCCGCAGCTCGCCTCGTTTGAAGAGCAAGGGCTTAAGCCGTTGGATTTTTCTATCTGGTACGCGCTCATGGGTCCTGCCAAAATGCCCGCTGACGTGGTGAGAAAAATTTTTCTAGAAGTGCAAAAAATATTAGCTGAGCCCGCCGTGATTGAACACCTTGTCGGCGCTGGTATTGAGCCCATGCACGGCAACGGCGAAGATCTCGCAAAGCTTATCAAGACGGATTTATTACGATATGCCCAGCTTGCCAAATCAGCTCACATCAAAGCTGATTAATTTTTGATTCGGTATATTCGCCTACGACGCACGCTGATTTCTTGGTGTAAAACAATAATGATGTTTAGAACTTAAAAAAATTGAACTGCCAACTGCTTTTAGACCTGTAGAACTTAAGCCGAGATTGTTATTTTTTAAAAGGAATTGCTTCATGTTTTCTCATATTTTGCTTCCGGTAGACGGTTCATCCGCTTCTAATAAATCGATTAGCAAAGCGTTGGCCATGGCCCAAGCATTTAAGAGCGAAGTCACCTTAGTCAGTGTGATTGATGCATTTGCTTTTACCGGCATGGGCACCGAGTTTGCTTATGGTCAGGCCGAGTACTTAGGCGCGGCAACCGCACAGGCTAAGCAAGACATACAAGCGGCCAAGAAAATTTTGACAGATGGTGGCGTCGCTGTCGTCAACACCAAGGTGATTGAAGGCAGTGCGGCCTACGACAGTATTCTTGAGACGGCCGAATCTTGTGGCGCCGATCTGATTGTGATGGGTTCACACGGCCGCAAGGGACTGGAAAAACTGGTGCTAGGCAGCGTAGCTTCACAGGTTTTATCGCACACGCATTTGCCTGTACTCATCGTCAGGGCTTGATTCAATTTATCCCGATTGAAAGCCAAAGCTTATTTTCTTTCTCGTTTTCACGCGTTTGAAATAATCTATGGTTAGTCTAAGCGGCTAATTTGCCGTTTAGTTTAGGCCTAGAAAGCGCCCCCATGACTCCCAATGATGAAGAATTAATGATGCAACGGGTCAGAAATGACTTGATAGACAGTTACGACGAAGAGCTAGAGATGTCGCTACAAGACAGCGACGGCGATCCCGATGCAGATAAAAACGAAAACCACGAGCAGCGCCGTTATTACTTTCGGGAACTGTTTCGCCTGCAGGCCGAGCTGGTTAAGTTGCAAGACTGGGTCGTCAGTACTGGCCAGAAAATCGTGATTTTGTTTGAGGGTCGCGATGCAGCTGGCAAGGGCGGCGCAATCAAGCGCATTACCCAGCGGCTTAATCCACGCATTTGCCGCGTTGCGGCGCTGCCTGCGCCTAACGAGAGAGAGCGCACGCAATGGTATTTCCAGCGCTTTGTCTCGCACTTGCCCGCTGCTGGTGAAATGGTGTTGTTTGACCGAAGTTGGTATAACCGCGCGGGTGTCGAGCGGGTGATGGGATTTTGCTCAGACGAACAATACGAAGAATTTTTCCGCACCGTCCCAGACTTTGAAAAAATGCTGGTGCGCTCTGGCATCAAGGTGATTAAGTATTGGTTTTCGATCTCGGATGAAGAGCAGCACTTGCGTTTCTTAGGCCGCATACACGATCCGCTCAAGCAGTGGAAATTAAGTCCCATGGACCTGGAGTCGCGCAGCCGTTGGGAGGCCTATACCAAGGCCAAAGAGGTCATGCTGGCGCGCACCAATATTGCAGAAGCGCCATGGTGGGTGGTGCATGCAGACGATAAGAAAAAAGCCCGGCTCAACTGCATTCATCACTTGCTATCGCAAATGCCGTATTTAGAAACCGAGCATGAAAAAGTCGTACTGCCAGAGCGCGTGCGGCATGACGACTATGTGCGTCATGCTGTGCCGGCAGAAATTTTAGTGCCGCAAGTCTATTAACTTGTAGTTCTTATTCGTCGCTTATTTATCTCTGATGTCGCCAACTGGATTGCTACCAAAATCGGTCCGCGCTAAGTAACTCAATACACTGGCTGCTGCGTCTTCAGCACTGGCTAGCGAGCCACTACTTTTAAGATTTTTAAACGCCTCAATATCAGCAAATGCTGCGGGGTCGGCGCTGCGCAAATGCTGCTGCATATCGGTATCAATCACACCGGGTGCGAGTGAGCAAACCTTGGCGCCGTTAGGGGTTGATGCTTCTTCCAGTGCGACGCATCGGGTAAAGTGATCCATGCCGGCTTTGGCGGCGCAATAGGCGGCTTGCGAGGCCATGGCTCTACGGCCTAGGCCGGATGAAATGTTGAGTAGTTTGCGCGGCATGCGCCAGCTTTTTGTGGCGCCTAAAAATGCCGCACTAAGCACCATAGGCGCTTCTAGTCCTACCCGCAGCGCATGACACAAGTCCGATCCATTAGCGTCTTGTAGCGGGCTTATGCCGGCTATGGTGCCGGCGTTATTGATCAGGCTTACGCTGGCCCAGTTTTGTTCTTTGACGCTGAGCAGCCAAGTTTTGAGTTCTTTGCCGAGTGCCAAACTGTCGCTCAAGTCGCGCTGCCACTGCACTAGTGAGCCGCCTAATGACAGTGCATGCGCTGCAAGCGCGTCTGACGATTGACGTGAAATACACAGCAAGCTGTGGCCCTCAGTGAGTAATTGGCGCGCCATGGCCAAGCCCATGCCGCGCGATGCGCCTGTCATGATGGTGAGGTGTTTTTTTGTGGTCATGGCTTCCATGTTAGTCCTGTGTCTGCCCACTCGATGTCCTCTAGGCGTCCGTCATTTATGCAGGGGCTTTCCCTGCGCTTAGCCAAGGCTGTCTGGTTACCAATCTGGCGGGCACTCAAACACCATGTTTTGAGTTGTCTCAGGATGCACAAACGACAATGCTGTTGCATGCAGCAACAAGCGCGCTGAAAGCGCTTGCACCGACTCAGGTGCATACAGCGCATCGCCCAAAATCGGGTGACCAATGGCTTGCAAATGTAGTCGCAGCTGGTGCGATCTGCCGGTCAGAGGCTCAAGTTCTAGTTGCGTGGTCTGGGCTGCGGCGTCGTGGGTAAGTATTTTCCAGCGTGTTTGGCTGGGTTTGCCTAAGTCCGCATCGATCACACGCAGTGGCCGGCGCAGCCAGTCGGCGGCTATCGCTAAGTCGATCAAACTCCACTCTTGCTCGCTATCCGGGATAGGTTTGCCGTTTACGATGGCGATGTAGCGTTTATGAATTTGGCGAGTTTCAAACAACTTGCTGAGCGCGCGCTGCATGGTTGGGCCGCGTGCCATCAGTAGCAAGCCTGAAGTCGACATGTCGAGTCGGTGAACCACCAAGGCGTCTGGGTAGAGTTGTTGTGCGCGGCGGCTTAAGCAGTCTTGCTTGTCTTCGCCGCGGCCAGGCACGCAAAGTAGGCCGCTGGGTTTGTTGAGTACCAGCAAACTGGCATCAACATACAGCACTTGCAGACTGTCAGCAGCGTTGTTGAACGAGGGTGGCAAAGTCTAATCAATCGTAAGTCTCAGGCAGCAAGCAGTGGCCGATGAGCTTTGTTTAGTCGATTTTTAGTTAGTCAACTTATCTTATTCAGCTTGATTTTTTGGCGGCGGAAAGTTGTGCACTGGCGGGCTATTGCGGCGTATTTCGCGCAGCATAAACAGGTAAAGGCTTTCGGTTTTTTCGCGCGCCCAAGGCGTTTTGCGTAAAAATTTAAGACTCGATGCAACGCTGGGGTCGCTGGTGAAACAGCGAATATTGATACGCTGGCCGAGCTCTGACCAACCGTAATGGTTTGCCAGCGCGCTGACTATGGCTTCTAGCTTGACGCCGTGCAGCGGATTGCCCGCTTGTGTGTCGGCATCAATGGGTGCTTGGTCTGGAGTCGGCGTGCTGGCAGTTTCTTGCATGCAGGGCTTATTTATTTTTAAGCTTGCCGCGCACGGCCACTTGCGTGATCACCGTGGGACGTACTGCGTCTGGCGAGACAGTCTTGGGTGGCGAGCTGTCTTTCTTGGGTTTTTTTACCATCTTGCTGGTGTTTTGTTGACCTTTTGCCATCTCTATCTCCTGTAAGTTGAAACAATAATGTTTTGATTATCAATGCAACTTGATGCGCGGTCGATGGGATCTGTCAATCAATTCTGAAAGCGTAATCAGTATGGTTTTTTTCCAACCGCCAAGTGCCAATTGGTGTTGTTTGTGCAGCGCCCAATACATCAATTTAGCGATTTGGCCTTCGATGAAAAAACTGCCCTTGGTCAAGCTGCCCATCAAGCTGCCGACTGAAGAATAGTTTGACAGCGAGATCAGTGAGCCCTGATCGGTATACACATAGGGCTTGACTGGCTTGCCCGCCAGCATGACAGGCAGCCAGCGCGCCAAATACATCGCTTGCTGGTAGGCCGCTTGCGCGCGTGGCGGCACGGTGCTGCCATCGACTTGCGGGCAGGCCGCGCAGTCGCCGAAAGCGTAGATGTTCTCATCTAGTGTGGATTGAAGATTGCCGCTGACAACCAGTTGGTTGAGTCGGTTGGTCTCTAGCGCGCCGTTGCCGTCGGCTTTTGCGCCCAGCGTTTTGAGGAAGTCTGCCGCTTTCACGCCGGCGGCCCAGACGGTTAGGGTCGAGTCGATCACCATGCCACTGTCCATGCGCACGCTGTCGGCAGTGACTTCAACGACTTTCTCACCCACATGCACATCTACTCCGATTTTACGTAACTCACGCAGGGCCGACTCGCTCATGCGTTCGGGCAGCTGTGCCAGCAGCCTTGGAGCGGCTTCTACCAAGACAATCTTCATGTCTTTTTCTGGATTGATGTGCTCAAAACCATAGGTGCCAAGCGCCAATGCTGCCGCATGCAGTTCGGCCGAAAGCTCAACACCAGTTGCACCGCCGCCGACTATGGTGACCGTAAGCCAGCTTTTACCCGGCACATGCGCAATGGTTTGTGCGCGTATGCAGGCATTGATCAGGCGGTTGTTAAAGTGTTTGGCGGCCTTTGGGCTGTCTAGCTTAATGCTGTGTTCAGCAGCACCCGGTGTGCCGAAGTCATTGGTCTGGCTGCCAACGGCGATTACCAAGGTGTCGTAGCTCAGCTCTTGCGCGGGCGTAATTTCTCGGCCTGCGCTGTCATGGCTGGCGGACAGTTGCAGGGTTTTGGCTTCACGGTCTAGTCCGACCAAACAGCCGAGGCGAAATTTAAAGTGATTCCAGCGGGCTTGCGCCGGATATTCGATTTCTTCGGCATGGGTATCAAAACTGCCAGCGGCTAGTTGGTGTAGCAGCGGTTTCCAGATATGCGTGCGGGCTGAGTCGACTAGCGTGATTTCGGCCAAGCCTTTTTTGCCCAGACGTTTGCCCAGCTGTGTTGCTAGTGCTAGACCACCTGAGCCTCCGCCAATGATGACAATGCGTTGCATGAATTTTTTCCTAGACGGGGGATTGTGTTGGGTCACGGCTGTATCACGGTTGAGTAACGGCGAGCGCGCAATGAGCGTTCAATGTTAACCCCAGATGAATTAGTTTTCTTGTGCCTGTTAAGCTGCCAACGCCATGACCATGCCTACCTTCAAACAGCTAACTGATCAACGCGCTTTTATGCGCATGTGGACGGCCCGTTTGTGCGGCACTATGGGCAGCCAGATGTTGATGGTGGCGCTGGGCTGGCAGATGTATGAGCTGACCGGTAGCGCTTGGGATTTAGGCTTGGTCGGTCTTTACCAGTTTGTGCCGGCGCTGCTGCTGACGCTGATCGCCGGTCATCTGGCTGACCGATTGCACCGCGGCCGCATCATCGCTTGCTGTTATGCGGTGCAGTCCTTAGTGGCCTTGGTTTTGATTCTCGCCACCCAAGGCTGGGGCGGCGCTTCGCCTTGGGTTTCGCGCGGTTTACTGTTTGGCTTATCGGTACTACTGGGCGTGGCGCGGGCTTTTCAAATGCCGGCTCAGCAAGCATTAACGCCATCCTTGGTGCCGCCCCACATGCTGCCGCGCGCGCTAGCTTTTAGCTCTGGCGGCAATCAAGCGGCAGTCATTGCCGGTCCGGCCTTGGGCGGCTTGATTTTTGTCGCCGGCGCTACGGCTGTATATGCCACTTGCGCCGCGCTGTTTATTGGCGCTGCTGTGCTGATTGCGCTGCTGCGTTATCAGCACACAGCGCCACTGCGAGAGCCGGTCACGCTAAGCAGTTTGCTCGCTGGTGTGGATTTTGTTTGGCATAACAAAGCCGTGCTTGGCGCTGTATCACTAGACTTGTTTGCGGTGCTGCTTGGCGGCGCGACCGCTCTCTTACCAATGTTTGCCAAGGACATCTTGCATGTCGGCCCATGGGGTTTGGGCTTGCTAAGGGCCGCGCCGGCTGTTGGTGCTTTAATCGCCGCGGTGATACTCACCCGCAGCCCGCTAAAACGCCGGGTTGGTCGCAGCATGTTGCTGGCGGTGGCTTTGTATGGTTTGTGTATGGTGGTGTTTAGCTTGTCGACTAGTTTGCTGCTGTCAATGGCGGTGTTGGCGATTTCAGGCAGCTGCGACATGCTCAGTGTGGTGGTGCGCCAGACCTTGGTGCAGTTAGAAACACCGGACGCCATGCGCGGGCGTGTCAGCGCCGTTAACTCAGTGTTTATTGGCGCATCCAATCAGTTGGGCGAGTTTGAGTCGGGTGCCAGTGCGGCTTTAGTCGGGCCAGTGGCCTCGGTGCTACTTGGCGGACTGGGTACGCTGCTGGTTGCTGCCTTGTGGTTTAAATATTTTCCGGCGTTGGCTAAGCGCGATCGCTTGTTAAATGATGCAGCCAAATAAGCTAAGTGTTGGTTGGGCAAATTACTTTGTCGGCAAGCTATCAGGCGGCATTAAATCCGGTACTGGTGACTAATTGGCAATAACTACTTTAAGTCGGCGCATTTGCCGTTCTCATCGAGTAGTTGCTTATTAGCGCCGGCTTTGAGAAGTAGCTCAACAATTGCTTGATGGCCTTCTTGCGCCGCTTCATGCAGTGCGCTGGCCATGAAAGCGCCTTGGTGATTGACGTTGCAGCCTTCTGCAAGCAACAAACGCACGGCGTTAACGTTGCCGCTAGCGGTGGCCAAAATCAGTGCGTTGTCGCCGTCGTCGGCAAGCTGATTTACATTTCCGCCAGCGGCAATACAGGCTTGTAAAAAATCTATTTCATCAACACAGGCCGCTAGCATCAGCGGAGTTATATGATTTTCTTCAGTGCAAATTGCGTTTGGGTCTGCGCCTAGATCAAGCAGCAAACGAAACGCGGGCAGGTCGCGTAAAACCAAACAAAAAGTGAGATAGGAAAAGCCACCGGCTTGAAGTTTATTAATGTCTAAGCCAGTGGCTAATTTTGCGTGCGCTTGCGCGAATTTATGCGCAAGAATTAAATCTATGAAAATCCGACTTTCTTGCGTTCGCGGATTCAAGTCTGAAGTGCAACTTTGAAATTAACCGTACGGGTGGGTGAGATGTGAGAGCATCCAAGCTTCCCGACTACCAAGTCAAAGTTGCCCAGAATGATTTACACACACCTCACCCGTGACGAACGTTACCAGATTGCAATCCTCGTCAAAGCAAACTTCAATCAAAGTGAAATTGCAAAAATGATGGACCGTGATAAATCGAGCATCAGCCGTGAGTTGCGTCGTAACCGCGGTCTACGAGGCTATCGCCCTAAGCAGGCAAATGACAAAGCCCAAGAACGTAGACTTGCCTGCGCCAATAGTCCTAGAGTTGCTGACTCGACATGGGCTGTAGTGGAGGAAAAGTTGGCTGAGGCTTGGAGCCCCGAGCAAATCAGCGGCCACCTCGAAGCTAGCCACCAACCCGGTGTTAGCTATGAGAGCATTTACCAGTACATCTACGCTGACAAACGCGCGGGCGGCACCTTGCATAAAACACTGCGTTGCCAGAAGACGCGAAAAAAACGCAGCAGTGGCCGTGAACGGCGCGGCACCATCTCTCACCAGGTCTCAATAGAACTGCGACCCGACATCGTGCTTGAGCGTGCGCGCTTTGGCGACTGGGAGGCTGATCTGGTGATTGGTGCCGGGCAGAAGCAAGCACTAGTGACGATTAATGAGCGTGTCTCTCGCTATTCAATAATTTTCCACGTGCCATTCAAAACAGCGCAAGCCGTAGGGGACGCGTTAATCACTTTACTCAAACCGTTCGCTCATTGCGTGCACACTCTCACGACTGATAACGGCAAGGAATTTGCCCAGCATGAACGAATAGCTTCTGCGCTGAGTGCAGATTTCTTTTTCGCCCATCCATACGCCTCGTGGGAGCGTGGGGCGAACGAGAATATGAACGGTTTGATTCGCCAGTTTTTCCCAAAGGGGATGCGCTTTAATTGCATAACCGACGATGACATTGCTTTAGCGATGCACAGGCTCAATCATCGTCCTAGAAAATGTTTAGGGTATCGAACGCCGCATCAGGTTTTTATGGAACAGTTAGAGTCCTATCAGCATACGGTTGCACTTCAAGCTTGAATCCGCCGTTCATATTCTCGTTTGCCCCACGCTCCCACGAGGCGTATGGATGGGCGAAAAAGAAATCTGCACTCAGCGCAGAAGCTATTCGTTCATGCTGAGAAAATTCCTTGCCGTTATCTGTCGTGAGAGTGTGCACGCAATGAGCGAATGGTTTAAGTAAAGTGATTAACGCGTCCCCTACGGCTTGCGCTGTTTTGAATGGCACGTGGAAAATTATTGAATACCGAGAGACACGCTCGTTAATCGTCACTAGGGCTTGCTTCTGCCCGGCACCAATCACCAGATCAGCCTCCCAGTCGCCAAAGCGCGCACGCTCAAGCACGATGGCGGGTCGCAGTTCTATTGAGACCTGGCGAGAGATGGTGCCGCGCCGTTCACGGCCGCTGCTGCGTTTTTTTCGCGTCTTCTGGCAACGCAGTGTTTTATGCAAGCTGCCGCCCGCGCGTTTGTCAGCGTAGATGTACTGGTAAATGCTCTCATAGCTAACACCGGGTTGGCATCGAGCTTCGAGGTGGCCGCTGATTTGTTCGGGGCTCCAAGCCTCAGCCAACTTTTCCTCCACTACAGCCCATGTCGAGTCAGCAACTCTAGGACTGTTGGCGCAGGCAAGTCTACGTTCTTGGGCTTTGTCATTTGCCTGCTTAGGGCGATAGCCTCGTAGACCGCGGTTACGACGCAACTCACGGCTGATGCTCGATTTATCACGGTCCATCATTTTTGCAATTTCACTTTGATTGAAGTTTGCTTTGGCGAGGATTGCAATCTGGTAACGTTCGTCACGGGTGAGGTGTGTGTAAATCATTCTGGGCAACTTTGACTTGGTGGTCGGGAAGCTTGGATGCTCTCACATCTCACCCACCCGTCCGGTTAGTTTCAAAGTTGCACTTCAGACTTGAATCCGCGAGACTAAAAATATTCATGCAAACAAAAATTCAGATAATTATTTTGCCGAATCACTATCGCTGCTGTCATTTATTAATCTTGTAGATTCTTGATTTTTGGCTTGCTCAACATCAACATCAGCAACGGCAAGCGCATTAATGGCGCTTTGCAGTCCAGGGAATCTATGATTGCCGCCGCCTTCTACGTCGTAACGCGTGCCCAGTTGACTCAAGCCAAACGGCAAATGCCGGTTTTGTAAGCCCTGACTTAAACTGTCTGCGGTGGAATTGAAATGTTCCACCCGTGTCGCATTCTTGAGTTTGCTTTTGCCGACCTCTCCAAGGTCAACGAGTTTGTCGCACAAGGTTCCTGTCAAACCCATAGAGTTAAAGCAGGTAACAGAGGCAACACCCGCTTTAATCCCTGCAAACTGAGCCAATGCACCACCTAGTGAATGACCTTGGACATGAATATTTTCTGCTCCGTACTGGCCTGCCAGGTCACTGACTAGATCGCGCGCCATCCGAAATGAGCTGTCGGCAACACCCAATACGCCCAATACATCCGACATCCAAGTTCCCGGTTTTCCGTCTGTTCCCTTGAAGGCCACATATATTTGGTTATCGGGCCCTTTGCTAATACTCACACGCAATGCCGAGGTCGTTTTACCCGTCATGAGCAAGGTTTTTTCATTCGCTGCTTTGGCTTCTTTGTAATACCGTTGGAACCTAGCTGGAACCTCATCTTTCTTTAATGCTGAAAAGCCCGATGGCAACACGTTATCTTTTCCACTACCTACGGCGCGTTGCAACGCCACTAAGTTGGTGATCTCTGCGGCCTTCGCTTGGGTTAGTTTTCGCGCCGGTTCACCGCGCGTCATAAAAGCATCTTTGATGAGGCTCGCTCCGGTGCTTCGCAGCGATGATCCGTACTTGCCCAAGCTGAGAAAGCCGGTGGTTAGTCCCACCCCGCCTACAGCTATCCCCGCTAGACCTTTGAGTGAATTCACTACGCCTCGCTCAGCCAGAGTGACTAAATTTCCAGTCATACCAGCGGCTGCGCCAATAATATTGCCAATATTTTTGATACCAGAACCGGTATTGTTAATAATAAATCTACCTGCTGGGTTGTTGATTTTTGCGCCCGCTGCTTCTATCCCCATACCGGTTTTGGCGATCAATCGACCGGGAAGACGCAGCGTGCTGCCAATTAAGCGTCCCAGCGACAAGCCAGAACCACCCCATGTAGCAAATTTACTCAGATCGCTATGTTGAGAGGGTCTAGTTTCGTTCTTAATTTGCACTAGCCCTTTAGTAGCTGACGCCTTTTTATTTGTCCCCTGCAGAGTGTCTGGCTTGCTAGGCGTGAGTGGCTGCGACGTGTGGTTAATTTTCATTTCACGTTTTCCTTGTCTTAACAACGAATCATTGAACTTAAGATTTGGTGCGTATTGTGTTGACCATAAGGCATTGGGAATTCGCTAATCATGCGGCCTTTCATGGCAACCGATAGTTCGATGAAGTGGCTTAAGCAATCGGCAAACTTATGGTCATCGATAAGGTCAATACGTTCTGCAAAAGTCAGTAGTAACGATGAGGTACGCGCATCAAAGCCAAAACTGGCACCACCTGTTTCTAGGGAAAAGTTACCCAGCGCAAGGGCTTTTTTCATCAACGCGCATTGGGCCTGTACATCATCAGGCAAGCGCAGTAGTGGGGTGTAGAAACAAAATATATCGCCCTCTTCAGGCACTTCAATCAACACGTGTGTCCCATCTGTACAGTCTAGGTATGCGCCGCCATTCTCATCTAATGACAGGCTTAATCCTCTTTGATGGCCTATGTTTTCTAGCCAAGCACTGACAACTTTTCGATTCGATTTCATGATTGGAAAAAATCCTTTATTCGTAAGTTAAGGATAAAAACCGAATAGTGTATAAAAATATTACATATATCCACAAGTATTTTGCACGCTGGGCTATTGGTTGACAACTCAATTTTTTTAATTCTCATCTTTTTTTAGGTCTGAAGTGTGGCTGCAGCTTGTCTGCATGGCTAAGCAGCTAAGCGTGATGAGGGCCTAAACACTGGCTTGTCATTCGTGCTAAGCAGCTGCTGCGTTTTTTGATGGTTTGGCTGCTGAATCAGCCGTTATGCAGCAGTGTTTGACCAAAGCCGCGGCGGTTGGTTTTGTTGCATGCGTTAAAGCAAAACCCATTCAAAACGCATTTAAAGCAGATGCAAAGTCTCAAAATGAATCGCCCAGACTTTGCGAGTCATGGGCGATAAACCTTTTTCAGAGTTTGCGTCTATGCGCAAAGCGCACCACGGTCACGCCGGCTTTGGCTTGGCGTGTAGATGGCATCACCAGCACACAGTTGTCGTAAGGTGTTGTCACTGCTTCGCTCTCGTTCCAACCTATGACGGTGCCGGCTTGGGCAATCATCTCTAAACCTTGGTAGGGCTGGTCAAAACGAAAATTCTCACTCTTACAAACCACTGCTCCGGTCACGTCAAGCGCCCACTGCTGCGCGGCATCGGCTTGGCGCCATTCTGGCAACAGTTGTACCAATGTTTCTGCGCTTATGACTTTAGATTCTTGCAAAAAGCGCACGCATATGTCTTGGGCTACGGTGCGGCTGGATTTCTCACCGTGAAAGCCGCATTCAATAAGTAGTGAACGCGTGCCGTTATCGCTGTCTTCACAGAGGTCTGAAAAACGCCCGTAGTCGCGCATGCGTACGCCGTCTTTGTGGCCGGCATCGACGACTATGTACTCGGGGCTGCGTAGTGCACGGGCAAGCTCAATATTGCGCGCCTGCATGCCAGTCAGCAGCAGCGGTGCGGCCGCTTCATGCATGCTGTGTAGATCTAGTAACTAATCGGCTTGCGCCACAAAGGGCTTTAACGCTTGGGCGCGGCGCCGCTCTTGCGAGCTTGTTGTTTGCAGTCGCTCAGCCGACCATTGGCGGTTCAGGTCTTCATCGACAAAGCGCGAGTTGTCATGCGCGTTGATATCGAAGCGGTCAAACGCGGCGAGGTTGCAAAAGGCCAATGTGAGTCGTCCCTGCTCGGGGCGAATAGCCGCCTCTAACAGGCCTTTAATTGCCCATGCGCCGCACAATTCGTTGCCATGCACTAGCGCGCTAATCATCACTGTGGGGCCGGGTTTGCCTGAGTCAAATTGCCAGACGCCTTCGACGCCGGTGTTGCCTGCGCGCCAAGCGGTGATGTCTGGCTGGGTTAAATCAAATGGTAGTGCGGTGTTCATTCTGTGATCTTTGCAAAGTCGACAATGCGTTTGTATTTAAGGCTTTCTTCACTCAAAAACTTCGGCATGTCCACATCGAGTTTGGATACGGTTGAACCTGAGTCTTCCAGCTTCAAAGGCGAGCGCTTGTCTTCAGTTGTGCCCGGCGCAATAAGGCTGGCGCAGCGAGCCAAACATCGCATCAAGGCCGGCGGCGTGACGTTGCGTAGTTCCGCTGCACGACTAAAGCTGCGGGTTGCCGCCAGTGCTACGAAGTCTTCAAACCATTTCAGTTGCATGTAGTGGGGAGCGGGTTGGTAGTGACACCGCGCTGATTTTTTTGCAGCACTGGTTGGGGTTAAAAAACTTCAGCGAGTCAGCGCGCCGTAAACCAGATCTTGAACTTGTTCGCGGTAGTACTTACGAATTTCTCCCGGCGCAGCTGTGCCGTAAGCCACCACTAGGCCAGCTTTTGGATCGGCAAAAAAGCCTGTGCCGTTGGCACCGTTCCAACTGTATTCGCCGACGTTACCGGGTACTGCGGCTAAGCCTGCTTGTGTGCGAACGGCGACGCCCAGACCAAAGCCGTAACCTTGGCGATGGGGTTCGATATTACCCACGCGGTTAACTATCTCTGGGCCTAAATGGTTGCTAGTCATTAATGCGACGGTGCTAGGGCTCAAGATTTGCACGCCCTCTAAAGAGCCGCCATTGAGCAGCATTTGACCAAAACGGATGTAGTCACCCATAGAGCCAAAAGCGCAGCTGCCAGCGCAGTTAAACGTTGTCTGGCGGTCCAGGCTGGCAATGCTTTGTGGCTTGCCGTTTATTGGGTTAATTGCCAAAGGCCGGGCGATGCGGTTGCGCTTATCGCTTGGCACAACAAAGCTGGTATCGGTCATTTTTAAAGGTTGGTAAAGCACTTGACTCAAATGCTCGCCAAGGGATTTTTGGGTGACGTCCTCCACCACCGCACCAAGCACATCCATGGACAGGCTGTATTCAAAAACACTGCCGGGTTGATGCACCAGCGGCAGTTTGACCAAGGTGTCGACTAGGTCGCGCGAGGTGCCGATATATGACGCTGCACCGCCGCTAGGGTAGAGGGCGGCGATAGGGCTAGAACCATCTGGCCGACCGCCATAGGTCAGGCCTGAGGTGTGGCGAAACAAGTCATGAATCAAAATCTCGCGTTTCATGGGCACCGTTGTGATCTTGCCGTCTGGACTAGGCACGCCCACTTTCATCTCAGCAAAGGCGGGGAAATATTGCGAGAGCTTGGCTTGCAGCGGCAAGCGGCCTTGTTCTGTGAGTGTCAATGCGCCAACTGTCGCCATGATTTTGGTCATCGAGGCGAGCTGAAAAATCATGTCGGTTGTGGCGGGAAGATTTTTTTCTTTATCGGCGTAGCCAAAGGCTTTGAAGTAAATGAGTTTGCCATCCCGCGCGATCGCCACGACTGCGCCTGGGACTCGATTTTGCGCAATCTCGCGTTTGAAAAAAGCGTCGATATTCTCCAGCCGCTGGCTAGACATGCCCACGCTTTCCGGTGCCGCGGTTGGCAGGGGTTGTGCTAGCGCTTGCGAGGCAGTAGCCGCGACTAGCAGCGTTCCCATCACGGCGGCAATTATCTTAGGCATCAAAGAACTCCAGTTGATTCAGTCAAAAGAATTACCTTAATCCTAAGCTGCTAAATTGCTCTGCGTAGTTACCCCTGAACCCAGTAAAGATCAACCTTAATCTGTGACTTTGACTAATGCTCGATAAATGCTTGAAGAAGGCGTGATCAGTTGATTTTTGTTATCCGGCTAACGCGGCCTTCACCGCGGCTGAGACTTGACCCATGTCGGCCTTGCCAGCCAGCGCAGTTTTGACTGCACCCATGACTTTGCCCATGTCGCCGGGGCCGGTTGCGCCTAGCGAGGTAACGATTGCTTGGACCGCTGCGCGAACTTCTTCTGCGCTCATTCGTGCTGGCAAATAAACTTGCAAGACCAGTTGTTCTGCAGCTTCTTTATCGGCTAAATCTTTGCGTTCGGCTTTCTCAAAAGCTTCAATTGAATCTTTGCGCTGCTTAATCAGTTTGTCGACGATGGCGATGACTGCGACATCGTCTAAAACGATGCGCTCGTCGATTTCTTTTTGCTTGATAGCGGCCAGCAGCAACCTAATTGTGCCCAAACGTTCGCTGTCTTTGGCGCGCATGGCGGTTTTCATGTCTTCAGTGATTTGTTCTTTGAGTGTCATATCAGTTTCCTGCTGGGTTGATTTTGAAGGGTTTAAAAAAACAAAAAGCCCGCATGAGCGTCCTCGTGCGGGCTTTTATTGAGTTGCCTTGCGGCAATACCCAACGGAAGTCTTAGTACAGTTTCTTAGGCAACTGCATCGAGCGAATACGCTTGTAGTTGCGCTTAACAGCAGCAGCTTTTTTACGTTTACGCTCAGCCGTTGGCTTCTCGTAGAACTCACGTGCACGCAAGTCGGTCAGCAGGCCGAGCTTTTCAATGGTGCGCTTGAAGCGGCGAAGAGCTACGTCGAAGGGCTCGTTATCTTTTACGCGAATTGTCGTCATTGATGAAGGGATCCATTTGTTGCGTCTTTAGTGATCTGATCAGAATCAGGCCAGACGCGGGTTTGCTAGCAAAGCCTAAGAGTATAGCTTACACAATTTAGCTCGCGCCTGAGTGCATATGCTGTGTTCTCTTGGAGTGGTGATTATCGCTTTGTTTTGCGTGCGTTTTGCCTGAGCCGTGAAATTAGGTGAACACAATGCGGCATGTCTAGCGTGCTGTGAGCAATTAGGCTCAATTTCAGTGCGCCGCCAACGCTTGCGCGCACGCAAAACCCGAGGCCCAAGCCCATTGAAAGTTGTAGCCACCTAACCAGCCAGTGACATCAACTACTTCGCCGATAAAGTACAAACCTTTTTGTCTCGACTCCATGGTCTGGGATGACAGCTCACGCGTGTCCACACCACCTGTGGTGACCTCGGCTTTTTTATAGCCTTCCGTACCGTTGGGGGTTAGCTGCCAGTCGCTTAGGCGCTGGGCCAGGGTTTGCAAGGCTTTGTCGGTGGCGTCGTTGATGGGGCGTTGCAAGGCCTCGTCTGTGCTGGTCCAGGCTTCCGCTAAGCGGCTGGGTACTAGGCTGGCGAGCTCGTTGGCCACTAGCTTGCGTGAACCGGCTTTGGTGCGCAGCAGCGTAGCGGCCAGATCGACACCGGGTGCTAGGTTCACACGCACGGGCTCACCCGCTTGCCAGTAACTCGATATTTGCAGTACTGCTGGCCCGCTCAGACCGCGGTGGGTAAATAGCAAGTCTTCAGCAAAAACGGTGGCTTTTTTGCGCTGCTTTGGACTTGCGTCAGCCGCACCAGTTTCCATCAGTACCGGCAGCGCCAAACCGGCGAGTTGCGCAAACGGTTGCCAATCGAGACCATCAAAAGTCAAGGGCACTAGCGCTGGTTTGGGCTCAATCATTTTTAAACCAAATTGGCGCGCAATCCGGTAGCCAAAATCTGTTGCGCCTATCTTGGGGATGGACAAGCCGCCCGTGGCAATCACGATTTGCGGTGTTTGAATCAATCCTCTGTCGCTGTGAATATGATAAAAATCAGTACCGGTTTGCGCAGGCCCGTCTAGGCTTTTGACTGCGCATGGCTGCCAGCGCGTGACGCCGCCCAGCGCGCATTCAGCCAACAATAAATTAATAATGTCTTCGGCCGAGCGGTCGCAAAACAGCTGGCCTTTGTGCTTTTCATGAAATGGCACCGCATGCTTTTGCAGGAGTTCGACAAAGTCTTGCGGTGTGTAGCGCGACAGAGCGGAGCGGCAAAAATGTGGGTTCTCGCCCAGAAACTGCGCCGGCGTGGTGCCGATATTGGTGAAGTTGCAGCGCCCACCGCCAGAGATACGAATTTTCTCAGCGACTTTTTCGCTGTGGTCTAAAAGTAAAACTTTAAGACCCCGTTGACCGGCCTGGCTTGCACAAAATAGACCGGCTGCACCTGCACCAATCACCACTACATCAAAACTAGCGCTCATGGCTGGCCTTTTTTGATCAGACGAAAAAGGTTTAGAGCAGGGCGCTGTATGGCGTTTGAAGATGAAGGGTGTTGGGAGTAAGTCATAGACCCGCAAAGTGTAGTCGTGCGCTGGCCCCCAAGCGGGCACTAAGTCTATTCAGATCATTGTTTAACGATGACCGGATGGACCGTGAAAACATTCTCACTTTTGGCGTCAACCGTCACACGCACCCAATGAATTTGTGGGCTGCCAAAAGTCTCTAAGCGGGTGAAGTTGCCCAGCATGCGGTTAGGCGCATAAAGCGGCTTGTCTAGCTTGAAGTAATGCGTATCGCCATGCACAAACAGCACTTGACCTTTGAACTGCTCGGTCTCGCTGGCTAGCTTGTCCATGAAATTGCGGTAGCCGCTAACAGCTGGGTTTTGGCTCTCGTCTAAGTCTTCGGTCTCCGGCAAATCAAAGCCGGGGTCGGCCTGAATCACCAGCACAATACCGGCGGCTTTACTCGCTTTGGCGGTGGCAAAACTCTCTGCCATCCACGTCACGTTAGCTGCGTCGCGTTCTAAGTATTCGGCGTTGCTAGCCTCGCATTGGGCGGGCGTACGGGCGCTTTTTTTGGCGCAGTCTTTCTCGTTCAAAATTTTGTTGTTATTGCTACCCGGCATATTCAGACCAACGAAAACAATGCCGTTGTGGCGAAAGCGCGTGTTCTCATAAAACGCTTCACCGCGCTGGCCTTGGTGCTCTAGCGGCAGCGTGGTTTTACCCAAGCTGTTGGCGGTTGGGAACATGACTTTGCGCACATGTGACAAACGCTCTAGGCCGTCATAACCGCCGTTGTTTAGGCGGTGGCAGTCAGTCCATTCGTTATCGCCTGGCACGTAAATGACGGGTTTTTTCATCTCGCCAAACATGCTTAATGCGGCAGTGTAAATGTCGTCTGTGCATTTGGAGCTGCCGTCTTTGATGTCGCCGTCGTAGATTGAAAAAGCGATGTCTGACTGATTAATACTTTTAAGTACGGCGGGGATTTTTGCTTGATCACCGGCCTTGGCGTAAGGCATGTCGCCCCACAAACCAAAGGAAAAATTCTGTGCTTGGGCTGCGCCAAAAGTCAGTGCCAAGGCGGCACAGACTAAACTTTTACGCAGCAAGGGTGTCAAGGTCATGATGGGTTTTTCTTTAAAAAAGTCCATCATAGTTTTTGACTGTGACCAATTAATTACTGATTTAACGGGCTGTGGTGTGGATTAAAAAATTAATCACGCAAGCCGCACAGCTCAGATCACTGGGCAGTTCTCACCGACCTAAGCTTTGTCGTGAATTTCTGTGATCAGTTTGACACCTGATGCAGCAGGGGTTGCGGCTCGTTTATCTTCAGTGCCAGCAAACCCTGCAGCACATCGCCAACCACAATCACGCTGGGGCTTTGCAAATGCTCTGATTGAATCGTCGCGCGCATCTGTGCCAAGGTGCTGACTGCATGGCGCTGTGTGCTTAGGCTGGCGTTTTGAATAATCGCCACTGGCGTGCTGGCGGGCAGGCCTTGCAGCAGACCGTCTTGGATGTGCCCAGAGCCCGACACGCCCATGTAAATCACCAGCGTTAGCCTGGCTTGCGCCGCAGTAGCGCTAAGCGCGCCCCAGTCACAACCCTCAGCGCCAGGCCTGGCGTGACCGGTCACAAACACGACGCCGTAGGCATGGTCGCGGTGGGTGAGCGGCACGCCCAAGGATGTCACGGCGGCCAGCCCAGCGGTGATGCCGTTGATGACAGTTACCTCAACGCCGGCGGCGCGCAAATGTTCTTGCTCTTCACCACCTCGGCCAAAAATAAACGGGTCGCCGCCTTTTAGTCTGACCACGTCATCGCCTTCGCGCACGGCCATTAGCATGAGTTTTTCAATAAAGGCTTGCGGTGTTGATTTGCAGCCGCCGCGTTTGCCGACATGAACAATACGTGCGTTGGGGCTGGCAAACGCCACGATTTCGTCGCTGACCAAATCATCGACAAACAATACGGTGGCTTTTTGAATCGCTTTCAAGGCCTTTAGCGTGAGCAGTTCCGGGTCCCCCGGTCCAGCGCCTACCAGTGTGCAACTGCCTAGGCGGATAGTGCCACTTTGATCGCTGTGAATGTTGTCCGGGTTCATTTTATTTTTCCTTGTGGCTGGCGGCTAGATTTGATTAACCAGATGCAAGATATGCGCCACCTGCTTCTCAATAGAAGCGGGTATTGGCTGACTACCTTGCATGACAGCTCGAATGTAATCCGAAGTAATTATTGCATCCACGCCCTTGGGTAATTCGGGCAAGCTGGCCAACGTGCCGGGCTGTGTCGCTTGCAGCAAGCTGCGTTGGCCTTTGATAAAACCTTCCATCTGCGGCATGCGGCGCGCATCGGCGACGACTTCGCCCTCGGTGCCACGCAGCAGCATGGCGTTAGCGAGTGTCAGCTCAAAAGTCTGCGCCATTGACAGTGCATATTCCGGATGGGTATAGCTGCTGAGCACCAAGCTTTTGCCTGCACAAGGATTCATGATCTTGACCAAGCTGTGCGCCGGGTTACGCAGACCGACCATGCGCCGCACATCTAGCAATTTTTTCAGTGCTGGGCACAGCACTTCTGTGGGGATGAAGGCAACTTCTCCAGGCGCAATGGCGCTTACTTGGTCTTTGGCTGTGATCTCTAGCGCGGCCAGCACTTCAGTCACAAATTGCCGACTGTTCTCTGTCGGTGTGCCGTGAATGAGTACTGCTAGACCTTCACGCGCCAGCAGCAAAGCCAGTAGCGGTGTCAGTAGCGGCAGCTTGCGTGCGCCGTTGTAGCTGGGTATCACCACTGTGGTGCTGCCGCTGTCATGCGCTGGGACTAGTTGCAGGCGCTGGTGCACGGCGTCCAAAAAGCCAGCCATTTCAGTCGGTGTCTCGCCCTTGATGCGCATGGCCAGACAAAAAGCGCCGATTTCTAAATCCGAGACTTGCGCGTCCAGCACTTGGCTGAGCAGATCGGCAGCTTGCGCTTGCGTGAGCGACCTAGCGCCGTCTTTGCCGCGGCCGATTTCTTTGATGTAGTGGCTAATGCCCATGAGTGTTTTCCATGAGGGCGATTGTCGGGCAATACGCGGGCTGATTTTTTTTGAGGTTTTGTGATCTGTCAGGGCTTGGCTAAACGCGAAGCCCTGACTTTATGCCTGTGCTTATGCCGGGCTTAACCGGCTTTGCTCAATGCATTGGCCGCGCGTATCCGGCGTTTGAGCTCGGGCACGCAAGAGCCGCAGTTGGTGCCGCACTGAAGCTGGTCTTGCAAGGCTTGCAAGCGCTGGCCATCAGTGGCGATAAAGCCTGCGCCAGCGGTGAGCAAAATACCTTGGCGTAAGTCCTGCAAGCACGTATCAATCGCCGTATCGTTGACGTTAAAACAGCTGCACACCAACTTGCCGCGTGCTTGCACCGCAATCGGCGCTTTCGCACCCGGTTGCAACAGTAAGCGGCCGTAAGACTGGGCGGGTAGCTGCTCTAGCAGCAAAGTCTTTATCCACGCCTGTGCGCTGGTGTCGCCGGCCAGCACAAAGCCCGTCAAATGGGCGTTGTCGCTAACTTGTTGTAAGCGCATGCTGCGGCGTTGGCCTTTTTTGCGATCGGCGTAGTGCAGGCAGTCTTTGCCGTCTAAACCCAGTATGGCTTCGATCTGGCTGACCAATTCATCGGGTGGTGCTTCGTAGGCGGCGGCTCTAAACAGTAGGCCGCTGCGTTCTTGCTCGGGCTGCTCTAGCGGCGCGTTATTAGAAAAAGGCACGCTGCTGGTAAAGGCAAAAGCTTGCATCAAAGGTTTAAGTTGCTGGCGCACGCTAAGCACTTTGCCGGGCGCAATCCAGGCCATGGCCAGCAGCGTCCACGGCATCTCAGCCTGGATTATTTTGACCGTTGCGTGTTTGAGTTCGGGCTGTTTAGAGCTGGGGCAATAAGCCGAGGTAGTCAGTGCATTCACGCCGGCTAGCGGCGTGCCCGCTGCCGACAAACCACTTAAATACTCTTCTCCCCAGTGCATGGCGATAAACGCTTGGCTGGGCGCAATCTCATTCGATGCTTGCACCGGCACCACTATCGAGCCGCGCTTGGAGGTCACATGCACCAGTGCGCCTTCGACCAATAATCGGCGTGCCATATCTTGCGGGTTCATCTGCACAGACGGCTCGGCCACATGGCCAAACAAGCGACCCAGCGTGCCGGTGCGCGTCATGCCATGCCACTGATCGCGCAGCCGGCCAGTGGTCAGTGAAAACGGAAAACGTGATTCACGCGGCTCAGCCACTGGTTTGTAGACAGTGTTGACAAAGCGCGCTTTGCCGTCTGGTGTGGGGAAGACTGCGTCTTCGTAAAGCCTTGCCTTACCCGTGCTTTGGCCCTCGGTTAAGGGCCATTGCTGGGGGCTGGCTTCAAGCATGGCGTAGCTCATGCCGGTAATGTCTAAGTCGCGTCCACGGGTGGATTCGCGGTGTTCGTTCCAAATCGTTTCCACGCCCAATTCGGGCTTAATCACAGAGTAGGGAAACAGTGTTTTTTCACGGCCAGTTTTGGCCTCAATCCGCTGTGCAAAATCCACCACAATGGCCCAGTCGTGGCGGGTTTGTCCCGGCGCTGCAACGGCTGAGCGCACGCGGCTGATGCGACGCTCGCTGTTGGTGACCGTGCCGGTTTTCTCGCCCCAAGTGGTCGCTGGGAGCAAGATGTCGGCCCAGTCGCAGGTCGCGGCGGTGGCAAAAGCTTCTTGCACTACAACCAGTTCAGCGCGCTCTAGTGCGCGTCTGACGGTGGCTTGGTCGGGCATGGATTGGACTGGGTTGGTGCAAGCAATCCACAAGGCTTTTATCTCGCCATCGGCTGCGGCTTGAAACATCTCCACCGCGCTTTTGCCGGGCTTATCTGGCACGCTGTCCACGCCCCACAGTGCGGCAACTTCGGCGCGGTGTTCAGGGTTGGCCATGTCGCGGTGGCCGCTGATTAAATTCGCCAGACCACCGACTTCACGCCCACCCATGGCGTTCGGCTGGCCGGTCAATGAAAACGGGCCGGCTCCCGGTTTGCCGATCTGAGCGGTAGCCAGATGCAAATTAATCAAGGCGGCATTTTTTGCCGTGCCGCTGCTGGACTGATTCAGGCCTTGGCAGTAAAGGCTGAGCGTGGCGCTGGAGGTGGCAAACATTTTTGCCGCCAGCATCAAGTCATCTTTTTTAATTCCACAAGTTTCGGCCACCAATTCGGGCGTGTAGTCGCGCACTGTGGCTTTAAGGGCTTCAAAGCCGGTGGTGTGATTGCGGATGTAGGCGTTGTCCAACCAGCCTTCCCACAACATGATGTGCAGCATGCCGTTAAACAGCGAGACATCGGTGCCGGGCTGAATCGGTAAATAGAGGTCGGCAATCTCTGCGGTGTCGGTGCGGCGTGGGTCGCAGAAAATTATTTTTAACTGCGGATTCGCCGCTTTCGCGTCTTCAATGCGCCTAAACAAAACCGGGTGTGCGTAGGCGGTGTTGCTGCCGACTATGAAAATGCACTCGGCGTGTTTGACGTCGTCGTAGCAGGTAGGCGGCGCATCCGCGCCCAGTGTTTGTTTGTAGCCGGCGACGGCGCTACTCATGCAAAGGCGGGAATTGGTGTCTACGTTGTTGGTACCCAGCAAACCCTTGGCGAGTTTGTTAAAGACGTAGTAGTCCTCGGTGAGTAACTGGCCTGAAATATAAAAACCCACTGCATCCGGGCCATGCTCGGCAATGATTTTTGAAAAACCACTGGCTGCAAAATCCATCGCGTGATTCCAGCTCACGGCGCTGGCTGTAGCTTTAGGTTCAGACTTTCTGTTTAGCCGCTGCATGGGTTGCAGCAAGCGGGTTTGTTCGGTGATAGCAGCGCTGGCGGTGAGTGCCAGCGTTGAGCCCTTGGTGCATAAGCGGCCGTAGTTGGCAGGGTGATCCGGGTCGCCCCGAACGCCGGTAATTTGCGCGCCTTCTGTGCTGATGATGACGCCGCAGCCAACACCGCAGTAAGGGCAGGTTGAACGGGTTTGCTTGCTCATGCGCAGGCGGCTTGCTTGCCCGCAGGGCCGGCGACTGGCCGGGTCAAATCAATCGCTAATGTGGCCAGTTCTTGCAGGTTTAAATGCACGGCGTCGCCCTCCATACGCACTTTGAAAGCCGGTGTGCAACCCACATCTGGCGCGCTGGCGCAGCCGCCAGCCAGACCTATGGTCCAGTTGTGCATGGGGCAAGCAACGCTATTGCCAAAGACTATGCCTTGACTGAGTGGCCCGCCTTTGTGCGGGCAGCGATCTAACAGGGCGAACACGGCGTCGCCATCGGTGCGGAACAAGGCCACGTCCATGCCATGGGCGCGTTCAACACGGCGCGAACCGAGCATGGGGATGTCGCTGACCAGACAGATTTTTTTCCATTCACTCATGATATTTTTTTCCTCTTGATTTTTGAGTGTTGATACTTTATTTAGATCGCGCTGAGTTTTTCAAACTGCCGCGTGTCTACCGATGCATCTTTAAAATCAAACCACGGGTCGGGCTCACCATCGAGCGCAAACTGAAGCTGCTCCCAAAGTGCTTTTCGGCCTTCATGGTCTTCGAGTATTTTCTTTTTCACATGCTCAAGACCGACTCGGTTCACATAGTGGACCGTGCGCTCAAGATACCAGCCTTCTTGGCGATACAGCTCACAAAACGCGCCAGTGTATTCCAGTACTTCAGCCGCGGTTTTGACTTTGGTGAAGAAATGCGCGACTTCAGTTTTGATGCCGCCATTGCCGGCGATATACATTTCCCAGCCTGAATCCACACCAATAATGCCAACGTCTTTAATACCCGATTCAGCGCAATTGCGCGGGCAGCCGCTGACCGCAAACTTGATTTTGTGCGGCCCATACATACGCCACATGGCGCGTTCTAAATCCTTGCCCATTTGCGTGCTGTCTTGTGTGCCCATGCGGCACCACTCATTGCCCACGCAGGTTTTAACGGTGCGCAGCGCTTTGGCGTAAGCGTGACCAGACGGCATGCCAATGTCTTTCCAGACGTTTTGCAAGTCTTCTTTTTTCACGCCTAGCAAGTCAATCCGCTGGCCACCGGTGACTTTGACCGTGGGGATTTTGTATTTGTCCACCACGTCGGCGATGCGGCGCAATTCACTGGCTGAAGTCTCGCCGCCCCACATGCGCGGTATCACGCTGTAAGTGCCGTCTTTTTGGATGTTGGCATGGCTGCGCTCGTTGATGTAGCGGCTTTGCGGATCGTCTTTTGCCTCTTTCGGCCAGGTGCTGGTGACGTAGTAATTAATCGCTGGGCGGCAACTCGCGCAGCCGTTAGGCGTGCGCCATTCCATGAATTGGTAGACCGCAGATATCGTGAGGATTTTGTTTTTACGAATCGCGTCACGCACCGCTTGGTGGCCGTGGTCGGTGCAGCTACACATGGCTTTGAGTTTCGGCGTGGCCGAATAATCGCCGCCGGCGCTAAACATCAAAATTTGCTCGACCAGTCCGGTGCAAGAGCCGCAGCTAGCGCCGGCCTTGGTGTGCTTACGTACTTCATCGAGGGTGAATAAACCTTTGTCTTTAATCGCTTTGCAAATAGCGCCTTTGTTCACGCCGTTGCAGCCGCAGACCTCTGCGCTGTCCGGCATGGTGGCGGCTTTGCTGTGGCCTTCGTGGCCGGTGTCGCCAATGTTGGATTCACCAAACATTAATTTCTCGCGTATCTCGCCCACGCTGCGGCCGTCGCGCAGCAGCTTGAAGTAATAGCTGCCGTCAACCGTGTCGCCGTACAAGCAGGCGCCAACCAGTTTGTCGTCTTTAATTACCAGCTTTTTGTAGACTCCGCCAAACGGGTCGCTCATGACGATTTCTTCCGTGCCTTCGCCGCCCATGAATTGCCCGGCGCTGAACAAATCAATCCCGGTAACTTTGAGTTTTGTAGAGGTTAGCGAGCCGGTGTAGCGACCAATACCAAACTGCGCCAAATGATTGGCGGCTACCTTGGCTTGTTCAAACAGCGGTGCGACCAAACCGTAGGCAATACCGCGGTGGGCTGCGCATTCACCGACGGAGTAAATCCGCGCATCGGTAATGGTTTGCATGGTGTCGCTGACCACAATGCCTTTGTCGCAGTGAAGGCGCATGGATTCGGCCAATTGTGTATTGGGGCGTATGCCGACTGCCATCACTACCAAGTCGGTGGCCAGTTCGGTGCCATCTTTAAAACGAATGCTGGTGACGCGCCCTTCATCCGCGCCAATGCCGCCTTGCAGGTCTTGCGTTTGCGCGCCCATTAAAAATTTTAAGCCGCGCTTTTCTAATGACTTTTGCAGCAGTTTGCCGGCCACGCTGTCGAGCTGGCGCTCCATCAGCGTAGGCATGACATGCACCACGCTGACATCCATGCCGCGCAGCATCAAACCGTTGGCCGCTTCAAGACCCAGCAAGCCGCCGCCAATCACCACGGCTTTTTTGTATTGGGTGGCCGCCTCAATCATGGCGTTGGTGTCGGCAATATCGCGGTAAGCGATCACGCCTTTGAGGTCTTTGCCGGGCAGGGGCAGTATGAAAGGGTTGGAGCCGGTGCAAATGAGTAGTCGGTCGTATTCGGCCTCGGTGCCGTCTTCGGCGCGCACTATGCGTTTGACGCGGTCGACGGAGACGACTTTTTTACTCACATGCAGTGTGATGTGATTGTCTTCATACCAAGCCCAGTCGTTCAGCACGATTTGATCAAGCGTTTGCTCGCCGGCTAATACTGGGCTGAGCAAAATGCGGTTGTAGTTGGGGTGCGGCTCTGCGCCAAAAACTGTGATGTCGTACAGGTCGGGTGCGATTTTAAGCAGCTCTTCGAGCGTGCGAACACCGGCCATGCCGTTGCCAATCATGACGAGTTTGGATTTTTTCATGGAGTCACTCCGCTTAGAGATAGTTGTTCTTTGACAAGGTTTGCCTGAGTTGGCGTGAGTGCACGCGCTAGTTCGCGGGCAGTTGTTGCGCACACCGTCATGCGCAAACCCCTCAATGCTTTGAGAGGCCGGACGCGTCGTTGCGTCCAATCAATAAAAGCAATTTTTGTGCCAAGTATCAATAATTTTTCTAGTGTCTTGGTTAAGCTTGTCATGAGGATTAAACTGATTGAGATGTTTGATCTTTAATAAATATTCACCATGACCTCTGCTCTACTATTTCTTAACGGCCCTGCCAATACGTTGGACTTAAAAGACGATTTGGATGCTGCCGGCATAGCTTGTGTTGCCAGCGTCAGCGATAGCGACAAACTGCTACACGAAGTGATTCACTTCAGCCCTGAGATCCTCATCTGTATAGACAGACTGCCGGGTCAGGCTTTGTTCGATGCTTTGCGGTTGATCGCCGAGCACGCGCCTTGCCCAGTCTTGATGTTCACCAACGATGGCGATGCCGAGCGTATCTCGCTGGCAGTTCAAGCCAACGTACATGCCTATGTGATCAATGCCTACAACAAAGCTCGGTTACGGCCCTTGATTCAACTCGCCATCGCGCGTTTTGAGAAAGAACAGTTGCTGGCCGTCCAGATGCGCGACTTAAGCAGCCGCTTTGAAGAGCGCAAGATGGTGGACCGTGCCAAGGCCATATTGATGCGGGCGCGTAAGATTTCCGATGACGACGCCTACCAAATGTTGCGTAGTGCTTCCATGCAAACGAATCAGCGCGTGGGTCAGGTCTCGCAACACATCATTCATTCGGCTCGGTTTGCGGAAGATTTGAACCGCTCTGGTCAGTTGCGTATGTTTTCGCAGCGACTGATCAAGCTGGTCTTGCTCGATTTGGCGGGCCATAAAACGGTGCAGGGCGCGAGCTTAAAAGACTCCATGTTGCATGTTGACATTAGCTTGGCGGATTTGAGTAAAAGCCTTTCGCAACCCACTTTTGGCGATCTTTTACTGATGACCCAGAATGCTTGGAATCCGTTTCGCCATGCCTTGCAATTGCCGCCGCAGGCAGAGCAAATCGGAAAGCTTGATGCGCTAGGTGAAGCCTTTTTGGAGCAGGCCGAACGGCTGACCGCCAGTTTAGAAAATGCCGCTTCTATGGCGCCACTTCGCTTACTTAATCAGTCGGGTCGTCAGCGCATGCTGAGTCAACGCTATGCGAAATTTGCTTTGTTGCTAGGCTTTGGTAACAACAGCGCCCGTGTCGCTATGGCGCAAGTTGCACTCGAATTTGACACCGCGCTGAAAGAGCTGACCGCTCTACCTTTGAGTAGCAGCGAGATTCGCACTGCTTTAGCCAGTGCCGCGTTGTGTTGGCAACAAATGCAAACCAGTGCCGTAGCTATCAGCCAAGCGGGTACAAACAAGGATGTGCAGCGGCAACAAGTCACTGCGCTGGCTCTTTTTAGCGAACAGTTGTTAGACTTATTTGAATTGCTCACGCATGCATATGAGCGCAGTCTGCAGACGTTGGTTGGCTAGACTTGTGCTTGATAACGCACCAAATTGGCACCAAAAAAGCACAAATATTAAAAGTGGTGCATGGCCTTTGAAATAGACATTGGCTTTGCAACCTTGGCCGGGCGCAAAAATATTAACGAAGACTTTTGCGCCGCCATGCTGCCAGAGCCGGGCCAAGAATCCATGGGTTCCATAGTCGCGATAGCCGATGGCGTCAGCCAAGGCGGCATGGGCAAGGAGGCCGCGCAAACCACAGTCACCAGTCTTGTGCGTGACTACTTCGCCACACCAGAAACTTGGGACACTACGGTAGCGCTAGACCGCATCATCCGGGCACAAAACGCTTGGCTGCTGGCGCAAAACCAGCGCCGCCGACCCCAGTCCGGACTGACGACATTGACCGCACTAGTGCTGCGTGGCCAATCATGGTCTTTAGCCCATGTGGGCGATACCCGGGCTTATTTGCTGCGTGCTGGTGAACTCTTGCAGTTAACCACCGATCATGTGGTGGATCACCCCGACTTTAGCCACCAGCTACTGCGCTCCGTCGGTGCCGACAGCGCGCTGGTGGTGGACTACGACCAAGGCGAGCTGCGGGTTGGTGACTTGTTTGTGCTGCTGTCTGACGGCGTGCACAACCAGCTCACGCATAAACGTTTGCTTAGCCTTTGCGTGCGCGCCGCGCCCGGCTTGGCGTTGGCGAATAGTCAAACCGGCGCAGCGCTGGGCGCCCGCGAACTCAGTGCGCTGCTGTTAGATCAGGCATTGGCAGCCGGCAGCAGCGACAACGTCACAGCCTTAGTCGTGCGTGTGTTGGGCATTGACGCCGCAACGCTGCAAGACGAGAACCACAAGGCCGAGCGCCTAGCCGTGCCCAAAGCATTAAAAATCGGCGACATCTTGGACGGTTTGCGCGTGACCATGTTGGTAACGGACAGCGGTGTGAACGTGATTTACCAAGTCAGAGACACCTTAAGCCAGCGCCTCTATGCGCTGAAAACTCTAAGCCCCGCACGCGCCCATGATCCCGAAGAGCGCGCCATGCTGGCGCACGAAGCTTGGCTGGCCAGACGTATGCAGTCATCGCCGGCCAGTAACGAATTTGTGACTTTGCACGACAGCTTGCCCGGCCAGCCACCCGCCAGCGCTTTTTACCTGCTTTACGACTGGCATGCAGGTGAGACCTTGCAGCAGTTGCTAGCCCAAGGCAAAAAACCCAGCCTGGCTCAGACCTTGGCTTTGGCCATGCGCTGCGCCAGCGCTTTAGGCCGATTACACCGCCAAGGCGTGATTCACCGCGACATCAAACCGGCTAATTTGCATCAGGGCGAAGACGGCGTGTTGCGCTTGCTAGACCTCGGTGTAGCCCTGTCTGGCCGCGAGCCCGCCAGTATGCGCAGCCTGCATGCCGGCACACCGAGCTATATCAATCCCGAACAATGGGGTTTTGCCTTCAGAGCCGGGGCCATTAACAGCAGTCAAGCACAGCCCGAGCCGCCAGACGCACAAAGCGATTTGTTTGCACTAGGCGTGACGCTATACCAACTGCTGACCGGCAAACTGCCCTACGGCGAAGTACTGCCGTACCAAGCCGGTCGTTATTACCGCGACCCATTGCCGCCTAGCCGGCACAACCCCGAAGTGCCGATTTGGTTAAACCATGTTGTGCTAAAAGCGGTTGCACGCGAGAAGCGCCAGCGCTTTGAAACCGCAGAAGAAATGCTACTCGCCTTAGAGCGCGGCGCATCGCGTCCGCTAAGCCCTCTGCAAAGCGCGCCACTGCTGCAACGCGACCCAACCACGCTGTGGAAGATGGCCTTGGCCCTTAGCTTGCTGCTCAATTTTCTATTGATTTACTGGCTGATTTTTTTGCCAACTTGATAGCTTGAAGACTGATTTTTTTTGGCTAGTCGCGTTTGAAATTTGAGTCGGTGGTTGAGACTATGCCGCAGAATTTTATAGGCTAAAAAATCAGCTTTTTCTATCGAACATACGCTCCTCTTCAAGCGCGCTCATAGGCCAGTCAATCGATAGAAATTGTCGTAATTGAAAGATAAGAGTAGCGCCCAAATCCTGCGGCATTTCTTTTCCCGAAATTCGGCGTTCAATGTGTTCAATTTCTTCTTGAATAAAATCACTCGTCATACGTGGGCGAAAGTTTTGATAAAGCGCGAGGTATTGATCGCGTTGTTCTGTCAGCGCGAAGATTTCCTCATCTCCAATATCTCCAAGAGTGCTTGGATTGGAAAAGACTGTTGACCTATTTGTTAGATCACCTGTTTGCGGATCTCTTTTGAATTCGCCTTTAAGCCAAGTCAGAATTGTTTTAAATTGAAAGCTGTTTGCTTTCCCGTGAGTAAGGATAAGTTCTATCACTTGCAGCTTGAAATCGAGTGAAATATTAGCTGTCGACTGCATCCTCAACAACTCATCCTGTGTTACTTGAGCGCTTAAAAAATTACGAGAAGAATAAAGAATTTCTAACAGTTGCAACTTTTCTGGTGCCGATAAAACTGGGCTATCAAGCACTGCGGATGTGTTGCCGCAAGCAGCACGAAGCCCTAAGCGCATGTGTTCTCTAAACAGTGTCGGATCAATACCTTCCGCCATAGGTATGGCCAATACTTGGTCACGCAGTGCTTCGCGCTCTTCAAGTGGGCATTGGCTGATATTTATTCCACTCATCATTGCAGCCATCAACACAGCCATTTTTTGCGGTGTGGTGTTGGCTTGAACTATGACCGTCTGCAACATGATTCGCCATTCTGGTTGTTGATCCGCTAGGCGTCCCCACTCTCGAAGAGTGGCTATGGTGTGGCGCAGAGAAACATCTGTAATGGCAACGTCCAATACATCGCGGGCTCTCTGATCTCTGAAATAAATAAGATCGAGTAAAAAATTTTTGGCTTGTAGCTCAACATACGGCCGCTTAGTAAGGGCCCAAAGCTGCGCAAGCCGTGGCTTTAACAAGGGCCAAATTTCGTTTCTAATGCGAACGCTAGGTTTCAAATAAATGAACAAGCTAATGGCTCTGCGGGCAACTCCTTCTTCCTCTGCAGTAGTAGCTGCAATAATGAGATTCCGGACATCATCAGCCCTCAAGGAGACCCATAGGTCAATCTGTCTTACATAAGAATTTATCGTTAAATCGTGCAAAAAAATCAGGGCTTGCTCAGCTACTCTTGGTTGCGCGAGGTTTGTTCCCGCGGTGATGACAGCTGCGCGGCCAACAGCTCCTAAGCTTGTCCATAGTCCAACTTTTCTAACTTCAGAGTAATCTGTTAACAGGCTTAACAACACTAGGGCTTGTACGGCCACTGCTGGCTGTGCAGGTGTTGTTGCCATACTGAACACAGTTGCGCGCCCATCGGCATTCAAGGTATTCCATATTTCAGCTTTTTCGGGTTCAGAGTGGGTTATCAATTTGCCCAACAAACTCAGGGCTTGTTCGGCCACTCTTGGTTGTGCGGGGGTTGTTGCCGACGCAACCACAGCTGCGCGGCCAGTAGGCCCCAAAGTGTCCCATAGTGCAAAATTCACGAAGTCAGAGCTGCCAGCCAGATTGGCCAACAAACGCAGAGCCTGCTCGGCTGCTATTGGTTGTGCGGTTGTCGTTGCCACGGTGATGAGGGCGGCGCGCTGAGCCACTCTCAAGGTAGCCCAAAGTTGATCTGTTGTGTTTTCAGAATTGTCGGCTAAATTAGCCAACAAACGCAGTGCTTGCAGGGCTAATTCTGGCTGTGCGGGGCTTGTTGCCGCGTGACAAATGGTTAAGCGGCCAGCAGCGCCTAAGGTGGCCCATATCTGAGCATTTAATGATGGTGATAGGTTCGAAAGTTCAAACAATAAACGCAGAGCTTTCGCGGCCATTTCCGGTTGGTTAGGCTTCGTTGCTGCAGCGACGACACCTGTGAATCCAGTCATGCTCAAGTTGGCCGATAACGAAGTAGTCCTAAATTTAGAGCCTTCCGCTAGAGTGCTTAGTAAACGCAGTGCCATCAGACTTGTTTGTGGCGACCCCGTTGTCGATATGGCAGAGATGATGTTTGCGTATCCAGACTCCATCAAGCAACTCCAAACGGTTTCTTTTGTAGCTTCAGAGTCAAATATTAAATTGGTCAGCAAAGCCATCGCGGCTGCTGTTTGTGGTTTTGGGCTTGTTGCCGACGTGACGATTGCAGCGTAATTAGCTTTGGTTAAGGTTTCCCGAAGCTGGTTTGACCTGACGTCTGAGCCATTGATGAGATTAGATAACAAGGCTATTGAGGCGGCATTCAATTCGCCTTGTGTGGTGGCTAATTTGACTATTGCAGAAAGTTCAGGCGCTCCTAATTTTCCCCAAATAACATCTTTTCTTGTCTCGGAATTCGCAGCAAGATTCATTAATAACTCTATTGCTTGCCGTGCCACTTTGGGATTTTGGTCATTGGTTGCAGCGTTAATTACCTCAGACATTCGACCCGTAATTTCGTGATATATCTTGGCTCTTTCTTCTTGACTGATAAGTGAGCGATTGAGTAATTTTTTTAACTCAACCGGATTAATCTGTTCGCCCTGATTAGCACTGACTAAAGCTGCTGGGAAAGCGCTAGCGCTACTCATTGTTCTGCTGAGATGGCTGGTGTTTTTGAAACTACTAGAACTACTAGAGCTACTAGATTTCGTCTCAGTTCTGCCTAATGCTACTTGAGTGACCGAGTAGCTTGATAAGCTTCTAGATGGGCCCAGACTGCCTTGGTCAGTGGGTAGCTGTCTTGTAATGCTGATCTGACCTGTAGCGCTGGTCTGAACATTTGAGCCTGAAGTGGGTAAGATTTTTCTGTCTAGTTCTTGGCAAGTAATAAAATTTGAAGTTAACGTTTTATGTGTGGGATTCATGTGTCGTTACCGGTTTAAATAAATAAAATTTTTAACAACGGATTGAAGTCTGAAGTGAAACTTTGAAATTAAATAGACGAGTTAGTGCTGTGGTGATTAACGATGACACCGTTTTGGTGACGCATAGACGCAATCATTTTCATAAATTTTAGAAAAATTAAATGCCGCATAAGTTTTTATGGGGCAATTTAAAATTAATCACTATAAGTTTAATTTTCAGCTTGAATCTGCTGATTTATTTAGACTCTATTTTTCTATCGTATTGACGCTCGTCTTCAAGCGCGCTATCAGTCCTCGCAGTCGACTGAAACTGTCTTAATTGATGAATAAGAATAGCGCCAAAATCCTGCGGCATTTCTTTTCCCGAAACTCGGCGTTCAATGTGTTCAATTTCTTCTTGAATAAAATCATGCGTCATATGTGGGCGAAAGTTTTGGTAAAGCGCGAGGTATTGCTGGCGCTGTGTTGTCAGTGCGAAGATTTCCTCATCATCAATATCTCCAAGAGTGCTTGGATTGGAAAAGACTGTTGACCTATTTGTTAGCTCACCTGTTTGCGGATCTCTTTTGAATTCGCCTTTAAGCCAAGTCAGAATTGTTTTAAATTGAAAGCGGTTTGCTTGCCCGTGAGTGAGGATAAGTTCTATCGCTTGCAACTTGAGATTGCGTGAAAGATGAGGTGTCAACTGCACCCTCGACAACTCATCCTGTGTTGTTTGAGCGCTTAAAAATTCACGAGAAGAATAAAGAATTTCTAACAGTTGCAATTTTTCTGGGACAGATAAAACTTGGCTCTCTATTACTGCGGCTGTGTTGCCGCAAGCGGTATCAAGCCCAATGCGCATGTGCTGTCTATGCTGTGTCGGATCAACACCTGCAGCAACGGGGATGGCCAATACTTGGTCGCGCAGTTCTTCGCGCCATTCTCGTGAATATCGCCAGAGATTCATTCCACTCATCACGGCAGCCATATACACAGCAATTTTTTGCGGTGTGGTGTTGGCTTGAACGATGCCGGTGTATAACGCTAATCGCTCTGTTCCAGCCCAATACTGGCTAGATCGTTTACCCCACTGACCAAGCGCATCTATGGTGCGGCGCATAGAAGTAGTTGGGTTGACCTCACTCAATGCGTTCAATGCTTGGCTGGTTCTGTGCGCATTTCCTTGAATTTGTTCGTATAAAAAATCTGTAGCGCCATGCCCGACAGCTTGACGTTGATTAACGGCCCACAGCAGTGCCAGCCGTGGCTGCAACAAGGGCCAAATTGGGGTATCGATGTGCCAATTTTTTTGCAAGTTACGTATCAAATCAATGGCCATCCAAGCGACTTCTGGTTCCCCCGGCGTTGTTGCCGCAATGATGAGGCCTTCGCGCCCAGCGACCCCCAAGGCGGCACAGATCCTATCTGAACCGTGATAAGGGAAGTGAGTTAGTTCGGTCAACAAATGCAGGGCAAATTCGGCTACTCCAGGTTGCGCGGAGGGCGTTGTCGAGGTTAGAACCGCGGAGCGCCTTTGCGCCACAAAGGTGGCCCAAAGTTCAGCTGATCTGACCCCATTGCCGAAAGCTATATTGGTCAACAAAGCCAGGGCTCGCGAGGCCACTACGGGTTGTACGGGGCTCGTTGCCGCGGTGATGAGAGCGGTGCGCCCAGCGTTACCCAAGCTGGCCCAGAGTTCAGCTTCTCTGACGTTAGAGTTGGCTGTTAGTTGGGTCAACAAACGCAGAGCTAGCCTGGCCACTGCGGGTTGTCCTGGGTTCGTTGCGGCGGTGATGAGAGCTGGGCGCCCAGTGTTCTCCAAGGTGAGCCAGAGTTCAGCTTTTCTGGCGTCAGAGTTGGCCGTAAGATTGCCCAACAAAATCAGTGCATGCACGGCCAGTGTGGATTGCACGGGGTTTGTTGCCGCGGCAACGACAGCGGCGCGCCCTGGGGCTCCTAAGGTGGCCCATAACTCAGCTTTTGTGGGGTAAGAGTTGGCTGCTAGATGGGTCCACAAACGCAGGGCTTTTTTGACCATTGCAGGTTGCGATTGGGTGATTGCCGCGGTGACAACGGCGGCGCGCCTATCGGCCCCCAAAATAGCCCAGAGTTGAGTTGCTCTGTCGGCAGAATTAAAAGCTAGATTGACCAACAAATTCAGGGCGTCCTCGGCCAATGCAGGTTGTTCGGGGTTGGTTGCCGCGGCGACGACAGCGGCGTGCCCAGCGTCCCCCAAGGTGGCCCAGAGGTCAGCTGCTATGGCGTCAGAGTTGGCTGTTAGATGTCGTAACAAAATCAGGGTTTGCTGGGCCACTGCAGGTTGCGCGGGGTTCGTTGTAGTGACAGCGTTAATTACTTCCGACATACGACCCTGAAGTTCGCGATACACCGCGACTTTTTCTTCATGACTAATAAGCAAGCGGCTAATTAATTTTGTCAACTCTTCTTGATGAATCTTCACGCTCTGATGGGTTTCAACTAAAGGTGAGGGGGAAGAACTAGCGCTGCTGATTATTCTGCTGGGGCGGCTGGAACTACTAGAACTACTAGAACTACTAGAGCGACTCGCTTTAGCCTCAGTGCTTTCTAAAACGACTGGTGTGACCGAGTAGCTTGCCAAGCGTCTTTGAGGAACGAGACTGCCTTGATGCGTGGGTATCCGGCTTGCAAGGCTGCAATGAATGACTACTTGGCTTGGATTAGTCGGAATTTTCCTTTCTGCTTTTTGCCTCGCAGTAGGACTTTTGATAACCGTTTTATTTAAGGGATTCATGTGTCGTTACCGGTTAAAGTGAATAACGGTTGAGTAATATGAATAGAAGATATTTAAAAAAATTGATTAAATTCATTGATTTTTGCTGGCATTTATAGCACTGATTATCTTGACGTGCAAGCGCGAAAACACTAGTTTTTTGTTTGTTAATAAAAGACTGAAAAACTTGTTGTACGCATTAAGTTCTGCATTGGTTAAATAGTATTTATATGCCATAAAAATACAAAAAAATTCCGAATATTTTTTTTAAATAGAACTTAAAAATTTAAATTAAGGGGCCGGATAGGTGATTTGGTGATTGCCGCTAGAAAAAATTTGAATACTGGTGTCAATGACTGACCCGGTTTCTCGCTATTTAAATATTTACCCACATGTCGTTTAAAAAAGCGCCGGCTAAAAGGGATGCTTAAGTCACTTTTTTAAATCATTTGTAAATTGCATGCAAACATACACAAAGCATTTATCCAATATAAACGTATCGTTTTTATTTGACGAAAATTTTATTTCGTTCAGCGAATAAATTACAAAATTTAGCTTTTAAAAAAGATTGAGAATTTACACACAAATAACAATCCAAATAAATTTTATTTAACTAAACTTTTTTTCTATAAGTTAGTGATATAAATGCAAAATTCGTTTTAAAAAACGACATAAATTTAAGCTTATAAAAGTTTTGTGACTTGATAAAAAACGCTAAATTATGCGATTTAAATTTAAAGCTTATCTTCGCTTAAATAAGGAATTCTCTAGTGAATGACTCAAAGAAAAAATATTTAGCCAGCGCAGAAATAACTGGTTTTACTTTGCTGGAACTTCTAGTTGTGGTTGCAATCATTGGACTTCTCGCCGCTTATGTCGGCCCTAAATACTTCAGCCAAATCGGTAAATCAGAACAAGCTGCGGCTAAAAGCCAAATTGATGCTTTCAAAAAATCCTTGGGCGCATACAGAATTGATGTCGGTACCTACCCAAGTACAGAACAAGGTTTGATGGCTTTGGTTAACAAACCTACTGACGCTGTTCAATCGGCTAAGTGGAATGGCCCTTACCTTGAAAGTACGCCACCACTTGATCCTTGGGGTCGGCCATATCGTTATCAAAGTCCTGCAACCAAGGGTGACTTTGACTTAATGACTTATGGTAAAGATGGTCAACTCGGCGGCACTGGTGATGCTGCTGATGTCAGCAATTAAATAACGCCTGAGTGATGCAATTTAAGGTCAGGGCATTAAGCCCATCTCAGCAAATAGAAGTCTTTTCTTTAGACGCTATAGATGCAGCAGACGCTAAAACACAAGTCGATAAAAAGGGTTTGAACGTATTAGCTATTACGCCAATCTCAGCTTGGGATAAGTCTCAATTTATTTTCTTTAAATCTAAAAACCAATTTAATAAATTACTTTTTGCTCAAGAACTGCTGGCATTAATCAGCGCAGGTTTAAGTTTGGTTGAGGCTTTGGATAGCTTGCTTGAACGCGCCGCTCAGTCCAGCAGCCAGGCGGTGTTGCAGCGTTTACGGGATGCACTAAAAGCCGGTTTTCGCTTGTCGGATGCTCTCGGCAAGCAAGCACATATTTTTCCACCACTTTTCGTTGGTATCGTGCAAGCCGCCGAAGGAACCAGTGATTTACCGCAAGCGCTAGAGCGTTATGTCGCATACGAAAGTAAATTGCAGTCGCTACGGCACAAAGTCATCAGCGCGGCTATTTATCCTGGAATTTTATTAGGCGTTGGTTTTATCGTTGCCCTGTTTTTACTCGGCTATGTCGTGCCGCGGTTTTCAGCCGTGTATCAAAACACCAGTCGTGCACTGCCTTGGGCTTCACAAGTCTTGCTGGCTTGGGGCCAATTTGCCGCTGCATATGGCTACTGGTTGTTGGCGTTTATAGGAGCCTTCATATTACTGATGGTTTGGAGTGTGCGTGCAACTATCCGCTCGGGATACTGGCTTAAAACAATTGCTTGGATTCCTGGCCTGCGTGTCAGATTAGAAATACTCGTGCTGACTCGTCTTTACCTGACCCTGGGCATGCTATTAGACGGCGGCATTCCCCTCGTGCGCGCCATGCAGTTGTGCGAAGCGGTGTTGCCGCGGCATGCGGTCGCGCAGTTGCAAGCTGCAAAATTCATGGTCGGGCAGGGCGAGAGTTTGTCATTCGCACTACAGCGCAATAGCTTGGTCACACCGGTCACTATGCGGCTGCTGCGTGTGGGTGAGAAAACCGGCCAAATGGGCTTGATGCTGGCACGTACCGCAGCTTTTTATGACACTGAAACCACGCGTTGGATAGACAAGTTCAGCAAGGCTTTTGAGCCCTTGCTAATGGCCGTTATCGGCATAGTCATAGGCATTATTGTCATATTGCTCTACATGCCAATATTCGATTTAGCCGGGAATATTTAATGCAGCTTCCACACAACCAGTATCTACAAATTGACCATGAAAGCCCGGCGCTGCAAGATTTAGTAGCCATCACCTCAAGCGAGCTATTTCATTTGCATGCTAAGGCAAAAAGTTTGGGACAGTGTCTGGTCAATTTATTGGCGCAAAACTTTGACATTAAACCGCGGCAGGCGGGCGCCTACCTAGCCTTGCAGTTTCAAATGTCTTTTTACGAAAGCTTTGAGCTAAACCAGCAGCACGCACGCTTTGATTTATGGCCCATGTCTAAAGCTAATACATGCGCTAGCTTGCTGCTGCAGCAAGCTGATTCAATCCAACTTATAGGCGTTGTGGCAGACCCTTTCGATACCGACATGATGGCTTTGATGGAGCAGGCGGCTTTTGAAAATTTAATTTTTGTACTGGCTACTAAAGAAGATATTCACGCTTATTTAACGCAACAAGAATCATCACTGCGTGCCGTTGATAGTTTGATTCCAATCAGTAATAGCAAAACGAATACTGACTCTGATATTGAACTTTTATCGCTGTCTAGCGCAACCAATTCGGCCAGCCCAGCCGTGCAGTTATTGAACTCTACGCTCTACGATGCCTTAGGAGATGGCGCCAGTGATGTTCACTTAGAAACTTTGCCCAACGGTCTTTGCGTGCGCTTTCGCATTGATGGTGTGCTTGAAACAATTACTCAAATACACGACCGAGCTCAAGCCGAGCAAACCATATCCAGATTAAAAGTTTTGGCAGACTTGGATATTGCCGAACAAAGAATTCCGCAAGACGGAAGTTTCCAAGTCCGCGTGCAAGACCGAGTGATTGACTTACGTGTCTCGATCATGCCTAGCATTCACGGTGAAGACGCAGTGATCCGAATCTTAGACAAGCAGGCCATGATCAAAGCCCATGGAAAATTAAGTTTAGAAGCGCTGGGGTTTGAAGCTAGCGCCTTGAAAACGCTGCGCAATCTGGCTCAATCGGCCTACGGAATGCTGTTGGTGACTGGCCCAACAGGCTCTGGAAAAACCACCACGCTTTATGCGGCCTTGGCTGAGACTTATAGCGGTAAAGAAAAAATCATCACGATTGAAGACCCGGTCGAATACCAATTGCCGGGAATTTTGCAAATACCGGTGAATGAAAAAAAAGGCCTGAGCTTTGCACGCGGTTTGCGGTCAATTTTGCGTCACGATCCAGACAAAATTATGGTGGGTGAAATACGCGACAGAGAAACCGCTGAAATCGCTGTTCAGTCAGCCCTTACCGGTCATTTGGTTCTGACTACTGTTCACGCTAACAATGTCTTTGATGTGTTTGGGCGCTTTACCCACATGGGTTTAGATCCCTACACTTTTGTCTCATCACTCAATGGCATTTGGGCCCAGCGTTTGGTGCGCATGAATTGCGTGCATTGCAATTTGCCTTATACGCCAGCGCCCCAAGAGTTAAAAAACATGGGTTTGCGTGAAGCGGATTATCTTGGCGTCGTGTTTAAACGCGGCAGTGGTTGCGGCGATTGCCGCGTCAGCGGCTTTAAAGGTCGCCGTGCGATTGCTGAATTTTTGCTGTTAGACGATGAGTTGCGCGAAATGATTGTTCAGCGTTTACCGATGCGTCAAATTAAAGAAGCCGCAGGCCTAAAGGGCACACGCAGCTTGCTTGAATCGGCGCTTGAAATGGTTCGTGAAGGCGTCACAACCTTAGAGGAGGTGCGCCGTGTCACGCTTTCAAATTAAGCCCACAAGCGCTAGCGAATCACTGCTGCTCATCCTTTCGGCAAAACAGCTTGCGTGGTTAGACCCACGCAGCCCAGCGCAGTGGCATGTTGTAGCGCTGGATGCAAGGGTTGAGATGGCAGCAGCTATTTCAGCTTTAACGGCAATAGCCGTGCGACATAAGACCCACGGCTGGCCCGGTGTAGCACCGGCTACGCTTTGTCTTGCGCCCGACATCACCCAGCATTGGCTGCAAACGCCGCCGCTGCAGACGCAATCATTAAAAGAGCTGCACGCAGTGAGCAGTGCAAGAGCCAAAACATTGTTTGGACCGCCACAAGCGCATGGTGAGTGGAGCATCTCTGCCAGCTGGAACGCCAGCAAAGCGTTTTTATGCACAGCTATTTCGCCCACGCAAGTAGCATTGATGGCGACTATCGCTAAGACGCAAAAAGAATTAGGCCTTGTTTGCGGCCTGACTTTAGTGCTGCAAAAACTTGAACACCTATTTCCAAAAAATGGTTGGTTGGCTATTTTGCTGGCCGATAGGTTTTATATTTTTCAGCGCCAGCAAGGCGTTAACTTGTCAATCCGAACGGTTCGACTGCCCGAGCAGGCAAGCTTGGCTAGCTGTGAAGGCTTGGTTTTTCAGGAGTGGCAACGCGAAATGATACGCACTCAAAATTTCACTGAAAATTTATATTGGCTCAATACCCGTCCTAGTATGGTTTTAGAGCCATCAAGGCAATCACAGCAACCTTCATGCAAATCTAAATTGCACACCTTGGCTTGGACTACAAGTGGCCAAACACCAAAGCCCTCTAGTGCATCTTCAGACCACGAAAATATATTAAATTGTGCGTGGTTAACGCGTGAACTTTTAGGTGATCGCTATGCGATATAAGCCATATTTTTTTGATTCCAGATTGCGCTACTGTTTTTGGGGTCGATTCAATCCAGCATGGGCCATAGTTTTTTCTGTCTTGCTTATGGCTATGGCGCTAGGGTTGATTGTTTGGTGCGCTATCGATATCTATATCTCGCGTCAGCATGTTTTAGTTTTAGCAGAAGAAAGAAAAACTTTTAATACCCTAGCCACATCCGAATTGAAATCAACACAATTGAAATCACTTAGCCATGAGCAGCGAATGGCGGTCAAAGCAGTCGTAGATCAGCTCAATATTTCTTGGCATCAAGTGTTCGAGCAACTCGAAAAACAGGCACCTGAAGGCATTGCACTTTTGAGTATTGAGCCCGACGGTAAAAACGCAGTGATTAAATTTCAGGCCGAAGCTAAATCATTAGATAGCTTGCTGTTCTACGCATCTTCAATGGAAAACAGCGGCTTATTTGGCCGACTTTCATACACCAAACACGAAACCTTTGAGCAAGACCCTAGTAAGCCGATTCGGCTCTCATTTGAGCTTGGATTAATAGCGCCCGTAATGCCAGTAACGCCAGTAAAGCCAGTTCCTTTCAGTTCAACTGTAGGAAATACTGAATGAAATTTATAAATTTTTCCATCAATAAGTCACGCCTTTGGTTTGACGTATTCTTGTGGCGCATGGGCTATGTTTGGCTTTTTTTAGTTTTTTGTGTGCTGACTGCCTTGCTGGTAAAACTTGTTTTTCTGCCTTTGCAGTTGCGTTCTGAGAGGGCTGAGCGAGAAGCCTTTAGTCAATTGACAAGTCAGCGTTTAAATGCTGATAAAGATTTACCTCTATCAGCGTTCACAGCCAATGAAGCTGCTGTTTTAGAACAACTAAAGACAGTCTGTTTGACCCAAGAGGCAGTCAGTGACGTACTCAGACGAATTGTGCAAATCGCTCAAAATAATGGTGTGGCGCTGACCCAATCGCAGTTTCAAATGCATAGCCATTCTTTAGTCGGATTTCGTCAACTACAAGTGGTTTTTCCGATTCATGGCAACTATCCCCAAATGCGTAAGTTTGTGGAGCAAGTGCTGCTAGAAAACCCGGGTGTCAGTCTTGATCAGTTGTTGATACGGCGTGAAACTGTGGATAAAAATCAAGCTGAAATTGAGCTTAGGCTGTCATTGTGGATTTATGTTGAAAATCCAGACGAGGCTTCTTTATGACCAAAAATATATTTATAAACCGGCGTTGGCAGATTCTTTTGTCTTTACTTTTCGGTGCTTTTTACTTGGCCTTTTGGGCGGATAAGACACCGAATACTGTGCAAGAAAAAATGCACTCACCACAAACAACTAAACCCGACTTTCAAGTCCGTAACGGTCAGACACCAAGTCCTCAATCAAGGCCAACACCAACACATTCCTCAGCGCTAGCTACTACCTTAGAAATCCCAACGACATTAGCTGCTGTTATTCCTAGAGACCAACTGATACCTACGGTAAATAGCCGCCTTCAACTTAAGCGAGATTTATTTGCTAGCCAAAATTGGAATCCACAGCCGTCACCAGTTTCAGCAATCAGTGCAATTCAGGAGACCCCTTCTGCACCGCCTTTGCCATTCACCTATGTCGGTAAAAAATTAGAACAAGGGGTTTGGGATGTCTTTTTAAATCTGGGTGATAAAACACTTGTCGCTAATCAAGGCAGTATTTTTGAAAATCTATACCGCGTTGATGAAATTATTCCCCCTCATCTCACTATGACTTATTTGCCCTTAGGTGTTAGCCAAAGTCTTTCGATTGGAGAGTCTCAATGATTGTTTCTTGCTGGCGTTTTGCGTCTGTATGCGTGCTCGGGTTTTGTATTGTTCTTTTGCAAGCCTGTGCCAACGGCCAGAGCGCGTACCGAGAGGGTTTAAAACTCGCGTCCAATGCACAAAGCAATGCCGCTTTAACGCAATTTGAACAAGCCATCAAGCAAGACCCTGAATCTGCGCAATACCGAATTGCTGCAATTCAAACCCGTGAGATATTGCTGACTGATGCACTCAGCGCTGCCAGCCAATCCGTTGCCGCTGAACGCTATGACGATGCGCGCACGTTTTATCAAAAAGCACTCATCTACCAGCCCAACAATACCAAAGCGCTTGACGGCATAGATTCGATTATTGTTTTATCTCGCCATGCTGCCTGGCTGAGCGCTGCACAATTAGCCAGCGATAAAAAAGAAATGACTGAAAGTGAAAATTTGCTTCGCATGCTTTTGGCCGAAGACCCTAAAAATAAAAAAGCCATCGCCCTTATGGAAGCGATTGGTATGGTGAAACAAAAAACTAGCGTGAGCAATTCGCTTGCAGAAGCGTACCGAAAACCCATCAGCATTGAATTTAAGGATGCAGCCTTAAAGACAGTGTTTGAGGTGATTTCCAGAACCTCTGGCTTGAATTTTATTTTTGATAAAGACGTTAAGACAGATCAAAAAGCCTCTGTTTTTCTCAAAAACTCAACGATTGAATCGGTGGTCAACCTTACCTTGCTCACAAACCAATTAGAGCAGCGCGTGCTAAGCGGTAATACCGTCCTGATTTACCCCAACACACAGGCAAAACAAAAAGACTATCAAGCTTTGGTTGTGAAGACTTTTTACTTGGCCCATGGTGAGGCTAAAGCGGTTGCCAACAGCATCAAAACTATTTTAAAAACCAAGGATATTGTGGTTGACGAAAAACTCAATATGCTGATTGTGAGGGACACACCAGACGCTATTCGGTTAGCGACTAAGTTAGTTGCTGTGCACGATATTGCTGATTCTGAAGTCATGCTGGAAGTTGAGATATTAGAAGTCAAACGCACGCGTTTGCTCGACTTGGGTATTCGTTGGCCAGACCAGCTCAGCCTTAGCCCGATAAGCGCCACAAACGGTTCGCTTTCTCTTGCAGACTTAAAGTATCTCAACTCAGAAACGCTTAGCGCAAGCTTCGGCGCTACAACTATCAATGCGAAAAAAATTGACACCGATGCAAATATTTTGGCCAATCCGCGCATACGTGTGCGCAATCGTGAGAAGGCAAAAATTCTGATTGGTGAGCGCGTCCCCAACATTACTTCTACATTTACAGCCACGGGTTTTATCGGTGAGTCGCGGATTCAAGTCTGAAGTGCAACTTTGAAATTAACCGTACGGGTGGGTGAGATGTGAGAGCATCCAAGCTTCCCGACTACCAAGTCAAAGTTGCCCAGAATGATTTACACACACCTCACCCGTGACGAACGTTACCAGATTGCAATCCTCGTCAAAGCAAACTTCAATCAAAGTGAAATTGCAAAAATGATGGACCGTGATAAATCGAGCATCAGCCGTGAGTTGCGTCGTAACCGCGGTCTACGAGGCTATCGCCCTAAGCAGGCAAATGACAAAGCCCAAGAACGTAGACTTGCCTGCGCCAATAGTCCTAGAGTTGCTGACTCGACATGGGCTGTAGTGGAGGAAAAGTTGGCTGAGGCTTGGAGCCCCGAGCAAATCAGCGGCCACCTCGAAGCTAGCCACCAACCCGGTGTTAGCTATGAGAGCATTTACCAGTACATCTACGCTGACAAACGCGCGGGCGGCACCTTGCATAAAACACTGCGTTGCCAGAAGACGCGAAAAAAAACGCAGCAGTGGCCGTGAACGGCGCGGCACCATCTCTCACCAGGTCTCAATAGAACTGCGACCCGACATCGTGCTTGAGCGTGCGCGCTTTGGCGACTGGGAGGCTGATCTGGTGATTGGTGCCGGGCAGAAGCAAGCACTAGTGACGATTAATGAGCGTGTCTCTCGCTATTCAATAATTTTCCACGTGCCATTCAAAACAGCGCAAGCCGTAGGGGACGCGTTAATCACTTTACTCAAACCGTTCGCTCATTGCGTGCACACTCTCACGACTGATAACGGCAAGGAATTTGCCCAGCATGAACGAATAGCTTCTGCGCTGAGTGCAGATTTCTTTTTCGCCCATCCATACGCCTCGTGGGAGCGTGGGGCGAACGAGAATATGAACGGTTTGATTCGCCAGTTTTTCCCAAAGGGGATGCGCTTTAATTGCATCACCGACGATGACATTGCTTTAGCGATGCACAGGCTCAATCATCGTCCTAGAAAATGTTTAGGGTATCGAACGCCGCATCAGGTTTTTATGGAACAGTTAGAGTCCTATCAGCATACGGTTGCACTTCAAGCTTGAATCCGCCAGTCGGTTAATTACGTGGATGTGGGTTTAAAGCTCGATGTCGAGCCTACCGTTTCTGTCGACGGTGAAATTGCGATAAAAATTTCTCTGGAAGTGAGCAACATCATCAGCCAGATACAAACCAAATCTGGTTCAATTGCCTATCAAATTGGAACCCGTACAGCACAAACTATGTTGCGCCTAAAGGACGGTGAGAACCAAGTACTTGCAGGGCTTATTAACAGCGAAGACAGGCGCACAGGCAATAAAGTGCCTGGCTTTGGCGACATTCCCATGGTGGGGCGTTTGTTTGGTCAGCAAACTGATGACAACACCAAAACTGAAATCGTACTGTCCATCACACCGCGTATTTTGCGCAACCTGCAAAAGCCGGTGGAATCTAATCTTGAGTTTGATTCTGGTACCGAGTCCAATCTTGCAAGCTTGGCATTGTCTTCGCAATTTGATTTTGTCAAAGTCGTGCCTACCGGATCTACTGCATCTGACGTATCGGCGCTTAAAACATCGGCGCAATCTTTACCCGTTAAAGACAATGTTGCTCCAGCAGCCAGTCAAGCCCCGGTACTTTCTTGGCAAGGCCCGGCAGAGCTCAAAGTGGGTGACACGGCTGCAATAAGTCTGGTGATGCAGTCAAGTGTGCCCGTGGTCAGCCTGCCTTTGACTTTGGATTTTGATGCTAAGAGTCTTCAAATTGTTTCAGTGATTGAGGGTGACTTTTTAAAGCAAGGCGCTGTAGAGACCAGTTTTACCAGTCGCATTGATCCAAGCGGGCAGCTGTTTATGACCAATTCGCGTAGCGCCGAGACTGGCGCTAGCGGTGCTGGCGTAGTGGCAACTGTCAATTTCAAAGTGATTGCTTTGCCGGCTCAATCGCAACAATCCACGCCGTCCGAACAATCCACGCAATCAACTCAATTACCGGTTTTTAAGGTCTTGTCGATGGCACCTCTGGCGCTTGGTGGTAAAGCGCTTGCGGCCTCAGCGCTACCGCCACCGCTTTATTCGCTGCGCATCAAGCCGTGATCATTAGCAGTCAAGCCATGCTATTTTCTTCAAACCTTGCGTCTTCAAGCACGCTACGCGCTTCGCGTGGTTTTACTTTGCTTGAGCTTTTGGTCACCTTGGCAATTCTGGCTAGCTTGTCCGTCATAGTGGTTCCGGTTGCCCAGGTTCAGGTGCAACGTAGTAAACAGCAGCAATTACGCCTTGCATTAGCTCAGGTGCGTACGGCAATTGATGCGTATAAAAAAGCCGCTGATGAAGGAAGGTTTGCGCGTGATATCGGTAGCACGGCTTACCCTAAAACCTTGCAGATCTTGGTTGATGGGGTGGACGATCAGCGCGACCCAAAACGCCGCAAACTTTTTTTTCTACGCCGAATCCCGCGTGATCCTTTTAATGAAGATTCTGATCTTCCAGATGCTGAAACTTGGGGCTTGCGCGCTTATGCATCAGAAGCCAGCAATCCTTTAGAGGGTGTCGATGTTTACGATATTTTTAGTAAATCGCCCTTAACCGGTCTTAATGGCATTGCTCTGAAACGCTGGTAACTGTGGCCTACTTAAAAATCACCGTATTATTTTTTTGGCTTAAGAGGCGATTGTCTTGGCATGGCTTTATGAGCTGGATTACGCGTTTCTCAAAGCACTCGACTAAGCGCTGTATTGTTCCAAGCAATCGCCTTAGTGGTCTAAATAATCACCGCCTTGGAAGGCCTTGCGCAAACACCCCTAGCAAAGGCTTTACGTTGATTGAACTTTTAATTGTGCTGGCGATTGTTTCTGTTTTGCTGACTTTGGTGTCCCCCCTTTATGTCAAAAAAATAGAAGCGTCTAAGGAGACTGTGCTGCGCGAGAATCTTCGCCTGACCCGGGATGTGATTGACAAGTTTTATGCTGATCTTGGGCGCTATCCAGACAGTCTCAATGAGTTGATAGAAAAAAATTATTTACGCGATTTACCGGTTGACCCTATCGCTGAGTCATCGACTGCATGGCAAATCATTGATGTTCCCATTGGCTTTAAAGGCCGGGTTTATGACCTTAAAAGTGGTGCGCAAGGCGCGGATAGAAATGGCAAACCCTATGCGCAATGGTGAGTCAGTACGGCCGTCAACTCAGATTTTTCGAAGCGTTAAAGCAGCTGGTTTTGCCTATGTTTTGTTATTGGCTTTAATCGCTGTGATTGCTTTGCTTGCTAGCTCTGCAATTCGCCTAGGTGCGCAGATGGCGCGGCGTGATGCCGAACAATCATTGCTATTTGTCGGCTCAGAATTTTCATCTGCATTGCGCAGTTACGCAGCTTTTGCTAATGCGCCGCACAGCAGTGTGCCGCTAAGCAGTGCGTTGCCAGCCGCTGCTGCCTTGCGGGGGCCGCGAACACTTGAAGAGTTACTCAAAGACAATCGCAGCCCTGGCCTTAAGCGTCACCTGCGAAAAATTTATGCAGACCCCATGACGGGTTTGGAAAACTGGGGTTTGGTAAAAGATCCAGCCGGTTTTATTGTCGGCGTTTACAGTCTGGCGCCGGGTAGGCCGATTCAGCAAACTGGTTTTGATACCCGCTTTAGTAATTTTGAAGAGGCGCAATCTTATGCTGATTGGGTTTTTGCGCTGTCAATTTTGCCAGCGCTTTCCAGTGTTTCGTCCGCACCGTCTATTCCTACTTCTGCACCTAGGCCTAGTGTCTCTCCGCTGTCATTTAAGTCTGGTGTTTCAACTGACAACTCACCGCTACAGCCCAATACCAATCGTTAGGCTAACTTTATGCCGCGTCTATCTTCAATACGCCTTAACTTCAATACTTGGAAACTTTTTGCAAAGGGATTGATTTTTGTTTTTGTGAGCATTAATGCGTGTGCTGTTGTTGCTGCAGATAGCTTAGAGCTTGCGCAGCAAGCGTGCGAGCGCTTTGAAGTTAATTCTCCCGTCAAGGGTTCCCAAAAACCCGAGCTTAAACCGCATATTTCTTGGTCAGGTGATGCGCTTTTAAGTTACCGTTTGCAACTAGCCGTGGTCTTGCCTGAAGGCCGCATACTCGATTCAGTCGATCTTCATTTAGTCGGAAACCATTGGGTATTTACTTCACCGGTGTCTGTGCCGCTAGCCGCTGTCAAAGTGATTGTCAGCCGGCATTGTCCAGCGCTTTCGATTCAGGACTTGCAAGCCCAACCACCGCATTTTTTTATCAATGACTTGCAAAGCTGTGTTGTTGAGCCTTTATCCGTTTCTCAAAACAAATCATCTTTGCAGTGGCGATCTCATTCAAAGGTAGACCGATTCGCCGTTACTTTATTTGTGATTAACGCTGATCAATACGGCCTGCTGACTATTTCAAGAGATGCGCGCTATGAAGTGCAAAAATCGCAGTGGGATTTTCCAGAGCAGGTGCGCAATCAGTTGCTGCTTTTAAGCTCTAATGGCGCTAGCTTGGTGGCATCGGTTCAGGCGCAGTGTGGTGCGGTTTGGAGTCAACCGCAATCGCTCAGTTTGCGCTCGGTGTCTTAAGTTTTTTTGTCGTTGCATCAAAGGTTTCTGACGTAAATTATTTCTAATTTGTCTTAGTTATTTCAGAGATGCAATGACTTCCTGCCCCACGCTTTTTCCCAGCTTTAAGCCTTCCAAATTGTCGCTGTGAAAATGTATTCCACCCCACAGCCTAGACATTGCAGCTTCTTGTGCCATCGCATTAAAAATATCCGCTTGCAAAGGCCATATCGCGCCTAAAACTTCTGCTACCGCAGCCGACAAAGTCGCATGCCCAGAAACGTAGCCAGGAAATGACGGTGTGATACTAAGGGCGTAAATGTTTTGTCCAGATCACGCCGGATAGCGGTGATAGGCCGCTCGCTCCAGTCGCGAAACTTAATCCGCCAACAGGCAATCAGTGCGTCTTGCATCGCAACACTCACTGTTGCTAACATGGTTGCACAGGTGGCGAACTGATGACGCTGTTCTGGTTCACTTTTATTAATTAAATTTTTTACAGTGTGCTGCATCCACACGCCTGCCGGCGTGACAGAGCCGCTGTCTAAATTCCAATCCAGTGCGGCTTGTCTTTGTGCTGCGCTCAAGTGCTTTGATACCTCCCATACCTGTTGTGTCTCGCTGCTGTGCTGGCTTGATTTAGGTCGCGCTGCAGTTGGGGGTTCATAACGATTCGGCGAGGGCTTTATCCACGGCTGCCACTCGCCCGCATAGGCTTCTGTTGGGTTGACGCTGTAGAGCGGGTAGCTCGCTTGCCAGATGCCAGAAAAATATTTTGGCCTGCTGTGTATGGGCCAAGTTCGTCCTGCGCCATCTTGCATGCTGCGTGTAATCACCGCTGTTGCTATTTGCTGGCCAAGCGTGTATGCAATCGCTTCGCTTTCTTCATCCGTGATGATTTGTGCACGCATCCAAGCGTATTGCGCATCGATATTTCCAGCGGTCTCATTGGGGTAGAAATGCTGTAACACCAAAGACGCCGCTCTATGGGCGGCCAACTCTGCTAAAGCACTGTGTGCGTTTATTTGTGTGGCGTGAAAATACGCATCATTCATTGCCACTTGGGTGTGCGCTATTGCTCGTGCAGCACGCAATGGATTTTGTTGGTACTTAACTACCAAACGCAGCCAATACACAGTCCAATGCGTGGCTCTTTTGACTTCTCCGTCTAACTCTTTTATTTTTTTATTGGCTGTTTTATTTGGGTTTTCAAGTTTTATATTTTTAACAAACCATGGTTTTATTAAGTGGCTTTCAGTTAAAAAATTGGGCTCTTTTTTTTCTTCTTTTTAGCTTTGTAAATGCTTTCGTATTGGTTGAAATAAATCCTGCACACAACAGACTATTTTTTAAAAATAGACGCCGCTGAAATTTAATAATTGATTCCATAAAGTTTTTTATTCCGCGGATTCCAGTCTGAAGTGCAACTTTGAAATTAACCGGACGGGTAGGTGAGATGTGAGGGCATCCAAGCTTTTCGACCACCAAGTCAAAGTTGCCCAGAATGATTTACACACACCTCACCCGTGACGAACGTTACTAGATTGCAATCCTCGCCAAAGCAAACTTCAATCAAAGTGAAATTGCAAAAATGATGGAACGTGATAAATCGAGCATCAGCCGTGAGTTGCGCCCTAACCGCGGTCTACTAGGCTATCGTCCTAAGCAGGCAAACCAACTCGCACAAGAACGAAGACTTACCTGTGCCAATAGTCCTAGAGTTGCTGACTCGACATGGGCTGTGGTGGAGGAAAAGTTGGCTGAAACTTGGAGCCCCGAGCAAATCAGCGGCCACCTTAAAGCTAGAAGCCAACTCGGTGTTAGCTATGAGAGCATCTACCAGCATATCTACCAGCATATCTACCAGCATATCTGCCGGCATATCTACCAGCATATCTACCAGAGTATCTACGCAGACAAACGCGCGGGCGGCAGTTTGCATAAAACACAGCGTTGCCAGAAGACGAGAAAAAAACGCAGCAGCGGCCGTGAACGGCTCGGCACCATCTCTCACCAGGTCTCAATAGAACTGCGACCCGCCATCGTGCTTGAGCGTGCGCGCTTTGGCGACTGGGAGGCTGATCTGGTGATTGGCGCCGGGCAGAAGCAAGCCCTAGTGACGATTAATGAGCGTGTCTCTCGCTATTCAATAATTTCATGTGCCATTCAAAACAGCGCAAGCCGTAGGGGACGCGTTAACCACTTTACTCAAACTGTTCGCTCATTGCGTGCACACGCTCACGACTGATAAGGGCAAGGAATTTGCCCAGCATGAACGAATAGTTTCTGCGTTGAGTGCAGATTTCTTTTTAGCTAATCCATACGCCTCGTGGGAGCGTGGGGCGAACGAGAATATGAACGGTTTGATTCGCCAGTTTTTCCCAAAGGGGATGCGCTTTAATTGCATCACCGACGATGACATTGCTTTAGCGATGCACAGGCTCAATCATCGTCCTAGAAAATGTTTAGGGTATCGAACGCCGCATCAGGTTTTCATGGAAAAGTTAGAGTCCTATCAGCTTACGGTTGCACTTCAAGATTGAGTCCGCCGATGAAATTACCTGAACTTGAGCCCACTAACGTAGATTTCTCTTTTTGTTTAAAGTCGCGGATTCAAGTCTGAAGTGCAACTTTGAAATTAACCGTACGGGTGGGTGAGATGTGAGAGCATCCAAGCTTCCCGACTACCAAGTCAAAGTTGCCCAGAATGATTTACACACACCTCACCCGTGACGAACGTTACCAGATTGCAATCCTCGTCAAAGCAAACTTCAATCAAAGTGAAATTGCAAAAATGATGGACCGTGATAAATCGAGCATCAGCCGTGAGTTGCGTCGTAACCGCGGTCTACGAGGCTATCGCCCTAAGCAGGCAAATGACAAAGCCCAAGAACGTAGACTTGCCTGCGCCAATAGTCCTAGAGTTGCTGACTCGACATGGGCTGTAGTGGAGGAAAAGTTGGCTGAGGCTTGGAGCCCCGAGCAAATCAGCGGCCACCTCGAAGCTAGCCACCAACCCGGTGTTAGCTATGAGAGCATTTACCAGTACATCTACGCTGACAAACGCGCGGGCGGCACCTTGCATAAAACACTGCGTTGCCAGAAGACGCGAAAAAAACGCAGCAGTGGCCGTGAACGGCGCGGCACCATCTCTCACCAGGTCTCAATAGAACTGCGACCCGACATCGTGCTTGAGCGTGCGCGCTTTGGCGACTGGGAGGCTGATCTGGTGATTGGTGCCGGGCAGAAGCAAGCACTAGTGACGATTAATGAGCGTGTCTCTCGCTATTCAATAATTTTCCACGTGCCATTCAAAACAGCGCAAGCCGTAGGGGACGCGTTAATCACTTTACTCAAACCGTTCGCTCATTGCGTGCACACTCTCACGACTGATAACGGCAAGGAATTTGCCCAGCATGAACGAATAGCTTCTGCGCTGAGTGCAGATTTCTTTTTCGCCCATCCATACGCCTCGTGGGAGCGTGGGGCGAACGAGAATATGAACGGTTTGATTCGCCAGTTTTTCCCAAAGGGGATGCGCTTTAATTGCATCACCGACGATGACATTGCTTTAGCGATGCACAGGCTCAATCATCGTCCTAGAAAATGTTTAGGGTATCGAACGCCGCATCAGGTTTTTATGGAACAGTTAGAGTCCTATCAGCATACGGTTGCACTTCAAGCTTGAATCCGCCAGTCTTAAAGTAAATGTAAATCCGCCACACTCAAGCCTGTGAGTGTCAGCGCCACCGCTGTATCAATGCTTGTAATTGCCGCTGCGATTGCCATACCTTTGCTCACTGATTCATTAGCGCTGTTGTAGTTAAGTCCGTAGTCAATAGCTACAGCTTTGGAAACGGCTATCTTGTTGTCCAGGAGATCAGCTACGTAACCGTAATTCGTATCGCCTTTGAAGGTGTGAGCTGAGTCTAAGATGTTAGAAACCAACGAGCCTTTTGATGCGCTACCGTTAGAAAGCTTGACCGTCCAGAAGGCTAGCCCTTCTGCATCGGCGCCGTCTTTTCTACCCAAAACGTTTTTGTAGATGACGTTGACAAAGTCATTATTGCTCATGGTGCTGGTAAAGCCGGTAAGACTGCTGTACTGCACACCAGCGCTATAGAAAGCATCGGCAATTTGGGTAATACTTTGTCCACTTACTTTATTTGCTATCCAATAAGAAAGACCGTCGGCATCGGGTACGCGGTTGAAAAATGCGACGTAAAGTTCAATCAATCGGGTGACGTCGGCGGCTGGCGCTGCCTCAGCTTGAGCTTGTATTTGTAGGTTGCTGGCTTTGTCGGAAAAACGCAGAGCTTGAATGTTCACAAGCGTGTCGGCAATACCATTACCAGTTACCGTCACGCTTCCCTCATTACCGCGTGAGATGGTGTAACTGCTCATGTTGTGGCTATAAACGCTTGTGTTCATGCCTAGTCCACCGTCTATATGTGCTGGTTTTACGTTTGCGTTGGTATCGTAAAACGTATCATTACCGGCCCATGTTCGCATCAACATGGAGTTGTTGCGATCTGAAACGACAACACTTTCTAAAAAATCGTTTGTTGGGTTGTATTGGGACAAAACGTTAACGTATTCGTAGACAGTCGTATAAGCATCGAGCGCAGTGTCTTTTATTGCCGAATGAACTTCCGCCACAAAGTTTAAAGAGCCGTCACTTTGTGGAACTGCAATAAAGACTGGCGGTGTTGACGTGGAATTAAAAGTCATTCCTAAGTAAGAATATACCGATGCAGCAAGGGTTTTAAATTGATCGTGCATTGCGACATATAAGCGCCCGGTCCCATCATTTAATAAAACATAATCCGCTTGTCGCGATGGCGCATTCCAGCTAGTGCTGCCAGCAAAGAGATATGTTTTTATGCCGCTGTGATCAATGTCGATGAAGCTTGGGTTGTAATCCATTTCGGAGACATTGAGATTCATGTCTGGATTTAATGCGGCAGTTGCATCTTTAAACGTACCGTCTCCTTTATTGATGAGAATTTGGAGTGCTGATGGGAACTTCGAACTCGAAGCACTCCACATGGATTCGCCTGCGAGAACGTCTGGCTTGCCATCGTGGTTCACATCGTCCGTCCATAGCCGATACGTATGAGTTGTACCAGGCCCCGAAAGACTAACAAAATCTTTGTATTGAGGCAGTGTTGAGAGGTATGGCGTGATGATCTGTAACGGACTTGACTGAGATTGTGCCCCTGAAAAGACCTGTATATTCATAGCCTCTGCGTGGTTCGTTGCCGCGTTGTAATTAACGGCAATGTCACCAACAACAATCTCAAGCTCTCCATTAGGACCGATGTTTCCTGCCGTGATTGAGGATCCGCCGTTAGGTGTAGTCAGGGCTGAACTGAGATTTTGAAAAAATCGACCATCTGAAAATGTGTAGCTTGGACTGTAATCCCCACTTTTTCCCGTTTGATAGGTAGCGGTGACAACGGTAGGTTTCCCATTAACCGACACCAATTGCGCGTCGTGGGCTATCAATTTATCTGTCAATCTGACCTTGGTAAACCCACCATCGGCGTTTGACAAGTACGCAGTACTGGGCATTGCAATCCACGGGGTCTCGTTGTAGGGCGCTAAGAATATGTCTGGTTTCCCATCACCATTAAAGTCCGCAACGATTAACGACTGACTGCCGTTGTTAACGGGGTCTGTAATATATGCGGCCGTATTGACTGTTACCGTACCTAGTGCAGAAGGCGTAAACAACGCTAAAGATACTGGAACAGTTGATGAAAATGCAGGCGGCGAACCTGTAAATGCCCAACCATTAACGAGTAATCCATATTGGCCTAAATTTCCAATTGGAATTAAGGTGTGATTAGCTACGACCGTTCCATTGTAGGAAGATGAAAGATAGTTTTTATCGGTAACTGGTTGCCAAAGTCCAGCATCGGACAGCGTTGGTTTTGTGTTTGCCATTTAAACTGTTTTGCTTTTGTAGAGAAAATTTTTTTCTAACGCGCGGTCTTTTTTGCCGAACTACGCTTTAACGCAATTTTGTTCTGTGCGTATCGTTGCGTTAAAAGAAACATCAACAAAAAGATACATCAACATTCTAGAACGGAAATAAATCGAAAAGGTACATCCACATTTAAGAAGAGATCCAGATTAATTTTATCTTTTAACTCGCTGTAATTGTATTTTTTATCAAGCGCGCAGCAGATGAAATTACTTGATCTTGAGCTCACTAAAGTGGATGTCTCTTTTTCTTTTATTTGAGCATTTCACCATTTCACCATTGGATGGTTAAACCCATTCAGCTCTAGAAATCTGTATTACTAATCTTTAGAAAACTCTTTAGTCTATTAATTTGAATAGGCCCAAAGAGTGAAAAGAATGAAGGCACTCTAGCGACCTCTACTCACCACTCGATTGCAAAGTGTGATTAGTTAGATTCGACCTGTGGCGGTAACTACTGGTGTTGGAACTTTTGCTGGTGCTGCACTTGTATGACTCGCAGCAACGCGCGCGCGTCCGCCTTTTTCTGCCCAAGTGCGAGTCCAGCGTTGTTGCATTTTGCGTAGCATCAGCAGCATCAACAGGGCGAGGCAAGCAAACAGCACAAACCCCCAAGCGAAGCTGCCGGCATATTGCTTTGACAAACCCATAGTCGCTGGTACCAAGCCGCCGCCTAACGCACCAATCTCACCAATCATGGAGCCGGCCACTGCCGTTGCGGCTGGCCAGCGCAAGGGCACGAGTTGAAACAGCGCGCCATTGCCCGCACCCAATGCTGAAAAGCACAGCATCACCAACAAGGTAGTGGCGGTCAATGATTCGCCAGCAAAACTGCAAGCTAATAAGCTGCCGGCAATCGTGAGCAGCACCACGGTTAAAGTGTTGATGCCGCCCCAGCGGTCTGAAATCCAACCGCCAAAAACTCTGAGTGCCGCGCCCATGAATGCGGCCAACATAGTGAGTTGGCCGGCTTGTATTTTGCTGACTGCAAACTGGTCGTAATAGTAGGTCGGCAGAAAAGTTGCCAAGCCTATAAAGCCGCCAAAGGTCACGGCGTAAATTAGGCTAAAGGCCCAGCCGTCTTTTTCAAACAAGCAGGCAATGTGTTCTTTAAAGCTGGCGTGTTCATTTAAATCGTCAGGTTCTTTCGCAAACACAATCATCACCAGCATGGGGATGCTGATGGCGATTGCTGCCAGTCCATAGACTGCTACCCAACCAAAAGCTTGAGCCAAAGGCGGCGCAATTAGTACTGAGAGTGCCGTGCCTACATTGCCCGCACCAACTAGTCCCATGGCCATGCCTTTGTGTCGCGCTGGAAATGATCCCGATCCGAGTGACAGTGCTACGCCAAAACTTGCGCCGGCAATACCTAGCAAAACGCCCATGGCGAGCAAGTCGTTAAAGCTTTGGACGAAGAAAAAGCCGAACAGCATGGCCACTGCAATCATGGCCATTTCGACCAGCGTAGCCTTTTTACGGCCTATGTATTGCGACAGCAGACCGAGTGGAAAGCGCATCAAAGCGCCGGCCATTATTGGAATTGACAACATCAAGCCTTTTTCGGCTGGTGTCAGATTAAAGGTCTCTGAGATGAAGGGCGCCATTGCGCCATTGAGCACCCAGATGCAGCAAGAAAATGAGAAATAAAGAAATGCTGCGAACAAAGTCGGGGAATGGCCGCTTTTGAGAAAGCTACGGAAGTATCCGGTCATGCTTAGGCCTTTGGGAGTGGTGATAGGTTTGAATAGCGGGCCTAGCATTGCGCACGCCGTTATGCACAATCTCTGCTCATATTGAGCAGAGGCGGGCGCCTCGTTGCGTCCAAATTAATAGATGCAAAACTTGTGCCAGCTATTCCTATTTCTATCTGATGGGCTCCCAGGGTCGATTTTTCCGCTTCAGTTTAGCGTCGTGTTTGTTGACGTTTATGCCTATGTTGCGCAGTCGCTGGTCTGGCTCAGCGCGTCTTGTTCTTGCGTTTTGGGTATGTAAGCGGTTTCAAATGAGCAGGGTTCAGGCAGCAAACTCTCTAGCGTTTTACTCACGCGCCGAAGTCGCAAATCACCGTCGAGCGCTTCGTCGCAAGTGTCGTTAATGCAAAAGAAGGGCAGCTTGCCGAAGTGCGTAGTTAGAAACATCAGTTGCTGCTCTGCCTGCGCGTCACAAGTGCAGATGTGCAGTGGGTCCAGCGTGAGTTGCTCGGCGTAATCCATTTGGACCATCCAGCGCGGCACTAAATCGGGCACGATGGCGGGCACGCGCCAAGACCTAAATACGGTCGAGCGTACCTGCTCAAATAATGTCGGTGCCAGACCTTCAAGTTCTTGCATAGCGCTTTTAAGCATGGGCCGCGGTGCGTGTGAGAAAACCCGGGCATCGTGTTGGTAGCTGGGGTATTTTTTACCTAGCCAGTCACGCGATAACAAAGAGGCGTTTACCAGCGATGTCTCGCCGGGCTGGTAGTGCTCAAAATCCGCTACTTCAGAGGCCTCTAAAAAAACTTTAGGTTTGTTGCCAAACCACCAGTTGGTATCGACCGGTGCACCAAAAAAGACGTCGTCGTTCATGTAGATGAATCGCTCTGACAAGCCTTTAATGCGGTGCAGGTAAGACTCGATATTGCCCGAGTCAAAGATTGGCCCTTGGCCTTTTGGTAGCAAGTCTTTGTGGTCAATCACGCTCAAACCACTGCGACGGCGCAGCCAGCGCGGCGTCTGGCTGTCTGTGACTATGTAGATATGACCGTGTTGGGGAAAGAATTTTTCTAGAGCGCGTAGGTTAAATCGAAGCTCACCGTTGTCGCGGTAACGCCCCGCTGTGTTGCCAAATACAGCGAGTTCATTGGGGTTGCGATCTATCCAGCTGGCGTAGGCATGGCTGCGTTTTTTCTGCCAAACGGGGTCTGAGCCGTCCACCCAGAGGTAAACAATGTCGATGGCGGTATCAATCAAAATGTCAGTTGGGCAGTGCTTAGCTTTTGTTGTCGGCATGAAGAATGTTTAGAGTAGGCAGACTGCCGAATTTTTAACGGTCTCGGATTATCAACCTTTCTGCAATTCATTGGCACTTGGCCGTCCTTTAATCGCCCATTAACCGCCCATTAACCGTTCTTTATCAGTCATTTAGCTGTTTTTTAGGCTGCTCACCCCAATAGGCATTGTTCTGTGGGTGTGTTGGTTGGTGACTCGCTGTCAGGCGGTAATTTCTCTACATGCGATTGGCAGGTGTAGAGAAAATTGATCACCGCTTTGCGGCATTGCAGTTATGGCTGAGTCTCGTCGAGTTGCGCATGGGTGCGGTATCGTTTTAGCTCGACATACAAGACTTCGCCAAATGTCGCAGTTAGGCCATTACGCTTCATGAGAATTTTCTCAGTCAATAAGACGGTTTCGTCCTCATCGTGAGTCACTAATACAGGCGTGCTTTGAATTTTGGCCACAATCTGCAGGTCTTGGTTTGCCGTTTGGGACTAGTAAAGTACGGCGCAGGCCATATTATTTTTTCTCAGCGTTTTTTAATAGGCCTATTTGAAATTGACGTGATCGCTCCATCAGTCAATAGGCATGCATATTGGCATTAAGCATCTTCACCAAGATTGACGCTTTCACAGCTAGTCTGAAAGACTTTGACGGTGTTGTATTGCTCAAAATGCAAAAGTCGAGCATCTAGAAAGTCTCTACTTATGCAGCAGGACCCAACTATTTTTACAGGCCTTACGCACAAGATGACTTGCGCTTTTGTCTTGCGTTCAAACTTGGCTTTCAGAATGGACTTTTTATGGCGTGCATCTACATCGCTTAATCAGCGTTAAAGCCCTTATAGCAATTGTTAAATATATGTTAAAAATTAATATGATCAGCTTCCATTTGATTAAAAAGTAACTAAAATTATTTATTAATTTCTAAATACTCAAGGGTTGTATGGTTATTGAAAAAACTTTTTGCACCACTAGGCAAGCGGTTGATTTACTGGGTATATCAGTAGGTACTGTCCAGTTCTGGGTTGGCAGTGGATTGTTATCAGCTTGGAAAACACCCGGCGGTCACAGGCGAGTGATGCGCGCATCAATAGACAGTCTTTTGTATGGCGCAAAAGACAAACTCGCTGACTTACGCCTGCCCACTGCATCCATTCCTATTGCCTTTAGCGTTGACAACTTATCCTTAAAGCTTGCCACTGCGCGAAAGCCTTCTGAAGGCAAACGTTTTAAAATATTGATGCTCGAAGCCAACAGCACATTGAGACTAAAGTACGAAGCCGCATTCAAAAAATGGCCTATTGCGCCTGAGGTAATGGTTGTGGGCAATGCCAAGGATGGATTAGCCGCTTTCGAGCGTGAGCCTGCTGATATGGTGATTGCAGACCTCGACAGCACAGGCTTGGGCTGTTTTGAGTTGGTCAGCAGCCTTAAACAAATTCCGGGTAATGAAGATTTATGTTTGGTATTGGTCGGTGGTTTAACGCAAAATATTTTTACGCTGCCAAAGCCGCTGCCATTGGGGAAGCTATTACTGTTAGCGCGAAAAGCATCTAAAAATAAAACTATTAAAGTGTCTGCTTCAGAAACAGTTAGTAAGCGTCTGCGTGCTTAAACACTTCAATTAAATGCGCCTTGATGGACTAAATCTCCCCGTTGTATTGGTGTTCATCGCTTTTTAAACAATAGTTTAGAGATGTAATTTTTTGCCATGCTGAAATTTATTTCTCAGATCAGTTTTAGTTACTGCTTTTTAATTGCTCCAGATTCTAAGTCGACAGCTTTTTGAAATTTAGCCAAGCAATTGACTGCTCTTGGCACCGAGTCGCCGCAACTGATCACGCGCGCCTTACACTAAGCACATGATTGTTCTGGGATTTGAATCAAGTTGTGATGAAACCGGCGTGGCGCTGGTTGATGCCGCAGGCCATGCTATTCCGCGGCTACTCTCGCACGCGCTGCATAGCCAAATTGCCATGCACCAAGCTTATGGAGGCGTTGTGCCCGAGCTGGCTAGCCGTGACCACATACGCCGTGCATTACCACTGACCGAGTACGTTATTAAACAGTCCAACCTAACATTGGCCGATGTGGATGTGGTGGCCTACACCCGCGGCCCCGGTCTTGCTGGTGCTTTGTTAGTGGGTGCCGGCGTGGCCTGTGCGCTGGCAGCGGCTTTGGGCAAACCGGCCATGGGCGTGCATCATTTAGAAGGCCATTTGCTGTCTCCTTTTTTAAGCCAAGATCCGCCAGAGTTCCCCTTTGTGGCGTTGTTGGTCTCAGGTGGGCATACCCAGTTGATGCGTGTTGATGCGGTTGGCTCTTACGCGCTACTGGGTGAGAGCATTGACGATGCGGCGGGCGAGGCCTTTGATAAATCCGCCAAGCTGTTGGGATTGCCCTATCCGGGCGGTCCGCATTTGGCAAAACTCGCCGAGCAGGGCGATGCCAAGGCATTTAATTTACCGCGTCCTTTGATGCACAGTGGCGACCTTAATTTTTCCTTCTCAGGTTTGAAAACCGCAGTGCTCACGCAAGCGAAAAAACTCGGTGATCAGCTGGAAAACCGCAAAGCGGATTTAGCCGCTTCGACGCAAGCGGCAATTGTCGAAGTACTGCTTAAAAAAGCCATGAGCGCTATGACTTTGACGGGTCTCAAACGCTTGGTTGTCGCCGGCGGCGTGGGTGCTAATGCCGATTTGCGTAATCAGTTAAATGCCGCCTGTGCCAAGCGCGGTATACGCGTTCATTACCCAGAGCTGCATTTGTGCACAGACAACGGCGCGATGATTGCATTGGCCGCTGGTATGCGTTTGCAAGCTGGACTAGAAGCACTAGACGGCGCTTATAGTTTTGACGTTAAGCCGCGTTGGAGCTTGGCAGAACTCGGCGCCAAATCACTGCCAAGCGCTGGCGCTGCTTAAAGCCTTTGATAAAGCGCTTTTGCTGACTTTCTATTGTCTGCGGTTTGAGAAGGTGGTGATTGATTGATAGCGATTAGCGCTTCAAGATGAGTGTTAAAGCTGGGATGGAAGTTCTTAAAATCTAGTCACGTATTAAAAGTTGGGCAATAAAAAAAGCGCCGTTCAGCGCTTTTTTTATTTAAATATAGGTATTAGTTAATGTCTAGTTTTACGACTTTGTTTGCCAAAACTTGCTTACCCAAGCTTAGCGTCAACACACCATTTTCAAGCTTTGCGCTGCTGTTTTGTGCATTAATTTCAGTGGGAAATCGATAAGCTGTATTGAGCTTTCGCGGTGCGTCGGCATTGCTGCTAATGCGAACCACATCGGCTTCTATGGCAATAGCAATTTGCTCTCGGGTCAGTCCTGGCACGTCCAAGACTAGTTTGAAAATGTTGTCTTCTTCATCCGCGCTAGCGGGTTTGGGAATTTCTTGTTTTAAGACTGAAAAAGTACTTTCAAGAAAGGCTTGCAATGCGGCGTTATCCAACGCTGCGGATGCATGGAGGGACTGGCGTGAAGGACGGTTGGTGATTGAATAAAACATAGTAACTCCTGAGGAAAAATAAAGTAAAAAAGGTCGATACACCTACACTTTGCGGCACTCACAGTAATTGCCGCATTCTCATCAGTTAGTCACAGGCGATAAATTTTCAAGGACTTTTTTAGATGTATATTTTTTCAGACGGGCTCTTGAAACAAGTCCTTGCAGGCCTTACTAAGGGCTTGCGTAAACCGTTTATTTCGCGCTTGCGTCACCCTTCAATTCATCACTTTATGCCCGCAAGCGTTGCGGTTTTTCTCTTCGGCTTGGTTGTCAATATTGCGGCAGCGCAAAACGCGCCTGCTGTGGTGGCTCGGCCACCGCTTCGCATCGCTTTAATCGAGAGCATGTCAGGTCCGTTTGCTAATACTGGTGAAGCGGTGTTTAAAAATCTGGTCTGGGCTAGCGAGCGGATAAATGCACGCGGTGGCGTGTTGCTGCCAGACGGTGCGCGCAACTTAGTTGTGGAGCGTTACGACAGCAAAGGTCAGAACGAAGAGGCATTGGTCGCTTTGCGTTCTGCTATTGACGACGGTATTCATGTGGTGGCCCAAGGCAATTCATCGGCAACCGCATTGGTGTTGATAGATGCGATTAATAAACACAATCAGCGCGAACCTTCAAAGCGAGTGATTTTTCTAAACTACGCCGCAGTCGATCCAGCTCTTACCAACGAGAAATGCAGTTACTGGCATTTTCGTTTTGATGCCCATGCTGATATGCGCATGGCCGCGCTGATGGATGTTCTTAAAGATGATAAAAGCCTGAAAAATATTTATCTCATCGGCCAAGATTACAGCTTTGGTCAGGCGGTGCTGAGACAAGCGCGTAGTGAGTTGGCGGCTTTGCGTCCAGACGTAAAAATTGTCGGTGATGAGTTGCACGCTATGGGCCGAGTTAAAGACTTCATTCCCTATGCAGTCAAGATCAAGGCCAGCGGCGCTCAAGCGGTTTTAACGGGTAATTGGGGTAATGATTTAACGCTGTTGATTAAGGCCGCGCGTGAAGTGGGTTATGAGGGCAAGTTCTACACTTTCTACGGCAATGCGTTGGGTGCGCCGGCCGCTATTGGCAATGCGGGTGTTGGCAAAGTGTTAGCGGTAGCCGAGTGGTTCCCCAACGTTGCTGGCGCGCAATCACAGGCTTTTTATCAATCTTTTCGCCAGCGTTTTCCCAAACCCGAGGACGATTATGTGCATATGCGCATGCAACTGATGATTGAGGCGCTGGCGCAAAGTGTAGAGAAAGCTGGCAGCTTAGAAGCTGGCGCAATTGCCGCACAGATGGAGCGAGCGGTGGTCTCTTTAGCCGGTCGACAAGGCACTATGCGCGCGTCTGACCATCAGTTTCAGCAACCCTTGGAAGTCGCATTAATGGGTAAACAGGGCGCGCCCGGAATTGCGTTTGATGTGGAGGGCTCGGGCTATGGTTTTGCGGTTGTCAAGAGCATACCGGCTTCGCGTGCTGAGCAAGCTAGCAGCTGCAAAATGATTCGGCCCTAATGGATACTTTTTTTAGGTCTGCCTCAATACTTGACTTGAGTGGGCTCATTTATCAGGTGTCGGTCAAAGCAGTCGACTGACGCCCAAGCCGTCCATGTCTATAGCGGTTTCGCGGGAGTCAATCATGTCGGCGAGGGCGCGCGCACTGCCACAACTCAGTGTCCAGCCACTGGCACCATGGCCTATGTTCAGCCACAGCCCGGTCAAACCGCTGGCGCCCACGATAGGTGGGCCATCCGGCAACATCGGGCGTGCGCCTTTCCATTCTTGAATACTGCTGCTACTGCTTAGGTGTGCTGCAGCGCCTGGAAACCAATCGTACAAAACCTTGTAAAGCGTTTGCAGTGAAGCAGTTTTGTGTTTGTCGATTGAGCCGCCTAGCTCAAACGTGCCAGCTACGCGCACGCGTTTACCAAGCCGTGAGATTGCAACTTTGTAATGCTCGTCCATTAGCGCACTAACTGGTGCGTTGAGCGGTTCGCGAATCGAGGCGCTAACCGAGTAACCGTAAACCGCTGCGAGCGGAATTTTTATACCTAATGGCCGCAACAGCCGGGCTGAATCTGCACCAGCGCACAGCACTATTTGGTCAAACACTCTGGGTGCGTTTTCGCCGCTGATGAAAACATTCACTGGCTTGCCGCTGCTAATGCTGCTCACGCTGGTAGAAAATTCAAATTTAACACCCATGCTCTGGGCTTTATTTTTTAGCATCAGTGCAAACTGGCGACAATTGCTGACCTCGTCATTAGGTAAATAAATAGCGCCTTCTAAGTGCGTGTCTGGATTGAGGGCCGGCTCTTTGATGCGCATTTGCGCGGCGCTCAGTTGCTCAAACGGCACTTGTGCATCTCGCAGGACTTGCAAACTCGGCTCTATTTGGCGCATGTCTTTTTCGCTACGCAGCAGCACGCTGTAACCCAAGCTGCTGTCGTATTCGAAACTATGCTGCTGGCTGATGTCGTGCAGCCGGTCGCGGCTGTAAAACGCTAGTCTGAGCATGCGCGCACGGTTTAGGTTGTAGGTCTCTGGCTTGCAAGCGCGCATCCACTTCCAAGCCCAGCCGATTTCGCTAAACGTCAGCGGCAGGCTTAGGCGAAGCGGCGCGTGTTGGCTAAATAACTGACTGGCGATCTTCCACGGCATGCCAGGCGCTGCCCAAGGTGTGACGTATGCGGGGGCAATTACGCCGGCGTTAGCAAAGCTGCCTTCTTCTGCGGCTGCACTGCGGCGTTCAAACACGGTGACTTGATGACCGTTGACAGCGAGCTCGTAAGCGCTGGTGATGCCTATGATTCCTGCACCAATGACGGCGATTTTCATTGGTAGTGATCCGCTGTGTGTCTTTTCAAATCGCGTTTAAAAATCAGCTGTAGCATGTTTGTAGTTTTTGTAAAAGACCTGCGGGCGCGCAAAAAAAATGGCCTAAGCGGCCAAATTATTTTTTCGGTGGGGCAGATTTTAGCTTGCTGGCACAAGTGCTGCTTCGACTTGCAGAGCAATTGACAAAAGTGCATCGTCACGTAGCGCGCCATGCCACAGCATGAGTCCCACTGGCAGTTGCTCTGCGTTATGGCAGGGCAGGGAAATGGCGCAACCGTCCAGCATATTGACCGCCGAAGTGTTGCGCAGCATCAGGCTGTTGACCCGAAAAAATTCTGCGTCATCGTGCTGTACGCTGGCAATACTAGGGGCTACCACCGCTACGGTTGGCGAGATTACGGCGTCAAAGCCGGCCATGCCGGTTTGCATGCGTGCAATCCAGTCTTTGCGAGCATTCAGCAAGTCTATGTAGTCGGCAGCGCTCATGCTGGCACCACGAAGTATGCGTATGGACACGCGCGGATCGTATTCGGCTTGGCGTGCCGCTATAAGCTGCCGGTGCCAAGCATAGCTTTCGGCAGCTGACAAACCACCGCTGGCATTAATACCGGCTAGCTCGCTGAGTTCTTTCATCGCCACTTCTTCGATTTGCGCGCCGGCTTGCCTGAGCAAGCGCAGGCCACGTTCAAACCCGGCTGCAACCGTTGGGTCAAGCGCGTCTTGCATCAAGCAGCTGGCGATGGCGAAGCGGCATTGACTCAGCGGTTTGGCGTTTGGCTTGAGGTCTTGTGCGGCCAGTATTTGGTGCAGCGTGATCGAGTCGCGAACCGAACGCGTTATTGCACCAACTGTATCCATGCTGCTTGATAAGGGCACAGCGCCATGTGTCGGCACTAATCTAGCGGTGCTTTTAAAGCCCACCAAGCCGCATAAGGCGGCAGGTATGCGCAAAGATCCACCGGTGTCTGAGCCTAGCGCAGCGAACGCTGCACCGCTGGCAACCGATACTGCCGCGCCAGAGGAAGAGCCGCCGGGTATGCGGGCGACATGCGGATCGGCCGGATTGACTGGTGTGCCGAAATGCGGATTAAGGCCTATGCCGGAGAATGCAAACTCCACCATATTCGTGCGACCGGCGAGCAGGGCGCCTGCCGCTCGCAGTCTAGCGACTGCTGGGCAGTCTTTACTAGCTGCTGGTTTGTCGCTCAACACGGTGGATCCAGCAGTTGTGACTTGGCCGGCAACATCAAACAAGTCTTTAATTGATATCGGCAGGCCAGCTAGGGGGAGTTGCTGCAACCTCGGATTAACTTGGTAGGACGGCGCTGCGTTAGGTATGAACACGTGGTCGCAAGCGGTGCTCGCAACGATTCCGGCGGCGCTTTGCATAATCTCGTCTTGGCTGAGTCGTCCTGCTTGCAGCTGTGTTCTGGCGGCGTAAATATCCAGTGTGTGTAGCGGCTTTGCAGCGGGATTTGTCTGTGCTTGGTTCATGTAAATCTGTTGCCTGTATTGGGGGTCAATGCCGGATTGGGCTCACTTCGGATGCTATACTCTGATGGCTTGACGAAATAAATTTTTTCTTTTATCAAGCAAATCGCAAATCAACCACAAAAGGTGTCGCACCACGGCTTTCGAAAAAATCTCAGGCAGTACGTGTGATAAGCGTTGATTTTAGACACAACCTTAGGAGTATTCTTATGTCGACAACTATGCGTGAAATGTTGGAAGCTGGCGTTCATTTCGGACACCAAACCCGCTTCTGGGACCCAAAAATGGCTCCGTACATTTTCGGTCACCGCAACCGTATTCACATCATCAACCTCGAAAAGTCGTTGCCGATGTATCAAGCGGCGATGAAGTTCGTTAAACAACTCGCAGCAAACAACGGCACTATTTTGATGGTTGGCACCAAGCGCCAAGCACGCGAAATCGTCGCTATGGAAGCCGCTCGTGCTGGCATGCCATTCGTTGATCAGCGCTGGTTGGGCGGTATGCTCACCAACTTCAAGACCGTCAAGACTTCTATCAAGCGCTTGAAGGAAATGAAAGCCCAGCAAGAAGCTGGTCTGGACACCATCAACAAAAAAGAACAGCTCACTTTCAAGCGTGAAATTGAAAAGCTGGAAAAAGACATTGGCGGCATTCAGGATATGGGCGCTTTGCCAGACGCGATCTTCGTGATTGACGTCGGCTTCCACAAAATTGCCATCCTCGAAGCCAAGAAACTCGGCATCCCACTGATTGGCGTGGTTGATACCAACCATTCACCACTCGGTATCGATTACGTGATCCCAGGTAATGATGACTCATCCAAAGCTGTTGCACTGTATGCACGCGGCATTGCTGACGCCATTATCGAAGGCCGCGCAAGCGCCGGTAATGAAGTCGTTCGTGCAGTGCCAGCTGATGGCGCTGACGAATTCGTGGAAGTAGCAGCCGCTTAAGTTTGCGCTGCGGCTTTACGCCAGACGCGAAAAAGGGGCTCGCGTAGCCCCTTTTTTTTGCAAAGAAAATCAACACGTTGCCCAAATACAGGGCCGTGTAAGTGCAGCGGTCTTACCGGCCGGGCGCAATGTGTCAGTAAGTCAACACGACAAACGGAGAAATACAAAATGGCAATGGCAATAACTGCAAGCATGGTCGCTGAACTTCGCGCCAAGACCGACGCTCCCATGATGGAGTGCAAAAAAGCACTCACCGAAGCTGAAGGTAACTTTGAAAAAGCGGAAGAAATTTTGCGCGTCAAACTCGGCAACAAAGCGGGTAAAGCATCGTCCCGCGTGACCGCCGAAGGCGTTGTCGCTTATCACGCTGAAGCCGGCGTTGGCGCATTGGTTGAGATCAATTGCGAAACCGACTTTGTGACCAAAAACGACAGCTTTTTGGCATTCACCGACGCAGTGGCAAAAGGCATTGTTGCTCACAATCCAGCTGATTTGGCTGCGATTGGCGCTATGCCATTAAGCCTCGATGGCTTTGGTCCTACGATTGAAGATGTGCGCCGCGGCCTGATCGGCAAGATTGGCGAGAACATGACGGTGCGCCGTTTCCAGCGTTTCGCTAACAGCCAACTCGCCTCTTACTTACATGGCACGCGCATTGGCGTCGTCGTTGAGTTCGACGGTGAAGAAGCGGCTGCTAAAGACGTTGCTATGCACGTCGCTGCGATGAAGCCAGTATCACTGTCTAGCGATCAAGTGCCCGCTGAATTAGTGGCTCGTGAGCGTTCAGTTGCTGCTGCTAAAGCTGCAGAAGACGCAAACAAAGCGGTTGCTGAAGGCAAATCGGTTCAGTCACCAGAAATCGTTGCCAAGCGCATCGAAGGCGGCGTTGCCAAATACCTCAAAGAAGTTAGCTTGCACAACCAAGTTTTTGTCAAAAACGACAAGCAAACTGTAGAGCAAATGCTCAAGGAAAAAGCCACGACGGTTAAGTCCTTTACGCTTTATGTTGTCGGTGAAGGCATTGAGAAGAAGGTTGACGATTTCGCTGGCGAAGTAGCTGCTCAAATCGCTGCTGCAAAAGCTGCTTAAATTAAAGTCGTTACGAGCCAACTTCAGTCGATCAACATCGCCTGAAGTTGCCTAAATCTGATGAGTGCGTAGCGCCAAACTTTGGCTGCCAAGCACTGTCTCAGCTAGTTACACCGCTCTGCCGCAAGGCCGCAATCACCACACCCTAACTCATCCCAAGAAAGACTCAATCATGCCAGCCTACAAGCGAATCTTGTTAAAACTGTCAGGTGAGTCCTTGATGGGAGACGATGCCTTTGGCATTAACCGTGCAACCATTGTTCGCATAGTCGAGGAAATCGCTGAAGTCACCCGCCTAGGTGTGCAAATGGCGGTGGTGATTGGCGGTGGTAATATTTTTCGCGGCGTTGCTGGCGGCTCCGTCGGTATGGACCGCGCTACCGCTGACTACATGGGCATGTTGGCCACGGTGATGAACGCCTTGGCTTTGGGCGACACCATGGATAAAGCTGGACTGACACCGCGTGTGATGTCCGCTATCGGCATTGAGCGTGTCGTCGAACCCTATGTGCGTCCCAAGGCTTTGCAATACCTGGAAGAGGGCAAGGTCGTTATCTTTGCCGCAGGTACTGGCAATCCCTTTTTTACCACCGACACGGCTGCCGCACTGCGCGGTGCTGAAATTGGTGCTGAAATCGTGCTCAAGGCGACTAAAGTTGATGGCGTTTATTCTGCTGATCCGCAGAAAGATCCTTTAGCGACTCGCTTTACCAGCATCACCTTTAACGAGGCAATGGGCCGCAATCTCGAAGTCATGGACGCCACCGCTTTTGCGCTGCTACGCGACCAAAAACTGCCCTTGAAGGTGTTCAGCATCTTTAAACACGGCGCGCTAAAGCGCGTAGTGATGGGCGAAGATGAAGGCACACTGGTCTACGTCTGAGAGCCAGAGATTTAAGAGTCTGCTAATTTTTATTCAGGCTTACTTCTTGCCAATCAACACGGCCAATACGCTGTAATACGGAGTTTTAATCATGAGCATTATCGAAATAAAACAAAACGCTGACTTGAAAATGCAGCAGTCAATAGATGCGTTTAAAAACAGTCTGACCAAAATTCGCACCGGCCGCGCCAGCCCGGGTTTGTTAGACACCGTGCATGTCGACTACTACGGCTCCATGCTGCCTATCAGCCAAGTCGCTAACGTATCCATGCTGGACTCGCGCACGATTGGTGTGACGCCGTGGGAAAAAGGCATGGGCGCGAAAATTGAAAAAGCTATTCGTGATTCCGACTTAGGTCTGAACCCAGCGTCTCAAGGTGAACTCATTCGCGTACCCATGCCAGCCATGAGCGAAGAGCGCCGCAAAGAGTTGACCAAAGTAGTGCGTGCCGAAGGCGAGCATGCAAAAGTTGCTATCCGCAATCTGCGCCGCGATGCCAACGAGCAGCTTAAAAAGCTGGTGAAAGACAAACTTGCGTCTGAGGACGACGAGCGCCGCTCGATAGATGAAGTGCAAAAATCTACCGACCGTTTCATCACCGATGTTGACAAACTGGTTGTCGGCAAAGTACAAGACTTGATGTCCGTCTAAGCATGAAGCTGTGGCTGGCTTACTTCTTGTGCCGTGCTTTGCATACTGAGCGAGTACATGGCAAAGCTTGAAACCAAAGCGGTGCCGCAGCATATCGCTGTTGTGATGGATGGCAATGGCCGCTGGGCAACCAAGCGGTTTTTGCCACGTGTGGCCGGCCACAAACAAGGCGTGACTTCGCTCAGTCGCTGCGTTCAAGCTTGTATAGACCGTGGCGTAGCTGTGCTGACGGTGTTTGCGTTTTCATCCGAGAACTGGAACAGACCGCAAGAGGAAGTATCCGGTTTGATGGAATTACTGGTTTTATCGTTGGCCGGAGAAGTGCCGCGTATGAAAGCCAACGGTGTGCGTTTGCATTTTATTGGCGACCTCAAACGGCTTTCAACGAAGATGCAAACCGGTCTTGCCAATGCAGAGGCCTCAACAGCCGACAACACACGATTGATTCTTAACGTTTGCTTTAACTACGGCGGGCGTTGGGATATCGCACAAGCGGCGCAAAAAGTAGCCAGCAGCGGCCAACCTATTACTGAGATGGCTCTTGACCGTGCCATGGCACTAGCCCACGTACCCGACCCCGATTTACTCATTCGCACCGGCGGCGAGCTGCGCATAAGTAATTTCTTGTTGTGGCAAACCGCTTACACCGAATTTCATTTCTCCGATAAGCTTTGGCCTGACTTTGATGCCGCAGCGCTAGACGAGGCGATTGCTGTGTTTTGCAATCGTGAGCGTCGTTTCGGTAAGACCTCCGAACAAATCACCTCAAAGGTAGCTTGATGCTTAAGCAACGCGTGATCACCGCTATTGTTTTGTTGGCTATTTTGTTGCCAGCACTTTTTTATCCTTCCCCCTATGTTTTTGCTTCTGTTGCGCTGGTGTTAATCGCGGCAGGTGCATGGGAATGGGGCAAGCTCAACGGCTGCAGTCAACCGGTATCTTTACTTTTGGGTGCTATCTGCGTGGCAATGTGCGCGCTGTCTTGGCGCGCCGGCCTGATCGCCATGTCACTGCCCTTGCTGTGGACGCTTGCTGGATCGGCTTGGGTGCTCTTAGGTGCTTGGTTGTTGCGCCAAGGCGTGGCTGGTTGGTCGCGCATTCCGCGGGTCTTGCGCTTGGCTGGCGGTTTGCTCGCTTTATGGCTGGCTTGGCTGGCGATTGCTCAGGCTAGGCTGATGGGCGTGAATTTTTTACTCTCAGTGCTGACTCTGGTTTGGGTTGCCGATATTGGTGCTTACTTTGCAGGACGCGCTTTTGGCGGGCGCTTTAGTCAATCCAAATTAGCTGCAACAATCAGTCCAGGCAAAAGCTGGGAAGGTGTTTGGGGCGGTATGGCTGGAGTGCTGGTGCTGGGCTTGGCTTGGACTACGTTAGATACTTATATGCCCGCAGTGGCCAGTAGTTTTTACAGCCGCCTGCTCAGTCAACATGGCTTGATCGTGCTGCTGTTAGCCATGCTCTTTATGACCGCAATGAGCGTTGTGGGTGATTTGTTTGAATCGCTGGTCAAGCGTAGCGCCGGTGCAAAAGATTCCAGTGGTCTGCTACCCGGACATGGTGGCGTTCTTGATCGAGTAGATGCGCTGCTGCCAGCCCTACCGCTGGCTATGATGCTGGCGTCGCTGTAAGCCCATTTAACGGCTAAACCTGCAACGTAGACAAAAAACGGTTTCAATAAGCGCTTAATGAGTGATTCATAAGACGCTTTAAAAGGTCACTTTTATCAACGGTTTTTACGAACGCTTAGACACAATGACTTGCCCAACCCTGCGTCCAATAACTTCATGACTTTTTTAAAGCAGCGCCTGACTATTCTCGGCTCCACTGGCTCTGTCGGCGTTAATACGTTGGACGTCGTGTCTGCCCATCCCGACCGCTTTGAAGTGTTTGCTTTGAGTGCCGCGACTCAGGTCGATGTGATCTTTGCCCAGTGCCAGCGTTTTTCGCCGCGTTTTGCTGTGATGGTTTATGCGCCGCAGGCCAAGCAGTTGGCTGAGAAAATCAAGCAAGCCGGTTTGAAGACGATTGTGTTGTCGTCTGCTGCAGACCTTGAGATGATTGCCTCGCATGAGGAGGTCGACAGCGTCATGGCTGCCATTGTCGGCGCTGCTGGACTCAAGCCCTGCATGGCGGCTGCCAAAGCTGGCAAGCGCTTGCTTTTGGCGAATAAAGAGGCGCTGGTAGTCGGAGGCGAGCTTTTTATGCAGGCGGTCAAAGATGGCGGCGCGCAGTTGCTGCCGATTGACAGCGAGCATTCGGCCATTTTTCAGTCTTTGCCAGAAGACCCAGAGGCTTGGGCGCAACGGGTTGAAAAAATCATACTTACCGCTTCCGGTGGTCCGTTTCGCACACTAGACATCGCTTCGCTCAGACACGTCACGCCGGACCAAGCCTGCGCCCACCCGAACTGGGTCATGGGACGCAAAATATCTGTCGACTCGGCGACCATGATGAATAAGGCGTTAGAAGTGATTGAAGCGAAATATTTGTTTCGCCTAGAGCCGACGCAAATTGAGGTGGTGATTCACCCGCAAAGCGTGATTCATTCCATGGTTCAGTATTTAGACACCTCAGTCGTAGCGCAACTCGGCACACCCGACATGCGGGTACCGATTGCCTTCGGCCTGGCATGGCCGCACCGGATTGCTTCGGGCGCAAAAGCGCTTGATTTTCGTGCCATGGCCGATATGACATTTGAAGAGCCAGACCATGCGCGCTTTCCCGGCTTGCAATTAGCTTGGGAAGTGCTTGCAGCCCCAAGCGGCAGCACCGCCATACTCAATGCGGCTAACGAAGTGGCGGTTGCGGCTTTTCTGGCTGGACGCATTCGCTTTGACCAGATTCATTTCGTCAATCGTTCCACGCTAGACGCGGTGGTGCTGACCGAGCCCGGCAGCTTGGCTGATTTAATCGGGCTAGATTTGCAGTCCCGCTCGGCGGCCGAACAAATCGCTAAACAACTGGAGGTTTGAGATGCTGATGACGCTACTTGCATTTGTGGTTGCGCTGGGTGTGCTGATTGCGGTGCACGAGTACGGCCACTACCGTATGGCGGTTGCCTGCGGTATCAAGGTGCTGAAATTTTCTATCGGGTTTGGCAAACCCATTTTTACCTGGCGCCTGAAGGGCAAACCAACTGAGTTCGCTATTGGCATGCTGCCGCTGGGTGGCTATGTGCGCATGCTCGATGAGCGTGAAGGCGCAGTCGATCCGGCTGAGCGGCATTTGGCTTTTAACAACCAACCGCTGCGCTCCCGCGCCGCTGTGGTGGCGGCTGGTCCAATCGCCAACTTGCTACTGGCCATACTGCTATTTGCCTCGGTGAATTGGGCCGGCATGCAAGAGCCGAGAGCTTTGTTAGCCAGTCCTGTCGCCGGTTCTGTTGCCGAGCGTGCTGGCTTGCGTGGCCAAGAACTGGTGTTACAAGCCGGCTATGTGGGCGAACCCATGGTGGCTCTTAAATCCTTTGATGACTTGCGCTGGCGCCTGATGCAGGGCGCGCTGGGTAAGCGTGACCTGCGTTTAGGTTTGGCCAGCGACAAGGCCTCTGCTGCCGCTCTAGATGGCGCACCGACGGGTTCTACTGCGGATGGAAATGCCGCTGAGCCAGTGCGCGAAGTTGTGCTCAAACTCTCTGATATCTCTTCTGCTGAGGCTGACGCGACCATGTTTCGCGAAATTGGCATCATCAGCCCTTGGACCGCACCCGTGATCGGTCAGATTCAAGCCGGCAGTGCGGCTGAAAAAGCCGGCCTGCAAAATGGTGATGTCGTACGCAGCGTTGGCGGCACAGCAATTGTTGATGCCCAACAATTGCGTGAGCGTATTCGCAGTAATTTGCAGCCCAGCGGTCAGCCTATGACTCAAACTTGGCAGTTGCTGCGTAATGGTCAAGACTTGGCTTTAGCTGTGACGCCGGCTTTGCTGACCTTAGACAAAACCAGCGTTGGCCGGATTGGTGCTTTCGTGGGTGCGCAGCCGCAGTTTGTCACCGTGCGCTACGGTCCATTAGACGGTGTATGGCAGGGCGCTGTGCGGACTTGGCAGGTGTCTGTGCTGAGTTTGAAGATGATGGGCAAGATGATCATAGGTCAGGCCTCTATCAAAAATCTGAGTGGCCCGTTGACTATTGCTGACTACGCGGGTAAGTCAGCCAGCCAAGGATGGAGTGCATACATCGTATTTCTAGCGCTAATTAGCGTTAGTTTGGGTGTTCTTAATTTACTCCCGCTACCGGTTTTGGACGGTGGGCACCTGATGTATTATCTTTGGGAAGCCGTCACCGGTCGTTCTGTCTCCGAAGCTTGGATGGACAAGTTGCAACGTGGTGGCGTTGCAATACTGCTGATGATGATGTCCGTAGCCATGTTTAACGATGTCGTCAGGCTCTTTGGCTAGTGCTTAAAGACTAGAAAACTGACTGACAAGTGCTTATTTCATCGACCGCCCAAGCGGTCACTCTAAAAGATTTCATGCGTAATAAATTTAACCGTTTCCAGCTCAAAACTTTCTCTGTTATTGCCGCGAGCTTGCTACTGGCACAGTCCGCATGGGCATTGGATCCTTTCACCTTGCGCGATATCCGCGTCGAAGGTTTGCAACGTGTGGAACCCGGCACTATTTTTGCTTCGCTGCCCTTTCGGATTGGTGATGCATACAGTGACGACAAGGCCAGCACCGCCATTCGTTCATTGTTTAGCTTGGGTTTGTTCAAAGATGTGCGCCTCGAAGTCAAAGGCGACGTGCTGGTCGTGATCGTCGAAGAGCGTCCAACCGTGGCCGATGTTGAGTTCGTCGGCACTAAAGAGTTTGACAAAGACGTACTGAAAAAAGCCTTGCGTGAAATCGGTCTGACCGACGGCCAGCCGTTTGACAAGTCCCTAGCCGATAAGGCTGAGCAAGAACTCAAACGCCAATACATCAACCGCAGCATGTATGGCGCGGTGATTGTCATCACCGTCACGCCGATAGAGCGTAATCGTGTGAACCTGACTTTTAGCGTCACCGAAGGTGATGTCGCTAAGATTAAAGAAATACGCGTAGTCGGTAACAAAGTCTTTACCCAGTCAACACTGCGTAATTTGTTCGACCTTGATACTGCCGGCTGGATGACTTGGTATACCAAGTCTGACCGTTACTCACGCGCCAAGCTCAATGCCGACATCGAAAGCATGCGCTCTTACTATCTTTCGCGTGGCTATCTTGAGTTCAAGGTGGACTCAACCCAAGTGGCGATCTCGCCAGATAAGCAAGATGTCACTATCACCCTAAACATCACTGAGGGTGAGCGCTTCACCGTCTCTGGCATCAAGCTAAACGGTAACTATCTCAACCGCGAAGATGAGTTCAAATCACTAGTGACCATCAAGCCGGGCGAAGGCTATAACGCCGACACCGTGGCTGAGACGATTAAGGCCTTTACAGAGTACTACGGTACCTTTGGCTTTGCGTTTGCCAGAGTCGATGCAACGCCTGAAATTGACCGTGCAAATAACCTCGTTTCCTTTACCTTGCAGGGTGACCCGTCACGCCGCGCTTATGTGCGCCGTATCAACCTGAGCGGCAACAACCGCACGCGTGACGAAGTCGTGCGCCGCGAGTTTCGCCAGTTTGAATCTTCATGGTATGACGGTGACAAAATCCGTTTGTCTCGCGACCGTCTTGACCGACTCGGCTTTTTTACCGAAGTTGGCATTGAAACCAGCGAAGTGACAGGCACACCTGATCAGGTTGATTTGAACGTCAATCTGGCTGAAAAGCCGACGGGTAATTTGCAACTCGGTGCAGGTTTCTCAACTGCCGATAGTGTTTCGTTGACCTTTGGAATACGCCAAGAAAACGTGTTCGGCACAGGTAACTATTTGGGTATTGAAGTGAACACCAGCCGAGCTAACCGTCAGCTGGTAATTAGCACCATTGACCCTTACTTCACGGCCGATGGTATTTCGCGTGCGATCGATGTTTACCAGCGCACCAACCGTCCTCTAGACGGTCAGGGTGGTGACTACGGTCTGCGCACAACCGGCGCAAGCATTCGCTTTGGTGTGCCGTTTACCGAAACCGACACGGTTTATTTCGGTTCTGGCTTTGAGCAACTAACCATTCAACCAGGCTCTAACCCGCTGCCTGTGACCTATGCGGATTACGCCCGCCAGTTTGGTTTTACCAGTACCTCTATACCGCTTACCGTGGGTTGGACGCGTGACAACCGTGACAGCGCATTGGTGCCAACCCGTGGCCGCTATCAGCGTGTGTATGGCGACTGGGGTATCGCTGGCGATGCACGCTTTTTGCGTGCTAGCTACCAGATCCAGCAATACATTCCCTTGAATAAACAATACACAGTTGCGCTTAATGGCGAACTAGGTTGGGGTAAGGGACTGAACGGACGACCTTTTCCAGTGTTTAAGAATTCTTACTCCGGTGGTCTGGGTTCGGTGCGTGGTTTTCAGCAGGGCTCGCTTGGCCCGCGTGATTCCAGTGATTTAGCTGTGGGCGGACCGAAAAAAATCACGCTTAATGCCGAGTTGATTGCGCCGTTCCCCGGCACTGGTAATGACCGCACGCTGCGCATATTTACGTTTGTTGACGCTGGCAATGTGTTCGCTGAAAGCAGCCCTTATCGCTTCAATGATTTACGTGCTTCGTTCGGTGTGGGTCTAAGCTGGATTTCTCCTATCGGTCCGCTGCGACTGGCAATCGCCAACCCAATACGCAAAAAAGTCGGCGATAGAACTGAACGGCTTCAATTTCAAATTGGTACATCTTTCTAATGAAGAAACTCACTCGTCAATTTATTCTTGGCTCACTGCTGGTATTGGCTGGCCTGCAAGCCCATGCGCAAGAGCTCAAGATTGGTATCGTCAATCTGGATCGTATTTTTCGCGAAGCCAATACTGCCAAGTCGGCTCAAGTCAAACTTGAGCAAGAGTTTAGTAAGCGTGAAAAAGAGCTCAACGAAATCGGTAGCCAACTCAAGACTGCTTCCGATAAGTTCGAGCGCGACGCGCCCACGCTAGCCGAGAGTCAGCGCAATTCGCGCCAGAAAACTTTGGTCGACCAAGACCGTGAATTCCAACGCAAGCGCCGCGAATTCCAAGAAGACCTCAATGCCCGCAAAAACGAAGAGTTGCAGCAAGTTATTGAGCGCGCTAACAAGGTGGTCAAAAGCTTGGCTGAAACTGAAAAATACGACTTGATCGTGCAAGAAGCGGTGTATGTCAATCCTAAGTTCGACGTGACCGACAAGGTCATCAAACTGCTGAATGCCAGCAACGGCAAATAATCTCGGCGCTCACGTTGTAGGTATAGCGTGGCGCTGACTCTGGCCGACATGGTCGGCTTTCTTTTGCCCGAAATGTCGGTGCGCTTGGTCGGTGACCCTGAGATGCTTATCGAGCGGCTTGCGCCGCTTGAACATGCTAAAGCCGGTGAGCTTAGTTTTTTAAGTCATCCCAAATACGCACCCAAGCTTGCGACTTCAGAGGCCGGCTGTGTGATCGTCTCACCAGCCGCTCAAGCGGCGGCGCAATTGCGCGGCGCTTGCCTTGTCGTGGATGATCCCTACTACTGTTTTGCGCGCCTCACACAATTTTGGAAGCGCTCGCATCAGCTGCTCGCGCCAGCCGTCATCCATCACTTAGCATGCATAGACCCTTTAGCCCAAATTGCAACCGGCGTTTCTGTCGCTGCATTTGTTTGCATTGGCCCAGGCGCACGTATTGCGAGCGGTGCGCGTATCGCCGAGCATTGCGTGATTGGAGCGAATGCCTCGGTGGGCGTTGATAGTCGACTGTCGGCGCGCGTCACGTTGGCAGACGGCTGCAGCATTGGCGAGCGCTGCATCATCCACCCCGGCGTTGTGATTGGTGCGGACGGCTTTGGTTTTGCGCAGCACCAAGGCCACTGGGAAAAAATCGAACAACTAGGCGCAGTCCGAATTGGTAACGATGTCGAGATAGGCGCAAACAGCTGCATTGACCGCGGCGCGCTTCAAGACACCGTGATCGAAGACGGCGTCAAGTTAGATAACTTAGTTCAGATTGGCCATAACGTACATGTCGGCAAACACACGGCCATGGCCGGTTGTGCCGGCGTTGCCGGTAGCGCGCGGATTGGCGCGCACTGCACGATTGGCGGCGGCGCGGTGGTTCTGGGTCATTTGACGCTGGCTGACAATGTGCATGTGTCAGCCGCTTCGGTGGTCACACGATCTATTTTTAAGCCGGGAATGTACACCGGCTTCTTTCCCATAGACGACAATGCGGCCTGGGAAAAAAATGCAGTCACACTTAAGCAACTGCACAAATTGCGCGACCGGCTCCGCTTGGTCGAAAAATCCTCGCTGCATAGCACCGAAAATAAAGTAAAAAAATCATGATGGATATTCACCAAATTCTCAAGCAGCTCCCGCACCGCTTTCCTTTTCTGCTGGTCGATAGAGTGCTTGAAATTGAAAAAGGCGTGCGCATTAAGGCGCTGAAAAATGTCACGATTAATGAGCCGTTTTTCGTCGGCCATTTTCCCCATCATCCCGTCATGCCGGGTGTGTTGATGCTCGAAGCCATGGCGCAAGCGGCGGCTTTGTTGGCCTTTGACACCTTGGGTTCTGCACCTGATGACAAAACCGTTTACTACTTTGCCGGTATCGATGGTGCGCGCTTTAAGCGTCCGGTCGAACCCGGTGACCAGCTCATCATGGACGTGACACTAGACCGCATGAAGTCTGGCGTCTTTAAGTTCACCGGTAAGTGCAGCGTAGACGGTGCGCTGGTCTGTGAAGCGCAACTGATGTGCACCATGCGCAGCATTGCCTAAGGTCGGTGAAATCTAGATGAGTCACAGCGAAAGCCATCCCGGCATACATCCCACGGCCATCGTTGATCCGCAAGCCCAAATTGACGCCAGTGTCAGCATAGGCGCTTACAGCGTGATCGGGCCCAACGTCAAGATTGGACCCGGTACGCGGGTTGGGCCGCACTGCGTGATCGAGGGCCACACCACGATTGGTGCGGATAACCATATTTTTCAGTTCAATTCACTGGGTGCCATACCGCAGGATAAAAAATATGCCGGCGAGCCGTGCGAATTGATCATCGGTAACCGCAACACGATTCGCGAGTTTTGCACCTTTAATATCGGCTCACCAAGCGCTGGCGGTGTGACGCGGCTGGGCGACGATAACTGGATCATGGCCTATGTGCATTTGGCGCATGACTGCTTGGTCGGTAACCACACAATTTTCGCTAACAACTCACAACTCGCCGGCCATGTAGAAGTCGGCGACTGGGTGATATTGGGCGGCTTTACTGTCGTCCACCAGTACGTGCGTATGGGCGCGCACAGCATGACGGCCATGTGCTCTTTGCTGTTTGCCGATCTGCCACCGTTTGTGATGTCGCAAGGTCAGCCAGCGCAGGCGCGCACCATGAATTTTGAAGGTCTAAAGCGGCGCGGTTTCTCGGCTGAACGGCTGGCGGCTGTCAAAGCCATGCACAAGGCCTTGTACCGTGAAGATCTCACACTGGATCAGGCAAACAGCAAGATTGCTGAGTTAGTGCAAAAATTCCCGCAAGCCGATGCTGATGTAATGATGATGACGGCATTTTTGTCGCAAACTTCACCGCAGCGCGGCATAGTGCGCTAATTTATCAAGACAATAAACCATGCTCTCCGCGCCGTCTGTGCCGGCCCGTACTGCGGACCGATTGCCTGCTCCCCCCACCCTAGCAATGGTCGCCGGCGAAACCTCGGGCGACTTGTTGGCTGGTATTTTGTTAGATGGCTTGACTCACCGCTGGCCAACGCTTGACAGCCACGGCATTGGCGGTGCGCAAATGGCGGCGCGCGGTTTTGAGGCTTGGTGGCCGAGTGAGAAACTGGCGGTGCGTGGTTATGTAGAAGTGCTGCGCCACTACCGCGAAATTGTTGGCATACGTGAACAACTTTTAGCCCGTTTACTGGCGCAAAAACCCGACATATTTATTGGTGTAGATGCGCCCGATTTCAATCTTGACCTTGAAGCATCGCTTAAAAGCCAAGGCGTTAAAACCGTTCATTTCGTCAGCCCATCGGTATGGGCTTGGCGCGCTGATCGGGTAGAAAAAATCCGCCGTAGCGTTGATCATGTGCTGTGTATATTTCCGTTTGAGCCGGCATTGCTGGCTAAGCACGGTATTGCCGCAACTTATGTGGGCCATCCGCTAGCCGGCGTTATTGCGTTGCAGCCGGATAAACAGGCGGCGCGTGACAAGCTGGGTCTTGCCAGTACGGATACCGTGATTGCGATTTTGCCTGGCTCGCGTCAGTCCGAAATTGCGTATTTGGCGCGGCGCTTTTTTGAAGCTGCAGCGCTGCTGCATAAGACGCGGCCAGACATTAAGTTCGTCGTGCCAGCCATCCCCGCGCTGTTGGCACAAATCACGCAGGCAGCTATTGATGCTGGCATGCTGGGCGCGCTGCAAATTATTCAGGGCCAGTCGCATACGGTATTGGCCGCTTGTGATGTGACCTTGATTGCCAGCGGCACGGCAACCCTTGAGGCCGCACTTTTCAAACGCCCGATGGTGATTGCTTACCGCATGAATTGGCTGTCTTGGCAGATCATGAAGCGAAAAAAACTCCAGCCTTGGGTCGGCCTGCCCAATATACTCTGCGAGGATTTTGTAGTGCCTGAATTTCTGCAAGACGATGCTACAGCCGATGCGCTGGCGCAAGCCTTGTTGGAATGGGTAAACGCTAAAACCGACGCACCCGAAAAAATAGCCGCTGTTGAACAGCGCTTTGGCGCGCTGCATGCTTTGCTGCTGCGCGATACTACTAAATTGGCAAGTGATGCTATCGAAACAATTCTTCTTGGGTGAACAAACCCTTCTTTGCTGGGATATTCCCGGCGCTTTGATGGCCGGCGTTGACGAGGCCGGACGTGGCCCGCTCATGGGTCCAGTGGTGGCTGCGGCCGTCATCCTCGATGACAGAAACCCGATTGTCGGCTTGGCTGACTCGAAAAAATTAACCGCACCCAAACGCGAAAAGCTTTATGACGAAATCGTCTCCCGCTCGCTCTGCTTTTGTATAGCACAGGCCAGCGTTGAGGAAATCGATAGGCTGAACATTCTCAAAGCGACCATGCTGGCTATGAAGCGCGCTGTCGAAGGCCTGCGTCTGAAACCCCAAAAAGTATTGGTTGACGGCAATCGATTGCCTTTGCTGGCGATACTTTCTGAAGCGATTGTCAAAGGCGATTCGCTGATACCGGCAATATCTGCGGCGTCCATATTGGCCAAGGTACACCGCGATCGTTGGTGCACTGATGTCGACTTGCAATACCCGCAATACGGTTTTGCGATTCACAAAGGTTATGGCACGGCCGTGCATTTGGCTGCGCTGCGCGAACACGGTGCTTGCCCTGAACACAGACGCACTTTTGCGCCGGTCGCGCAGGTGTTGAAATGACAGATTTTTCTACGCCGCTGACGCACATCAGCTCGCGCGACAATCCGCTGATTAAAGATCTTCGCCGGCTCTCGCAAGACAGCGCGGCTTATCGCAAGCAGGGCAAGGTCTGGCTGGAAGGCGACCATTTGTGCCGCGCCGCTTTAGCCAAAGGTCTTAAACCCGAACTAGCCATTTTTTCAGAATCGTTTTGGCCACAAGCACCGCGTGAGTGGACGCTGTGCGCAGCTAAAAACATAGTCATTACTGATGCCTTGTTGCCCGAAATCAGCGGCCTAGAGTCGCCGGCGCGCATGGGTTTTGTGATGGCTTTGCCAGAGTCTGCCTTGCTCAACCCAAACGCGCCCAGTCTGATTCTTGACCGCGTGCAAGACGCTGGCAATGTAGGCAGTATGCTGCGCAGCGCCGCGGCGTTTGGCTTTGCCCAAGTCATTGCGCTCAAAGGCACGGCAGCACTGTGGTCGCCCAAGGTTTTGCGCGCCGGCATGGGCGCTCACTTTGCGCTGAAACTGATCGAAGGTGCGGCGCCAGCAGACCTTGCAGCGCTGGCGATGCCGATACTCGTGACCAGCTCCCACATGGGGCAATTTGTGCATCAGCAGACCTTGCCTTGGCCTTGCGCTTGGGCCATGGGTCACGAAGGGCAGGGCGTCGGTGATGCGCTAATGGCTCTGTCAAGTGTGAAGGTGAGGATTGACCAGCCAGGTGGTGAAGAATCGCTGAATGTGGCTGCGGCTGCAGCAATTTGTCTTTTTGCCAGCGCCAGTACGCAAAAATGAGCGTGCTAACCAGTCTTTTTTGGGCCACCAGCACGCTATAATCGGAGGCTTTTCAAACACAGCTTCGCCCAAGCGCACCCAAAGCAAACCCCCCTCACAAAGCAATTTGCAAGACGTCAAATACGCCTCATCAGCCTTAAAAGACGATCTTGTGCAAACTTGGGCGAACCGTAACTTCATATCGGGAGATCCCAGTGCTTCTGTCTCTACAGGGAATTTCAGGACCTAAGCCGCATGCTATCTTGGCGCTTGCCGATGGCACGGTTTTTATCGGTCAATCTATTGGCGCTGCCGGCTCCACCACCGGCGAGGTGGTCTTTAATACCGCCATGTCTGGTTATCAGGAAATCCTCACCGATCCTAGCTACTGCCAGCAAATCGTCACACTCACCTACCCACATATCGGTAACTACGGCGTTAGCGCCGAAGACGTCGAAGCTGGGAAGATTCACGCCGCCGGACTGATCATCAAAGATCTGCCCTTAATAGCGTCTAACTTTCGCAGCGACATGAGCTTGTCCGAGTATTTGATCCAGCAATCCACGGTCGCCATTGCCGGCATAGACACGCGCCAGCTCACACGTTTGCTGCGCACCCATGGTGCGCAAAACGGCTGCATTATGGCGCTGGCTGTTGGTGAAGAAATCAGCCAAGGCGTAATTGATAAAGCTGTCGCTGCTGCACGCCAGGCGCCTAGCATGGCTGGCTTGGACTTAGCCCGCGTTGTCTCCAGTGAACATGCGTATGAGTGGACGCAGACAGAGTGGAAATTCGGCTCTGGTTACGGCATTCAAATCACGCCGCGCTTTCATGTCGTGGCCTATGACTTCGGCGTGAAGAAAAATATCTTGCGCATGATTGCTGAGCGCGGTGCCCGCATCACGGTAGTGCCAGCGCAAACGCCAGCTGCCGATGTGCTCAAACTCAAACCCGACGGCATTTTCTTGGCCAACGGCCCGGGCGATCCACAGCCATGCGATTACGCCATTGCTGCGGCACGTGAATTAATTGAAACCGGCATACCTACTTTTGGTATTTGCTTGGGTCATCAAATCATGGCGTTGGCCAGCGGTGCAAAAACTTTCAAGATGAAGTTTGGCCACCACGGCGCCAACCATCCGGTGAAAGATTTAGACAACGGCCGTGTCAGCATCACCAGTCAGAATCACGGTTTTGCAGTTGATGAGAAAAGTCTACCGGCTAATTTACGAGCCACGCATGTGAGTTTGTTTGACGGCACGCTGCAAGGCTTGGCGCGTACTGATAAGCCAGCGTTTTGCTTTCAAGGTCACCCCGAGGCATCACCTGGGCCGCACGACATATCGTATTTGTTTGACCGTTTCACTGCCCTTATGGAGACGGCACGAGCCAACTAGACTTTTACCAGTTTGCTTGGTCATTCGGTCTTTCCCGCGTCACGGTGGTTTTGCGCATCTGCCTTGCGCCACAGCCAGTATTTAAGAAATTAGCAGCGCTTAGGCAGGAAGGGAAGGGCGGCCCATCCTGCAACGCTGCACAACAAAACGTAGATTGAAGCGAACTAAATGCCAAAACGTACAGACATTAAATCGGTTCTCATCATAGGCGCCGGCCCCATCATCATTGGTCAAGCTTGTGAGTTTGATTACTCCGGCGTGCAAGCTTGCAAGGCTTTGCGCGAAGAAGGCTACAAGGTCATTTTGATCAATAGCAATCCGGCCACCATCATGACCGATCCGGCGACTGCCGATGTGACGTATATCGAGCCGATTACTTGGCAGACGGTTGAAAAAATCATCGCCAAAGAACGGCCAGACGCGATTTTGCCGACCATGGGCGGACAGACGGCGCTCAATTGCGCTCTCGATTTGTGGCACAACGGCGTGCTGGAAAAATACAAGGTCGAACTGATTGGTGCCAAGCCAGAGGCCATAGACAAGGCGGAAGACCGGCTCAAATTCAAAGACGCCATGACCAAAATTGGTCTGGGCTCTGCGCGTTCCGGCATTGCCCACACCATGGACGAAGCGTGGGTAGTACAAAAAACCTTGGGTTTCCCGACGGTGATTCGTCCAAGCTTTACGCTGGGCGGCACTGGCGGCGGTATCGCTTACAACCCAGAAGAGTTCGAGATTATTTGTAAGCGCGGACTCGAAGCGTCGCCGACCAAAGAGTTGTTGATTGAAGAGTCGCTCTTGGGCTGGAAAGAGTATGAGATGGAAGTCGTGCGCGACACGGCAGACAACTGCATCATCGTCTGCTCAATCGAAAACCTTGACCCCATGGGCGTGCACACCGGCGACTCGATTACTGTCGCACCAGCGCAGACTTTGAGCGACAAGGAATACCAAATTCTGCGCAACGCATCGCTGGCTGTGCTGCGTGAAATTGGTGTTGATACGGGCGGCTCCAACGTGCAGTTTTCGATTAATCCAGAAGACGGCCGTATGGTCGTGATCGAGATGAATCCACGTGTTTCGCGCTCATCAGCGCTAGCCTCTAAAGCCACCGGTTTCCCGATTGCTAAAGTCGCCGCCAAACTGGCGATTGGCTACACGCTAGACGAGTTGCGCAACGAAATCACCGGTGGCGCAACCCCAGTGAGTTTCGAGCCCAGCATTGATTACGTGGTCACCAAAATACCGCGTTTTGCGTTTGAGAAATTTCCCACCGCAGACTCACGTTTGACGACACAGATGAAGTCCGTTGGCGAAGTCATGGCCATGGGCCGTACCTTCCAAGAATCCTTTCAGAAAGCCTTGCGTGGTCTGGAAGTTGGCGTGGACGGTATGAACGAAAAAACCCAAGACCGCGAAGTATTGGAAAAAGAATTAGGCGCACCCGGCCCAGACCGCATCTGGTACGTGGGTGACGCATTTGCCATGGGTTTGTCGGTTGACGAAGTGTTTGCACTGACCAAGATTGACCCGTGGTTTTTGGTGCAGATCGAGCAGATCGTGAAGATTGAACTCGAACTCGAAACCACGACGCTGGACGCGATTGACGCCGCCACGCTGCGCGCGCTCAAGCAAAAAGGATTTTCTGACAGGCGTTTGGCCAAGCAACTTCACACCACTGATACGGCTATTCGTGAAAAGCGTTTGGCGCTTGGCGTGCGTCCAGTCTATAAGCGGGTTGATACTTGCGCGGCTGAGTTTGCAACTAACACCGCCTACCTGTATTCGACCTACGAGGCCGAAGGCAGTGAGTGCGAAGCCATGCCAACTGACAAGAAAAAAATCATGGTGCTGGGCGGCGGCCCGAACCGTATTGGTCAAGGCATTGAGTTTGATTACTGCTGCGTGCATGCTGCTTTGGCGCTGCGTGAAGACGGTTATGAAACGATTATGGTCAACTGCAATCCAGAAACCGTGTCGACTGACTACGACACCAGCGACCGTTTGTATTTCGAGCCACTGACACTGGAAGACGTGCTTGAAATTGTCGATAAAGAAAAGCCTTATGGCGTGATCGTGCAATACGGTGGTCAGACACCTTTGAAATTGGCGTTGGATTTAGAAGCCAATGGCGTACCGATAGTTGGCACCACACCCGACATGATTGACGCGGCTGAAGACCGTGAGCGTTTCCAAAAACTGCTGCACGAACTCAAGCTGCGTCAGCCGCCAAATGCCACAGCTCGCACCGAACCAGAAGCGCTTGAAAAAGCCGCAGCTCTGGGCTATCCCTTAGTCGTTCGCCCTAGTTATGTGCTGGGCGGACGAGCCATGGAAATCGTCCACGAGCAACGTGACCTTGAGCGCTATATGCGCGAAGCGGTCAAGGTCAGCCATGACTCGCCGGTTCTGTTAGACCGGTTTTTGAACGACGCGATTGAATGCGATGTCGACTGCATCCGTGACTCTGTTGGCGCAACCTTTATTGGCGGCGTGATGGAACACATTGAGCAGGCCGGCGTGCACAGCGGCGACTCGGCGTGCTCCTTGCCGCCGTATTCACTGAGCGCTGAGACGATCACAGAAATCAAGCGCCAAACCTCAGCTATGGCTGCGGCTTTGAATGTGGTGGGCTTGATGAATGTGCAGTTTGCGATTCAGCATATCGACGGCTTAGATGTGATTTACGTGCTCGAAGTTAACCCGCGTGCGTCGCGCACCGTGCCATTCGTGAGCAAGGCCACTGGCATTCAATTGGCCAAGGTTGCGGCACGTTGCATGGTCGGTCAGACACTGGCTGAACAAGGCATCACGAAAGAAGTCACGCCGCCTTATTTCAGCGTGAAAGAAGCGGTTTTCCCGTTCGTGAAATTCCCCGGCGTTGACACTATTCTCGGCCCCGAGATGAAGTCCACCGGCGAGGTCATGGGTGTGGGTAAAACTTTTGGCGAAGCCTTTGTCAAGTCACAGTTGGGCGCTGGTACCAAGCTTCCCACATCAGGCAAGGTTTTTCTCACCGTTAAAAACAACGACAAGTTGCGTGCGGTGGAAGTGGCGCGTGCGCTGAGTGCGATGAAGTTTGAACTGGTTGCAACCAAGGGAACGGCCGCTGCAATTACCGCTGCTGGAATCGCTTGCGCTGTGGTTAACAAGGTCACAGAAGGCCGACCACATGTGGTTGATATGATCAAAAGCAATGAGATTGCTTTGGTGATAAACACTGTCGAAGAGCGGCGTAATGCGATTGCTGACTCACGTCAGATTCGTACCTCAGCACTGCTGGCAAGGGTGACCACCTTCACCACTATTGCCGGCGCAGAAGCGGCGGTAGAAGGCATGAAGTATCTTGATAATTTAGGTATTATTTCCGTGCAAGAAATGCACGCACAGCTGGTTTAAGCAAGATTGTCAGAGTCGGTTTTTTCCGGCTTGGCAATGCATTAAACTTGAAGCTATAGACACTTTTAATTAAAGCGTGGATCAAAAGCGCCGCCGCCAGGTCACTGGTGGCGGTTTCGCTTTTTAAGGAGCAATAACATGGCAACAATTCCTATTACTAAAATCGGCTCGGAAAAACTCAAAGCCGAACTGCACAAGCTCAAGACGGTAGAACGGCCGTGGGTTATCAACGCTATTTCTGAAGCTCGCGCACAGGGCGACCTGAGTGAGAACGCAGAATACGAAGCGGCCAAAGACAGACAAGGTTTTGTCGAAGGTCGGATTCAGGAAATTGAGGGCAAACTCTCAGTCGCCCTGATCATTGATCCGACGGCTATGGACGCTGGCGGTAAAGTTGTTTTTGGCTCGACCATAGAGCTGCAAGACGAAGACACTGGCGATAAGGTGACTTACCAAATTGTTGGCGAGGACGAGGCCGATATTAAGCAAGGCCGCGTCAATATCGGCTCACCGATTGCCCGCGCCTTGATTGGCAAAGACGAAGGCGATGTCGCTGAAGTGCTGGCGCCAGGCGGCATCAAGCGCTACGAGATCATTGCAGTGATGTACGTCTAAACCGCAATGAAACGTCACCGTTTCGGCGTCATGGTTGCAGCCCTTTGGTGGGGCAGCCTGACAGCGCTTGGTTTTGTGATTGTGCCCATGCTGTTCACGCATCTGGCGACTCCGCAGATCGCTGGCGCCATGGCGGCCAAACTGTTCACGGCTCAGACTTGGCTTAGCACTGCTTGCGCCATGTTGCTGTTTATGGTGTTCAACAAAGGTGGGCAAGATGCGCCGTCTTTGTACATGCGCGGTACGATTAAGTTCATCCTCGCTGGTTTGTTGCTGACGCTATTGGTGGAGTTTGGAATCGCCCCGCGGATTCTTAGCGCGCGTGCTGATGGCGGTGATTTACGCCTTTGGCACGGCCTTGGCAGCGCCATGTATTTTGGTCAGTGGATTTGCGCTGGTTTTTCGCTCTGGCGTTTGAGTTTGCGCCCGGCTGATTGATTCCTTCAGCGCATGATTTTTAAAGCGACTTTTCCCTAGCGCTCATTTTTATTCACGCTTGTTCTCATCGAGCGCTTGACTCTGGCTGCAGGCGCGCACCAGAGTTACTCCACCGTCAGAGGCCATAAGTGCCGACATGGGCTGGCAACTGCCGCGCATACACCACTCATAATCCGCCGTGAAAAATGAACGTGATAAACGCAACTCGGCGGGCTCATGGATGGTCGGCTGGTACTCATACCAACCGTTTTTTAGCTTGGCGTCCGCCGGTGGCTCCATGCCGGCAGCCGATCCTTTAATTCGTGCCGCCACGGCTTTGAGTGTTGGCTTGCTGCCCGGTGACGTAGGAAGCACTGCGTAATCTTCTTCCCAACGCACTTTTTCAATCGAATGAATCCATGCCAGCGTGAAGTGTTCAACCGGCACAAACACCTGATTGCCGGCGCTAAGACCGGCCGCTGTTACCAGCGACAGGCAAACGCCACTCAAGCCCATGTCTGCCTTAGCTTAAGCCGCACGGATGCTGCCGTTGCGTAACCCACGGGTACGCCAGAGATGCCAGATTATGAAAGCGGCAACCGCGACCAAACCAATTTCATCTGTCAGCGGTACTGCAGCCACCAAGAAGCTCGCCGCGACGATAGCAAAAATACGCTCAAACCAATTGATTCGGCCGAACAAAAAGCCAATCGCACCAGCGCCCCACATAGAGATTGCCAGCAAGGCTTTAAACACCACATAAGTGGTGTCCATCCAATCACCGCCTTGCAGCATCAATGCCGGGCTGTAGACCGCCATAAATGGCACGACAAAGCCAGCAATGGCCACCCGCATGGCTTGAAAACTAATCTTCAGACCAGACTCCCGCGCGATAGGTGCGGCCGCAAAAGCGGCTAATGCTACCGGCGGTGTCAGGTCGGCCATGATGCCGAAATAAAACACAAACATATGAGACACCACTAGCGGCACGCCTAGCTCTAACAAAATCGGTGCTGCCAGCGAGCTGGTAATGATGTAGTTAGGAATCGTCGGTATGCCCATGCCCAGCACTAAGCAGGTCACCATGGTCAGCAGCAGCGCTAAAAACAAACTTTTCTCGCCAACTGCAATGATGTGTCCGCCCAGTTCTGCGGCGACACCAGTCAGGTTAATCACGCCAATAATGACGCCGACTAAGGCGCAAGCAATCGCTACTGGCAACGCATGACGCGCGCCGTTAACCAAGGCTTGTACTGCCAATTCGCGGGCATCGCCGCCGGTTTTACGGATGTAGGTCAGCGCGACCAGCAAGGCGGCGATGACGAAAAAGACACCTACGCCAAACTCGAAAAAACCGGCGCAGGCAAAACCCAGCAAAACCCAGAACAGTATGCGTAGACCCATGCCTTTAACGCCAGTCAGCACCGCTGCGCCAAAGATCAAAATAACCGTCAGACCTAAGCCAACGGTGCCGGAGAACAAGGGCGTGTAACCGGAGAACAGCAAGCCCACCAAGCCAATCAGGGGCAGCAGTAAAAACCAGCGCTCGCGCACTGCTGTCCAAGGATTCGGGCATTCCTCTTTTGACAGACCGAGCAGTCCTTTGCGGCCAGCCTCTAAGTGAACCATCCAAAAGGCGGTGACGAAGTACAAAATCGCCGGTATTAAAGCTGCCTTGCAAATCTCGATATATGGCACGTTAATCGTCTCTGACATGATGAAGGCCACAGCCCCCATCACCGGCGGCATGATTTGTCCGCCCATGCTGGCCGTCGCCTCAACTCCGCCCGCGAACGCTGGGCTGTAGCCAAAGCGCTTCATGAGTGGAATGGTGAATTGTCCGGTGGTGACCACATTGGCCACGCCAGAACCGTTGATAGTGCCCATCAGTCCAGACGAGATCACCGCTACTTTTGCCGGGCCGCCACGTGTGTGGCCCACAGTGCCAAGCGCAAAATCGTTGAACAGCTTAATCATGCCGGCTTGCTCAAGAAAAGCGCCAAACAAGATGAATAGAAAAATATACGAGGACGAGACATAGGTCGGCGTGCCGTAAATGCCCTCAGTGCCAAAGCTTAGCGTGCCGACGATTTGGTCTAAACCGTAGCCGCGATGCGCCATGACGGCTGGTAAGTACTCGCCAAACATGCCGTAGGCCAAAAATGTGCCGCAAACAATCGGCAAGCCCCAGCCCATGATGCGCCGCGCCGCTTCAAAAACCAGAGCGATTGTGACCGCGCCAATCACCCAGTCGTTGCGGGTTAACTCACCTGCTCTGAGAGTCAGCTCGGCCTCGAAATACCAGTGGTAAAAGGCAAATGCAAAACCTGTCAGACCGAGTAACCAACCCAAAATAGGCGCACCCGTGCTGTTGCTGCGAAAGTGAGGTTTAAGTGCAAACACCATGAGCAGCACAAAGCCCACATGGATGGCGCGCACTACTTGACTCGACAGTGGGCTAAAGGCCGCTGTCCAAAGCTGGAAACTGGAAAACGCCAATGCGATCCAGAAAAGTACGCCCCACTTGGGCATTGCTGGACTTGTGTCGTGGTCGCTCATGAAAACCTTTTAAAGCGGATATGAAATCTCGGGCTTGTTTTTACAGCTTAAAAACAAGAGCGGCCCCAATAGTTTTTGGGGCCGTTTTATTTTGCGTACGGGCTAGTTCTCCGTGCGTTAAGTCTTTACTTTAAAAGACCGACTTCTTTGTAGTAACGCGCAGCGCCTGGGTGCAATGGCACTGGCATACCGACTAAGGCGTTCTCAAGCTTGATGGCTTTGGCCGCATTGTGCGCTGCATACAAAGTGCCGATGTTGTCGTACATGGTCTTGGTCATTTGGTAGGCCAATTCGTTAGACACGCCGGAGTGGGTGATGAGGAAGTTTGGAATCGCTGCGGTTGAGACATCCACGGTTTGACCGGCGTAAGTGTTGGCAGGAATAAACGACGGCTGGTAAGCCGGGCTTCCCACACGTTTGATGACATCAGCCGGAATGGCAACCACCACAATCGTGACCGATGTGGCCAAGTCGCGAATCGACGCGACGCCCAAGCCGGCCGATTGAAGTGTGGCATCCAGTTGGCGGTTTTTCATTAACTCGACCGATTCACCAAACGGCAGATATTCCACTTTTGACATGTCTTTGTACGACAGTCCTGCGGCTTTAAAAATGGCGCGCGCATTGAGCTCTGTGCCAGATTTGGCGGCACCGACAGATATACGTTTGCCTTTCAGGTCAGCCAGCGTTTTGATGCCGGAGTCGGCAGAGGCGATGATTTGAATGTAATTGTTGTAAGTGCCCGATATGCCGCGCAACTTGGTCAATGGCTTGTCAAAGCCGGCTTCGGCATTGCCGGTGTAGGCATCGGTAACTGAGTCGGCCAGAGAAATGGCAAGCTCGCCGCGGCCAGCTTGCAGCAAGTTAAGGTTTTCAGCCGATGCACGTGTGACCTGTGCAGTGGCTCGTACATTGGGAATTTCTTTGGCGTAAATTTGCGTCAGGGCAACGCCAATCGGGTAGTAAACACCGCTTTGGCCGCCGGTAAGAATATTGAGAAATTGCTGCTTTTGAGCCAGTGCTGTGCCGGTCACTAAAACAGCGCCAAGACTCAGAGCCAATCCTACTTTTTGAAATAAGCGCATGTGATCTCCCTCTTTCTTTTTGAAGTTATCTGTCAGTAAAAAGCAATGCACAACAATTGCAAGAGAGGATAGATTTGCTGTCGAAAATCTCTTAGTTTTTATTGATAAATCCTAGGGTTTTCCCTTGAAATTCATCTTAAATTGTTGTTTTCTGCTTGTTTGTTACTCACTATAACTGTCACCTGTTCGATTGTTTGTTATCTGCTTGTTGGAAGCAATTAATTACAAATCGATTGGCTTGAAAGATCGATTAAAAAAATCAACTTTAACGGCGCTATATTTAAAGTAATTTTTTAGTTTTTTTCAGCGTTTTTAAAAGTTTAAAACTTAAATTTATTTAGCTTTTTTCAGCTGCTTCCAACGTGTTCACCAGCAGCATGGTAATGGTCATAGGTCCGACGCCGCCCGGCACTGGCGTGATGTAGCCGGCAACACTAGACACACCATCAAAGTCCACATCGCCGCACAGCTTGCCGCTGTCATCGCGGTTCATGCCTACGTCAATGACAACCGCACCGGGCTTGACCATGTCAGCTGTCAGTACGTTGCGTTTGCCAACGGCCGCTACGATGACATCGGCCTGCAGTGTCATGGCTTTGAGATTTTTTGTGCCGCTGTGGCAGATCGTGACGGTGGCGTTTTTTTGCAGCAGCATCAGCGCCATGGGTTTGCCGACAATATTGCTGCGACCAATCACCACCGCATGTTTTCCGTTTAAATCGTAGCCAATGCTGTCCAACATTTTCATGCAGCCATAAGGCGTGCAAGGCCAAAAGCCGGGCTGACCGACCATTAATGCACCGGCGCTAGCGACATGAAAGCCGTCCACGTCTTTGGCTGGTGCAATCGCTTCAATCACTTTTTGTGCGTCAATATGCGGCGGTAGTGGTAGCTGCACCAATACGCCGTGAATGCTGGGGTCTTGGTTGAGCGCATCAATGCGCGCGAGTAAATCAGCCTGACTCATGTCGGCATCGTATTTCTCTAATACCGAATAAAGGCCGCTGTCTTCGCAGGCTTTGACTTTGTTGCGCACATAAACTTGGCTGGCTGGGCTTTCGCCGACCAGTATCACGGCTAAGCCGGGAATAATGCCGCGTACGCGCAATGCTTGGGCGCGCTCTGCGACTTCGCTGCGCAGTTGTTTGGAAAGGGCTGTGCCGTCTATGCGTTGTGCTGTCATGGTTTTGCTTTTAGAAATTAAAAACGCCCGCTGAGGGTTAAATCAGGGGCGCGGGTGGCTGTCAAAGTTTTAGCTTTTACAGCAGTGTTTTTATGGTGCTTAAGCTCAGCGCTTAGACCTTGGTGGGGTTTGAACCCAAGGCGATTTTAAGCAGGTCGGCCACCGTGTTGGCGTTGAGTTTTTCCATGATGTTGGCGCGGTGCGCCTCTACCGTTTTAATACTGATGGCCAAGTCGTCGGCGATTTGTTTATTTAAGCGTCCGGCCACAATTCGCTCTAACACTTGGGCTTCGCGTGAGGTCAGTTTGGCTAGCAATGCGTCTCGGCTGGCGGACTGTTGGTGCTCGCTAAAAGCGTCTTTGGCAAGCTCTAACATGCGCTCGACGATATTAAGCAAAGCGCTTTCTTCGAAGGGTTTTTGGATGAAATCCATCGCGCCTTTTTTCATCGTGTCCACGGCCATAGGTACATCGCCGTGACCGGTGATGAAAACGATTGGCAGGGGAGACTTTCTCTCAACCAAGCGGTCTTGCAACTCTAAACCTGTCATGCCGCCCATACGGATGTCAACGATGAGGCACGCGACTTCTCTTGCGTCGTAGCGACTTAAGAATGTCTCTGCTGAGTCGTAGCAGCGCACTCGGTAATCCTTGCCTTCGAGCAACCATTGCAATGAATCGCGCACACCCTCGTCGTCATCGACGACATAGACAGTACCTTTTTTTGGGATCAAACTCATGCAAAACTTTCTATGGAACTTTTAGGAACGCGTTATTGTTTTTATTTCAGGCCAGGTTTTCATCTGTTGATGCTGGCGGCCCAAACATGGGGTTGACAGGAATCCAGAAGGTAAACCGGCATCCCACGATCTCTTCACCATTGTAGAGGTTCTCCGCTTCCAGCCTTCCGTTGTGTGACTCTATGATGCTGCGGCATAGTTTTAGTCCTATACCCATGCCTTCTGCTTTAGTCGAATAAAAGGCTTCGTAGAGGCGGCTTTTGACTTCTGGTGTGAAGCCATTTCCAGTGTCTATGACTGAAAATTCAACTACTTTTTGACCGTCAATATTTTTCGGTCCAACGCGCAATTCGACATTGCGCCGCGCCGTCGGCATGTCCGCCATGGCAATCGATTCAGCCGCATTTTTCATCAGGTTAATCAGCACCTGCTCAATTAAAATCGGGTCCACCATCACCGTTGGTAAGCGCGCTGCGATGTAGTGGCTTAGGCGAACGTTGTGTCGGCGCAGTTCTATCTCGGCCAGCTCTACCGCATTGTTGGTGATCACAATGATTTCTGCCAAGCTGCGGTTGGGCTCGCTGCGTTTGACAAAGGCGCGTATGCGTTGAATGATTTGTGCCGCCCGACTTGCTTGGCGCGCTGTTTTTTCCAAGGCCATTAATAAGTCTTCGTTATTAATTTGTTGGCTTTTAATGCGCGAAACCATGCCATTGCAATAGTTGGTGATAGCGGTGAGTGGCTGGTTTAATTCATGTGCCACGCTAGAAGCCATCTCGCCCATAGTGATGAGTCTGCTGGCGGTTTGCGCACGCTCGTTTTGCTGTGCGGCTTGCTCTTCGGCCTGACGGCGCGGTGTGATGTCGGTGGCGATCACCATTTGTGCCAGTCGGCCGTCTACCCAAGTGAGGTAGCGGGAGCGTACTTCCAACCATTTGGCTAGCTCTGGCACATAGATTTCTGCATTTTCACTGACCGCGGCCGTGAGCGTGTCAGTTGGAAAGCCGGCCAAGGCATCGACCGCATCGAGCTCATCATCGGTAGGACGGCTTGCCGGTCGGCCAGCTTGTGCGATTAAGTTGATGTGGCCAGAGACCTCAGCGCCAAACCAGGACCGGTAAAGCTTGTTCGCGAAGAGTAGTTCAGAGCCGCCCAGCGGTGCGACTGAGACGGCGGCATCCAGACTTTCCAGCACGGTGGTGAAACGCTCGTAGGAGGCGGTGAGTTCTTCGCGCACGCGCTTGGGCTCGCTGATGTCCGTCATGGAAGTCATCCAGCCAGTTTGTTGGCCGCGCGGATCTATCAAGGGTGAGACATACATGCGGGCATCGAAAACTTCACCACCTTTGCGTTTGACTCTGACCTCAAAGCCCGCGAGCGGCGTGCGGCCATGCAGTTCGTCGTCTAGCCGCGAGCTGAGGTTTTCGATCTCGGCTTCAGGCCAATGCGGGAACGGCGCGGTGCAGCCTACTAACTCTGATTCGCTCAATCCCGTCATCTGGCAAAACGCTGGGTTGACGTAAGTGATACGGCCTTGCAGGTCTAATGCACGCATGCCGGTGAGCATAGAGTTTTCCATGGCGCGACGAAAGTTGGTCTCAGACACCAGTGCTTGTTGGGCCTGCATGCGACGCCGGGTGTGGCGCCAGTTACCCAGCAGCATCCAGACGGTAAGCGCGCTCAGTGCACTCACCAGCCAGAAAAATCCGCTGCCAATCACACCGAGTGAGGCGCGGTAGCCTTGTGCACGTATCAGTAAACCGTTGCCTACCGGCGAGACTGGAACTTCGTATTCTGCTGCCGCATCAGTCCACGGCAACAAGCGCGCAGCTTTGTTGCGCGGCGGTGGCTTTATGCCGGCAAGCATATTGTTTTGGTCGTCCATGAGTGCCACGGCATAGCGAGCGGAAACCTCGGTCGGCACGCCAAAGCGCAGCATGTTGTCAATTGAGTATTCGCTCAAAATCACACCGCTAAACTTTCCCTGCGAATTGAGTGGAATGAGTAGTCCCAGCGTGGCCGCATTAAAACTGCTGCTGAAGGCGTTTAAAGGACGTGAATAAACGGGTTGGCGCAAGTCTTTGGCCAACTCATAAGCGTCCTCAGTTTCACCATCTTTTAATAACTCGCCAGTTGCGCGTAGTAAGTTGAAATTAACGCTAGATGAGACAAAAGATGTTTTGACGCGGCGATTCGCGTCTATCCAGCTCACAGATAGAAGCTCGGGATATTGGTTAATCAGTGCTGCGGCCTGCTGTTGAAACTCGCTCTCGTCTAGCTCATTGTTGGCGATGTCGCGGCCGATTCGCATCAGCTGCTCTTGGCGTTCTAGTAGCCTGAGTCTTAGGCGTTGCTGGGCGTATTCGACATCGCGTTTTACCGCTTGTTGTTCGCGGTCTATTTCTTCAAGCCGCAAATAAGCAAAAGCGGCCACCACAGCCGCAAGAAAAAGTATCACTGCCAATAACGGACCCAGCGTGACAAAGCGGTCTTGGCGCGAGGGTGACTGCCGGCGCCACCAGTGTCTCCAAGTGTTAGTGTCAGTGGTGTTTTCAGAAGGTGTAGGCGCTGTAGGTGCCGCGCTTTTAGGGACTTGATTTGACATGTTCAGCGCTAGTGTACTGAGTTCTTTTTAGGCTTAAAAAACTCAGCGTCTGTCTGTTTTGAAAAAGTTGCTTCAGATGCAGAAGTATTTAAAAATTGTGCTGATATTTCGCATTGCGAAATGATTAGGCATAATTTGAAATATTACAAATAGTATGGCAAACTCCTAAATTGATTCTGAAATGCGGCTACAAACGAAGTAGTTGCTATTGAGCAGAAACAAAAATTGCGCTGCCGTTGTTCGACCAAATGAATGCTGAGCGCGACCCAGAATTAGTTAACTAGCAGGAGACAAAAATATGGCTTTTACCCCTGGTAATGCGGGTTCCGACAATCTAGCGTCAAGCGTGAACAATACGCCTGGCGAAACGGCCCCGGACAAAGATACACAAGAAACGCGCGAGTGGATGGACGCACTGTCCGCCGTGATCGAGAGCGAAGGCCCAGAGCGAGCCCACTTTTTGCTTGAACAATTGCTAGAGCACGCGCGTCAAAAAAGCATAGACATGCCTTTTTCGGCCACCACTGGCTACGTCAACACCATAGAGGTTGATCAAGAAGAACGCTCACCCGGCAACCTCGCCATTGAAGAGCGTCTGCGCGCCTACATGCGCTGGAACGCCATGGCCATGGTGGTCAAAGCGAATCGTCTGCATCCTGCTGACGGCGGCGACCTGGGTGGTCACATCGGCTCTTTTGCTTCACTTGCCAGTTTGTTTGGCGCCGGTTTCAACCATTTCTGGCATGCCGAGAGCGAAGGCCACGGCGGTGACTGCCTCTACATTCAAGGCCATGTCTCACCCGGCGTTTATGCCCGTGCCTACCTTGAAGGCCGTTTGACGGAAGAGCAATTGCTGAACTTCCGCCAAGAAGTTGATGGCAACGGTTTATCCAGCTACCCGCACCCCAAACTCATGCCCGAGTTTTGGCAGTTCCCCACCGTCTCCATGGGCCTTGGCCCATTGATGGCGATTTACCAAGCGCGCTTTTTAAAGTATCTGCACGCACGCGGCATTGCTAACACCGAGAACCGCAAGGTCTGGGTTTTCTGCGGTGACGGCGAGATGGACGAAGTCGAATCCATGGGCGCTATCGGTCTAGCAGCGCGCGAAAAGTTAGATAACTTGGTATTCGTGATCAACTGCAACTTGCAGCGTTTAGACGGTCCAGTGCGCGGCAACGGCAAAATTGTTCAAGAGTTAGAAGGCGAATTTCGCGGTGCTGGCTGGAACGTGATCAAGCTGCTTTGGGGCAATGGTTGGGACCCACTGTTAGCGCGTGACAAAGACGGCGCACTGCGCAAAGTCATGATGGATACCTTGGACGGCGATTACCAAGCCATGAAGGCGAATGACGGCGCTTATGTGCGCAAGCACTTCTTTGGCCAGAATCCGAAGACGTTGGAGATGGTCTCCAAAATGAGCGACGACGACATCTTTAATCTGCGTCGCGGTGGTCACGATTCGCAAAAAGTTTATGCCGCTTTCCATTCGGCGGTCAAACACGTTGGTCAACCCACCGTCCTGCTGATCAAGACCGTCAAAGGCTTTGGCATGGGCAAGATGGGCGAGGGCAAAAACAATGTGCACCAGACCAAAAAACTCGCCGACGAAGACGTTAAAGCCTTCCGCGACCGCTTTAACATTCCTATCCCAGACAGCCAATTAGCGGATATTCCTTTTTACAAGCCGGCTGACGACACGCCAGAGATGAAGTATCTGCATGAGCGCCGCAAAGCGCTGGGCGGTTATTTGCCACACCGCCGCACCAAGGCCGATGAGAGCTTTACCGTGCCGGACTTGGCGATCTTCAAATCAGTCATGGAGCCAACTGCCGAAGGCCGCGAAATCTCCACCACTCAAGCCTATGTGCGCTTTTTGACGCAGTTGCTGCGCGACCAAGCCTTGGGCCCACGTGTTGTGCCAATTTTGGTCGATGAAGCCAGAACTTTTGGTATGGAAGGCTTGTTCCGCCAAATCGGTATTTACAACCCTGATGGTCAAAAATACACGCCGGTCGATAAAGACCAGGTGATGTATTACAAGGAAGACAAAAAGGGTCAGATTCTGCAAGAAGGCATTAACGAGGCCGGCGGCATGAGCAGCTGGATTGCGGCTGCGACTTCTTACAGCACCAACAACCGCATCATGATTCCGTTTTACGTCTACTACTCGATGTTCGGATTTCAGCGCGTCGGTGACTTGGCTTGGGCTGCTGGCGACATGCAAGCCCGTGGCTTCTTGCTAGGCGGCACCTCTGGCCGTACCACGCTGAACGGCGAAGGCTTGCAACATGAAGACGGTCACAGCCACATCATGGCCGGCACGATTCCTAACTGCATTAGCTACGACCCGACCTTTGCCCACGAAGTCGGCGTGATCTTGCACCACGGCCTCAAGCGCATGGTGGAAAAGCAAGACAACGTGTATTTCTACATCACGCTGCTCAACGAGAACTATCCTATGCCGGGTTTGACGCCTGGCACGGAAGATCAAATCATCAAAGGCATGTATTTGTGCAAAGCCGGCCCTAAGCTTGCGCCGCAGGTTCAGTTGCTAGGTTCTGGCACTATTTTGCGCGAGTCGATTGCTGCGCAAGAATTGCTAGAAAAAGACTGGGGCGTTGCCGCCAATGTCTGGAGCTGCCCAAGCTTTAACGAGTTAGCCAGAGACGGCCAAGACGCCGAACGCTGGAGCCTGCTGCATCCGCTAGAAGCTGCACGCGTTCCGTTCGTCGGCCAGCAGCTTGAAAAGCATACCGGTCCGGTGGTGGCATCGACTGATTACATGAAGGCTTATGCTGAGCAAATTCGTGCCTACATTCCAAAAGGCCGGGCTTATAAAGTGCTGGGCACCGACGGTTTTGGCCGCAGCGATTTCCGCAGCAAGCTGCGTGAGCACTTTGAGATCAACCGCCATTACATCGTTGTGGCAGCCCTCAAAGCACTCAGCGAAGAAGGCACGCTGCCAGTTGCAAAAGTAGCCGAAGCGATAGCCAAGTACGGCATTCAAGCCGACAAAATCAACCCTTTGCACGCGTAATTTAACGCCCGAGCGGTTTTATTCAGATCAGGGCCGCTGCTGTTGCACGGCCCTGTTTACGAAATGATTGGAAAAAATATGGCCACCATTGAAATTCAGGTTCCGGACATTGGCGACTTTGATGAAGTCACCGTCATAGAGTTATTGGTCAAGCCCGGCGATAGCATCACGGTCGACCAATCCTTGCTCACCGTTGAGTCCGACAAGGCCTCCATGGAAATTCCTTCCAGCCATGCCGGCGTGGTCAAGGAATTGCGTGTCAAGCTCGATGACAAGGTCAAGCAAGGCTCGATAGTTTTAACGCTTGATGTGGAAGAGGACAGTGCTGCTGTTGCAGCGCCAACTGCCGCCGAAACCCAAGCTGCGCCCGCCGCAGCTACACCTGCCGTAGCTACACCGGCTGCAGCACCTGCCGCTGCCGCTACACCTGCGGCCACATCTGCCACGACTCAAATCATTGAGGTCATGGTTCCGGACATTGGTGACTTCAAAGACGTCAGCGTGATTGAAGTGCTGGTTAAAGCTGGCGACACCATTAAGGTTGAGCAATCACTCATCACGGTTGAGTCAGACAAAGCCTCGATGGAGATTCCCTCTTCAAGCGCTGGTTTGCTCAAAGAGCTCAAAGTCAAGCTCGGCGATGTCATCAATATTGGTGATCTGCTGGCCTTGATCGAAGCTGCTGCGCCTGTTGCGGCTGTAGTTGCTGCTACGCCTGCTGCACCCGCTGCACCTGAAGCGAAAGCCGCACCCGCTGCTACTGCCTCGGCCCCGGCCGCCGCACCCGCTGCAAAAGCCAGCGTCAGCGCGTCAGAGCCCGTCCACAACCCAAACATTGCACCCACCGGCAGCTTGCCGCATGCATCGCCTTCGGTTCGTAAATTCGCCCGTGAATTAGGCGTGCCGCTGGCAGAACTGACTGGCAAGGGCCCCAAAGGCCGCATCACACTGGACGATGTGCAAGCCTTTAGTAAATCTGTGATGGCCGGCGATACGCGTACCCAAGCACAGGTCAGCAAAACACCAGCCGCTAGCGCAGCCTCAGGCAATGGTGTGGGTTTGGATTTGCTGGCTTGGCCAAAAGTCGATTTCACCAAATTTGGCGAAGTCGAGCGTAAGGATATGTCGCGCATCAAAAAGATCAGCGGCTCGAATCTGCACCGCAATTGGGTGATGATTCCGCACGTCGTCAACCATGACGATGCCGACATCACCGAACTGGAAAACTTCCGCTTGATGATGAATAAAGAAAATGAAAAGTCGGGTGCCAAAATCACCATGCTGGCATTTTTGATTAAAGCTTCGGTTGCCGCATTGAAGAAGTTTCCAGACTTCAACGCCTCACTCGATGGCGACCAATTGGTACTGAAAAAATACTTCAACATCGCGTTTGCAGCCGACACGCCTAACGGCTTGGTCGTGCCAGTGATTAAAGATGCGGATAAAAAAGGCATTGTGCAAATCTCCGCCGAGATGGGCGAGTTAGCCAAAAAAGCCCGTGACGGCAAACTCGGTCCCGCCGACATGCAGGGCGCGTGCTTTACGATTTCTTCGCTAGGTGGTATTGGTGGGCGCTATTTCACGCCCATCATCAACGCCCCTGAAGTGGCAATTTTGGGTGTCTGCAAAAGCCAGATGCAACCGGTTTGGGACGGCAAGGCGTTTGAGCCGCGCCTGATATTGCCGCTGTCACTGAGCTGGGATCACCGCGTGATTGACGGCGCCATGGCTGCGCGTTTTAACGCCTATCTCGGTCAGATACTCGCCGACTTCCGCCGCGTTCTGCTGTGATGTTTGTGCGGCCGCGAGCCGGTCGCCGCCATTGCAACAATTACTCAACCCATTGAAAGCCTCCCCATGAGCGCAGCTGTAAACCTGATAGATGTCAAGGTCCCCGACATTGGCGACTTTGATGAAGTGACCGTGATCGAGTTGTTGGTAAAACCCGGCGACCGCATCGAAGTTGACCAGAGCCTGATCACTGTCGAGAGTGACAAAGCCTCTATGGAAATTCCGTCTTCACATGCCGGCGTGGTTAAAAGTTTGGCAATCAAACTTGACGATAAAGTTAAGCAAGGATCAGTCTTACTCAGTCTTGAGGTCGAGGCAGACAGCGGGGCTGAGACAACGCCAGCTGCCGCTCCTGCCGCTACCACTGCTAGCGCTGTAGAAACAAAACCAGCGGCTGCTGAAAAGCCAGCTGCACCAGCTTCCACGCCCGCACCGGCGGCCGCAAGTTATGCCGGCACTGCCGATATCGACTGCGATTTGTTAGTCCTAGGCGCCGGCCCCGGCGGCTATTCCGCGGCTTTTCGCGCCGCTGATTTAGGTCTTAAAGTGGTCTTGGTCGAGCGCTACGCCGCACTCGGCGGCGTTTGCTTGAATGTCGGCTGCATCCCGTCTAAAGCCTTGCTGCACGTCGCAGCGGTGATGGATGAAGTCAAGCATTTCGAAAGCTTGGGCGTGACGTTTGCAGCGCCAGTAGTCGACATCAACAAGCTGCGCACACACAAAGAAAAAGTCGTTGGCAAACTCACCGGCGGACTGGCAGCGATGGCCAAAATGCGCAAGGTGACTGTCGTGCGCGGCTTAGGCCAGTTTGTTGGCGAGCACCATTTGCAAGTCGAAGAAACCACCGGCGAGCACCAAGAAAAATCTGGTAAAAGCCAAACCATTGGTTTTAAAACCTGCATCATCGCGGCCGGCTCACAAGCCGTGCGCCTGCCGTTTATGCCGAAAGATCCACGCGTCGTCGATTCGACCGGTGCTCTGGCTTTAGAAGCCGTGCCTAAGCGCATGTTGATTCTGGGTGGTGGCATTATTGGTTTAGAAATGGGTACGGTTTATTCAACGCTGGGCGCTCGCCTTGACGTGGTCGAGATGATGGACGGCTTGATGCAAGGCGCGGACAGAGACTTGGTCAAAGTCTGGCAAAAAATGAATGCACCGCGTTTTGACAACATCATGCTCGGCACCAAAACCGTTGGCGCTAAAGCCACGCCTGAAGGCATTGAAGTGAGTTTTGAGTCGGCCAAAGATGGCGTGACAGCGCCTGCGCCACAAACTTACGATATGGTTTTGCAAGCCGTTGGCCGCACACCAAACGGCGCTAAATTAGCCGCTGACAAAGCCGGTGTCACCGTTACTGATCGCGGTTTTATTCCAGTCGATATTCAAATGCGCACCAACGTAAAGCACATTTTTGCGATTGGCGACATCATTGGCCAGCCGATGTTGGCGCACAAAGCTGTGCACGAAGCACACGTCGCCGCAGAAGTGATTGCCGGCGAATTACAAGGCAATAAAGAATTGGCCAGCGCCGCCTTTAATGCCCGCGTGATTCCAAGCGTCGCCTACACCGACCCTGAAGTCGCATGGGTTGGCTTGACCGAAGACCAAGCCAAAGCTCAAGGCATCAAAGTTAAAAAAGGGCTATTCCCGTGGTCGGCATCCGGCCGCGCAATTGCCAATGGCCGCGACGAGGGCGTCACCAAACTGCTGTTTGACGATTCACCCGAAGCGCATGGTCATGGCAAGATTTTGGGCGGTGGCATGGTCGGCACACATGCCGGCGACATGATTGGCGAGATCGCCTTGGCCATAGAGATGGGCGCTGATGCGGTTGATATCGGTAAAACAGTTCACCCGCATCCCACACTCGGCGAAAGCATTGGTATGGCCGCAGAAGTGGCGCATGGTAGCTGCACGGATTTGCCACCGGTTCGCAAATAGTTTTAGCGAGTCAATAAGTTAAAAGGCAGTGCAAAAGTTTTTGCACTGCCTTTTTTTTTGAATGCGCAAAAATTCATATGTATGCGTAGTACTTCGCTTTAATTTAATTTAATTCGCTTTAATTCGCGTCAGAGCGCCCTAGTCAAAATTGAGCAATACCTTCATTGCCTGCGATCTATCGGCCGCTAGCGTAAAAGCTTTGGCTGAGTCTCTAAAAGACAATGTGGCTGAGATCAAGGGTTTCACATCAACCAGACCTTTGTTGAGTAGTTCTACCGCCATCGCAAACTCTTCATGAAAACGAAACGCGCCGCGCAGATCAAACTCCTTGGCTACAAGCGTGTTCATGGGCAAGTTCATCTCGCCACCTAGACCGACTTGAACAATCACGCCGCGTGGCCGCAATGCTGCCAAAGCGCCGCACAAAGCGTGCTGGTTGCCGCTGGCTTCAAACAATACGTCGAAATGACCTTTGTCAGTGCTAAAGCGGTCTAAACCCTCAGGCTTGTCGCTCATGTTGATGACTTCATCTGCACCGACTTTGAGCGCTTTGCCCAGCGTGAAGTCGCCCATATCGGTGACCACTATCTTGCCAGCACCGGCGCGCCTAGCCGCCACTATGAGCAATGCACCAATTGGCCCACAGCCGGTAATCAACACGTTTTTACCGACTAAAGATCCGGCCCGGCGCACGGCGTGCAGGGCGACGGCAAGCGGTTCTACCATTGCGCCTTCGCTGTCGCTGACGCCCGCGGCCAAACGATGGGCTTGGTGTTGCTCGACCACGATTTCTTGCCTAAACGCGCCTTGCACATGCGGCGTGCGCATGGCGCTGCCGTAGTAGCGCATATCAAGGCAATGGTTTTGCAAGCCTTTCTGGCAATAGCTACACAGCCCGCAAGGCTGACTCGGGCTGACGGCAATGCGCTCGCCCACACTAAATTGCGTCACACCACTGCCGACGGCACCAATCACGCCAGCTACTTCGTGACCCAACACCATAGGCTCTTTAACCCGAATCGTGCCAAAGCCGCCGTGTTGGTAGTAATGCAAATCCGAGCCACAAATACCGCCGCAGCGCACCCGCACCAGCAACTGCTGTGCGCCTAGTTCTGGTGTGGCAATAGTTTCAAGGCGAAGGTCGCCGGCGGCGTGTATGACTAGGGCTTGCATGGATTTACTTTTTTTTGAGGTGATGTTTTAAAGCGTTGAGGGCAGGGACTAAACCCTCATCCGTCGGGCCCGGTTGCAAGCAATAGTCTTTGTTGCGGCAAAAATAATTAGTGAAATTAGTCGACTAAGAATACTGCGCAATCTGCTTGAAAGCGCTTGGGGCTTACCCGCTGACATAAAGACAAATAAAGGCTAATTTATCTCCTTAATGTGGCGGTGTGAGTTTTTGTCAGAACACTTGCTAAACCTAGACTGTTGCTACGCATACCAAAGCCCATGGTCGTAGGCAATCGTGAGCACCTTATGCGATTTTGGCAGCTGTACGGTCAAAGCTGATGCTGCAGCAAGACACGCCGCAGAGGTGTTTCCAACAATGTAACCCTGTGTAGCGGCGATGCGCTGCTTAGTTGCGAGCATGCTCGCATGGTCGATGTGCACTGTGTCGCTGACAAGATCCCAGTCGAGCAATGGCGGTTTAACACCTACAGCCATACCTTCAAACTTATGCTCAACGAATATGCTGTTGCGGCTGTCGCAACCAGTTGGCTCAACCAAGGTGACGTCTACTGTGTATCCAGCACTTAGCAATGCGCGTGTAATTCCAGTCAGATGTGCGCCTGTTCCTGCGCAGCTCACAAAGCTAATATTTTTGATGTTGTCCAAATCTTTCAGTTGCTGAGCAATTTCAGCTCCAGTTTCGTATTCATGTGCTTCAATATTTTTAGGATTATTGAATTGATCCGTATAGAAGTAGGACTTTCCAAGTCTGCCGGCGTTGGCAAGATGCCACTCAACGACTTCGCGTGGCGTAGATCCCGCCCTTAGCTGGTCAATTCCGATTAGTTTGGCTCCGCTCAATTCAAGAAAGTGACGTTTCAGTGGACTAAAAGACAGGCCCACAGCCAATTCCACAGAGACCCCAATTTCTGAGCAAGCCAATACCAAACCAAAACCGAAGTTGCCGCCTGTTTTTTCGATGACGGTTGTAAGACCCGGCACGATGTGACCGGCTTGAACAGCACATCTAACAATATGTCTTGCAGCCCGAACCTTGTGACTAGCGCCGGGGTTGTCGAACTCAAGTTTGAGAAGCAAGTTGGGCTCAATTTCTCGCAGTGGTGTCCAATGTGAAGATGGGCTTGCAGTTGTAGGGAGTATGTTTTTTTCACTTTTCAGATACCTCAGCCAATGATTCGTCATGCATAGATTGCCTTCTACACAGGACACGCCAACAAAGCGCGATGCCAAGAATACAAATGGGGGCAAGTACTATGTTCGACCAATTCCAGCCCAGAACAGTCAACATAGGCGCAGGCAGTAATGCACCCAGCGTTGCACAAGCTGCGATGACGCTATCGTTAATGCCTTGCCAGCGATGTCGGTTATGTTCGTTGACGCTTTGGGCTAGTAGTGTTCCACCGCCGACATAGCTTAGGTTCCATCCCAAGCCTAGTAATGCCAGTGCCGTAAAGACGAGTGAGTAGCGGATGTCGAACACACCAAAAAAAATCGCTGTGCTGAGTAGAATAAAACCGCTGATTAAGCTTGCTTGCAAACCAATTCTTGCGATGATTAAACCGGAAAAAAACGAGGGCGCAAACATTGCTATAACGTGCACTTGAATCGCAAAAGAGGTGGCTGAAAAAGAGCATATATCTTTCATCACTAGCGAAGCCTGCACCATCAACAAATTCATGATGAAGTACCCGCTAGCGGAACAAAAGATCGCGACTAAGATTACTTTTTTATTTTCAAACTTCGTTAGATGCGCAGCAGTATTCGACGCCGTTTGAGATGCTAAATTGACGCCTAAAGGTCTCCAGACAGCCATCAACAAAAGTGTGGTCAGGCCTAATGCGCAAAATGCGGCGTAGCACAGCGAGAAGTCGACAAATCCAGTCACGGAACGCAGTGAGTTTGATAGGCTTGGGCCGGCGATTGCTGCGAGAACGCCGCCAGAAACAACCAAGGAGATTGCCCTAGGTTTGGCTGTTGAATCGAGGTTGTCGACCGCTGCGAAACGATAGAAGTTTGCACATGCTATGAAGATACCAAGAAAGATATGCGACACAATTAACCATGAAAAGCTGCTGTGCGCAACCGCCAGATAGCCAAGTATTCCAGCGATGATAAGCATCACCGCACCGAAAGAAAAAATAATCCTGCGTCCATACCGACGCATCAGCATGGACGCAGGATAGGTGCAGAGCATGACGCTGGCGAACTGTGCACCATATGGCAAGGTAGCGAGTGCCGGTGCCCCCGCTAGGCGGCTACCAACTATGGCTGCAATAGTGACTGAAATGACTGCGCATGTCAGATTTAAAGCCTGCGCTAAGGTCAAAATATAAGTTGCTCTTGGCAGGTCGGGTAAAAACTGTCGCCATTGATTTTGCATATAAGAGGTCTCCTAAACTATTGGCGTGTGCAGCATTTTTTAAGCTGAGCGGCAGTCTTAGTTAAATAAACGGGACTAATCAGCGTTTTTTGTTAGGATAAAAAAGCTTGATATAAAAAGCTTTAGTAACGCTTAAAGAACAGATTTTTTTCTAATCACCGCGAGAAATTTGAATTTATGCATTGACTGGCAGTTGCGGCCAATTCGTTTTGACCACTTGCTGGCAACTGCGCAAGATCACTCTGCTTGCGGCTGGAACGTCTTGAGTAATAGTGCAATGCGGGCCAATAAAAACGTCATCGCCAACACTGACGTTGCCGAAGACTCTAGAAAAAGCACCGATCTCTACGCGGTCACCAATCGATGGATGTCGCTTTCCCTGAGGGTTGCCAGAAATGCCATCTGCCCCTAATGTGACACCCCCGAGCACGTAGCAGTCGTCACCCAAGCTGGCGGTTTCTCCAAAAACGCTACTCATACCATGATCAAGTACGAAACGACGGCCGATATGGCAACTTGGGTGTAACTCGGCGCCGGATAATAATTTTCCTCGGCTAGAAATCAGTAAGGCGTTGCAGACGTTTTCACAGGTGTCCGCCTGCAGGCTAAGCATTTCATGTGCAACCCTATAGTGAAGCACTGCACGAAACGATGTGTAGGTTTGAACAATGCGTGTGAGATCGCCGTTTGATGCTGGGTCTTTGTTAGCGAATGCAGTAGCGTCTTCATGCAGTATTTCCAACACCTTGCCAACTAGACCGTTGTCAGTCACCAAACGAATATACGTTGGTGCGCAGCATTCCCATAGTGCAGCTTGTATTTGCGATTCAATAGTTTGCATTAGAGACATGTTCCACCCTAAAAAAATTATTCAAAAATTCAGCATGCTTTTAAACGTCGCTTAATGTAGTTCTAAATAGTCAATTCTCAAATAGAGACAGGCGTACCAAAAATCTAACGCGGCTTGACTTTTATCGCACAACTTTGAGATGAATTGATTGAGTGAATGGGTGCTGAAACGATTGGCTAAAGTGAACGTGATCAGTACTTAACAAAACAAAAAAGCAATTGATTCAATGCATTTTTGATACCTTAGCGCGAAGTTTGCAGGTGCCACACTGGTTCTAAATTGAGTCGCAGTTAGAGGCGCGAATAGTTTTAAAAATTATTCAATGCAATGCAATGCAGTGCAGTGGTTATTACTTGTTGAAATGCTTTTCACCATTCTGGGGAGCTATTTCCCAAGCAGGCACAGCTCTTGCTATATCCAATCTATGAAAAGAAAGAAAACCTTCAATTGGTGCGCTGCTCGCGAGTACGCAGCCCTTTTTGGGTTGATTTCTAAAAGCGCGCTTGCCGACTCCTTTCCGAATTCTTACCGATCGCTGTTTAGTTTTGTCTTTAAAAAATTTTTCAATTCGTCAATTATCAAAATCGCAAGAACATCACCATGACTACAAATAATTTCAAAACCCCACTCGCAACCCGTCGTCAATTGCTCAAAGTGCTGGGTGCAGGCGCTGCTGTCGGCAGTATCCCTGGGCTGGTTCGTGCCCAGGCGGCGCCGACTATTCGTGTCGGTTACTGGCCTATCGCTGCCGGTCTGCCGTTTTATGCGGCGGTTGAATTGGGTTACTTTAAAGAGGCTGGTTTGAATGTTGAAGCCGTGCGTTTTGCGAGTGCGCAGCAAATTATGGAGGGCATGTTGTCTGAGCGGGTTGAAGGCAGTGCCAACGGTACGGGCTCAGGCAATATCGCGATTGGTGAAATTGCTGCGCCCGGCAGTTTTAAGATTTTTTGTGCCAATCCTAGCAATCTTAAAAACGTGCTTGACGAAGTCATAGTGCCGGTCGCTAGCACGGCCAAAACTATTGCTGACCTCAAAGGCAAGCGTGTAGGCAGTGGCCCCGGGATTCAAAACGTGACCTTGGCAAAAACTATTCTTGAGCGCGGCGGTGCAGTCGGTGCGACGGTGATTGAATTGCCAATCGGTCAGCATGTCGCCGCACTCGCTGCCGGTCAGCTCGATGGCGCCTACACCTTAGAGCCCACTGGCACGATTGGTCGGCTCAACGGCACAACCCGTGTGCTTGAAGCCGGTGTGATTTCTCACTATGTTTTGGGTGACTCAATGGCGCCTTGGTTTGGCGGTGTGGCGTCGCTCACTTCTGGCTTTATCAAGAAAAATCCACTGGTCGCTAAACGCTATATCGACGCTTACGCCAAAGGCGTTGCTTATGTGCGCAGCAAGCCGGCTGAGGCGCGCCAATACTTAAAAGGCTATACCGCGATTGAAGGCGCATTAACAGCCGAAGTGCCGCTGGCCGCCTACACCCTGCACAACGAATTTACGGCATCCGATATCGCTTACTTCCAGAAGTTTTATGACTTGTTTTTGGATAAAGGCATCATCACAAAACGCTTGATGGTTGACTCCATGCTGCATAAGGCTTGAGCGTTATGAAAGACGCGACACCTAACACGCCGACTTCTGCTACGCCCTTTGCAACATCCGCCAACAGCACGCCTTGGTCGCCGCCAGCATCAGCTCAGCCCAGCGCCAGCCAAGCGCCACGCACCAGCATAGGGGACAAAATTTTGCCTTTTATAGGCCCGATTTTGTTGTTTTTAGTATGGGACTTAACCGTGCGTTTTGGTTTGGTTAAAGCCATCTTGCTGCCACCGCCTTTGGACGCCATCATGGCTTTGCTCAATAGTTTGGCGGGCGGCAGCTTGCTGCATGATTTTGGCGTCACGGTGTGGCGTACGGTGCAGGCTTTCTCGATTGCGGCTGTCGTTGGTGTGCCGCTAGGCGTGGTGTTGGGTAGCAACGAAAAAGCCTACCGAAGTGTCGAATTTTTGATTGATTTTTTTCGCTCCACGCCGTCTTCGGCTTTGATTCCGCTGTTCATGATGGTGTTTGGCGTGTCTGATATTAATAAGGTCGCTATTGCTGCATTTGGCGCTGTGCTGATTGTTATTTTCAACAGC